>JACYLN010000134.1 GCA_015272515.1 Leptolyngbyaceae cyanobacterium C42_A2020_001 | reverse complement strand
CTCTTTAACTGGTGTTTCCTTCCTGCGCTTGAAGTGAGTTTTACTCTTATAATCGCCTCATCAGTCGATTGAGTTCCCTCAGTGCTTGCAATTTACCCTGGCAGCTTTGACCCCATCACGCTTGGTCACCTGGATGTAATCGAGCGTGGGTGTCGCTTGTTTGAGGAGGTTATCGTCGCCGTGCTTCGCAACCCCAATAAATCTCCTTTATTTACGGTTGCAGAACGAATGGATCAAATTCGACGAGCCACCGCCCATTTATCGAACGTTGAGGTTGATAGTTTCGATGGGTTAACCGTGACCTATGCCACTATGCGACGAGCTAATGTTCTGTTACGAGGGTTGCGAGTACTTTCGGACTTTGAGATGGAATTGCAGATGGCGCATACGAATAAAACTCTCTCGGAGGAGATTGAAACCGTTTTTCTGGCAACATCCAATGAGCACAGCTTTTTAAGCAGTAGCTTAGTCAAAGAAATTGCCAGATTTGGCGGTCCAATTGATCACCTTGTTCCACCACCTGTCGCCCTGGATATCTACAGATGCTACGCCAAGACTCTTCCAGTACCGGTCCCGAACATGGATTTACCCCAGCCGTTGGAGCCTCCCAAAACGGAGTTTCACCGCGAGACGGTGGGCGACCCGGAGTAGACATTCAACGGGAACTCAATCGGCTGGAGGAGATGATCCTCGACAGCCCGCGACTACCTGTTTGGGGTCGCACGATGGTGGATGAGGAAAAACTGATTGAACAGCTTGATTTGATTCGGCTAAGTTTGCCGGAAGCGTTTCATGAGGCGGAGAATGTTACTCGGCATAAAGAAGAAATTTTTATGCAAGCAGAGCAATACGCCCAAGAGATTATTGAAACGGCTGAACGTCGGGCATCTCAGTTATTGAACGAATCCGGCATTGTGCGGCAGGCTGAGATGCAAGCTCAACAGATTCGCCAACGTGTGCAGCAGGAGTGTGAGGCGATTCGGGAGCAAACTATTTCTGAAATTGACCGAATGCGACGGCAGGCTCAACAAGAACTGGAAGATATGCAGCGCATGGCGATCGCAGAATGTGAAGAAATTCAAGCGGGAGCAGATGAGTATGCTGATCGCACGCTGCAAGACATGGAATTACAACTCGCCGAAATGCTACGAATTATTCGGAATGGTCGCCAGCAAATTCAAGCCGATACGACAGTGCGACGCGATCCGGGAATGCCCCACCGACGTTAGAATTCTTCTGGTGTGAATGGGTTAACCTGTGTTACAAACTGTAAAGCTAGCGATCGGCGCTTTACTCGTATTTTCGTTTTAATGCAGGTTTATGGATAGTCATTCTCCCGGAACTCCTCGTCCGCTTTGGCGCGTTATTTTCTTGTCAGCCGTTACTCTGTTGGCTTACTACGGCTATTACAAATGGGTGATTCAAGATGAACTGCGACGCTACAACGGCGATGGCTGGTCGGGCGCGCTCAGTCTGATTCCCTTTGGGCTGGGTGTAGCCCTTCCTTCAGCGCTGGCACTGTGCGTTCCGAATGTGCCGCACTGGGTTGGGTGGCTATCGTTTTTGGGCATCGCCTGGATTTACGTCGTCCAGTTTAAGCTTTACAAAACTGTAAATCGAATGTATCGAGAAGCTGGGATGAAAGAACCACTAATCGTTTGGTGGTTGTTTGTTCCAGGATTAAATTTGGTGGTGGGGCTGCGCCAAATTCACTTCTTAAGCCAATATTGGGCCATGAAGCAGAACAAACTCACCGTTGACCCGATCGCCAAAGCGTTGCCGATGATCTTTGCAACCCTGGCGTTGATATTTCTGAGCGTTACTAGTCTCCCAACGTCCGCGATCGCATCCCCTCTCACACAGCCTATGTTGGCAACGGGGGGGTTGTTCTCTTTTACGGGCGATCGACCCACCAACTTGGGTGTTGATAACGGATTGCTGGCACCCTGCCCCTCCAGCCCAAACTGCGTTAGCAGCCAAAGCAAGGATAGTGAGCATCGGATTGAGCCACTGCGGTTTGAGGGGAATGCCGTTGAAGCAATGCAAAAACTCCAAGCCGTGATTCAAGCGTTGCCCCGAACAGAAATTATCGCGGCTAAAGAAAATTATCTCTATGTGGAATTTGCCAGTGCGCTTATGGGGTTTGTGGATGATGTGGAGTTTTATGTTGACCCCGTAGAAAATGTGATTCAAGTGCGTTCAGCTTCGCGTCTGGGAGAGTCCGATTTAGGAGTCAACCGAAAGCGCATTGAAACAATTCGTGAAAAGCTCGTTGGGTAGGCGTGATTATTAAAATCAAAAATCTGTAGGAATGTTTCGCGAAACGTCCCTACAGATGCAAATCATCAGAATATCTAAACACGAACTCAAACTTTAACTGAGTGCTTCTAGATAATCTCGAACGCGATTGCGTCGCTTGGGCTGGCGGAGTTTTTGCAAGGCTTTCGCTTCGATTTGCCGCACCCGCTCACGAGAAAGGTCAAGAGCACGACCAATTTCAGCTAGTGAGTAGGGTTGTCCATCGCCTAAGCCAAATCGCATTTGGATCACATCCCGTTCACGACTGGTGAGATCTGCCAGAAGCTGTTGCAAATCGCGACGCAGTGCCTCCCGCATCAGAGTATCTTCAGGCGTGATGTCGTCGGTCTCCAGCAAATCGCCGAGTTCAGTGTCTTTTTCTTTCCCAACTTTAGTTTCCAGGGAAACTGATCGCGGCACTCGCAACAGCACCTCGCGCACCTGAGGCGGAGTCATGTCCAATTCTTTGGCAATGTCCTCCATCGTAGCGGTGCGCCCTTTCTCCTGGGAGATTTTGCGCTGTGCCTTCTTAATTTTGTTGAGTTTTTCGGTGATGTGGACGGGCAGGCGGATGGTGCGGCTTTGGGTCGCGATCGCCCGTGTAATACCCTGCCGAATCCACCAATAGGCGTAGGTACTGAACCGATAACCTTTGGTTGGGTCAAACTTTTCAACGGCTCGTTCTAGCCCCAACGTACCTTCCTGAATCAAATCCAGTAATTCCAAGCCGCGATTCTGGTACTTTTTGGCAACCGACACCACCAGGCGTAAGTTCGCTTTAATCATGTGTTCTTTTGCCCGGATGCCTTCCATCTGGGTTTTTTCCAGTTCTTCCACGCTGAGTTTGGCAACCTTTGCCCACTCGCGCTTGCCTTCTGCCATGATGGGCTTGAGGTCGGCAACGGTGACCCCTGCTTCGGTTGCCCAGCGCTCCAGAGAGGGACGGTGACCCAGATGAGCAGTCAGGCGATCGTGGGCATCAATAAGTTGAACGTAGCGCTGAATCACACCTTCTTCCTGGTCAGCCGTTTTTTGGCGAAGGTCTAACAAGCTCATGTAGCGCTGCACTCGTTGAGCTTCCGAAACTTCTTCATCTCGCCCCAACAGTTGCACCCGACCAATCTCTTGCAGGTAGAGGCGCACGAGATCCGTTGTACGGCGACTTGCAGCGCGGCGAAGATGGGCTGGGTCAACAGAGTCCATTTCCAAACTCATCAAGTCATCAACCGACTGATCACCGTCTGTAATATCAGGCTGAAAACGCTGAGAGAAGGCTTGCTCGTCGTAGTCTGCTTCAACGTAGAAAGATGTTGCTGGCATAGGGCTTTGTCTCGGCTGCTCCAGATAAATGGGCTTTGTCGTACCGTTAGTGTTCCCGTCATCCGGGACTGGAGAACATCGCTTAGAGTTCCGTAACGTTACGGTTTTGATAAAAGCTATCAGCTTGCTGCATGATTTTTATGCAAACTGTTGCTAGAACTGGTAGTTGACGGTCACTGCACCCAAATCATTTCAGTAGATCAACCAGGTTAGATGTCAGATAGTTGTGACATTTTTTCGGTTGTCTTCACCAGTATAGAAACCTGCTTGTGAGTGACGAGTGACCTAAATCAGTGGGTAAGTTAACCTACATCACCTTTTCCCTAGTTTCCTGATATGGCTTAAGAATCCGGCTTCTTCATTAAGGCTTTGAATGGGATGAAGATTGAGTAAGAGAACTGTGAAGATCAATGATTGAGCTTGTATTTTCTCTATGAAGTGATCTCAGGCTTATGGTCTCGTAGCATCAAGGCTTCTACAGCCGCCTGAGGGGTAATTTCGCCCTGTAACAGTCGATGCACCTGCTGAGAAATGGGTACGGTGATCTGTTGTTGATTGGCGAGGCGTATCAATACTTGGGTTGTGTTCACACCTTCCGCTGTGCCAGGTAACGTTGCCAAGACTTCTGTTAATGATTTACCCTGAGCCAGTCCATAGCCAACTTGATAGTTGCGACTCAAAGGGCTGTTGCAAGTTGCCAAAAGATCGCCCAAGCCGGACAATCCATAAAATGTTTCGGGTTTGGCTCCCCAATAACTGCCGATGCGAATGATTTCGGTTAACCCACGGGTAACGAGGGCGGCTTTCGCGTTCGTGCCAAGTTCTAGACCGTCACAGGTGCCAACCGCGATCGCAATCACGTTTTTCAAAATTCCACCCAGCTCTACCCCCAAACCATCAGGATTGGTATACACCCGAAAACTGTTAGATGAAAACGCTAACTGCACGGTTTCCGCCGCCGTCAGGTTTTTACTGGCGACCACGGTTGCTGCTGGTAGCCCTCGTTGAATCTCCTCAGATAGGTTAGGACCCGACAGAACCGCGATCGCGTGAGTTGGGAAAGCGGCTTGCCAAAGTTGAGACGGTAACAGGGGCAGTTCTGTTGGGCTACCAGAATTAGAGTCTAATCCCTTTGTGGCGGATACAAAAATGGTTTGCGGCGCGATTTGGAGAGACTTAAGCTGTTCGACGACGGCGCGCACCCCTTTCATGGAAACAGCCGAAATCACCAGGTCTGCTCCCTCTAGCACAGACTGTAGGCTGTAGGAACTGCGCCTCGACCACACCCGCACTGAATGTCCCTTGCGAGCTGCTAAGTCTGCTAGCGTGGTTCCCCAGGCACCCGAACCAATAACTGAGATGCGGGCGGTTGATCGGTTAAGGGAAGAAGTCATAATTCAGGGTTGAGCGATCGCTGCCGTGGGTAGTGTTCCATCAATGCCCTGACTTGTTCAGCGTGGTAGGAACTACGCGTCAGGGGAGAGGAAACGACCTGTAAAAAGCCAAGCGATTCACCAAATGCCTGCCAGGAGTCAAATTGTTCGGGTGTAACAAAATCTTGAACGCCGAGATGCTTTTGGGTGGGCTGAAGATATTGCCCGATGGTCAAAATATCGCAGTGAACAGCCCGCAATTCCTGCATCACCTGTCGCACTTCGTCATCCGTTTCGCCCAATCCAACCATGATGCCGCTTTTGGTGTAAATGTGAGGAGCGATGTCATGAACCCGCCGCAACAGTTCCAGCGATCGCGCGTAGTCACCCTGCGGGCGCACCCGCCGATACAGGCGAGGAACCGTTTCTGTATTGTGGTTCAGGACTTCTGGATTGGCGTTCACAAGGATGGTTAAGGCATCCCAATTGCCACACAAATCTGGAACTAAAACTTCAATCGTAGTGTGGGGAGAAGCTTGGCGAATTGCCTGAATGCAGCGATCGAATTGGGCAGCCCCCCCATCCGGCAGGTCATCTCGGTTCACTGATGTAACTACCACATGATTGAGCCGCATTCGCCGCACAGCTTCTGCGAGACGTTCGGGTTCAGTAGGGTCAAGCGGTTTTGGTTTCTTTTCAAAGTCAATGTCGCAATAGGGGCAGGCACGAGTACAGGCAGGACCCATGATCAAAAACGTGGCAGTACCATTGCTGAAGCATTCGCCAATGTTGGGGCAAGAGGCTTCTTCGCAAACCGTATTGAGTCCCAAATCTCGTAAAACGTCTTTAACCTTGCCAACCCGCTCCCATTGCGGAGCTTTGACTCGCAACCATTCTGGCTTGACGACCACGCTTTCATCCCGTTAAACGACTTTTTCTAGTTTACTAGACCTTAATCCAGACCGGTCAGGTATGGACGCGATCGCACACTCCTTCTCGTTTTGAGTTGGAGAACTAAAAGAACCTGTTGTTTTTTTGGCTCAGATGGTTTCAAACTCGGCTGACTTGTGTAAAAATTAGGGTTTGGGATAAAAGAGTAAAACGCGAAGAAAATTTGGAGACTGCAATGGCTCGTACCTGTCAACTCACTGGGAAAAAGGCGAATAACGCGTATGCCATCTCCCACTCGCACCGCCGCACCAAGAAGCTGCAAGAAGTGAACCTGCAATGGAAACGCGTTTGGTGGGAAGAAGGAAAGCGCTGGGTGCGTTTGCGTCTCTCGACTAAGGCAATCAAAACGCTGGAGAAAAAGAGCCTGTCTCAATTTGCCAAAGAAGCTGGAATCAATTTGAATAAGCTTTAATCAACAGGTTTTTAATGCCTAAGTTGTCTGGGGAGTTTGTGCACAAACTCCCTTTTTGATGTCAATGTGTCTATGACAATTCTTATTTAAGCTAAAAAACAGCGCCGCTTACGCTTACGATTCTTCAAACCTCACTACTTTTTGGAGAGAAAGATAATGAGTCATAGTAATCAGTCAGAATCTTCTGCATCTAAACCAAATGACTGGTTATTGCAGTACAGAAAAAGCATAACTTCACAACTAGGAGAAGATGGCATTCTTGAGAAAGTTTTTGAGATTATTCCTGCCAAAAATCATTGGTGTGTGGAATTTGGCGCTGGCGATGGTGCAACTCTTAGCAACACTTACAACCTAATTAATAATCAAAACTGGTCATCGGTTCAGATTGAGGCAAATCCAAGATCTTATGAGCGTTTGGCTAGCAGATATGCCGATAAACCTAATGTAACTTGCTTAAATCAAATTGTGGGTTTTGAAGGCGAAAATACACTAGATAAAATCTTGCAAACAACTCCAATTCCACTCGATTTCGATTTTTTGTCAATTGATATTGATGGAAACGACTACTACATTTGGGAATCGTTAAATGTCTATCGCCCTAAGATTGTTGTTATTGAATTCAACCCATCCATTCCTCACTATGTTTTCTTTGTGCAAGCTAAAGATACAGAAGTGTATCAAGGTTCATCTTTATTAGCCTTGCAAGAACTTGGCAAACAAAAAGGGTATGAACTAATTGCCTCTACCGAATGGAATGGCTTCTTTGTAGACTCCCAATACTTTCCTTTGTTTGAAATTCAAGATAATTCCATTTGGAAGATGAACCAAAATTATCAATTTTGGACGTATGTATTTCAACTCTACGATGGGACAGTCGTGGTAGGAGGGAACAATAAACTAATTTGGCACGGTGTTGAAGTTGATTTCGCAGAAATTCAAGATCTGATTCAAGTTCTGCCTCCCGAAAAAATGGGCTATCCAGGTAGATTATCTTGATGTAAATAGTTGGACCACATTTGAGCATAGGCATTCTCCATTTCGCGGGCAAACTGCCGCCCGTTCCACAGAGGAGCTGTTTGGCGAGACTGCCGCAATTGCCAATTCACCTGTTGCCGCAAGGCTTCATCTTTGCCAAACCGCACGCCCCACTCCACGTATTCTTCATCTGTCCAGGCGATGCCTGCTTCCACGCCCACGTTTTTCAGCATGGTGTAGCTGTTGCGGGCGGCAAATTGCTCACCCACCCGCGTCACGAGAGGAATACCCATCCACAAAGTCTCTAACGTCGTGGTCGCACCATTGTAAGGAAACGTATCCAATACCACATCCGCGATCGCCATGTTTGCCCGGTGGACTGCTTCACTGGGGGCATCGGGCAAGAAGCGCAACCGTTCCGGCTCAACCCCTTCTTCTTCAGCAATTTGGTAGAAAAAGTCTTGAATGGAGTTTTGGTCGGCAAAGCCCTTAATCAAAAAGTAGCTATTCGGGACGTTTTTGATGATTCGCATTTGCAGCTTTGCCGTGTCTCGATGCCGCTTGTAGCCTTTTTGTGTGCTGAGGTAGGCGATCGCGTCAGCGGGAATATCCAAATCTTCCCGACGCAAATTCGGCACTTCCACTTCAAACCCATCCACGGCAATGTAGGTTTGAGGCAAACGCCAGATTTTCTCCGGATAGTAATCTTGTGCCCAATCGGGCAACACATAAGGATCAGCAATGAAATAGTCAATCGCGGAAATTCCTGCTGCATCCCAACCCAGCCAGGTCACCTGCACTGGGGCAGGCTTCAGCGTCATAATTTCTGCGGTCACATCTAACGTGATACTGTCCAGATCTACCAGGATATCCAGGTCATCTTCATAGATGTGGTCTGCCAAGATGTGAGCATCATCAGCGCAATCGATACCCATATGACAGGTGTGTTCCATCTGGCTCTGGTACCACTCGTGCAGATAATCACCCTGGCGATTGGTGACGAAGTAGCCGTACAGTTCTACTTTTTCGCGATCGTGATATTTCAGCAGCCAGCGCGCCAACCAACCAACCGAATGCTGCCCCATACAGTGAGACAAATAGCCGACCTTAAGCCGTTTTGTGGCAGTTTTCTCAGCGCTGAATGGACGAGTTTGATAACGAGCAACGCGATCGCCTGCATATTGCTGCACATTCGCCCGACAAAGCTGCATTACCTGATTTTGAAGAATACGATTCTGCCGCAAATCGTCTTGGAAATAAGGCAAAAAGAATGGAGAAATGAATAGTTTTAAGATAAGAGCCGGATGAATGCCGTCAGGGTGCTCTGCACACAGCGTTGACAATAGCTGCCGATGATTTGTAGAAGCTGCAAGAGCCTCATACCAAAACCCTCCAGCCGACATGAGGCCTCTTAATAGCGTCATATTAGAAAGAGTCCGCTCGACTGTATTACTGGCTATTGCCAAACTAGAACGGGCAAATTCAATCCCTTGATCATATTCCCGCGCATTCTGGTAAAAAGTGGCTATTTGCCACAACACTTCCAGATTTGCTGAGTCAAGTTTGTGGTACTCCTCAATTAGGTGAGCAGACATTAATGGATAGCGCAATCCATACGCAATCTTAATGGCGGCATTCAGTAGAATCTTCAACACAGGCGCTGAAGCAGAGATATGCCGCAAACAAGCCGCCGTAAAAGTTACTGCAATGCGAGCAGGTGGAAGTTGATCCAAAACAACTTCCAACGTTTGCAATAACTGAGACTCATCAACTTTGGCTTGAAACGATTCAAGGACTGGAATAACTTCAAATGTTTCAAGCTCTTCTGCTGTTAATTGCTGTAAGTGGGCAGACAATTGAATCAAACGCAACAAATTGTTTAAGTTACCAGGATGAATTTCGCGCAGATGTTGCCGAATCACCCAGGCAAGTTGAGGGTTATTCAATTGTTCCTGGCGATCGCTCTCCGCTTCCAACACTTGCACTAATTCAACCGTCCATTGCTCAATCTCTTCTGGGTTACCGTCCGCCATTGCCAGCAACCAGGCTGTTTGGGCTTCCGCTTCCTGCCCTTGCAGCAATAATGCCACTCCCAAATACCAATAGTGGGATTTAGTATCGGGTTCCGCTTCTGCTGCCTGCTCATACAAGTGCGCGGCTTGCTGGTAATTGCCTTGCAGCAGGGCTTGATAGGCAGGATGATCTGTGGAGGTGAGCAAGGAAAATGAAGTCATACAAGACAAACCGATGGGGATGACTGTATTGTGCCCTTGAATGCGGAGGTGATTAAGGGTGTTTCTGAGGGGTGGCATAAAATATGATCCTCCCTAACCCTCCTTAAAAAGGAGGGAACTGAACCAAAGGCTTGAAGTTCCCCTTTTGAAGCAGTCTACGTCGCCTTCTTCTGTTTTCTCACATCCAGAACCGAAGGCTTGAAGTCCCCCTTTTGAAGGGGGATTTAGGGGATCGAACCAATCGTTTACAAACACAAGAACTATGCAACGCCAAAAACAAGAAGTGGGCAGAAACTCTACCCACTTTACGGAACAAAGCGATTCAAAATTTTTCAGCAAGAATTAGCAAGCAACTAACTACTTGTCGAGGCGGCTGAAGTCGGGAGGGCAGCTTGGACCAGTCTTGACATCGTAGGTAGCCTCGGTGTCTGCGTTGGGACCAGACACAGCAAGCGCTTTATCGCCTTCGCACAAAATTGCTAATGTAGTTGCTTCACTGGTCTCCTGAATGGTTGCCGTGTTCACCCCACCAACGTATGCCTTGAGGGGAGCATTCTTGACTCGAACATATCCAAAGTTCGATACACCTGCGGGAGATGCATCGGTTGCGGTTCCGGCAACTTTGTACTGGTAGTTTGCCGTTTCCGTCGCAACACCCAGACCCAGTTTCCCGAAGTCATCGTCTTTGATGATGAATTGGTTTTTCTCCAGGTAGTAAGCTTGTTGACCCCGGTTCATAGAACCGACGTAGGTCTTGGCTTCAGATTGCTTGGCTTTGTTTGCCTGGTTCAAGAAGGCGGGGAGCGCAATAGCCGCCAAAATACCGATGATGATGATAACAACCAACAGTTCGATCAGGGTGAATCCCTTGTCATCTTTTTTGCGTTGGATCAGGTGATTCAGAAATTTGGCTTTGAATTCTGTCTTCATGCGAGGTTTCTCCTTAAAGGCGCGGGATAGCTTGTTTTCAAACTCCTGAATGTAAGTTACCCACCTTTTTCGAGTTTCATAACAGACTCAAAAACTTTTTCCACTGATTCCTCTTGCTTGTTCCCAAAAAGCGAATTTAGGCTTGCCAAACTGCTACTTGTTCTGAGCGATCTTGTACACAGAAGTCGAGGCTGACTGCGTTTGAGTTTTTTCGCCCCCTAAATCCTCCAATTCTGGGGGACTTTGAATGGTTTGGCTCCCCCAAAGTTGGGGGATGGGGGGCAGTTCGCCAGTGATTGGGCTAAGTTTGATTATTGGTGTACACAGTAGCTTTCGCCCC
>JACYLN010000086.1 GCA_015272515.1 Leptolyngbyaceae cyanobacterium C42_A2020_001 | reverse complement strand
GTAGAAGCGGGGAAAATTGACCTGGATGCTCCAGTAAAGCGATATTTACCAGAATTTACCCTGGCTAATACCAAAACTGCTAATCAGATCACGGTTCGTCATTTACTAAATCACACCAGCGGATTATCTGATTTTGGCTTTTCAGAAGCATTTCTACCTCAACCCACTACAGATGCGGAACGAGTACAGAGTTTGCAAAAAGCTCGTCCTGTTGGGGTTCCTGGTGCTGAATTTCACTATTTCAACCCCAACTATGATGTCTTAGCGCGAGTGGTGGAAGTAGTCAGCGGTCAATCTTTTGGAGAGTATTTGCGATCGCACATTTTCATCCCACTTCAGATGTCCCAGACGTTTCATGCGACAACAATGACCGAGGCACAGCAACGAGCCAGCCGTATGGCGACAGGACATTTAATGGCGTTCGCGATTCCGTTTACGGCTCAAGAACTGTCAGGTTATCTAGGCGGTAATGCTGGCGTTATTTCCACGGCAGAGGATATAGCAAAGGTTCTGATTCTGCACAGCAATGAGGGACAGTTTGAAGACACCCAACTGCTAACCCCAGAGAGCATAGCCCTCATGCATACGCCACCATCACAACTCAAAAGTTCTTATGCAATGGGATGGTTTGTCACAACGGAAAATGGCAGGAAAATTCTCCAGCATAACGGTATTTTGTCCACGTTCTACACTGATGTTGCTGTACTGCCGAATGAAAAGTACGGTATTGCTTTGTTGTACAACATCAGTGCATTGCCACTGATTGCGTTCGCACTCCCACAAATTAAATCTGGATTAATTCAGTTACTTACAGATGGAACACCCCCTCCAGATGGTTTCGGCATGAACCTCTGGGGTATCAGTCTCGCACTGTTAACAGCCATTGGTGTAGCATTCGCGGTTCGGAGCCTACTGTATTTCCCTCAGTGGAAACGCAAGATCTATGTAATACCCAAATGGCAGAGGGTATTAGGTATCGCATGGATGTTTTTTCCTGTCGTTGTAGTGTTTGCAATGCCCTGGCTGGTGGGGATGGTAAGCGATCGCATCTTTAACTACATTCAACTATTCCGAGCTATGCCAGATGTTATACTTTGGCTGAGCCTTTGTGCAGGGCTAGGATTCATCAACTGAACGATACGTCTTACGGCTTGGAGATGAGTAAGTTTAACATGGCACGAAAGTTTTCCAGGTTCCCCTTAAAAGCCTTGCCGCTTCGATTAATGAGCTTTGTCTGTGCCCATGTGCCCCGAAGAGTCGATCTGCTTACTATTGCTGCGGCTGAGGGAATCCTCTCAACGACAGTTGGTCATCCAACGCAATTGACCCAAGTTGAGTTTATTTCCGAACGAGGAAGAAGAAATCTATTACTACGATGTCATTGTCCCTCTGATACGGGTTTGCCCTCCAGCTTGATTATCAAAAAGGTAAAAGCAAATTCCTATAACCCAAATAATCCAACCTCATGGGACACATTGCGTTTCTTCAAAGATTGGCTCGGTGCTCAATTTCTCAGCACAATGTCTGATCAGTACCCGCATAGTCCTCGCTTTTATGGTGGCGATCTGAAGTTAGGCTTCATTATTCTAGAGGATGTGCCGCATCATGCCCGTTTAGTTGAATCTCTTTTAGGAGGCGATCGCCATCAAGCCGAACGCGCATTGCTTCAGTATGCAACTTGTTTGGCTCAACTCCATGTTGATACCTTTGATAAAGCAGCAGAATTTGAGGCACTTGCTAGAGCGATCGCTCCCAAAGCACAATTCCTGCGAGAGAGTGTGGACATTCCTGAACAACAACGCCTGTTAAACAGATTAGGAATTCAACCTGAAAGCAATTGGTTGTATGACCTAAATGTGATTAATGAGGCGATGAACCATCCCGGCGATTTTTTAGCCTATGTTCATGCTGATGCTTGTCCCGACAATGTTTTAGATACGGGTGAAGGATTACGATTAATTGATTTTGAAACAGGTCATTTTGGTCATGCTTTTATTGATATTGCTTATGGCAGAATGATGTTCCCGAGTTGTTGGTGTGCGAATCGCTTACCGCATCCTGTGGTGCAACAGATGGAGAATGGCTACCGCGCGATTCTAATCAAGCAGCGTCCAATTGCAGAGAGTGATTCCATCTTTGAAACCGCTTTAATCAGGGCTTGTGGCTATTGGATGTTAAACACATTAACGCGACATCTTGAACCTGCTTTACGAAAAGATTTGAATTGGGGAATTTCTACTACCCGCCAACGGATTTTGGCTCGTTTAGAAACGTTCATTACAACCGCGCAAGAATTCAATCAACTCCCTGGCTTGCGCGGGACAACCAGCAAACTTTTAGAGCGTCTGCGTCAGCAGTGGTCAGATGTTCCTGACTTGCCCCTCTATCCTGCTTTTTAGAAAAAGTAAAACCGTGGCGGTGGGAGGACGCAGGCTCGCTCATGATGATCGTTTGTATTTATCCGTGCCACATGTGTAAGTCGAGTCAGTGTGAAAAACATCGTCATAACATTTTCCGCTCAATAGCCTGAATGGTTATCCTGAGACCTTGGTATAGCTTTAGTCAAGGCGGCAATGGTTGAAATCAATGTTACCGGTGCAACAAATTTGCTGATTTGACTCTGATAACCTGCCGCTAATGTCTGATGCTCGTCGGTTTCGCTGGCAGAAGTTGTGAGGGCGATCGCCCAAATTTCGTTTAACAAATCGGGATGTAACAATTGAATTTGCTGCATTAAGCTGTACCCATCTTCGTTTGGCATCGTGACATCACTGATCAGTACATTGGGTTTCAGTTCAGATAATGTTAGCTCGGCTAAAGTCTGTAGTGCTTCTTGAATCGATTGGGTTGTGATGACTGTCGCTCCTGCTTGTCTGAGCGCCAACGTCATCCATTTCTGTGACTTTGTTTCATGATCCACTAGCAAAATTTTTAGCTTCTCAAGTGCTTCATCCAGACAGGGTTCGGGCAGAGAGTGCAGATGGTCTAGAGCGCGATCGTCCGGCAGTTCTGGTGGCTTGGGATCGTTTTGCAAAAGCGGCAGCCGGACTGTAAAAATTGCGCCTTGCTCTGCTCCCATACTGGCGGCTTCAATCGTGCCACCATGCAGTTCCACCAGATGACGAGTGATCGCCAGCCCTAGCCCTAATCCACCAAATCGGCGGGTAATACTACCATCGGCTTGACGAAAGTAATCGAAGACATGGGGCAAAAACTCCGGTGCAATTCCCTGCCCAGTATCGCTCACCTGAATTTGGGCAAAAGCCCCCATCGATTTGAGGCTAATTTCAACCCGCCCTCCGGCTGGGGTAAATTTGATGGCGTTGGTCAGCAAATTCCACATCACTTGCTGAATTCGGGACGGATGCCCCAGGACTCTTCCAATGGTGCTATCCAGTGCCGCGTGAAGTTGAATCGATTTAGCTTCAGCCGACAACCGCACCGAGGCGATCGCCGCTTCTACCGGTTCAACCACATCCACTGGGCAGTAACTCAAACTCAGCTTGCCTTGTAAGATTTGGGACACATCTAATAAGTCTTCGATCAATTGAGCCTGAAGTCTGGCATTGCGTTCAATGATTGCCGGGGCTTGCTCTGTTCGATCCGCATTCAATCGCTGATTTCTCAGCAGCTTAATCCAACCCAAAATTGGATTGAGTGGAGTTCGCAATTCATGAGAAATCACCGCTAAAAATTCATCTTTAATGCGGTTGGCTGCTTCTGCCTCCTGACGAGCCGCTCGCTCCAATTTCAGCAGACGTTCACATTCCGACTCAATTTTTTTCCGTTCAGTCAGGTCAATCACAAAGAAAACGCCGCTGTCATGACTTTCTTCAAATGTTGCCCCCCCACAAAGGACGGGAACACGAGAGCCATCTTTGCGAATATATTCTTTCTCGAAAGGAGTGCAGAAGCCCTGTTGAACAATTTCTTGAAGAGCCTGGTCTTCGAGGCTTTCATACTCGCGAGGAGTAATTTCGCGCCAGTTCAAGGGTTGATTGCAAAACTCTGCCTGGGTGTAGCCCAGCATCGCTAACAAGGCATCATTCGCAGACAAAATATCACCCTGCAAATTCCAAAAGCCCAGCCCAATCATGTTAGATTCTACGACTCGCCGGAAGCGGACCTCACTTCGACGCAGGGCTTGTTCGGCTTGCTTCAAGTCAGTAATGTCGCTGGTGATGCCCAGGATGGTGGTCACCTCTCCAGTCTCCGCGAATTCTGGAATGACTCGCGACAAATAGTAGCGGGTGCCATCGGGAGCAGGAAAACTAAATTCGTAGGAATCTGGCTGTCCCGTGGCAAATACCTGATTGAGTTTTGATTCCCAAAACTGATTTAACTCTGAGGGCATTCCCATTTCCGCATTGCTTTTGCCAATGAATGCCTCTGGAGGCAGTCCGGTTGCTTTTGTCACAGCCGGATTAACGTACAAATGGCGCAGGTTTCGATCCACTCTGGCAATGACATCAGGAGAATGTTCTGTCAGGGTTCTAAACTGCTGTTCTCGCTGTTGCAAGTCTTGCTCTACTCGTTTGCGATCGTCAATATCGGTGCTGGTTCCAATCCATTTGACGACCTGCCCCTGTTCATCTTTAATTGGCACAACTCGCCCCAAAAACCAGCGGTAGCTGCCATCTGCCATGCGATACCGAAATTCATCCTCGTTCGGCTTCCCCTGTGCAAAAGCTCGCTGCCAGCGAGGATTCAGGTAGGCAAGGTCCTCTGGATGTAAGATTGATTCCCATCCGGCTTGATTAATTTGCTCTGGTGTTGCCCCTAAGCCCTGTTCCCAGTGCTGGTTAGCGTATTCAATCTGCCCTTCTGCATTGAGTTGCCAGACCAGTTGTGGCATCGACTCTGCCAGGGTACGATAAAGTTGCTCCTAGTCAGCAAGGGCAGTCTCTGCCCGCCTCCGCTCTGTCACATCTCTTGATGTAATGATGATGCCGTCCTCAAACCGAACAACCCGACGACGCAGCCATTGAGCCGCCACTCCTGGCATTCCCTCAGTAGAAAACTCCTCCTCTAGAGCGATGCCAGTTTCAACCACCTGCTTGTGTCGCTCAAAGAACCCAGCTTCTCGATGAATGGGCAAGAGTTCACAAAGCCGCTGGTCAATGATTTCTTCGCGGCGGCGAGAAATTAAAACTGCACCCTGCTCATTGAGATCAAGAAACTGAAAATCAATGATCTCTCCTGCTGAGTTTCGGACACTCTTCAACAGGTAGACTGCATCCAAGCTACTCTCAGCGATCGCCCGAAACCAGGGGTTGCCTTGCGATCGCTCAGGCTCATTTTTGCTCTGATCTTGTGAGTGCCAGGAGCGTGCAGTTTTGCTACTTTCCAGTGAATCACCCGCTGGAGAAACCGTCATTGCGGCGAGAGGAAAAATACCAATGGTAGGTATCAAGGCTGGGAGCCAGCTAAGTCCAGGGTCTTGAGCGCAACGCTTGAGAGTAACCTGCGCCCAAAGAAATTTTTCTGGGGCAGTAACCAGTAGCAGTAGCAGTGTGAACAGCAATAGAACACAGAGCACTGCAATGCCAGTCTGTTGCAGCCGGATGGAAGTAGAAGCAAACATGCGACTTTTACAGAGTTTGTCTAGTGAGCAAAGCTACACAGAGTTTAGAAGAGAATATTAATTCTTCCATCGATCCCCGGAGGGAGCTTAGGTAGCAATACGCTCCGTTTACTGGCGATCGGAGCCACTAGCGGTGCAGGAATTAAGCGGTGATTGATGTGTGATCAAAGGAGCCTATTCCTACCCAGGAAGGACGAATTTGCTGGATGAGGTCATTTTCTGGATAGAGGCTGAGTTAGGTCAGGGCTGTTAATCTTGTTGAAATGCTTATCAGAATTCGTAAACTATCAAGCTTCTTGATCCACGAACATTAAACCTCAAACTTCAAGAAAGCAACCTCTGAGTAACGGTTTTGACGGATAAGGAGAGTGCCAGCATGAGAGGACATAAGGAACGGAGTGTTGAAACATTACGTGAGTCAGAGCATCCTGAGTATTTGAGAGGCTACCGCGATGGCGTGCGCGATCGCCGCTCAACCGTTCGCCCAGCCTCAGGGGATGGCATTTTAGGGGCACTGCTGGCGATCGCTCTGATTGTAGGCATTGGCTATTCTGGCTACAACTACGCAACCACCGGACGTTTTTTACCTCTAGGCATTGATATCAATCGCCCCTTACCGAGTTCAGAAACGTCCCAACCGTAAAAAGGGCAATTTTCTCAGAGCGGCACTGTTTCATATTCAGTATTTCTTTGACTGGGAATGTTACCAGTCAGATGTTTGTTTTTCAGGAGACTCGTATGGGACTGGTAGAAATCCTGGAAGAATACTCCAGAGGCAGAAGAGACTTCACTGGAATTGACCTCAGTGAAACCAGCCTGGTTGGGGTTAATCTCAGTGGTGCAATTCTCGACCACGCCGACCTCAACGGCGCAAACTTAAGCCATGCCAACCTCAGCAATACCCGGCTTCACCATGCCGACCTGAATGGGGCAAATCTGACTCATTCAAATTTGCAAGGAGCAGATCTTCAAGATGCCGTTCTCGATGGAGCCATTTTGCAGGGAGCGCTGCTGGATCAGGCCAATCTCAGCCATTCTGAGATGACGGTGGCAAACATGACTGAAGCTCACCTGAGTGAAGCAAACTTGAGCGAAGCTAATCTGGCGGCGGCTAACCTGGAGCAGGCGGATTTGAGTGGAGCAAACCTGGAAATTGCCGATCTGTCTCAGGCGAACCTGCAAGCAGCAGACCTGGATCAAGCAAACTTGAATGGCGCAAATTTGGAGGGAGCCAATACCGCAGGAACGCTCCTGAATGAGGAAACCTGAGATTCGCGTCAGGCGATCGCGATCAGTCGGGGGTTCCTGACCTACTCTTCAAAGCGGCTTGTGTCGTCACGATCGCGATCGTATCGTCTCTTAAGCGGAAACGGTGGCAACCAGGACTCACGACGGATGATCCAGCTTTCGTAGGTTGGCATCAGTTGGTTAGGGGCATCTAGAGATCCCAGGTTCACTTCGATTTCGTCTGCGGTACGCGCGAAAACAGACGAGCCACAGCGGGGACAGAAAAACCGTCCGGCGTAGTCGCGTGTTTCGCCAGTGATCGTCACTGCATCCTGAGGGAACACTGCGGAAGCGTGAAAAAGTGCCCCATGATGCTTGCGGCAGTCAAGACAGTGACAAAGACCGACCCGGTATGGAAATCCCGATGCCACAATTCGGATGTTTCCGCAAAGGCAACCGCCAGTGAATTGGTTCATGCTACGTAAATCGCGTCGATCGCGGAAGCTGGATGAATGGGGCGGTATTTCTCGTAATCCTCACCTCGGTCAGAAAAATAGCTCAACGGATCTGTTGTCGAATCTGAGGCAGTGGAGAAATCAAAACTCATATTGCTAACCTCGCCGCAAGTTGCATTTTCAGGCTAACCCAGAAACTAAGATTGCAGGCTAACTCCCCAAATCAGCGACGGCTAGTAATCTTCGCATCACAACCAGGAAACTCTAGCCCGTTCGCTGCATTTGGATGGTATGCGGCGATCGCTTACCTTCTATCAACACAATGGCTAATCAAGTAGTGAAAACCACTTCATGTAACTTTTTCTGATACTCGTTGTTTGCAAGATCAAGCATCTCTCCGAAAATAGGAGAGAACGGACGGTTTGAATCCATTGCCGTAAAATCCTCCAGCGATCGCCAATGCCCAAAATTAATGCAACGCCATCCATCTAAGCTGCGATGAGTATGAGTAGAAATCAATCCGGCTTGTCCTGACACCATTTTTAACGCCTGACGAAATAACTCTGCAAATCGCGGCTGGTTCTCAGGTTGCTTCATCTTAAAGATGCCAAAATTGATTAATCCATCCATGTTTGGCGAGAGGTGTAGTTCGCTACCTTCAGGCTCCTCGGCAAAGATGTCATACAGATGAACATCAGGAACAGCAAACTCTGTAAAGGGTTGAGTTGCTAGGTAAGATCCTTGATCTGCCCATTGAACATAGCTTGTTACCCTCAGCCCATCACAGCTACGCAAAACTGTGCCAGAGGAAAACCCTGCATTATGTTTGAGAGTAGATTCAATATTTTGAATGGCGCGATCTACCAAATTTGCTTGACTGTCAGGTTCTACAGGAAATATAGCAAACTCAGCTAGTAAACCATTAGCTTGGTTAACAAGTGGCATTTGGAACCTCAGAATGTACGACACGATACAGATGAAACTCGTTTCGCGCTAATCCTTCCCAATAGGGCTTATCTGGATCAAATCCAGCTTGCTTCAAAATTGCTTCAAACGCTTCCTGACTCTCCCACTGTCCGTAGTTAAACATCCGGGTTCCGTCTAAACTCCGATGAAACGTTGCCGATATGAGTCCTGGTGAATTACTCATCGCTCGGTCGAGTTCTGTCGTGGTTCGCTTCACCATCTCTGGTTGATTTGAGGGCATCATCCGAAACTCAGCTAGATGAGTAATGCGATCGCCTACAACGATCGCAACTTCTGCTAATACCGATTTGCTTGCTGATACCTCTAACTGCAATGAGTCTGGCGGAAAAAACTCACTGAATGCTACAGGACGCTGTAAACTGCGATGATCGAACTTGGGCTGCCACTGACTATAAGTGAAAACGCGAACCCCATCCAAGCTCTGATGCACACTTGCTGATCCAAAGTAGGGGTTGGATTTCCAGGATTGGATTTGCTCTTTGATTGCATCCACTAATCCTGATTGATGCCGCTCTGCAACCGTATACAAATCCAATCCGACGATCGCGGTGTTTGACCGATCAATCTGAACCATAAACAATCCTTAGTACGCTTCGGCTTGATCGTTCTGACTTGATATTAAACAGCAACCGACAATCTGACAACTACCGCCAACACCACTAGACGAAGCCGCATAGTTAACCTAAGCGAAGGGGTCGCCCCCTCCGCTCGGCTTCAAAACCGTGCTTGAGACTTTCACCTCACACGGCTCCTGAAATACCGACTCTTTGTCATAGACACCCGTTCAATTGAGTGGGTCGATCACTCAACTTCCCTGGCTTACAACCTCCCGGTCGGCGGCTTGCAGGGTTTCCCCCTTATCCCACCGTCGTGACGAATCACTCGGCATTAGGCTTATCAACCGTTACTGAGCGCGTTGGCGCAGCCTCTCCGCAGGAACCGCTTGTCGATATCCCGCCCTACGTCTGCTTATCCTCTGGCTTTCCCAAAGGCACTGGCTTCTTAGGGCATCCTTCCCCACTGTGGCATCCGGTTGGCACCTGCTCAGTTGCCTGAGAGCCAGCAGGAGGTTACTTCGTTCCAAATCACCGTTCTCGAATCCTTAGGATGATGCTTTCTGCCGGGTTTAGTGGGAGTGCATACGGGTCGTAAACGTAAACGTCCGCCCCTATCCTTTGCCTTTTGGCTCCAGCCTATCAGCCTGATTTGGCTGGTTTCAACTCACGACAGTTCAAATACAGTTTCGCTTCCGCTATCCGTAGATTCATGCTCGATGGGATTCTGGTTTAGGCTACCAGTTACCACCTTTTCACCCCGCTTTACGGATTGATGACCAGTCGCTACCGTAGGGGTGATGCGGTTACTCCTTGCACCTGTAGATAGGGACTTGCACACTCACGGTGATTCAGTTGTCGAGGTTCTATCCTCGCCATCCGTCCCTGAGAACCATGCCTCATTTAGGATGAACGAATCGCACACGCTCCGGTTGAGCGGCTGTTAGTAGCCTTTGTGACAACGCAAGGCTTTCTTGGCAGTCCGCTCCAACCGGATTGTCATGCCGTTTCGCCATACCAAACTCTTCGCAAAATTGCCCATAGCGTAAAGTTGAGAGACGCACCAAAAGTGGCACGTCTCTCTCGAACGCCATGTTAGAACTCAACAATCGCTAACAGACTTGGCAAGTATCTTGGCATCGAAATTGATTAAAAATAGGCTTTTCAAGCTAATCAATTCATCGAGTTAAGACCAAACATATTGCCTTCCGTGTCTACACACAGCGTCACCCAACCAAATTCACCAATTGAAAATTTTGGTCTGACGATCTTGCCTTTAGCAGCAATGACCCGCGATTCTTCTACGGAACAGTCTTCAACGCTGAAGTAGACCATTGTGCCACCGATTCCTGGGCGCGAATGTTCCGATTTCACTAAGGCACCAGATGCACCATATGCTTTCATATTTGAGGGAAAGCTCATCATCTGCGTGTCGCCAGTCGGATCAGCAATCTTCTCCAGTCTCTGCTGAAACACGCTCTCATAAAACGCAACCGCTCGATCCATATCGTCTACGTAAATATCAAACCATCCGATTGCATTGGGCTTTTCCATTTCACGCTTCTAAGTTGGTTAGGTAGCATCCAGTATAGGTAGCACGTTACTTCTTGTATTGTAGAAATCAGACATCAAACTTGGCTGTGTACTGTGTGGGTGTGTAACCTGTGATTTTACGAAACGAGTGAATATAGTGCGATTGATCTGCGTACATCTCAAGATAATGCTTTTTAAACGACTGCTGCACTCTCAAAACTTTCAGAAAATCGTGCGGTGACAAGCCAGTCATTCGTTTCAGCGATCGTTGAAGTTGACGAGGCGACAGTTCTGTAAGTCTCGCCATGTCCGTTACAGTGTGAATTTCATCAAGGTGCGTTAGGATTTTCTCAGTCACAACATTGACCGTTACTAATTTCTCTTTGATGAACCACTGGACTAAGTCAGAGAGGACTGGCAATTTGGTGTTGAAATCCATTTCTGCGATTTTTTCGCTTGTTTGGATCAGAGGCAAATTTCCCAAATAAGGTGTTCCTACGTAGCAATCGACTATCTCCTCTTTTTTGCCCTGCCACACCCCTGGGTAAAACTGAATACCGACA
>JACYLN010000041.1 GCA_015272515.1 Leptolyngbyaceae cyanobacterium C42_A2020_001 | reverse complement strand
TTAAAGAGTCTAATACATCTTGGAATAATAAACCCTCTCCGCAACAGACAAGTAAAGAACTTACCAGGAGTTAATCTTGGTAGAGGTTCCTTGATTTTTAAAAGAATTTAGATTCCTGGCGATCGCTCAACAGATTTACTGTCCATTTCTGGGATAAATACCAACGCTCCTGTTGTTGCTGTCATTCATTCTATAAGGGTGGCCATTTTATGATTACTCGACAGGCGATCGCTGACGTTGAACAACCCGACCCTCATTTGCTCAAACAGGCAGAAGCGGCGATCACCGACTTTGAAACAGCCATCGCTCCTGGTGTTTGGACGCTGTTGGACAAAAAAACTCTGATTGCCGAAATGCGCGATCGCGTCCGTAACCCCTACAAAATTAACCAGGGTGGACAGCCCTTCTGCGGTCCTGCCTCGGTGCTATTTGAGCTAGTTCGCAAAAATCCGGTACGCTACGTAGAAATTTGCCGCAATCTTTATCAACTTGGCGGCTTCCACGGTGCAACCCGGTTTATTACCTCGTCAGAAGAACTTCGCCGCGCCACTTATGGCAATTTGCGAATGGGGCAGGCAGATTGGATGATTCTGGCAACCCTGCGGGAAATGGAAAACATCCTCTTCCCTGTTGAACCCAATGCGCCAGATGTGATCCGCAATCTGGCAGGCATGACCAAATCTTGGGAAATGCGCGGTTGGGTTCAGGAGATCATGGGGTACAAGCGCGTGGATTATCTCTATACGTTTTTGAACAACGATATTCAAGCCATCACAAAAGCGTCTGAAATTTTGCGGCAGGGGGGCGTTGCCTTTGCCCTAATTACCGCGGATGGAATGCTAAATGACAAACCACCCATGATTCCCATGCCAACTCACTGGATCAGCTTAGTTGGCAATATTTCTGTGCAGAAAGATACCGTCAACTTGGACATTTACACCTGGTCGAAGAAACTGCATCTACAAATGGATCATGGTTCGTTTAAGAAATATCTGTGGGCAGTAGTGACGGGTCTACCATAGTAGGCAGAGAACTCTTAAAGCGGAGTCTTTGAAGCGCAATGACCGCGATCGCAACGATTAAATTTCTAAAACAGCCCACTTCTGAGGCATGGATTGAACAGGCTCTCGCTAATTTAGATACGATCTTGTTGGATCATTCCCACTGCGAGCGCAAAGCGGCGGGAGTGGCGTTGAACTTGATGTTTCGCTACCCCTCCAATGCCAAACTGGTGCGATCGCTCACTGCCATCGCCCAAGAAGAACTGGAGCACTTCGATCAGGTCAACCAAATTCTGGAGCAACGTGGCATTCCCCTCGGTCCCTTAGCAGCTCCTCCCTATGGGGCAGGCTTGAACAAACACATTCGCCCCCAAGAACCCGATCGCCTGCTAGATACCCTCCTGGTTTCGGGACTGATTGAAGCCCGCAGCCACGAACGTCTGGGATTACTGGGAACGCATTGCCCCGATCCCAATTTAGCCCGGTTCTATCGCAGTTTGATGGCATCCGAAGCACGACACTACGGCATTTATTGGATGCTGGCAAACACCTACTACCCACGAGAGACCGTGACTCAACGGTTAGAAGAACTGGCAACAATTGAGAGTGCTTTACTTTCCACCCTTCATCCAGAACCGCGAATTCACAGCTAGCAGGAGAGTTTTTCCCATGCCCGCCACCATACTCGTCCAAACCAATTACCTGCCGCCGGAAATTCACATACATTAACCATTCCAACCAACCCGTCGAAACTCTGGATAACCCCAAAACGGTCAACGTGCCCCTATTTTGACCAGGTTTGAATTGAAAATGGCAAAAATCTAGCAGTCAGCATCATGCAAAAGATTTACAAGGATTTTCTAGTGCGAGATTGGCGACCTGGCGATCTCATTCCTGCCGCCGAAGTAATTCGGTCAGCTCTGGCGGAATATGGCTTGGGTTGGGAGCCAGAGGAAGCTGATCAAGACGTGCTCAACGTGGAAACTGCTTATCTCAACACAGGCGGGGAGTTTTGGGTCATCGAACAATCTGCCCAAATTGTAGGCACTAGCGCTTATTACCCAATCAAACGGGGCGACAATGCGGTTGAAATTCGCAAAATGTATCTGCTACCAGGTGCGAGAGGACAGGGGTTAGGACGGTTCTTGCTGGAACAATTAGAAACCGCGATCGCGGCTCGTGGGTTCAAGCAAATTTGGATTGAAACTGCCAGCGTCTTACAGGAAGCCGTCAAACTCTACGAAATTAGTGGCTATCAACCTGCAACAGGTGTAGAAACGTCCCGCTGCGATCGCGTCTATGTAAAATCTATTGTCAATAAACACAACAGTAATGCCTCTGTCCACTCAACGACAGCGCCATAGGTGTCTCCCGTGTGACCGCCTAACTTCTGGTTGAACCAGGCACCCGTGAGAAACGCGATCGCGCTGCCACCCAGGATGCTGATCAAGACTGTGGCTTGATTCTCCCAACCAAACCATAGAGGAATACTACTCACCCCAATCATCAGCATCAACATTGGAAAGGGTTCCCAAGAGGCACGAATAGCCGCTTTATGAAAAGCTCCTTTGCCTTCTGCTTTGAGGTAAGGATAGCGAGTAATGGCAACCAATTGTCCCCATCGTCCCCAGCCCGCAGCAACCACCAAACTCCACCCGCGATCGCCGCTAAGGCTGGCAAGCGAAGCCGTTTTTAGCACCAGAATGATCACAGCCGTCATTGCGCCAAACGCCCCAGTGCGACTGTCTGCCATCACATCCAATCGTCGCTGAGGATCAAGCACGGCTAATCCATCGGCTGTATCCATCGCGCCATCCAAATGCAACCCACCCGTTATTGCCACCCAACTGGCAACAATCAGAACACTGCGGGGAAGAATAGGCATAGGCAACAGCGATAATGCCAGATCCAGCAATCCTAGCAAGATGCCAATACCCCATCCGATTACGGGTGCCCACCGAGCAATCCCGGAAAATTCTGGTGACCACGTGTAAGAAATTGGCAAACAGGTATAAAACGCGATCGCGCCTAGAAATGTTCTACACTGCGTTATTCCAAACGCGATCCCGGCTTGTACAAAAGAACAAAATTGAGTCATTAAAACTTCATTTTTACAAAAATTCAGGTCGCTACCACCTACATCTAGTAGACCTGGGAACTGCGTGTCTGTACATCTGGGGGCAAACCATCAGTCTACAAATCACTGGCGTAATTTAAGCAAATTCGTCAGATGTTCAGCGGAAAATCTTCGGATAAAATTGACTTAAGTGCTCGCAGCATCGTCTTACACTTTATCGCCCGATCAGATAACTTAGATTACTTAAAAAGTCAATATATAAGTTAGGGCTTTTCAAGACGGTGAGATTGTTGACAGCATTTTTTTGTAGTTCGCTTCAGTATTAGCTTAAGTCGTCAAGTTTTGCAGTTTCCTTTAAGCTTTCCAGGGATTGCAAACCTTGCGTTAAAAGCGACTGCCGCATCTGAAACTCAGGTTCGTTCAATTTCAGAGGCTTTCTCTCTATGAGTCACGACCAACCCCCTAGCAGTGAGCGCTCTCCCGCCCCCTGCATTGTTGATATTGGTACAGTCGTCAACCGCCATGACATTCAGAGACTGTTGAGCGACTTAGGGCGTGTCCAGTACGTTCATTTACAAGACGGAATTCTGGCGAATCAGGGAGAAGGCTACATCCTGGAGGTATTTACCGATCCCCATCGAGCAACCGTGGTCGCAAATCGCGGGCTTTATCTCAATGTCCAAAGCTTTGATTGTTTGGAGCTAGGGCAAGGGGAGGATGGGCAACCTTGCTTCGACCTGATTCAAGACACGCGAATTTTGCGGCTTATTCCTTTAACGAACCCATTAATGGAGCAGCATTCTCACAACCTAAATGCAGCAACGCTTGAAGCGGTTGTCGCCGAGGTGTTAGCGGCGGGTTGGGATGTTCAGATTGATGATGAGGAACCTTTCTCGTTGTAGCATTGCTGCTTTTTCGGTTGGGTACTGCGATGTCATCTGTTTTGGATGTCTGCACAGATTCTTTTAAAGATGGCACAATGAAGAGTCTGTGACCTTTTGTTCAACAAATTGAGTACTCTGTTTTCCTTCAAGCTTCAAGCCACTTGTTGCCATACTCATGCCAGAGTCGGTGTTTTCTCAACTCCTCATGGATTGGTGGAAACGCCGCGTTTTATGCCAGTTGGCACTCTCGCCAATGTTAAAACCCTCACTCCAGACCAATTGCGGGCAACGGGTGCTCAAATGGTGCTGGCAAATACCTATCATTTGCATCTCCAACCAGGCGAAGGCATTGTAGCGCGGGCAGGTGGGCTACATCGCTTTATGAAGTGGGATGGTCCAATACTGACCGATTCGGGTGGATTTCAGGTTTTTAGCTTAAGTGAGATTCGGACGATCGCAGAGGAAGGTGTGACGTTTCGTTCGCCTCGCGACGGGCAGATGATTCATCTCTCACCGGAGCGCTCGATTGCAATTCAAAATGCCCTGGGAGCTGATGTGATCATGGCGTTTGATGAATGTCCACCGTATCCTGCTTCGCGCGAAAGTGTTATGGAGGCGACGGATCGAACCTTTCGCTGGTTAAAGCGGTGTATAACAGCTCATCAACGCCGTGACCAGGCATTGTTTGGAATTGTTCAGGGAGGTACTTACCCCGACTTGCGAGAGTTTGCCGCAAAACAGTTAGCTGATTTGGACATGATTGGTTACGCGATCGGTGGCGTTAGTGTGGGAGAACCCCCTGAACTGATTGAGCAAATCGTGCAGGCGACAGCACCCCAATTACCTACTCAAAAGCCACGTTATTTAATGGGTGTGGGGACGCATCGGGAAATTGTGCAGGCGATCGCGGCTGGAGTTGATTTGTTTGACTGCGTGATTCCAACCCGTCTCGCTCGTCATGCCAATGCACTGGTGCAGGGCGATCGCTGGAACCTGAGGAATGCTAAATTTCGCGAAGATTTCACCGCGCTGGATAGTACCTGCCCTTGCTACACCTGCCAAAACTTCAGCCGTGCCTATTTAAGTCATCTTTTACGCTCTCAAGAACTGTTAGGCTACACGTTGCTTTCAATTCACAACATCACTGAACTGGTGCGCTTTACTCAAAAAATCCGCCACGCCATCATGGAAGGTCGCTTTAAAGCAGAGTTTGGGCATTGGCTAAACGGCGAGTAACTGGATGACCTTACCGTGTTACGATAAATGTCAATTCTGAAGTCCGTGCGAGAGGTTTAAAATGGAAGCAGCATTGCTTTTAGCAAAATTGCCTGAGGCATATTCAATCTTTGATCCCCTGGTAGACGTTTTGCCCATCATCCCAGTATTTTTCTTGTTGCTGGCGTTTGTTTGGCAGGCAGCAGTCGGTTTTAGATAAGTACCATGGCTAAGAGAGGTTTCTCAGAAGGGCAGAGTTACATCTGCCCTTTTTGCTGCTGCTCTTTGTCTTAAAGATATATGCTGTACAGATTGTTGAAGATTTTAGCGTCAAAATATAGACATGGATATGTTCAAGATTTAACTCCAAAGGCAAACGTCTTGAATGGTGTTGGATAGCCATGATTGAAGTCCTGGCAGTACTGTCGGTTTCGGCGGCGGCAGGGATGCGAGTTGCACTTCCGCTTTTGGTTATTGGTTTGCTCTATGGGGGGAGTTTATGGTCACAAGTTCCTATTCTTGCCAGTATTTCGCCTCAAGTGCTTTTGGGGGTTTTAGTTAGTTGGTCACTGTTTGAACTGTTTGCTTCTAAAGATCGCTCTGGTCAACGTCTTCTACAAACTGTGCAAATTCTTTTTAGCCCAATTGTGGGCACGATTATGGGAATGGCGATCGCACGAGCCACCATTCCCAATGGCTGGCTGGTATGGCTGTTAGGTTTAACAGGCGGCTTGCTGGCGCTGGTGCTTCAATTGGTGCAAACGGGTTGGTTTTATCGACTGCAACGCATCCCCATGTGGATGATCTTTGCCCAAGACCTGTTGTGTGTGGCGCTAGTGTTTTTTGCGTTTGATGCCCCTCGACAGGGAGGACTGATTGCCCTGTTATTGCTCTGGCTGGCGATTCGCAGCTCAAAAGAATGGCATCGCTGGTACACCGGACAGGCAGAACCCCGCGATCGCCGCAATCCCCGACAACACAAACGAGACCCTGATTAATAATGACGATTACATTAGCCCGATCGCGTGTAATGGTCCACGACCTACCAACATTTCAATAATCACAGCCAGAATGCCCAACATCGCCAAACGACCATTCCAGACTTCGGCAGATGTGGTTAAGCCCCATTCCCAGCGCTCTTGCGGGTAAAGCTTGACCTTATCCAGTTCAACCACCTCTGCTAATTTTCGGCTGGGAGCATTCAACGCATCAACCACGAGAGCCGCCAAGTCATTAATAAAAGTCGGGTGTGTATTTAGGGCTGGAACTCGATGAAAATTTTCAATTCCTGCTTCTTCTGCCAATTCGCGATACTCGATATCGATTTCTTCTAACGTCTCAATGTGCTCAGAAACAAAACTAATAGGCACAACGACCAGATCCTTCACCCCTTGTTCAGCAAGTTCGTGCAGAGCATCATCAGTGTAGGGCTTTAGCCATTCAACTGGACCCACGCGACTCTGATAAGCTAGCGTATGCGCGTTTGAGCGATTCAGCGTTTGCATGATCAACTTAGTGCATTCTTCGATCTCGCGCTGATACGGATCGCCTGCTTCTTCCACATAACTAACAGGGACACCATGAGCACTGAAAAAAACATGAACCTGCTCCGGATTTGGAAACTGGTCTAACTCCTGGGCGATTAGTTGCGCCATTGCCTGCAAGTAACCGGGACGTTTGTACCAGGAAGGGATTACTGTGTAGTCAATCGCTTCTAAAGATGCATCTCTATCCCAAATTTGCTGCAACAGGCGGAAACTAGAGCCGCTAGTGCTAATGGAATATTGAGGATAGAGTGGCAAAATAACTAACCGATCTACCTGATCCCGTTTGATGCGAGCGATCGCTTCTTCAGTGAAGGGGTGCCAGTAGCGCATGCCAATGTAGACTGAAGCGTCGCAACCCTGTTGCTGAAGCTGCACTTGTAGTGCCTGGGCTTGCTCTTCTGTAATGCGACGCAAAGGAGAACCCCCTCCGATCTTCTTGTAATTCTCCTGAGATTTTTTAGCTCTTGACGTGGAAATTAACCAGGCAAGTGGTTTTTGGAGCCAGGGAACTGGCAACCGAATAATCTCTGGGTCGGAAAATAAATTGAAAAGGAACGGGCGCACGTCATCCAACTGCTCTGGCCCGCCCAAATTTAGTAACAGGACTCCAACTCGACCCATAGTGAAAGTTGTTGTAGAAATTCTCAGCTTTGTAAATTAGTTTAACAGTACTTCTAAATCCAGCGCTTAGACTAGTGAAGAAATACTCAAAAGTATGGCTTTCTTTTCTTCAACATGGCAACGATTCTTAGAGACCTCAGCTACCGCTACCAGTGGTTTTATGATAGTGTTTCACGGCTGGCAGCCTTGAGCGTGGGTGGGGAGAAGCGGTTTCGGCAACTGGCGCTGGAGGGCTTGACAATTCAGCCAGATATGGAAGTGCTTGACTTGTGCTGTGGTAGTGGACAGGCGACTCGGTTTTTAGTGGCACGATCGCAGCATGTAACGGGTTTGGATGCGTCTCCTTTCTCAATTGCACGAGCGCGGCGCAACGTTCCGCAGGCGACCTATATTGAGGCGTTTGCAGAAGCGATGCCGTTCTCAGACCAATCGTTTGATCTGGTGCATACTAGCACTGCCCTACATGAGATGGAACCGACTCAACTTCAGAGGATTTTGCAGGAAGTCCACCGGGTGCTGCGATCGGGTGGTTATTTCACGCTAGTCGATTTTCATGTGCCAACCAATCCTATTGTTGTGCCTGGGCTGTATCTTTTCCTCGGTTTGTTTGAAACCGAAACAGCCTGGCAACTCTTAAAAACGAATTTAGCTGAGGCGTTACAAGCAGTTGGGTTTGAGTTGACGCGACAAACTTTATATGCGGGCGGGAGTTTACAGGTGCTTCAAGCGAGGAAGGGTTAATCGGTCTTTCTCAAGCTGTTTCTGAGCTGTAATGTTCTGAATTTGAGCGATCAGGTACAACGGTTTTTGCTGTAAATCGCGGATCAGGGACAGACTAAGCAACGTCCAAACAATACGCCCATCTTTGCAAATAAATCGCTTCTCAACATTGACGTGAGCCGTTTCGCCCGCCAGGAGAAGGTTAACAGCGCGATCACGCTCTAAATCATCTAAGCGAGTAACATCTGAGTAGTTCATCTGTAGAAGCTCCGCCTCAGAATATCCCAGCATCTGGCAGAAAACAGAGTTCACCTTGAGCAGTTGTCCACTGGGTGAGGCAATAATCATGCCAACGGTGGCAGTGTCAAAGGTCGTTCTAAAGAGTTCTTCGCTCAGGTGTAAGGCTGCTTCTGTTTGTTTGCGGGCGGTGATATCAAACTCAACGGTGGTGACTAGCCAACGATTTTGGTTGCTATCCCATTGGGAGATGACATCGGCTGCAATCCAATGCACGCTGCTGTCGGGATGAAGGTAGCGATATTCAACTGCCATTGAGCGCAGATGTCCAATGCTTGCCAGGCATGGTTCAATCACTGTTTGCCAATCGTCTGGATGAACGCGGTTCTGCCAAATTGAATGATTTTTGAGCAGAACGTTGGGCGGGTAGCCAAACACGGTTTCTACACCCTGTGAGTAGTACTCCGGGTGGATGGTGTTAGTGTGATCGAGATGGAAATAGCAGATTGCGGCGGCGGCGCTATTGAGAATATTGGTAAGTTTGGCTTCTGATTCACGCAGGGCGGTTTCTAGCTGTTTGCGATCGCTGATATCTAACGCTACAGAAGTAACTCGCCAGCGATTTCTGGCGCTATCCCAGCGAAAAGTCAAATAATCTGAAATCCAGCGCAGAGTTCCATCTTTGTGATAAAAACGATACTCAGTCTCAAAGGTTCCTTCAACAAATTGGTCGGGGAAGATGCCAAACGTTTTGCTGCGATCGTCTGGATGAACACGAGACTGCCACAAATGAGGGTCTGCTAAGAGTTCTTCCGGTGCAAAACCAAATAGCGTGTAGTGGCTGGGTGAGAGGTAGTCGTACTTCAATCGTCCTTGTAGATCGACCCAAAAGCAGCAGACTGAACTGGTGACGCTATTGAGGACATCTTGCAACTTTGTTGTGGATTGTTTCAACGCTTCTTCTAACCGTTTACGCTCTGTGATGTCTTTAGCAACGGTTAACAAGCACTTTTTTCCTTCCAGTTCAATCACCTCAGAAGAAATCAGCACTGTCAGTTTGGTTCCATACTGAGTCTGGGCACTGACTTCCTGGTTATAAATTCTGCCCGTTTTCTGAATTAATTGTAAAAACTCCTCGCGCTCCTCTAAACGATTCCAAAGTCCCAGTTCTATAGCAGTTCGGTTAATTACTTGCTCTTGTGAATAGCCTGATAGCCTGAGAAAACTATCGTTTACTTCCAAAATTTTTCCATCCGGCAGGGTAGATACAATGATTGGATCAGGACTGGTACGAAACACCGTCGTATATTTTTCTTTGGACTCTTGCAGTGCAAGTTTAACTTGATCGAAAGACTGCATCAGTTGCTCGGTCATTTCGTTGAAGGAGTGCGCCATCACTGCCAACTCTTTGATTCGAGTGGTGTCTTGAACGGGCGCATCTAGCTTTCCTAGCATCAAATCTCGACTGGCGCGGCTCAGGCGTAAGATGGGCTTTGCGATTAGTTGAGAGGTGGCAAGTCCGAGGGCGATCGCGGCTAGCATCGCCGTGCCAGATAGCAGTAGCATGGCATCTTGATTGCGATGAATCTGAGCAGCAAAATCTGACTTAGGAATCACCACCACAACAAACCAGTTCAGGTTTTGCGGGTTTTTTAATGGAGTAACTTGTAAAAAGTAATGATTTCCTTCCGTGTCAAAGCTGAGCTGTTGCGGGTGACTGATACGCTCAAAACTACCAAAATGGTCTATCAGAAACTGAGCAGCAGATTTTGTCGTAGAGTTGAGGCTTCTGGTGGCTAACAATCGCCACTGTCTGGAGGGGGGCAGCGGAGCGTTGATGACAGGAGTTGCTTCAGGCTGGCCAGGAGTTTCAAATATCAAAGGTTCTCCAGTGGATGTGGCAACCACCGTGCCATCGCGTTCAACAACAAAAGCTTCGCCTGTTTGGGCAATCTTCAAATTCTTTAAGTACTTGCCAAGTTGGGCTAGGTTAATGGATGTTCCAGTCACACCTCGCAAAATACTATTCGAGTCATAAAACGGTTTCCAATAAGACGCAATCAGCGTTGGAGAATCTGTTACAGATTCAGAGGTTGTTAGTTTCCAGATCCCATTTTCAGACTGCCTGGCAAGGGAGTACCAAAAATCACTTTCGTTGAGTTTGTATTGCGAAACTCTCTCAATAACTTGGTTTTGAGCAGAATTTTTTGTTTGAGAATTTGTTGAGAAATGGCTGGTTTGTAGAGCTTTTGTTGGGGAAGGAAGGTGAATAAGCTGTTCTTGAGTGTTTGCTTTCTCGACCGCTAAAAGACTTTTTTCTTCATCAATCAACGCGATGGCGCTAATGGGAGCATGAATATTATTGGTATCGCTGAGTTGATGCCAAAAATACTGATGGATCGCTAAAGGATTCTCTCGATTCAAAATTCCTAAACGGAGCGCTTCGGCGTTGCTATTGGTAATTTGGACTGGGGCAGCAAGCTGGTTTTCTAGAGAATCTTCGACGCGATCGCTGATTTCAATCATCACGCGATTTGCCAAGTCATCTAATGCCTCTTCTCCATTGCGATACACCAAGTACGCCGTGACTCCTACGGCTACCATCACTTCCAAAACAAAGGGAACAATTAGAACCAGGCGGAGAGGAATGCTAAGAGCGTATTTCTAAATAAATGATTAAATCACTTCCTGCTGTTCCCCTAAA
>JACYLN010000089.1 GCA_015272515.1 Leptolyngbyaceae cyanobacterium C42_A2020_001 | reverse complement strand
GCGTCTAATCAGTCCGACTTTTTGCAATCCCTACAACTTTTGTCCCGTACTTAGCGCTAACCTATCCTACAAATGATTGCACTTTCCTACTTAGGACTTCATTGTTGCTTAGTTTGAAGAGAATTTAATCAAGATAGCGTAATTTCATCTACACCGTCTAGCGATCGCATTCCAGAGTAAAAACTTGCAGAACCCATTCATCTCGATCATCTCTTATACTTGCCAGCCTTCTCACTTGATTTGTTGGCTCCAGTCTCCCATACCTGTCATTTGCTTTTCTCCGTCAAAAATAGTATATTTGAACTACTAAAAATTTAGTGTAGGAATACGGATGACGTTGACTGGAGAGCAGGTTATCACAGCTTCGGGGAGCTATTCTGCACGAGATGCATCTGGAGTAACGATGTCTGCCCAATTGACACCCGAACAAGTGTTAGCGCTGGCACCGGATGCGGCATCTGCCAAAAATGGGCGAGGATTAGCCGCGATCGCTAAGTGGTCTGCATTGGGCAGGCATGAAAGGGCTGTTTGGGGCGAGTGTCAGGGGAGTGGCAAAGTTCCCTACCGCACGCAGATCGATCTCAGTGAACCCGCCTTTCGCTGTAGTTGTCCCAGTCGCAAGTTCCCCTGCAAACATGGGTTAGCCTTATTTTTGTTGTTGGCAAAACAGCCCAACGAGTTTGTTACACAAGACCCGCCAGAATGGGTTGCCGAGTGGTTGGCGACGCGATCGCGGCGGGCTGAGAAGCAGGCAGACAAGCAAACAAAGCAATCGGAGCAGGCAAGCGATCCGGTAGCTCAAGCCAAACGAGCCGCCGCCCGCCAACGCAAAGTCAGCGCTGGGGTGCAGGAATTGCGGTTGTGGTTGGAAGACCGAATGCGGCAGGGATTGGCAACCGTGCCGCAGGAGTCTTACCTGGTGTGGGATGCGATCGCGGCGCGGATGGTGGATGCTCAAGCCCCCGGGTTTGCCCGGCAACTTCGGGAATGCGCTGGCATTGTTCATACCGGAGCGGGGAGCCATGAGCGCCTACTGGAACGGTTAAGCAAGTTGTATTTAATTACGGAAGGGTTCCAGCGCTTAGAAACCCTTCCAGCCAATGTGCAGGCAGATCTCCGCAACCAAATTGGTTGGACAGTGAGCCAGGATGAAGTATTGAGCGGTCAGCTCCAGGTGGATTTGTGGTTGGTAGCAGGACAACGGACTGAGGTTGAGGAGCGGTTGAGAGTACGCCGCACCTGGCTATTGGGCTTAGGCAGTGGCAAAGCTGCGCTGTTACTGGATTTTGCCCACGGACAACAACCCTTTGAACACAGCTTTTTGTCAGGCTCCTGCCTGGAAGCGGAACTCGCTTTTTATCCCAGTGCTTACCCACTGCGGGCGTTGATCAAAACTCGTCAGGAAGCGGTGTTGCTCTCCCAGCATCCACCTGGATTGGTTCATATTGCAGAGGCGATCGCCGCTTACAGTGTTGCTTTTTCCGGTTGTCCCTGGATTGAGCAGTTTCCGTTATTGCTGCAAGCGGTGGTGCCGATGCGAGATGGCGATCGCTGGTTAGTTCAGGATGCGCGAGGAATAGGTTTGCCATTGGCGGACAGATTAGAACCCAGGCAAGCTTGGCAACTGCGGGCGTTGAGTGGGGGGCATCCCCTGACCTTGTTTGGTGAGTGGGACGGCACTCAGCTATTGCCCTTGAGTGTGTGGACGGAGGAGGGATTTTATGGGCTGGGATGACTCTCCCTGGCAAAAAGTGGTATCCGCTGCGCTGATTGGCACTGAACGCCAGCCTTTCACGGTTCCGGCAGCGATGGGCAAGTTGGGGCAACTGCTCCCCCACCTGAGCGGGCAAGCAACTGAGCCAGCGCTGTTGCTCACGGCCGCAACCATATCTCTGCATCAGCGTGCAGGCTGGCAACCTCGGTTATACCCAGTTTCCAGCCAGGACGTTTGCGATCGCAGCGATTTCCCGCTTTGCAGTGCGCGGGCGGCGCGGTTATTGCACCAAATGCTGCAAGGGCAGTATGCCGAAGTGTTGCCAGAGTGGTTGGCGATCGCAACCCAAAAAGGGCAGCGCGTACCCGGATTTTACCTGCCAGATTTGCTAGATTTGGGCAAACAGCGGCGAGATTTACGGATTGCCATCTTGCCTGTTTTGGGGCAGCGGGGGCGTTGGCTTGCCGCCCAGAATCTTGATTGGAGCTATGCCATCGAAGTTGCCACGGAACAGGATTGGGAAACAGGACACTCGATTGCCCGATCGCTCTACTTGCAAAATCTGAGATCGCACAACCCCGATCACGCCAGAGAGGTGCTGCAAACCACGTGGAACCAGGAATCTGCCAGCGATCGCGCCAAATTTCTGGCGACTCTCCGCACAAGATTGAGCATGGCAGATGAGCCATTTTTGGAAGCGACATTACTGGGCGATCGCAGTAAAGAAGTCTGCCGTGTTGCCGTCGATTTACTTGCCAGTCTGCCCAACTCTCGCCTGTGCCAGCAGGTGACGGAACATACTTGCCGTTATCTATCAGTTGAGCGGAATAAGACTCCATTATTGCAAGTACAGTTGCCAGACAGGTTGGATGACACGCTTGTTGCATTAGGCATTGAACCAAAACCCTCTCCCAGTATGGATTCCAAATTGGGCGAAAAAGCCTGGTGGCTATTACAGATGATTGGTGCTACGCCCCTCTCGGTGTGGATAGACCAGGGGCAGATCACACCCAAACAAATTCTGGAATTGACCACATCCCACGAGTGGCAGAGTGTTTTATTAGATGGATTTGCCCTCGCCGCAAAACGGCAAAATAACCCCATTTGGTTAGAGGCAATCTTTGAACTTTGGTTAATCAAACAAGCCTCCATCCGAGATGCCGCCCTCGTTGATCTGAGCACAGAGGATCTCTTTAACAGCCTGCCACCTGAGCATCGCGATGCGCTTTTGGTCAAAGCCTTGCAACACTCTCCCGATAAAATCACAGATTCTCTGGTAATTTGGCTGCTGCGATATAACGCTCACCCCTGGAACTTAGACCTGTCCCGTGCTGTTTTAGAAAGTTTGGAGCACCATTTTCGTCAAACAAATGCCTTGACCAATCTTGATTGGGAACTCCGAACTGCATTAAAAGAGTTTGCTCGTTTTGTATCCATTTCAATACTATCGGAAATACCAACTTTGCAATCTTCAATCACAACTGGTTCTGCCTGGGCACAAAGTATGGAAGATTTTTTAGACCTATTGAGATTTCGACAAGAAATTATTCAAGCATTTGAAACAAAGAATGAAAATTAAATCAATCATAATCCTGGTTTAAGTCAAACTTGCATTAATTGGATATAAGAATGGCACCCGCAAAGACCAACGCTAAAAAATCAACCCCTGATTCTCAGACCTCAGACCACAGTCATCAGTCCTCTTTTCTCCGGGAACACGCCGAGCAACAATTTGCCCACGAGTTGGAGGAGTTGGCAACAGTTGATTCCCGTCAACGTCCCCCTAGCTGGAAGTTGTCACCCTGGGCGGTCTCAATTTATTTGTTGGGTGGCAGATTGGAGAACGGGTTTGAAGTATTGCCCAAATATATTGGCAATCGGCGTTTGATGGAAGTGGCGATCGCGACTCTAGCAACTGATCGAGCGCTGCTGCTCTACGGCGTTCCAGGTACCGCAAAATCCTGGGTGTCAGAGCATTTAGCAGCCGCCATTTCCGGCGATTCTACCCTGTTGATTCAGGGCACCGCAGGTACCAGCGAAGAAGCCATCCGCTACGGTTGGAACTACGCCCGCCTGCTAGCAGAAGGACCTTCGATGGATGCCCTGGTTGCCAGCCCCATGATGCGGGCGATGGCAGACGGCAAAATCGCCCGTGTGGAAGAGTTGACGCGCATTCCGTCCGATGTACAAGATACGCTAATCACTGTTCTTTCTGAAAAAACCTTACCGATTCCAGAACTGAACGCAGAAGTGCAGGCAACCAAAGGCTTTAATATCATTGCTACGGCGAACAACCGCGATCGCGGCGTAAATGAACTCTCCAGCGCCCTTAAACGCCGTTTCAACACCGTCATCCTGCCCATGCCCAACACCCTGGATGAGGAAGTCAAAATCGTTCATCAACGCGTTGAAAGTTTAGGACGAGCGCTTGAACTGCCTGCTGAAGTCCCTGCTCTGGAAGAAATTCAGCGCGTTGTCACCATCTTTCGAGAACTGCGGAACGGCGTAACCATCGACGGCAAAACCAAACTTAAATCACCTACAGGCACCCTCAGCACCGCAGAAGCGATTTCCGTTGTTAATAGCGGCATGGCACTCTCAGCCCATTTTGGCGATGGCGCACTCAAAGCCAGTGACCTGATTTCGGGATTAGTCGGTGCCGTCATCAAAGATCCTGTTCAAGATCAGGTGGTCTGGAAGGAATACCTAGAAACTGTCGTGAAAGAACGGGATGGCTGGAAAGACCTGTATCGCGCAAGTCGGGAAATTGGTTAATGGCAACTCAGATTCACATTTTCGGCATTCGCCATCACGGTCCCGGTTCAGCTCGCAGCTTGAGTCAGGCATTCACCACTCTCCAGCCCGATATTGTGCTGGTGGAGGGTCCTCCCGATGCCGAAGTTGCCCTGCCGTTGCTCCTCCATCCGCAGATGCGTCCCCCGGTGGCATTACTCGTCTACGTTCCAGACCAACCCCAGCAAGCAGTTTACTACCCCTTTGCCGTCTTTTCCCCCGAATGGCAAGCAATTCGCTATTCCCTGCAACAGCAAATTCCCGTTCGGTTTATGGACTTGCCTCAGGCGCATCGGTTAGCGATAGAGATAGAGCAGCGGGAAGATGGGGAAGGACAGGAGGAAGGTAAGGAGTGGATGAGTGAGCGAGTGAGTGAAAGTCCATCTAGCCATCCACCCACTCACCCACCTACCCATTCGCCCCCTCCCAATCCCCAATCCCCAATCACCAATCCCCAATTACCCTCTCCCTTTCCCCTCTATACCGACCCCCTTACCTTACTTGCTCAAGCTGCCGGATATAGCGATGGTGAGCGATGGTGGGAACATTTGGTGGAGCAACGGCAAGATAGTACGGAATTGTTTGCTGCCATCCTCGAAGCAATGACCGTTTTGAGAAGCGAGGTGGAATCACAACCCCAAGCTCTATACCCTATACCCTATACTCACTTCGAGTCTCTCCGGGAAGCCTACATGCGGAAAACGATTCGCGAAGCGGAGAAGCAGGGTTTCCAAAAAATTGCGGTGGTGTGTGGAGCCTGGCACGCGCCTGCTCTGGCAACCATGCCCCCCGCCAAAAAGGATGCGGCTCTGTTAAAGGGTTTGCCGAAAGTGAAGGTGGAAGCAACCTGGGTTCCCTGGACTTACGGACGCTTGACCATGAGTAGTGGCTATGGAGCGGGGGTAGAGTCACCGGGTTGGTATCACCATTTGTGGGAGCAGGGAGAAAGAGGAAAGCGAACAAGGGAAACGTCAGAGCCAACCCTTAATAGCTCAATTCGCTGGATGGCGAAGGTGGCTCGATCGCTCCGCAAGCAAGACCTGGATGCCTCGTCAGCCAGTGTGATTGAAGCGGTGCGGTTAGCCGAGACGTTGGCAGCTTTGCGTGATCGCCCCCTGCCAGGTTTGCCTGAATTGAATGAAGCCACGCAAACGGTTCTGTGTTTTGGCGATCCGCTGCCGATGCAGTTGATTCACAATCAACTAATCGTGGGGGAGCGACTGGGGCGAGTGCCCGACGAAACGCCGATGGTGCCGCTCCAGCAAGATTTGCAACGGCTACAGAAACGGTTACGGCTAAAACCAGAGGCAACGGAAACTACGCTAGACCTTGATCTCCGAAAGCCGCTTGACCTGGAGCGATCGCACCTGTTGCATCGGCTGGCGCTATTGAATGTGCCCTGGGGTAAGCCCCAATCCGTGGGCAATGTCAAAGGCACATTTCGAGAATCCTGGCGTTTGCAGTGGCAACCAGAATTTGCCGTTCGCCTGATCGAAGCGGGAATTTGGGGCAATACCGTTGAAAGTGCGGCAACCAGTTGGACGTGCGATCGCGCCAATCAGGCAAACTTACCCGATTTGACCCAATTAATTGATCAAACCCTGCTGGCAAGCCTGCCCCAGGCGATCGCTCACTTGATGACACGCCTGCAAGCCGAAGCCGCGATCGCTAGTGACATTAGCCATTTGATGACGGCTCTACCGCCGCTGGTCAACGTCATGCGTTATGGCACTGTACGCCAGTTTGAAACGGAAGTGGTGGGGCACGTGGTCGATGGCTTAGTGACTCGGATTTGTGTTGGTCTTCCCGTTGCCGTTGCCTCGTTAGATGACGCTGCCGCATCTGAGATGTACCAATTGGTGGTTTCAGTCCATAGCGCGATCGCCCTACTGCAAAAATCCGATGCGCTGGAAATGTGGCAACAAGTCCTGGTAAAACTCGCCAATCACCAGGGCTTACATGGACTGATCGCCGGACGCTGCTGCCGTCTGTTGTTTGAAGCGGGCGTATTTCAACCAGAAGACACGGCTCGGCGCTTAGGGTTGGTACTTTCCACTGCCACTGAACCCACCCAAGTTGCCGCCTGGATTGAGGGTTTCCTGTCGGGAAGTGGGCTATTGCTCCTGCACAATCCCCTACTGTGGCACGTGCTGGATCGCTGGGTGATGCAACTGCCTGCTGATGCCTTTACCGCAACGCTGCCCCTATTACGCCGCACTTTTTCAACCTTTCCTGCCCCAGAACGTCGCCAAATGGGAGAACAGGTGCGCCAGCAGGAAGAACGGGGGATGGAGAATCGGGAAGCGGAAATTGGGAAGGTGGATAGCGATCGCGCCGATGGGATTCTTCCCTTGCTGGCTCAGTTATTGGGGGTTTCACTATGACGGATATTTCAACCGAACGGCTCCGGCGCTGGCGACTCATCCTGGGCGGAGGAGCAGCCGATGGAATCTGTACGAGAGGAACTGGCGCAAGCAATGGAGTTGCAGGCGAATTAAGTTTGGGTGCAGCAGATCTGGCAATTGACAAGGCGCTCAGTGCTCTGTACGACAGCGATCGCCAGGGCGGATTAGGGGGTTCTTCACCCAAAGTAGCTCGTTGGTTGGGCGATATCCGCAGCTATTTCCCGACTTCAGTGGTTCAAGTGCTGCAACAGGATGCGTTGGAGCGACTCAACCTGCGGCAAATGTTGTTAGAGCCGGAAATGCTGGAAGCCGTAGAACCGGATGTCCACCTCGTTTCTAACCTACTGTCACTCAGCAATGTGATGCCGGGGAAAACGAAAGAAACGGCGCGGATTGTGGTACGTCGCGTCGTAGATGATTTGTTGCGGAAGTTGGAAAATCCCACCCGGCAAGCGATTCTCGGCAGTCTCAACCGTGCTACGCGCCATCGTCGCCCTCGACATCACGAAATTGATTGGCATCGCACCATTCGGGCAAACCTCAAACACTATCAACCCGACTACCGCACCATTATTCCCGAAACCCGTATTGGCTACGGACGCAAGCGTTCTGCCCTGCGAGACATTATTCTTTGTGTGGATCAAAGCGGCTCAATGGCGACCTCGGTCGTCTATGCCGGAATTTTTAGCGCAGTGCTTGCGTCTCTGCCTGCGGTGCAAACTCGTCTGGTGGTGTTTGATACGGCAGTGGTCGATCTAACTGAGATGTTGCAAGATCCAGTGGAGGTTTTGTTCGGCACCCAATTAGGCGGCGGAACGGACATTAATCAGGCGTTGGCGTATTGTCAAAGTTTGATTCGCCAACCGCAGGAAACAATTCTGGTACTAATTAGCGATTTATACGAAGGTGGCAATCAGTCTGAGTTACGCAAGCGAATTAGCGCTCTGGTAGTATCCGGTGTGCAACTGATTACGCTTCTGGCATTGAATGATGAGGGTGCCCCCTGCTACGACCATGACAATGCTCATTTTGTGGGATCATTAGGCATTCCAGCCTTTGCCTGCACTCCCGATCTGTTTCCGGATCTGATGGCAGCCGCGATTAACCGTCAAGATCTGCAACAATGGGCGGCAGCGCAGGAGATTGCGATCGCTCGCTAATTCCTCAAAACAATCAATACAAAAAAGTGCGTCGCCAACTGGCAAACGCACCTTGAATATCAGTTGAATTTCGACAACTAGCTTTAGACCATGCCACCTGCCGCTTGAAAACGGGCACGGGCACGCTTAAGCGATCGCGTTGCTTTCACAAACTCTTGACGAGAACCACTTTGCTGAGCTTTGTTAAACTCATCCTGAGCTTCAGAAAAGGCAACTCGTGCCTCTTCCTTATTAATCGCGTCTCCTCGCTCAGCCCCATTCACCAGAATGGTTACTTCATCATTCTCAACTTCAGCAAATCCGCCCATCAACGCAATGGGAACCCAGTTCTTCTCAGACCGGACTCGCATCACGCCAGTGTCAAGTGCCGTTAACAATGGGGCATGACCAGAGAGAATGCCGAGTTGCCCAGTTGTACTAGGAAGAATCACTTCCTCGGCTTCAGAATCCCAAACCGTTTTGTCGGGAGCCACTACACGAACAGTTAAAGCCATAAATCTACACTTTTGCGTCGGAAGAATAAATGAGATTCAGGTTGTAGGTTCTAAGGGCTAGGAGAAAACAAGCTCCTAGCCCCTAGTCTGTAACCCCTTACTTGCCTTCAGCCTTCAACTTTTCGCCTTTAGCGATCGCTTCGTCAATGTTGCCCACCATGTAAAAGGCTTGCTCTGGATACTCATCGAGTTCACCAGCCAGAATCATCTTGAAGCCTTTGATAGTGTCAGCCAACGTCACGTACTTACCGGGGGAACCCGTGAATACCTCTGCCACAAAAAATGGTTGAGACAAAAAGCGCTCAATCTTGCGGGCACGAGCTACCGTCAAACGGTCATCTTCCGACAATTCATCTAACCCCAGAATTGCAATGATGTCTTGCAGTTCTTTATAACGTTGGAGCGTTGCCTGAACCGCACGCGCTGTTTGGTAGTGATCGTCACCTACAATGCTGGGCTGCAACATCGTAGAAGTAGAACCCAGCGGATCGACCGCAGGATAAATTCCCTTAGAAGCCAAACCCCGAGAAAGAACGGTCGTTCCATCCAGGTGAGCAAAGGTCGTCGCCGGAGCGGGATCGGTCAAGTCATCCGCTGGAACATACACCGCTTGAATCGACGTAATCGAACCTTCGTTGGTGGAAGTAATCCGCTCTTGCAGGTCACCCACATCCGTACCCAGCGTGGGCTGGTATCCTACCGCAGAGGGCATCCGACCCAGTAGCGCCGATACTTCCGACCCTGCTTGTACAAATCGGAAGATGTTATCGATGAAGAGCAACACGTCTTGTTTATTGACATCGCGGAAGTATTCTGCCATTGTCAACGCCGACAGACCCACTCGCATCCGAGCACCAGGGGGTTCGTTCATCTGACCGTAAACCAGTGCAATTTTAGATTCGCTAGGATTGTCTTTATTAATTACGCCAGATTCAATCATTTCGTTGTAGAGGTCGTTCCCCTCACGGGTACGCTCACCTACGCCGCCAAACACCGACACTCCGCCGTGCTGAGTTGCAATATTATTGATCAACTCCATCATGATGACGGTTTTGCCGACACCAGCGCCACCGAACAGTCCAATTTTTCCTCCCCGACGATAAGGGGTGAGCAGGTCAACTACCTTAATGCCCGTCTCAAATACGGAGGGTTTGGTTTCCAACTCGGTTAACTTAGGAGCAGGGCGGTGGATTGGGAAAAATTCTGTTGCATTTACATCCCCTTTTTCATCCACGGGGTCACCCAACACGTTGAAAATCCGTCCTAGAGTTGCTGTACCCACTGGAACACTGATAGGTGCGCCGGTATCTGCAACTTCCATACCACGCACTAAACCGTCTGTAGAACTCATCGCAACCGCGCGAACCTGGTTGTCGCCGAGTAGCTGTTGCACTTCACAGGTAACGTTCACTTCTAACCCCGCAGGATTGGTGGTGCGAACTTTCACGGCGTTGTAAATTTCAGGCATCTTGCCGTTGGGGAACTTAATGTCTACAACGGGACCGATGATTTGCGTAATGTAGCCAATATTTTTCTGATCTGTAGTGGTGACCATGCTTTCGCCCTACTTCTGTGACTCAGCTAACCTAACGATTGAACTGGAAAACAATCTTAAAAATTGCCAACAAACAGCTTATCACTGAACGGGTTACAGATGTTCACACAATTGATCGTGAAAAAGAAACCGGAGAAAAAACTCAAATTCTCCGGTTGAACAGCGTTATTCAGTTGAATCCATGCCTTTAGGATGGAGTGGAAGTCAAGCGGAACAGAGTTCCTTACGATTCTGTGGGTTGTAATTTAACCGCCATTCTTCCTCGTCTAGGTAACTTTGACGTTTGGCTTTAACATTACCTAGATGCTTTTTCACCGTATCTTCAGATATGTAGAGTTCGGCAGCGATACGTTTACGGCTCAATCCGGAGCGGCGTAGAATCCAAACCTGGGTTTCCCGCTCAGTTAAGCGCCAGTTTTGAGCTTCTGCGATCGCCAATGTTTGTACTGTCTGATTTTGATCCTGTATCCTCACCAGCAGGCAAGGATGATCCATGCCGTTCAGCATGAGCCATTGGGCACGAACGCGCAATGTCATCTCCTCACATTCAACCTCTGACTCAATCACAACCAGTTTTTCTGGATTGAGACTCCGACTTTCGATTAATGCCTCGCAAACCTGCCAGATCTCTTGCGGAATAGAACTCGTAGAGGCTTTGCGAGTCAGCCGATGGCATAAGCGATGAGCCGTAATGTTGGCATACAGAGGTTGTTTTTGATGCGTTAACACAAGAATTCCATCAACAAATCCTTCTAGGATTGCCTGAAGAAACTCTGGAGGGCTTTTTAAACTATTCATATGTTCTCTGGGGGGCTTTTGAACAAGGAGCGAAATCCATCTATCCCGACTGTATCTAGTTCCTCCTGCTTTGACGGTGAGAAAAGGTAACCCTTTGTCAGTGAGGAAATGTCATGGACAAGGCAACCACCTAAGAACTACATCGCATTATTCACCCATTACTGGCTTTTCAGGCTCCCATGACCGTGATGTGAATAGCCAAACGAACCCAACCCCAGGCAATAACGAATCGCACGTTTTCGGCTTGAATGTTTTATTTTATGAACAACTTGAGGCTTAGGTTGAGTTGCCTAAGCAAGTTTTAGGTAAGCTCTCACGAATGATTAAGCCTCAACTAAAAAAATCCATCGTATTCTGCCGACACCCTTTAAAACGATTGCCCAACTTATTCTCAGCGGTTTCTTCACGCAAAAAATTCACTGAAATCATTCAAGAGATGTTACAGAGAATGACTTTAATACTTACTTTATAACTATTGTTTATTTAACTAAACAGAAGAACTGAAGTCTGGCTTATCTGAATGCTGATATATTCAGTCTAGACACGTTCCAAAACATTGGGTGAGCACAGTTTGAGCGCTTTATTTCCGGGCTTTTCGGAGTCTAGTGGTTAATTCACCTAACTGACATAGGGCAACCTGTCAAGCTTTTCAAGGCGATTTGAATGGCGATATTTAGATCGTTTTGAGAGATTTCGATCGCGATTTTTTGACGAATTCACAGGAAGGGAGATTATGTCTTACGCGCAGACTCGAACCCAGACCAAAGCTGGGTACAAGGCGGGTGTACAGGATTATCGTTTAACGTATTACACCCCCGATTACACACCAAAAGATACGGATATTTTGGCGGCATTCCGCGTTACGCCCCAACCTGGTGTTCCTTACGAAGAAGCAGCCGCAGCCGTTGCGGCAGAATCTTCGACCGGAACCTGGACGACGGTTTGGACCGATTTGTTGACCGACCTCGATCGCTACAAAGGTCGTTGCTACGATATCGAACCCGTTCCCGGTGAAGACAATCAGTTCATTGCGTACATCGCTTATCCCCTCGACCTGTTTGAAGAAGGTTCTGTCACCAACCTGTTGACCTCTTTGGTGGGTAACGTGTTTGGTTTCAAAGCTCTGAAAGCGCTGCGTTTGGAAGACTTGCGGATTCCCGTGGCTTACTTGAAGACCTTCCAGGGACCTCCCCACGGGATCCAGGTTGAGCGCGACAAGATCAACAAGTATGGTCGTCCTTTGCTGGGTTGTACCATTAAGCCCAAGCTCGGTTTGTCCGCGAAAAACTACGGTCGTGCGGTTTACGAGTGTCTGCGTGGCGGTCTTGACTTCACGAAGGATGACGAGAACATCAACTCTCAGCCGTTCCAACGCTGGCGCGATCGCTTCCTGTTTGTCGCAGATGCGATCCACAAGTCCCAGGCTGAAACAGGTGAAATCAAAGGTCACTACCTGAACGTGACCGCTCCTACCTGCGAAGAAATGCTGGAGCGTGCTGCATTTGCCAAGGAATTGGAAATGCCCATTATCATGCACGACTTCTTGACCGCAGGCTTCACCGCTAACACCACCCTGGCGAAGTACTGCCGTGCGAATGGCTTGTTGCTGCACATCCACCGGGCAATGCACGCCGTCATCGACCGTCAGAAGAACCACGGCATCCACTTCCGCGTTCTGGCGAAGTGCTTGCGGATGTCTGGTGGTGACCACATCCACACCGGAACCGTTGTGGGTAAGTTGGAAGGTGACAAGGCAATTACTCTTGGTTTCATCGACCTGTTGCGGGAGAACTACATTGAGCAAGACCGCTCTCGTGGTGTGTACTTCACCCAAGACTGGGCTTCCATGCCGGGTGTAATGGCTGTGGCTTCCGGTGGTATCCACGTATGGCACATGCCCGCTTTGGTAGATATCTTCGGCGATGACTCCGTACTGCAATTCGGTGGTGGTACGCTGGGTCACCCCTGGGGTAACGCTCCTGGCGCAACTGCGAACCGGGTGGCTCTGGAAGCGTGTGTCCAAGCACGGAACGAAGGTCGCGACTTGATGCGGGAAGGTGGAGACATCATCCGCGAAGCTTGCCGCTGGTCTCCTGAGTTGGCTGCCGCTTGTGAACTATGGAAAGAAATCAAGTTCGAGTTTGAAGCGGTTGATACCGTCTGATGAAAGGCTAAAGGTAGAAGGTAAAAGGTAAAAACGAATCGTTCTCTCTTTTGCCTTTTCCCTTCTCACTTTTTACTTTCTTTATGGATCTGAAGCAGATTTCAAAAGACACAACCAAAACCCTGGTGAGTTACATGACCTATCAGGCCTTACGGGTTGTGATCGCCCAGTTAGACGAAACTGAACCGAAACGAGCCTACTGGTTACGCCAGTTCTCCCATCGGAACAGTATTCAGGACAGCGAAGCTTATTTACAGGCACTTTTTTATGAGGAGCAACGATTAGCGTTTCGCCTTCTCACTGTCCGGGAGTATATTGCTGAGGAAATTGCCGATTACCTGCCAGAAATACTGCGATCGGGGATTCAGCAAGCCAATCTTCAACAGCGCACCCAACAACTGGAGCGAATGACGCAGATTGATCCAACCGCTTCAGACACCCATCCAGAACAAGAATTTACGTCGGGAGAGGAAGCAGGTAATGGGTAGTGGGTATTTAGGTAATCAGCAGTGAATTCAATTACCAATTACTAACTACCGATTATCCTTTCTCACCCCTAATTGTCGTCTAGCACATTCTTTGCGTTATTGAGGAAACCATGAAAACCCTACCTAAAGAGCGTCGGTACGAAACTTTTTCTTACTTGCCTCCGCTCACCGATGCTCAAATTGCTCGTCAAATTCAGTATGTGATCGACCAGGGCTACCACCCTTGCGTTGAGTTCAACGAAGACTCCAACGCTGAAACTTACTACTGGACGATGTGGAAACTACCTTTGTTCAATGTTTCCAGTCCTCAAGAAGTGCTGAACGAAGTTCAACAATGCCGCTCTGAATATGGCAATTGCTACATCCGGGTAGTGGCATTCGACAACATCAAGCAGTGCCAGGTGATGAGCTTTATCGTGCATAAGCCCGGCACCAACAGCGGCGGCTACCGCTACTAAATCTTGTTTTACCGACTAAATACGACAAGGAGGGGTGGATAAATTTCCATCCCTTTTTTTAGTGATGCGCCCAGGCTGCTATCTACGTTCATTTCACCTTGCTGCCAAAATCCTGCGACTTCTAACCGTTTGGCACTTGCACATATCGCAGCGCAATTAATCCATCCTCGAAGGTCTGAGTATCTACCAATTTTAGTTTTTCTACCCTGTCAGACGACGTAAACAGGGGAATCCCTTTGCCCAATATGGTAGGGATGATCGTAATGATGTATTCCGAGATTAAGCCGTGTGCTCGAAACGATGAGGCGAGTTGCCCACCACCCACCAACCAGGCTCGTTTAAACTGACGGGCTTCCAGTTCGGCAACCACTTCGCCAGGAGAACAGGAGGTTAGCGTTACATCGGGTTGGTTGATGTCAATCTGCTGTCGCGAAAACACCCAGCAGGGCTTCCCTGGATACACCCATTCCCCAAATTCCAGGCTTTTTTCGTAGGTGCTGCGCCCCATTAAAACAGCATCCACGGAAGCATAAAATTCGGCGTAGCCATAGTCTTCGCCTTCGCGATCGGGAATGGGTAGCCACTCCACCCCGCCATCTGGAGTAGCGATGTAACCATCCAGACTAGTCGCCACGTAGTAAATAACTTGCACCAAAGTCGTTGGCTCCATTGGTTGAACTGGCTCACTCTAACAAACCCAGGCAATACGGCACTTCATCCAGTTCGTTGGTTTTCTCTATTGATATTGATCTCTTCCCGTCAAATCTTGGAATGTTTACCGCACGACTTTATACTGAGCGTTGGAGCGTTTAGCCTTAGAGTTGAACGTTCAAAAATCATCCAGTTTGTTTAGTAACATCTTCGGCTGATTCAATCCACCTACACGCCATTCTGATGGTGCGACTCGAACCCGCTCTGAACTAGGAATATCCTTTTATGACGACAACTAACGATCGCTTTCCCATTGACCTCGGAGCTTACAAACCCATTGCTCTAGACCCGACGAAGCCATCCCTCACGGCTGAAGAACGGGAAGCCCTGAAAGCCAATATTCAACTGTGTCGGGATGCGATCGTGTTTTTCACTGCCACCGGAGCTGCCAGAGGCGTGGGTGGTCACACGGGCGGTCCCTACGATACCGTGCCCGAAGTCATGATTCTGGATGCCCTATTTCGCGGTGCACCCGATCAATTTGTGCCCATCTTTTTTGATGAAGCTGGGCACCGAGTGGCTACGCAATATCTTATGTCTGTGCTGCGCGGGCACATGACTCCCGAACAAATTATGCATTATCGCATGGCGGGTTCCAAACTCCCCGGACACCCGGAACTGGGTTTAACGCCGGGTGTGCAGTTTAGTTCTGGTCGTTTGGGGCACATGTGGCCTTACGTGAATGGTGTGGCATTAGCCAATCCTGGCAAGACGGTATTTTGTTTGGGTTCCGATGGGTCGCAGCAGGAAGGAAATGACGCAGAAGCGGCTCGATTGGCGATCGCTCAGCACCTCAACGTCAAACTGATCATCGACGACAACGATGTAACTATTGCCGGGCATCCTTCTAAATATCTGCCTGGTTTCAGCGTTGCCAAAACCCTGCAAGGGCATGGACTCAAGGTGCTGGAAGGGGACGGCGAAGATCTGGATAGCCTCTATAGCCGGATTTATGAAGCGGTTACTACTCCAGGCGCGATCGCGGTGATCAACAAGCGCCCCATGTGCCCCGGCATCGACGGCTTGGAAGGCTCCACCCACGGGCATGACGTAATCTCCCTTAAACTGGCACTGCAATACCTGGAAAAACGGGGTCATACCGCAGCGGTTGAATACCTGAACAGTATTGAAAAACCCAAAAACACTTACACCTTTCTGGGCATTAGCGACAAGTGGGACTCTAACCGGAATGTGTTTGGCGATGCAGTGAACAGTGTTCTCGGCAAGATGAGCGAAGAGGAACGTAAAGCCAACGTGGTGGTGATCGACAGCGACCTGGAAGGTTCTTGCGGACTGAAAAAAATCCACGACGCTTATCCTGAAGTCTTCATTCCCTCTGGCATTATGGAGCGGGGCAACCTCTCGGCGGCAGCAGGATTTGGCATGGAGAAAGGCAAGCAAGGCATTTTTGCTACGTTCGCTGCCTTCCTGGAAATGTGCATTTCGGAAATCACGATGGCACGGCTCAACTACTCCAACTTACTCTGCCACTTCTCCCACTCCGGCATCGATGATATGGCAGACAACACCTGCCACTTTGGACTCAACAACTTTTTTGCAGACAACGGCTTGGATGACGGTTACGATACCAAACTCTACTTCCCTGCCGATGCTAACCAGATGAAAGCCTGCGTGGAAAAGGTCTTTTTCGATCCAGGTTTGCGCTTCATCTTCTCCACTCGCTCCAAAACGCCGATGATTCTTGACGGCAACGGCAACGAGATGTTTGGCAGTGGCTACACCTTTACCCCTGGCAAAGATGAAGTGGTGCGGGAAGGCACAGCGGGTTACATTGTTGCTTTTGGCGATGCCCTATATCGGGCATTGGATGCGGTGGAGCGCTTGAAGCAAGATGGGATTGATGTGGGCTTGATCAACAAACCTACCTTGAATGTGGTGGATGAGGACGCGATCGCCAAAATCGGCAAGGCTCCGTTTGTGCTAGTTGTGGAAGCGTTCAACCGCAGAACAGGTTTGGGTAGCCGTTTTGGCTCCTGGTTGCTAGAACGCGGTTATGCGCCCAAGTATGCCTACCTCGGCACTCATCACGAAGGTTGCGGTGGACTGTGGGAACAGTACCCCCACCAGGGCATCGATCCTGTTGGCATCATCAATAAGGTGAAAGAACTGGTTGGCTAATCAATCCAGGCATTTAACTCTCAGAGATCGCTCCCCTGATGTCTTTGCTGATGATCAGGATGGGGCGATCACTTTAAGTTCTAACTACTACCTGCTGAGAAAAAATTGTTAGCAGTTAACTATTTTTAGTTTATGCAACTGGATAGCTAGCCATAAACCTACTGACATCCTCGATCAATTCCCAAACTTCCTCTTTTGAAGCGGGTTTGGTCACTGAATGGCTACAACGGTTCCGAATATCAGCCATTAGTTGAATACGACGATGTTGCGTTTGATCATAAATCTGAGCAGACTTTAAAGTTTCACTTAATGGATCAATTGTATTACCACGTAGTTTTAGTGGGGGTGTTTGAGTTTCACATAACGTCTTTAAGTGATGCTCAAGGATAACGCCAGCCATCGCACCAGCCGCGGGGAAATAGCCAGTTTTAAAGAGAACTTTTGCTTCAAACAAAGGATCATTTACTTCTCCCGAACTGACAGGACTGCTAAGGATTTCTTGGACAATAGTTTTAAATCCAAACCATCGGGTTTTCGTAGCTTCGGTTCCTGCTGGACGACGTGAAATTGCAGTACGAACCTGTGGATTGGTTGCAATGTAAAACTTATAAGCCTCAAGAATGGATTTCGCTATAGGTTGTATTTTTGAAGGTGGGTGCCCTATGAGTGCGGATGCCTGAATATCGAGAGCAGAGATAGAAAATTTCTTTTCCCATCTTCCTTCGTCTTGTGATACCCCTTCATCCACAGAATATAGCCGCCCTGCATTTTCACCAAATACGGTGTAAACGTTTTGCATAGTCTGACGGAACATTCCTCCAAGTTCAGCCACTTGAGCCTTATCTTTAGGAGCGTATTTACCCATGTAATCGTTGAGAAAACGCTTTAAGTTTCCTGCATAATGATCGATTCGGTTCGTAAACGAAAAAAAGCGTAGGATCATTTCACGCTCGATAAACCGTGCCTCGGGAGCATTATCTCCTTTAATTCTTCGCCAGTTGGCATCTTGCTCTAACTCCGCTAGCAAGTCGCAGAACAAACCTCGATAAACACAGTTTCTAATTTCTTGTTCATTTAATGCCATTGCCCCACGATTTAATCGCTCAAAAATTTCGTAACGTAAATCCTGGTTAGTGCCTGCATCAATGACAATACTGCGGATGGTTGCATCAGCGATTTTTTCTTGGTCTTGTTCAGTCAATTCTTGAAACAACCTGCCGTTCAAACTGCTTAACTTTTGAAGTTTCTTCAATTTGAATTTGTTAGTGACAAATCGAATTAACGTTGTTAAACGCTGTTGCCCATCAACTACCTCAATCTTCCCTGTATCAAGGCGCACAAAATAAAGGGGTGGGATCGGTATCTGTAGCAACAAAGATTCTATGAGACGTGATGGTAACTCTGGTTTCTGATCCCAAACATACTCACGTTGATAGTGAGGTTGCAAATTGATTTGCCCACGTTCATACTTATCACGCAGAACTGAGATAGTCCAATCGTTTGAGTGCCAAGAGACAGGAGGAGAATCAGGTTTGTCAGCGACTTCTTCAACTTCGGGTTCAAGCTCTGCATAATCCCGCTCAGTCTCGTAATTGTCTGTCATCTTGCTCTTAATGGTTGCATCACGCTTTAATTCCTAGCACTTTGGGATAAAACTTGCCAACTGAATATTTCAGAAACTTGAAACACTGATAAATAAGTCCATCTCGTGATCTACGCCACAGTCATGCAACGGGCTGTAACGCAAACTGGTAGCAAAGCTTAAGCGAATGAAGACAGGTTTACACAGAGGCTACACTGGTTAATAAGGACTTCACAAAGGCAGTTGCCGATGGTCACCCCGTTTCTTTCCCCCGAAGATCGCTCTCCTGCTGAATTAGGACAGGTAGACAAATTTCTTCAGCAGCAGTTAGAGGATGCTGTCACCAGACATTTTTATGAGTCGTGTGATGGTGTTACGCAGGGATTATTGCTGCGCTGCGACTGGCAAATCACGGCCGGAGTTGATGTGCTGATGCTTGTGATTCAGTGCACAGACATGATGACGAACTGGCGCGTGTTGAACAATGTAACGCTGTTAGGCAAAGCGCTACAGCAATTTGTTCCGAGTGCTAAAATCTGTATTTGCCCACCTCCTGAAATGGGCACTCCTTTTGAAATTCGTGTGGATGAAATTTCAGTTCACCGTGACCTGATGTAGAGCTTAATCGGTTGGGAAGGTTCGCTCTCTAACTTCAGTGGTGTAGCTTCTTACGGCTTGTGCAATTGTTTCTCGCAGGTTTGTATAGCTTTTCGCAAAAGGTGGTTGTCGTTGCGATAACCCTAGAAGATCGGCCGTCACCAAAACTTGACCATCGCAATGGGGACCTGCACCAATGCCAATGGTTGGAATCGTTGATTTTTGAGTGATCTGGTTGGCAAGGTCACTAGGAATGTGTTCTAACACGATCGCAAAGGCTCCAGCCTGCTCTAGGGCGATTGCCTCTGCCAAAATTTCTTCCCCGGCTGCTTGAGACTTCCCCTGCTGACGATATCCCAAGCGATGTACCGATTGTGGTGTTAAACCTACATGTCCCATGACGGGAATCCCCACCTGAGTCAGCCGAGCCACTGTTTCCACTGCCGTTGGGTTGCCGCCTTCTAGTTTCACTGCTTGTACACCAGTTTCTTTCAACACCCTTCCCGCAGAATGAACTGCCTGCTGCACGCTTTCCTGGTAGCTCATAAACGGCAGATCACACACCAGTAGCGATCGCTGTACGCCTCGTCGCACCGCCTTTGCGTGATGAATCATCTCATCCAGAGAGACTGGCAGCGTAGTGTTGTAACCCAGCGCCACCATTGCCAGCGAATCGCCAATCAAAATCACGTCAGCGCCAGCTTCATCTAACACATTGGCAAGGGCATAGTCCCAAGCAGTGAGGGCAGCGATCGCACGTCCCTGCTGTTTCCACTGCATAATTTGTTGAGTCGTAACAGGCATAGGAGAAAGAATGAAGGGAGGGATATTCACCAGAATAGCGAATTCATCCCCCCATCCTCATCGTTCAACTGATTGGAATGTTTGATGGGGGTAGCCTCTAAAAGTAGTTGTGTTGACCCACGCCAATCCTTCGCTGGTGCCTACCCAAAGTTTGCCACCTGTATCAGGCGATATGGAAAGAATGCGGCCGGAAGGAAGGTAGGGAATTTCGCCTCCAGTTGCGCCATTGAAGGGATTCACTCGCAATAATCCTGTTGTTGTTCCCACCCAAATACTGCTGACGTTATCAAAGTGTAAGGCGGTTACGTTCCGTCCCCGTACCTGAGTGACGGTGCGTAGTTTGAACATTCCTGGATCTTCCCCTGCCAGGTACACCACTTCTCGCCGGATTTTAACGGCTGGCTTCGCAGACTTACCCGGTTTATTAGGGCTGCGTCCAGCTCCTTTAAGATTGGCACGCTTGGTAGTAGGCGGCTTTACAGGTTCTTGAATGGTGCGAATTTCTCGTTTAATGCCCAAGTCAGCTTCTAACAAATCGGTGGGCGTGCCAATCCATAGGGTACCCCAGGGGCTAGAGGCAAGGGTTTGAACCGTTGTTCCTGGAATATTGGTGATTCGACGTTTGATTAATGCGTTAGCCGTATTGATTTGCACTAATCCATCTAATGTGCCGACCCAGAGATTACCCAGGGCATCTAATGTCAGGGCATTCGCACTCACCCCTGGTAGATTTTTAACTGTTGTCATTAACAACCCTTTGTCTGGACTGATGAGCGCTAAGCCTGCATCAGTGCCTACCCATAAGTAACCCCGTTGATCAACTAGCAAATCCAATACCCGATTAGATGGCAGAGCAAAGTTTTGAGCCGTAATCGTTCCGGTTTTGGGATCTACTCTGGCAAGTCCTTCGTAGGTGCCAACCCAAATACGGCCGCTTTTGTCTTGGGCGATCGCTCCTACAATTTGATTCGGCAAGCTGATCCGATCCAAAATTCGCCCAGTTTTGGGATCAATTTTGGCGAGTCCCTGCCATGACCCAACCCATAATGCCCCCCTATTATCAGGTTGCAGGGCGCTGACTCGGTAATCGGCACCCACCGTTTGCTCTTCAATCTCTTGGCGTTGATTAGGCAGGGGTGATCGCCGAGACGGGGGAGCATCAGGCGGATAAACAGGAGTGGTTTCTTGAGCAAGAGTTTGTGCCAGGACGCGATCGCAGCTCACATTCGTCCAATGCCCCAACTCACCGAAAACATTTCCCTGCACGCACAACGCCATGATCAGAAGGCACCGCCAACGATTTCTGAAGAGGTGAGAAGCCGCCATGAGGTATGCTCCAGCCAACATTTCTGCGCCCCATCATACTCGGACTTCAGTTCAGTGAACGGTTTTGCGAAAAAAGCTTTTTTCCGCTGAAAGGGCAACCCAACCCCATCATGTTAGTAAGTCTAGATATCTATATATAGATATTCTTATGTGGTTAATAGTGAACAGAAATCTGCTGATTTTTCTACAGAGGTGAAGTCCGACCTCTGGGGCAATTTTTAGGCATGGCTATTTATTCAGAACGGACTAAAAGCGGTCAAAATTTGGAATGGGCGATCTCTACCCAAATAATATTAAAAAAACCTATTGAATCTAGAGAGAGTTGCGTATATTCCCTGTTCTCATAGGGCGATCATCTTATCGAGTCATCTGTCATGGTCAAAGTTGTTCTAGTGCATCCTCAAATTCCTCCTAACACGGGCAATATCGCACGCACTTGTGCTGCAACCAACACAGAGCTTCACCTGGTTGGACCTCTAGGGTTTGAGATTAGCGATCGCTACCTCAAACGGGCCGGGTTAGACTACTGGCACTTCGTTAATCTGCGCTATCACAGCTCAATTGAGGAGTTTCAAGCATTTTCTAAGAACCAGCAAGGGCGATGGATTGGTTTCAGCACTAGAGGACAATATAGCTATATCCAATTTGAATTTCAGGAGAATGACTGGCTCCTGTTTGGCAGCGAAACAGAAGGGTTACCCCCAGATTTACTTTCCTGGTGTACCGCAACAACTTATATCCCAATGGCTCAACCCGGTGTTCGTAGCCTCAACTTGTCAGTCAGCGTAGCAGTAGGGTTGTTTGAAGCTCGCCGCCAACTCAAATTGATGAGCTAGCACTGAAACACGGTTCGTTGAACCCCAACCTGAGATTGCTGAATTCAATGAGATGACGCAGCCAACACCTACAAGGCAGTTTCGTGATTTAGCGCTTCATCTCTATATAGAAATAAAACGATATTGTAAAACCGATGCGATTGAAATCTCCCATCAATTTTAGAGCGTTCAAACCGATCAGCGGTTTTCGACGTAAACTAGGCTACTAATTTATGAGCTTTTCGATAAAAGATTCCTATCAGTATTTTTTAGGGTTAGCTGCCCCTCAGAGAACGACTTTGGGTGGAAGTGTTGAAGGCGTAAAACGCTTTATTGTCAGCTTTTCTATCCTGTTGCGACTAAGATTCTTAAGCTTTCTATCAAACTTTACCAATCCACGTTATATGTGATAACGTGCTTGCTCTTAGAGGCAGATATGCCCCGTTTTATGATGAAATTGTTGAGGAACCCTGACCTATGTGGTCAACTTTTGTTTCGGAGGCAATCCAGTTGAAGCCTGTGAGAAAAGTGGAAAGCGAAAAGATCAATGCTGCACAGCTTGTTCAGCGTGGGTTCTTTCGCAATCAAGTTCCAAGCAATTTTGTTTACTTCAACACAATCTTGGCGTTTGCATCAAGTTTCTATGAAGCCCCTGTATTCTTATGGCGATTACGTTTGAAACTTGTTAAGAACTCTTTTTGTGAGTGTAAACTTGTCTAAATCGAAAAAGCGGGGTAATCTTGCCTAAGTGTAATTACCGTCTGTGATCTGGATCGCACATCAAGGTGATTGACATCGTTGACGGGAGATAAACCGATGGCTCAAGGACAGTTAAACGCTGGAAGTTTAGGAGGTCGTTTTTTGAGACGAACAATTCCGCAGAAGGGTCAGCCTGTTCCTTCCCGTATGAATGAGCACGACGCTATGACGACTCAAGCAAAGCAGGCTTCTCCAGAAGGCACTCGTCGAGTTCGCACTTCGGCAGCCGTGATTGGACTCGCAGTTTCAGTAGGCGCTTACAGCTTGCCGCTTCCCCACCAGGGTGATCAGGCAGTTGCAGCAGAGCCATCCGCAGATTCCTCTGCATCAAGCGCTTCTACCTCGTTTGAAACTGCCGCTGCTTTTTCCCCTGAAAATGCAGATCAAGGTTCGGTTTCTGGAACGGAAGCTGCTATTCCCTCAGTCAAGCACACGGTGCAGGAGGGGCAAACTCTTTGGGATGTAGCTCGTTTCTACGACACTGACGCATCAGCGATCGCAGCAGCAAACGGGCTTTCCCTGAATTCTGTGTTGAGAGTTGGGCAAGTTTTGGTTATTCCGACCGATACACGAGTTGCTCAGATTGTTGCCTCAAATGATTCTTCGACAACGCCTGGTTACTATGGTCCAGTTTCTGATTGGAGATCCGCATCTGAGGTTGCCAACCATCCATCCTCCTTACCCAGTTCGGATGGAGCGCTGAAGCAGAAGCAGGTTGAGGCTGTTCAAAGCCTCAGGCAGAAGCGTGAGAACCTGCGGACGAGTTTGGTTGCGTTTGGCGCACAGTCTCCAGAACCCACTGTTTCAGTTGAAATTGCCCCGGCGGCCAAATCTGACGAGACCCTGCCAGTTCCCAGTGTGCTTCCGTCGGCTAACCAAAATGCGATTCGGCAAGAAAGTCGTAATTCCGCTTCTGGCAGCCAGGATGTTGCACTGCGGTCATCAGGTGAGTTTGCACAGCCTTCTGAATTGGGTTCATCGGCTTATCGCGTGAGTCCGGGCGACACGCTAGGTAAGATTGCTCGTACCTACGGAGTGTCTGTCAAGCAGTTGCTTGAGGTGAACCGGATTAGCAACCCGAACTACATTTTTGTAGGTCAAACGATTACAATTCCGCAAAGTCAGAGTGCGGGATTGAATCAGGATAGGTTTAAGGGAGCGATCGCCGCAGTCCCGACTTCAACAGTGGTGGATGCGGGTTCAGCATCATTCACTCAGCCTCGTAGTTCAGTTGTTATACCTTCTACAACTACCGAGAAAACTAAAGTCTCTGTTGCTACGCCTTTTACTGCTAGTCCACAGGTTACTGAGGAGAGCGATTCAAACTCGCGATTGCTTCGCTATAACCATGTAGAGAACCTGAAGCTTGAAATTGATCGCCTGCGTGAGCGCTATCAAAGTTCAGGAGATTCGCGGGCAGTTGCTCCGGTAGAGACAAAAGTTGCAGCGGTTTCAGTTAGCGATGTGTCTTCTCCGGTTGCGGCGGTGTCTGAACCTGTGAATCCAGAGTTCAATCCAGAGCGATATTCTACTCGGATGCAGTCGATTCGCGATCGCCTCAAACCAGCTCAATCGCAAACCGATACTCTGCCTAGCCTCCCTTCCAACGCTCAGCAGCCTCAAGTTGTTGCTACAGCTCCTTTAGGCTCTGAGAACTACGACCCTATCAAGTCACGCTTGGGACGGACAGTGTCTCCCGAACTGCCACCGCTTGGTTCAGGCAGTGAGTTTTTGCCAGGTGCTCCCAGCAGTTTTGAAGGTTATATTTGGCCCACCAAAGGTGTTTTAACCTCTGGATACGGCTGGCGCTGGGGACGTATGCACAAAGGCATCGACATTGCGGGTCCAGTTGGTACTCCCATTGTTGCAGCAGCAGATGGTGTTGTCTCCTATGCAGGTTGGAACTCCGGTGGCTATGGATACCTAGTTGAAATCCAGCATCCAGACGGCAGCTTAACCCTTTACGCCCACAACAACCGAATTCTGGTGCAGGTTGGGCAAGAGGTTGCTCAAGGGCAGCAAATTTCTGAGATGGGCAGCACTGGTTACAGCACAGGTCCTCACCTCCACTTTGAGGTTCATCCTTCTGGCAGAGGCGCTACAAACCCAATGGCGTACTTGCCTAGAAGCTAGGAAACTTTTCCAAATTCACGCTTTACAAGGGAGCTAACGGCTCCCTTTATCTTTTTATGGCTTTGGTTAGATTGCCCTTGTCATCTTTGCTAGGACAACGGCTGTCAGTCCCGTCAACTTTTCTAAAGTACGGTTTAGCCGAACGTTTAATCCATCGATACCCGGGTTAACTGGCTGGTAGGAATGGCTTCGATTTTAGTAGGGTTGTTTGCCTGTTTGCTGGTAATCGACAACCCTCAATAAAGATAACTACAATTGAATTAGTAAACCAATTTAGACAGACAGCCTGGCTCTGCGATCGCGCCTGTCTTACGAGTTTATGTCAAAGTCAAGAATTTAGGACGACTGAGACTTTTAACTGACGCAACATTCGTTCTTAACAACTTTTTTGTTTGCATTCGAGCCATGCTGCCGAGTGTTCTACTGGGATTTCAGTGCAACTGCTTGTTCAAAAGCGTTGTATTAAGCAGGCTGCGTCAATTTGATTGAGGAAATTGATACAATGATGAGTTTTTCTGAGTTAACAGAATTCACTAAACCAAACGATAACTGTTTGGCAAGTTACGTTTTGGAAATGCTAACTGCGATTGAAGTAGACAGCCTAACGCCGTTTTTTGATCAGCTTCCAATCGATCCTTACTTAGAAGGAAACTATCGCTTCAGACGACTTTCACACTTTAAAGTTGAAGGCGATCGCCTGATTCAATTACCGCACCGTCGTTTGTTTCAAAGCAAAGCCTACAATCCTTTGCTGGGAGATGTGATTCGAGAGTATGCAGAACTTGATGAGCGATTAATTCAACTAGAAACAATGCAGAGAATCATTTGGGAATTTTTCCAGTTCTGCAAGCTTTGTTCCATATCCACAGAAATTGCGGTGCATCAAATTCGCACAACCGCCTCTTTGCAGCAGGCAGGGAATCCTGCTCCAGAGGGTATTCATCGCGATGGGGTTGATCTGGTTGGGATTTTCTCAGTGAATCGGCGCGGAGTGGAGGGTGCCGAAACCCATCTCTACACATCGAATCGTGAGAAGCCTGCCTTCAGCAAAGTGCTTAATCCTGGTGAGTTTTTGGTGTTCAAAGATGACCAGTACTTCCACTACACCTCTCCAATTCATGCGGTTACAGCTCAGGGGGTAAGGGATGTGTTTGTGCTCACCTGTCCGGGACTGTTTCCACCCGATGAACAATAGCCGATCGGCAGAAGCCATTGTGTAATGTTGGCGGTTCCGAGTGTTTCTGGTGTGCAAGCCGCTGCAATTTAACCTGGAGGAAATTTTCATGACAACTTTAGACGTTGCTTGGATCCGTTCCCAATTTCCAGCGCTGGCTCAGGAGGTAAACGGGCATCCCGTGGCGTTTCTGGATGGACCGGGAGGCACCCAATTGCCCAAAACAGTGATCAGGGCGATGACAAATTACCTGATCACGTCGAATGCCAATTTACATGGCGCTTTTGCTACCAGTAGACAGACGGAGGAGGTAGTTGCAAAGGCACGGGAGGCGATCGCGGATTTTTTAGGCTGCGATCGCGATGAGGTAGTGTTTGGTGCCAACATGACAACGCTCACCTTTGCCATCAGTCGATCCATTGGGCGAGAACTCCAGGCTGGGGATGAAATCGTGGTTACAAGCCTCGATCATGATGCTAATGTGGCACCCTGGTTGGCGTTGGCGGAACGGGGTGTTCAGGTTCGGACGGTGGAGTTGCATCGAAACGACTGTACCCTTGACCTGACCCACCTGGAGCAACAAATTACTGAACGCACCAAATTGGTAGCAATTGGCTATGCCTCCAATGCGGTGGGAACGATTAATGATGTGGCAAACGTGGTTCGCCTGGCTCATGCCGTGGGAGCATTGGCATTTGTAGACGCAGTCCATTATGCACCCCATAGTCCAATCAATGTGCGATCGCTCGACTGTGACTTCCTCACATGCTCTGCCTATAAATTCTTTGGACCTCACGTTGGCATCCTGTATGGGAAACGACACCATTTGACCCAATTGCATCCTTACAAGCTCCGTCCTGCACCCGAAGAGATTCCATGTCGCTGGGAAACAGGAACTCAAAACCACGAAGGTCTGGCGGGACTAATTGCTGCCATTGATTACTTAGCTGAATTAGGACGGCGGGTTTCAGCCAATGCGATAACCCGACGAGATGCGTTGACTGCGGCAATGGCTGCGATTCAAACCGATGAACGGGCATTATCTGAGTATTTGATTCCGGCGTTGCAGCAAATTCCAGGAATTTCCATCTTTGGCATCACAAACCCATCCCGATTTGCCTGGCGAACGCCAACGGTTGCCATGCGGCTGGATGGGTACACTCCTTACGAACTGGCGGATGTGTTGGGCGATCGCGGTATTTACACCTGGAACGGTAACTTCTATGCCATTAACCTAACTCAGCGGCTAGGCGTTGAAGCGAGTGGTGGTTTTTTGCGAATTGGATTTGTGCACTACAACACACTGGAAGAGGCTCATCGTCTCGTGCAGACGCTGCATCAGCTTGCCGTTCGTCCACTTGCGAGTACGCGATAGGACATTGATTATCCAAGCGCTGCTACTGCTTTCTGGATGCGTTTGAGTGCTTCCTGGAGGTTCTCCAACGAATTGGCATAGGATAACCGCAGATATCCATCCCCATACTGACCAAAGGCAGTACCCGCCAAAACCGCCACCCCCGCCACCTCCAGGAGGTAATTGGCTAAAGCATCACAGGTAAGTGGCAGTTGTTTGACATTAGGGAAAACATAGAATGCCCCTGCGGGCTTGAGGCAATGAATTCCCGCGATCGCATTTAAACCCTCCACAATGGCATCCCGTCGCCGTTGAAATTCAGTTACCATTTGTTCAACAAACGTCTGTGAACCAGTGAGGGCTTCAATTCCAGCAATTTGTGTGAATGAGCAGGTGCAGGAATTGGAGTTAATCATCAAGCGAACAATTCCCTCCACCAGAGAGAACGGAAAAATCCCATAGCCTAACCGCCAACCGGTCATTGCGTAGGTTTTGGAATGTCCATCGAGCAAAATGGTTCGATCTGCCAGGTCGGGAAACTGAAGCGGGCTAATATGCTTGCCTTCGTACAAAATGCGCGAATAGATTTCATCGGAGAGGATGTAGAAGTTATGGCGATCTGCCAGTTCGGCGATCGCAGCCCAATCTTCTGTCTGCAATAAGCCACCTGTGGGATTTTGAGGAGAATTGAGAATCAGCAGGCGCGTGTGGTCTGAAACAGCGTTGATTAAATCTTCTAGATGAAAGCGAAACCCAACTTCCTCTCGGAGCGGCAGTGGCACCCCTTTCGCACCCACAAAATTAATCACCGACTCATAAATGGGAAAGCCAGGATTGGGATAAATCACCTCATCCCCTTCATTAACCAGTGCCATTAGGGTGAAGAAAATGATGGGTTTGGCTCCGGGTGTGACGACCACCTGGTTGGGATGAACATGAATCCCCCTGCTGGTGGAAATATGATGGGCGATCGCTTCTCGAAATTCCCATAAACCAGCGGCTGGAGCGTAGCCTGTGTACCCGTCTTTCATTGCCCGAAACGCTGCTTCACAGATAGACAACGGCGTTGGAAAATCGGGTTGCCCAATTTCAAGATGAATTACCGACTTGCCTTCTGCTTCCAAGTGTTTTGCCCTGGCAAACACATCAAACGCAGATTCCGTTCCTAACCGATTCATCCGTTCTGCAAATTCCATGACGTTACCTCGCAGATAGACTCCGGGATTCTATAAAAGATGTCACCACGGGCAAGGTGATAGAGGCGAGTCAGCAAGCCTAACCCAAGCGTGGTATTGGACTCATTTGCTTTGTCCCAAACTTCTAACCAAAACTTTAAACATAAAGCGAAAACATGAGGGCCGCGATCGCCCATCCCTATCTACATCCACCGTAGCTCTAATAATCCTCCTGCGATCGCTACACCTATAGACGGGTGGATCATCTTGAGAGAATCGTAGATAGTGAAGGAAATGTTTTGCTCACTCACGACTCACCCTCACACTGTCATGTATTTAGTCACTGGAGCCACTGGAGGATTGGGAAAACGTATCGTCAGGCGGTTGCGATCGCGAGATTTGCCTGTGCGGGCGTTTGTGCGGTTGAATTCCCGCTTTGCAGAACTGGAAAATCGCGGAGCCGAAGTGTTCATTGGCGATTTGAAACAGGAACGAGATATTCAGAAAGCCTGTCAGGGTGTGCGATACATTATTAGCGCGCATGGTTCCAATGATGCGGGTGGTGCCGCAACTCTGGATTATCGCGCCAATATTGATTTGATTGATGCGGCAAAAGTGGCAAACGTTGAACATTTTGTTTTCGTTTCGGTGTTGGGTAGCGATCGCGGCTACGAAGATGCCCCCGTCTTCAAAGCCAAGTTTGCAGTTGAAAAATACCTCCAGGCGAGCGGTTTACCTTACACAATCTTGCGCCCGTCTGGGTTTGCCTCCAACCTGTTGCCATTGGCAGAACGATTTCGGCAAACGGGCATGTATCTGCTGATTGGTGACCCACAAAATCGTTCCTCTATCGTCAGTACCGATGACCTGGCGCAAATTGCGGTGGATTCAGTTCAAGTGCAGGCGGCGCGAAACAAAATTTTCTCCGTGGGTGGACCGGACATTCTCAAGCGGGAAGACATTCCCCATATTTTTGCACGAGTGTTTAATCGCGAACCGTGGATTCTGAATCCGCCGTTGCTAGCGTTCGATGGGTTACGGGGAGCGCTCAACTGGGTAAATCGGGATCTCAGTTCATCGCTGGGAACACTGCGGGCACTGCTGGCAAACGAGTTTTTCTGCACGCCTGAAGAGATTGCTGCGCTCGAATCAACTTTTAACCTCAAACTGGAAACGTTAGAAAGCTTCTTGCGACGATATCTAAGTGTGTAAGGTGCGATCGCTTAGTAATATTCTTTACACCGCCTTAAAGATTTATCGAAGCAGCCTGTTTTGCTCTGATTTTTCCTTCAACCAGTGCATAGAGTAATAGCAATCTGGCTTCTCAAATGACCAAATCATGAAATGTATGGCTTCCTGGATGTGGGCGATTAGTGGTGTTGCCAGTCTCGCAGTTCATCCAACATTTGCGATCGCTCAAATCATCCCGGATGCGACGCTCCCAGTCAATTCTATTGTGACCCCTGGCTGTACTGTTTGTGTGATTGATGGTGGCACCACGCGAGGAACGAACGTCTTCCACAGCCTGCGTGAGTTTTCTGTTCCTACAGGTGGCGTTGCCTGGTTTAACAACGCGCCTCAAGTGCAAACCATTCTGGCTCGTGTCACCGGGAACTCAGTCTCCACGATTGATGGGTTAATTCGGGCAAATGGCACCGCTAACCTGTTTTTACTCAACCCCAACGGCATCATTTTTGGGACAAACGCTCAACTCAACATCGGCGGCTCATTTCTAGCGACAACTGCCAACAGCTTCCAATTTTCAGACGGCAGTGAATTCAGCGCCACGAACCCATCGACCTCTCCGCTCTTGTCGGTCAACGTTCCCGTTGGGTTGCAATTTGGTCAAGCTCCGGGGGAGATCGTGAATCGATCGCGAGTTTCTATTCCAGGCATTGCCCAACCTGTGGGCTTAGCCGTGCAGCCAGGACGCACCCTGGCATTGGTGGGTGGCGATGTGACTTTAGAAAATGGCAATGTGACTGCTTTTGCTGGACGCGTGGAACTGGGGAGTGTGCAGAAGCAAGGCATTGTTAGCCTCACTCCAATTTCTCAGGGGGTTGCGCTAGCTTATGCGGGTGAGTCCTTTGGCACGATTCGGCTCATTGGGGGTGAGGTAGAAACCAGCGGCAATCCTGGCGGTGCAATTCAAATTCAGGGGCGATCGCTACGCTTGACTGATAACTTCCGCATTGCCTCGTTTAACCTGGGTGCTCAACCTGGTGGAAACATTCTCATCAATGCCACTGACTCACTTGAACTAGTGGGCAGAAGTGACTATGTAGAAGTGCTGCAAGCCCTCACAGGGGGAACTTTGAATCCAGGAGTAGTTCGCAACATCATCTCATCCCTAACGCTGGGTTCTGGTACAGCAGGCAATATCGTCATCAATACTGGCAACTTAACCATGCGAGAAGGAGGATACATTGCCAGTACTACCGCTGGTTCTGGTCGTGCCGGAGACTTGATCATCAATGCCTCTGAATTAGTGGATTTGAGTGAAAGCGGCTTGTTTAATGGCACCTTCGTTGGCTCTAGAGGCGATAGTGGGGCGTTGACGATCAATACCCGCACTTTGATCGCCCGAAACAATGGTCAAATCTCCAACGCTACCTATGGTTTTGGCAAAGGAGGGAGCCTGACTGTCAACGCTTCCGAGTCGTTGCAATTGATGGGTAGCCAACCCATTCCTGCCCCTGCGCTCAACAACGACTTCGTCACGGGTATTTTCACAAATGCCAGCGTCACGGGCAATGGCGAGGCAGGTAACTTAACCCTGCTAACCAAAAACTTAACCCTAACCCAGGGTGCGCGCATTTCTGCCGATAGCAACAGTCCCAAAGGGTTGGGTGGCGGTGGTAATGTCACCGTTCGGGCTTCTGAGTCAATTCAGTTAAGTGGTACCTCCCCTGGAACCGGAAAACCTACCTCTATCAGTGCCTTCGGCATTCGGCAGGGAGGAAACGTGGAACTGACTACCCAAACCTTTACTGCCCAAGATGGTGCGGGTGTAAGTGTGTTGAGTCCCGGCAATGCCGGAAACCTGGAGTTGGTAGCAAATTCTATTCTATTGAGCGATCGCGCCTTCTTGGAAGCCACTTCCTTATTAGGCGAAGGCGGCAACCTGCGAATTCAAACCCATACCCTACAACTCCGTCAGAATTCCCGCATCAACACCAGTGCAGGCTTAACTGGTGGCAATGGTAGCGGCGGCAACATTCGCATCACTGCTGACTTCATCATTGGCGTTTTAGCAGAAAATAGCGACATCAGCGCTAATGCCTTTGCTGGCAGTGGTGGACGGGTAGACATCACTGCTAAAGGTATCTACGGCTTGAAGTTTCAACTCAAAGACAGTCCCTTTAGCGACATCACCGCCAGTTCCCAGTTTGGGGTGAACGGCACCGTAACGATTAATTCCCTCAATATTGACCCAAATCGAGGCTTGATTGATTTGCCTGCCAACCTGGTTGATCCCTCAAACCAGATTGTTCAGGGTTGCAACCCGGATCAACAGACAACTCAGCAGTCTAACCGTTTTATCATCACCGAGCGAGGTGGACTTCCAGCGCAGCCAGAGGAAACGTTTAGCGGCAGCGATCGCCCGTTGGTAACGTTGACAGAGTTAGTTGGGGAAGCAGAAGCCAGGAGTCGGGAAGATTTTAGATTGGAGGAGTTAAGAGGGAGAAGCCAGGAGGGAGGAGCCAGGAGAGGCGATGAGGGAGTTAGGGAGTGGGGGAGTGAAATTTCATCTACCCACCCATCTACCCATTCCTCAATCTTCAATCCCCAATCTCCAATTGCGTCCCTTTCCCCCGCTCCCCTCTCCCCGCTCCCCGATTCCCCCTCTCCCCTTACCGAGGCTCAAGGTTGGGCGATCGCACCTGATGGCTCTATTTATCTAGTGGTAAATGCTGCAAACGTGACTCCTAACTCGCGCCAACCGGAATGGAACTGCCCAAATCAGCTTTAAGAATTGATAAATGGGCAAGGAATCAGCGGACATTCTCCTCTTTCAAGGAATAGAGTACTAACACTTCAATTGTCGTATCTGTTTGAATGAAATCCGTTACCTCCTACTTTCGCTGGATCAGCCTGCTGTTCAGTCCACTTGTGACATTGGCTTCTGCCACTGCCCAGATCGTTCCAGACACGACGCTACCCACAAACTCCAACACTGCGCCGGGATGCACTGTTTGCACAATTAATGGCGGCACAGTTCGCGGTAACCATTTATTTCATAGCTTTCGGGAGTTCTCTATTCCCACAGGTGGCGAAGCCTGGTTTAACAATGCGCCGCAGATTCAAACCATCTTCACGCGGGTAACAGGTAGCTCCCTCTCTAACATTGATGGACTGATTCGGGCAAATGGAACGGCAAATCTATTTTTGCTCAATCCCAACGGCATTGTCTTTGGTGCGAATGCGCGTTTACAAATTGGCGGCTCATTCGTTGCCAGCACTGCCAACAGTTTCCAGTTCTCGGATGGTAGTGAATTCAGTGCTACCAATCCTCAAGTTCCGCCTTTACTCACGGTCAATATTGCACCCGGTTTGCAGTACGGCAGACCCGTTGGCGACCTTCAGCAAGCAGGAAATTTAACAGTTCCAGCCGGACAAAGCCTGACCTTGTTTGGCAATACAGTAACGCATACAGGCGCGCTCACCGCACCGGGAGGCATCGTGCAGGTGTTGGGCGATCGCGTGGCGTTGCTTGCCCCAACTGTGATTGATGTCTCCAGTCCCACGGGTGGCGGTACGGTACGAATTGGCGGGGATTTTAGAGGACAAGGACCTTTGCCTACTGCTACAGCAACCTACGTTGGAGCAGGCACCATGATTAATGCTGATGGTACGGCGATTGGAGCAAACGGAGGCGCGATCGCGGTTTGGGCAAATAATTCCCTGAAAGCCTACGGCAGATTGAGTGCTCAATCAATTACAAACAATGGCGGTTTGATTGAAACCTCCAGCGCCAATACTTTAGATGTCTCTGGAATTCAGGTCGAAGCCGCATCAGCAAGCGGTACAAGCGGCACCTGGTTAATCGATCCGCGCAACGTCATTATTCAAAATACAGGCACCACGACTGGCACTTTTAGCGGCACCAATCCCGACTTATTTACGCCTACAGGAGATGACACAATTATTTCAACCGCAGACATTGAAGCTCGCCTCAATGCCGGAACGAACGTGATCATCACCACGGGCAACACCGGAACGCAGGATGGCAATATTACGGTTCTCAATTCCATTACAAAGACAGTATTTACACCTCCTGCTAGCCTGACGTTAGAAGCCACGAATGACATCACCATTACCCCCGGTGTTTCCATCTCTTCCTTGTTTGTTCCCTCAGCATTTGGCCCGTTGAATGTGACGTTGACGGCAGACAGCGATCGCTCTGGCACTGGAAATGTCAACCTGCTCGGGCGGATCTTCACAAACGCAGGTTCCGTGAATATTTCGGGGCAGTCTGTGTTGCTTGACCAGGCGCAAATTGAGTCTGGAACCCCTAGCACACTTGCTAATGGGGCAAGTTCTGGAGCAATCTCCATCACTGCCAACTCATTGACACTGCAAAATGGTAGTCGCATCAGCGCTTCTGACTATGGCACCCAAACGAGTCCAGGAATTAACATTCAACTCGGCTCTAGTTTACTGTTGTCTGACAATAGTTCAATCGTTAGCATTGAATGGGGATCTGGAACATCTGCACCAATTGCTATCAATGTGCAAAATCCTGACAGCACTGCAATACTTAGCAATAGTTCAATCCTAACTGTCACAAACGGGCAAGGCAGTGCGGGAGCGGTTTCAGTTACGGCTGGCTCGATTTCGCTTTTAGGGACGCAATCGCCTCTGGTTAATAGTTCCATTCAAAGTGGCAGCAACGGTAATGGTGGGGCAGGAGCGGTTTCTGTGACCGCAACGACGGGGTCAGTGATTGCAAACTATGGTGCGGTGCAGAGTGGAAGCCGAGGCGGGGGGGATGCGGGAGCGATCGCCATTACAGCAGCTGATACAGTGTCGCTCTTGAATAGCAGTATTGACAGCCGCAGTTTGGGTACTCAAGGTGGTAACTTGCAAATCAGTGCCCGCCGCATTGTGCTGGATGATACTTTTGTTCGCACCTCTGGCTTTGGGCGAGAAGATTCGGGAACGATGCTGTTTCAAGGCACCGAATCGATTGACGTGCTGAACGACACCCGAATTTCAACTGCCACCTTTGGTCGGGGCAACGCCGGGGCGATTCAGTTAGAAACATCCCGCTTTCGAGTAGACAATAGCACCATCACCTCAGAAACCTACGATGTTGGCAATGCGGGAGCGATCGCAATTGTGGCGGACAGTGCGGCGATCGCAAACAACAGCCGCATCCTCAGTACCGTATCTCAAGGTACAGGAACACCCCCTACAACCGGGAATGGACAAGTCATATCCATCGACGCTCGCGCACTTACCATCGCCGACTCAACCGTTTCGTCAGAAACCTTTGCAGTAGGTAACGCTGGTGGAATTGTGTTGCGAACCGAGAATCTGACTGCCACCAATAGCTCAATTTCGACCGCTGTGAACGAAGGTGCAGTGGGGCGAGGCGGCAATGTGGAAGTGCAAACCCGTGACCTGACATTAGCTGAGGGTGCCCAAATTCGCGCCAGTACTGCCGGAACAGGACGGGCTGGAGACGTGGCTGTAAGGGCAACGGGCACAGTCAATATCACAGGCGAAAGTACCGGCATCTTTGCCAACACCCGTGACACAATTGTGAACGATTTCACAGGCACCGCGATCGCCCCTACGGAAACAGGCGATGCGGGTCAACTACTGCCCACCGCCCAAAACCTCACACTGCAACCCGGAACCTTCGTGACCCAAATTTCCGGCACCCTCGACAACAGTAACGATGTCGATCTGTACCAGATTTTTTTGACAGACGGAGGCACCTTTTCTGCCAGCACTGTAAACGGCTCAACCATTGATACCCAACTGTTTCTTTTCCGTTCTGATGGCACTGGCGTTTATGCCAATGACGACGCAGACACAGGCTTTACCCTGCAATCAACCCTGCCTGCCAATGACCCACTCACCCCCCGGTTTGCTGGCCCTTATTACTTAGCCATTTCGAGTTTCAACAACGATCCCATCAGCACAGGGTTAATGTTCCAGCCAGGGGGCGGCACCGTTGGTACAACTCTGGAAGGCGCATTTAATCCGTTGAGTGATTGGACGAATTCTGGCTTTGGTAGCCCTGGCAGCTACACTATTTTTCTGACCGGTACGGGCGTTGCAGTGCCTAATCGAGTGTTGCAAGCAAGCGGTGATGGTGGCAATATTACGGTGCAGGCAAATACCTTCATCGTCCAAAACAACGCCCAGCTAGCAGCCTCCACAACCGGACAGGGCAACGCCGGAAATGTGCAGGTTACGGCAAACTCCTTTATTGCCAATACAGGCGGGCAACTTTTAACAACTACCTCTGGTAGCGGCAGGGCAGGCGATATCACCGTGAACGCCAGCAATCAGGTGCAACTCTCCAATCCAGGTACGGGCTTGTTTGCCAACACCAGCAACGGCCCGGGCGGCACGATCGCCGTCAACACCAACCAGTTTCAATTGGTAGATGGAGCAGCTCTCAACGCCACCACCTCAGCCAGCAATCCAGGTGGCAATATTACTGTGACAGGCAATCAGTTTGCGGCCAGCACGGGTGGACAAATCCTCACAACCACCACAGGCGCAGGCAAAGCAGGGGATATCACGCTCACCTTTGGCGATCGCGTATCCCTCTCCGATCCAGGCACAGGCTTGTTCGCCAACACAACAGGCGGTTTGGGTGGAGCGATCGCGGTGAATGCGCCGACAGTTCAAGTCACCAATGGAGCCGTACTCAATGCCACAACCAGCGGCATCAGTCCAGGTGGTAGTGTGAGTGTGAATGCCCAAACGTTTGAAGCGGCATCTAGTGGACAATTGCTTACCACCACCTTTGGCAACGGCAGGGCAGGCGACATCATTGTGAACGCCAATGATCAGGTGCAACTCTCCAATCCAGGTACGGGCTTGTTTGCTAACACCAGCAATGGCCCGGGCGGCACCATCACCGTGACCACCAACCAGTTTCAACTGGCAGACGGAGCCACCCTCAATGCTACTACCGCCGCCACTAATCCAGGTGGCAGCATTGGGATCACGGCTCAAACCTTTGAGGCAGCACCGGGGGGACAACTCCTCACCACCACCTCTGGCAGCGGTAAGGCGGGCGATATCATCGTGACCATTGGCGATCGCCTCACCCTTTCCGGCTCTGGCACGGGCTTATTTGCCAACACCACAGCAGGTTCCAGTGGTGATGGTGGTAACATTTCCGCTACGGCGCGAACGGTTGTGATTCAAGACGGTGCCCAACTGGCGGTCGATAGTCAGGGCAGCGGACAGGGCGGCAGTGTGGAGGTTCAAGCCAACGCCCTCACCCTCGATAGACGCGGCGTAATTTCCGCCGAAACCACCAGCAACCAGGGCGGCAACATTAGTTTGCAAGTCAGTGATCTCTTGCTACTACGCCGCAACAGCTTGATTTCCACCACAGCTGGAACCGCCCAGGCTGGAGGCGACGGCGGCAACATTCAAATCACTGCCCCCTTCATCATTGGCGTTTTAGCGGAAAACAGCGACATTACCGCCAACGCCTTCAGCGGCAGGGGCGGCAACATCAACATCACCGCTAACGCCATTTATGGACTGCGATCGCAGCCTCGCCTCACCCCTTTCAGCGACATTACCGCCAGTTCCCAACTTGGGATCAGCGGTACTGTCACCCTCAACACTCTCAACATTGACCCCAACCGAGGGTTAATCGCCCTGCCCAGCACCCTCGTTGATCCCTCCAATCAAGTTGCCCAAACTTGTGCCCCCAGCAGTAAACTGGGACGGCGCAGCAACGAATTTATCATTACCGGACGCGGCGGAGTACCCAGCAATCCTGAAGAAAACTTTAGTGGTAGCGATCGCGCATTGGTAACGTTGACAGAGTTAGTAGAGCAGAGAAAAGGGGAGGGAGTGGGCGAGTGGGCGAGTGGACGAGGGAGTGAAACGCCATCTACTGTTCGGCTGAACCCGTTCAGTGACCTCAGCGGAACCGCTCACGTCGAAGCTCATCCACCCACCCCCGCCCCCCTATCGCCCCCACCCTCTGCCCCTCTTGCCGAAGCCCAAAGCTGGGCGATCGCTGCCGATGGCACCACTTACCTTGTGAGCAACGCACCAGCCAGTACGGTTCATTCAAGCTGGCAGCCGTCTGTGAATTGTTCAAACTTTTAGTACAGTTGCTCTCGACTTTTTGGCAAAATCCGGTATAACCGATAGGATAGCGATCGCGTGCGACCATGAAACAACTCCGCACTTCTGCCTCCCTGCCTGTAAATACTCCTTCTGTCACAATCATCGGCACCGTCAAAGGACCAGGTGAAAACGGCAATCAGTACGTGTTCATCACGGCAGACAATCGCTATGTCAAGATTGGCGAGTTCGTTTATTACGAGGTCCAGGAAGCGGGGAAACGAGTCCAAATTTTGGGTAAAATTTCCGGTCGCAGTTTGATTGATCATTTGCCCGATCGCATCTTTGCCGATACTGAAATTAGCCCCGACGCGATCGCCTCTTTGATTGGTTTCACTTACACCAATCCAGAAATTTACGAAGTCACCGTGGATGTGATCGGCTACTTCGATTCTGCTCTTGGCTTCATGAACCCGCGTAAAACACCTGATCCTGGCGCGAAGGTGTTTCTGGCAGATGATGCCATGCTGAAACGGGTACTGAACAAAAAACAACCCGGCGCGATCGGAGCCGCCCATGTGGGAGCATTGCTGCTACGGGATGCGGGAGCGGTTCCCATTGCCCTGGATGTGAAGGAACTGGTGAGCACTCACATGGCAATTCTTGCCGGAACGGGATCGGGGAAGTCCTATACGGCAGGCGTATTAGTAGAAGAACTGCTGTTGCCTCACAATCGTGCTGCTGTGCTGATTTTTGACCCCCATGGAGAGTACAGCACGCTTACAGAAATGCAGGGACATCCCGACTTTCAAACCGAGGATGGCTACGCGCCCACCGTCAAAGTGCTGACTCCGGAGGACATTCACATCCGGATTTCATCGCTGGATTACGCCGATATTCTCACCCTGCTGCCGGAAATGAGCGATCGCCAGCAATCGATTCTCAACAAAGCCTATGCCCTGGTACGCAAACATCGGGGAGGGGAATACCGCTGGGATGTGCATGACTTGATCGCCGCTGTCTACGAAGCCGATACTCAAACCGATGAAGAAGGCAACGAAAAAGCCGGATCCTCCGCCCCAGCATTGGAATGGAAACTGGAACGATTGCAGCGATCGCCCTACTTCCATCCCTTCCAGCACCTGGCTCCCAGCGATCTGTTTGAACCGGGGCAGGTCACCGTTTTGCAGATGAACGAAATCAGCCAGGAAGAACAACAGGTAATTTGTGCGGCTGTACTGCGGCAGGCAAACAACGCCCGCATGGATAGCCAAAAAGAGCGCATCGGTCCCAATGACGAGAACTATCTGCCCTATCCCATCTTCATCTTGTTAGAAGAAGCCCACCGCTTCGCCCCAGCGCACGAACCTTCTCGTTGCAAAGCCGTGATCCGTACCATTCTCAGTGAAGGACGCAAGTTTGGCTTAGGTGTAGGGCTAATTACCCAACGTCCCGGCAAACTCGATTCTGATGTGTTGTCTCAGTGCATGAGCCAGTTCATCATGCGAATCGTCAACCCCGTCGATCAGGAAAGCCTCAAGTATGGCGTAGAAGCAGCAGGACGAGATTTGCTCAAAGAACTGCCCGCCCTCACCAAAGGACAAATCATCATCTCTGGAGCCTGCGTCAACACGCCCGTTCTATGCAAAGTCCGCACCCGCTTAACCAAACATGGCGGCGAAACCCTCAACGCCCCCGAACTCTGGCAAAGTTACTTCAGCGCTCATCGTGTGCAAGAACGTAAAATTGAACAAGCCCCGGTTGCAGCGAGAACGCGATCGCAATCCATCCGCGGCGTTTCCATTGAATGATGGTTTGTTATGGTTGTTCAATGGTCAGAGGCAGGTTTCAATCACCACCTTCTGGGGTTGGTTCCGTTGCAGCAAGTCTTCTAGGGCAACTTGTTGCATGGCGATCGCCTCGTACTCGGCTTGATTGGTTGTGGTATTGAACAAATAAGCCACGGTCTGGAATTTTCCCAAGTCAATTGCGAGAATCGTTATTCCAGCCTTCAAGGTTTATCGTTGAGTGAAAGTGAAACGACCTATCCTCAGGGGTATCGGAGGTTTCTTCTTGTCTCTCACGGCTTGCATAGATTCTCTTAGGTGGATTTTCGGGGTTGTAAAGGTTTACGACGCATCGCTCAAATTTCTGGGAATACTCTTTAGGAGTGATTTAACTAATTAAGGTAACCCCACCCATCCCAACCCATGTTTAAAAGTGTAATTGGTCACAGTAATGATCCAGATTCGCTGATGGCGATTACTGAGGTTCTCCATCAATGTACTCATTCTTTGGCTGGAATAACTCCTCAAGCAGGTCTTCTCTTTGCAGCAATTGATTTTGATCACGAACTCATTTTGCAACAAATTCAGCAGGCTTTTCCTGGCATTGCACTGATCGGTGGGACTACAAATGGCGAGATTTCCTCAATTCTGGAGTTTCAGCAAGATTCCCTCACACTCATGCTATTCACTTCAGACAGCGTAGAAATTTGTGCAGGGCTGGGGCAAAATGTCTCACAAAATCCAACTCAGGCTGCCAAACAGGCGATTGCTCAAGCAAAAGGAAGCACCACGGCTCAACCTAAGTTATGCCTGACCTTTCCCGACAGTTTAACCAGTAGTGGAGTCGTTGTTGTAGAAGGTCTCAAGCAAAGTTTAGGGGAAGACGTTCCCATTGTGGGGGGGATGACAGCCGATGACTATACCTTTGACCAAACTTACCAATTTTTTCAAGATCAAGTCCTGAGTGATGCAGTCCCTGTGTTGTTATTTTCAGGCGATTTGCTAGTTTCCCATGGCGTTGCCAGTGGATGGACTCCCATTAGTCCTAAAAGCTGCATTACTAAAGTGCAGGGGAATGTTGTGTACGAAATTAATGGCCAGCGTGCTCTCGATTTTTACCAGCAGTATCTCGGTGCAAAGCGATTTGTCGCCAATTATGCCATTCATGCTCTAGCCGTGTTTGAAGAGACGGATCGCTTTTACATGCGGGCACCTAATAGCTACGATCTAGAATCCGGTAGTGTCACTTTCTTTGCAGATATCCCGGAGCAAGCGATCGTTCAAATTACTGATGCGTCGCGTGAAGACATCCTGATGTTCTCAGAAACATCGTTGCAGGAGGCGATCGCCCACTATCCAGGGATCGAGCCAACCACAGCCTTATTAATCTCCTGCGCTGCCCGCCGCCGCATTTTGGGAACCTTGACCCCCCAGGAATATCAACTCGTTAAAACCCATTTACCGTTAGGACTATCATGCTGTGGGTTTTATGTCTATGGCGAAATTGCACCTCTAGAACAGCACAGTCAGACAAAATTTCACAACAAGACTTTTGTGACACTCATTCTGGGAGATGCCTGAAACTGTTATGGGAAGCCAGGAGCATCACGTACAAATTCAGGAATTGGAGAAAACCATCCGTGTTTTGCAGAAGAAATTGGAGCGCTCCGAAAAGGAACGTGGACAAATTGAATCTGACGTAGCCACCAAAGAATCATTACTTAAGAATGTCATTCATGAATTGCAAACCTCAAAACAGACTCTAGAGCAACAGAGTCAAGATTTGCAAAATGCGCTGGAAAAAATGCAAATGATGCAACTCCAACTGATTCAAAGTGAAAAGATGTCTGCCCTGGGACAAACCACTTCAGGCATTGCCCATGAAATCAATAACCCTATTAGTTTTATTCACGGTAATCTAGCGCCCCTGGCTGCTTATATTGGAGACTTATTTCAGTTAATCCATCTATATCATCATTATTTTCCATCTCCTCCGGCAGAGGTTTGCCTGAAACGAGAAAATATCGATATTGAGTTTCTTGAAGACGATATCCCGAAGATGCTGCAATCCATGGCGACAGGAACTCAACGGATTCGGGATATTGTTTTGGCGTTGCGTAACTTTTCTCGCCTGGATGAAGCTGGCTACAAAGCGGTTGATATCCACGAGGGCATTGATAGTACCCTAATGATCCTCCGCCAAAAAATGCTTGGAATTGAAGTCATCAAACGCTATGGTGAACTTCCGCTTGTGACCTGTGCGGCTGGAGATATCAACCAAGTATTTATGAATCTTTTGAGCAATGCTGTTGATGCGATCGCCCAGAAGCTGAAGATGATTCAGAAAATAGGGACACCATTAGATACTGGGGTAATCTCAATTTGGACTGAATATCAAGCCAATCAGCAGGTCGTGATTCGTATTAAAGATAACGGTATTGGGATAGAGTCTAACGTCATCGATAAAATATTTGACCCCTTCTTTACGATGAAAGAGATCGGCAAAGGCAAGGGATTAGGCTTGGCGATCGCCCATCAAATTGTTGTGGAAAAACATGGTGGTAGTCTGGACGTTCAATCTGAGGTGGGGCAGGGAACTGAGTTCTTGATCCGGCTTCCAAGTCAGCGTTAAGACGTTAATTGGGCATGATTCAGTTGACTTATCCTGGATGGGCGCGTGTCGGCTCTGGTGAAAGTGGGATAGATCAAGCAATTTAGAAACTGTCTTTAAACATCAGTTAAGCAAGTTTCGATTTTCTCGTTCAACCATTGTTGGGTTAATCTTCGTAGCATTCACCGAAAACAACCGATTTCACCCAGAAGCTTTCACGATGTTTTCTTGCCGGACTGGAATTTCTAGCCAAAACTCCGCTCCGTTGTCCGGCTCAGACGTGCATTTCAATACACCATGATGCTTCTCGACAATGATTTGATAGCTGATAGACAACCCCAGCCCTGTTCCCTTGCCAACGGGTTTGGTGGTGAAGAAGGGATCAAATAACCGACTGAGATGTTCTGCCGGAATGCCAGGACCATTGTCTCGAATGTGAACGACAACGGAGTTCGCGTTATTGGGTGAGGCTGGTATAGAGTGAGTTTGGATGGTGATTGTGGCAGGGTTTGCTTCAATTTCTTCGGGCGATCGCTTCAGGTTGTATTGATCCAGCGCATCGATCGCGTTGCTGAGAATATTCATAAACACCTGATTCAGTTGTCCGGCATAGCATTCAACCAGAGGCAACTTACCGTATTCCTTCACAACTTCAATGGCTGGATGCCCTGAGCTAGCCTTAAGGCGATTTTGCAGAATCAACAGCGTACTGTCGATGCCATCGTGAATATCCACCCGTTTCATTTCGGCTTCATCCAGGCGAGAGAAGTTGCGGAGTGACAGCACAATTTCACGGATGCGATCGGCACCAATTTGCATTGATTCCAGCATCTTTGGCAGGTCGTCTACCAAAAACTCCAGGTCAATATCTTTGCGATATTTCTGAATCTCAGTATCTGCTTCACCATACTTCTGCTCGTACAATTCCACCAATTTCAGCAAATCTTTGGTGTAGTCGGTTGCGTGAGGCAAATTGCCATAAATGAAGTTAATCGGATTGTTGATTTCGTGAGCAACTCCTGCTACCAGTTGCCCTAAGCTAGACATTTTCTCTGTTTGGATCAGTTGCGCCTGCGTTTGTTGCAATGCCTGCAATGCCTGAGCCGACTTCGCCATCTCTTTTCGCAGTCGCCGCTCGTTTACAGTCACTTGCCCTAACAGGGCATAAAACGAGATTGTCAAGCGTCCCAACTCATCCTCGCGGTTCATCAACTCTTCGCTCTTGGCATTCATTTCTGCCAGGCGGTTGCATTCATCCATGATCGGCTGGAGGCGTTGATTCAACCTGCGGACAAACAGAAATACAACGATGCCTTGAACAATGGAAGCACCAATCACCGCACCCAAAATGCCTGCCCCTAAAAACCGCCAAACAGGTCCCAAGACAACAGATTCGGGTACAACTCCCATTACCACCCAATCGTTGTTGGGGATGCGCTGATATGCCCAATACTCCGATTTCCCTTCAGCATCGCGCCAGTGCAACACGCCGCTTTTCTCGCCGCTTTGCAATTTGGACTGGATCTGTTCCCACAGCCCTTTGTAGTTATTTAAGTTGGGAAATGGTTTAAGACTCAGCGCTTGCTCTGGGGTGGGTGGGTAGGCAATCAGGTTACCTTTATTGCTGACCAAAATGAAGTAGCCTGCATTTCGCATGGCAGGAACGTTGAGCTTCTGACTCAGAAATCCCAGTTCTAAATCCTGGCTGAGCACGCCCAATAAACGGTTTTGGTTATCGTAAAAGGGGAGGGAATAGCTGGTGCTGACGAGGGTTTGGGGTGGCTTGAGGGAATCTTCCACATAGCTCACAGGTTCTAGCCAGATGGGTTTACCCGCTGCGATCGGTTGGGTGAAGTAAGCTTCTTTGTAATTCTCGGCGCTGGCTTCTCCCAAAATCGGTGGCTCGACTTTGCCTGTTTGCTTGTTTTTTGCCACGTAAGGGTAAGCAAACTTGCGGGAGGGGATGACGAGACGATTGTCAGGTGGTTGCCCAAAGCCTAAGCCTGTTCCTAAGGGAGAGGTTTGTAGAGAGCGATACATAAGATTGCTGTAAACCTGTTCGCGCCGTTCTCCTGCTTCGTACAGAGTTTTGACTGCATCGGCAACGGTTTTGGTGGAATATTCCAGGGTGTTAAAGTCGCCTTCCAGGTTTTGCGTTTTGACCTGCAAGCTTGAGAGCAATTCGGCTTCTGCCTGTCGCGTAAGTTCCCGATAAGACCAGTAAGTGGTGCCCAATAGTCCAATCAAGGAGCCTCCGACAACGGAGAGAAACAGCCGAGCACCCACCGATCGCAGCATGGAGAGTTTGGGTCTAGATTGAGTTGGAGTGGGGTCTGCGATGGTGGGCAACGATGGCATGACAAGTTTCCTGGGGGAATGAGAAGCTTCTGATCTCCTACAATTGTGCTGTCATTATGCCCATGTTGTCAGTTGCAAGTTACATTCTAGTGGGTCAACGAATCGCCTTCAGCTTTGAGGTGCGATCGTAGTAACACGTCAAAATAGAGTCCATTGTGTCTTTACCAGCAGCGATCGCGGTTACTTTGTGTAAACACATGGGGTCAATCAGATGTTTGAGTGGTTGGTCTACCTGGTTGAAGAGCTTCATTGCATCGGCAGCTTTTTGATCCCACTCTGGGTAATAGTACAAGATGTCATCCGGCAAAACTTTAGTGCGGGTGCAGTTAGGTTCGGGAAAGCAGTGGAAGGGATAATCCAGGTTAAAGTAGCCGTAGTCATCGGTGATTTCATCGCCAGGGTAGATGTCTCTAGCCGCAAGTTCAAAGTGATAGGGGGTGGCAATCAGCGTTGAGTTAAAGCTGTGATTGACGTAGCGGGCAATGTCCCAACACAGGATGTATTGACCATATTCATCGCGGAAGCAGAATTTGAGCAAGCGATCGCGCCGGGCTGGATCAAGACTGTGCACATACGCCTCGTCAAACTTTTGATCCAGGTCATCCAAAATCCAGGTGATGGTTCCCTTGGGGATAAATTCAGTCGCAAACACTCCGTAACCGATGGAGTCATCGATAAATCGAAGCTCTGTATGAGGATGGATCATGGATGCTATTAATATCCTTCCTCTTCGTATTCGGGTGTTTTGGTTTTTTCGGGAATATTGACGCGAGGTGCTCGGTACGGCTGTGATTCTTGATCTGCCCAAGCATCAGCTTCTAAATCATCGTACTTATCGTCGTATTGATCATCGTAATCGTCGCTATATTCGCCCGGTTCGTAAGGAGTAGGGTAATCGTCTTTAGCGTTTGCCTCGCTCCAGTTGTCACCTTCGTCGGCATTATCGTAATAAAGCTCAGCGCGCCGTTCTTGCTGGCGAAGTTGACGAGGTTCGGGTTCACCCCAATTATCGTCATCCCAGGTTTCTTGCACCACAGGTTCACGCTGACGAACAGGTGTGTTCACGGGGGTTTTTAGCCCAGTTCCCAGTTGCTTATCGGTGCGAACGGGGGCAATATAAACCTCATCATCGTCTCGCTCCCAGGGGGGTTTGCCAATCCCCAGGCGTTCTAGTACACCCACGGATAGCTGAACCATGTTTTCTTCGGACCCTTCAAACACAATCAGACGGTCAGGTCCACTGCTGACAATTGCGTCAATCGGCAGCTCGTAGGTACTGACCACCTGGTCGGGAATGAGCGGCAACCCTACGGACGCAATAATCAGAGAAACCACACCACCATCGTCCACATCAAATTTGAAGCCACGCACTTTGCCTAGTAGCTCACCTGTTTCAGTGATAACTTCGCAGTTAATCAAGCTGTTGAACGCTTCGGTATCGATGTCTTCAATCACATCTTCGTCATCCACCAAGATGACATCACCGATTTGGCGAATACTGCTCAACAACATGGGTTGCGGGGTACCGTACAGCAGGTTCGGACGCAGGCTAAGGGCGACAACTCTTTGCTGGTCAATATCTACCCAAAGCTGACTGACTACCCCTAACTTTTTGCCAGTGTTACGGGTGACAACCATAGTGCCGAGAAGGTCTGAGCGTTGGCGAATTTCTTCAGATGCCATTATGTCCGAATCCTGGATACGCAAATCCTGTTCAATATTATCCGATTACAGTGAAGCACGTTGTGGCGTTAAGTCAATCCCCAAAACCTGGGTGAATGCCCCTCTAGCCTGCGTAACACCAATCTGGCGCTGCGCCGATTCAATCATGGGTCGCCGGAGACTCACCACGATGAATTGAGCTTGCTCTGCTTGTTGTTTGATCATTCTAGCTAATCGCTCTACGTTTGCTCCGTCGAGAAACATATCTACTTCGTCGAAAGCGTAGAACGGTGATGGGCGGTAGCGTTGCAGGGCAAAGATGAAACTGAGCGCTGTGAGAGATTTTTCGCCGCCAGACATAGAAGCAAGGCGTTGAACGGGTTTGCCTTTGGGGTGAGCAATCAGGTTCAGTCCGCCATTGAAGGGTGCTTGGGGATCGTCGAGTTGCAATCGTCCATCTCCATCCGACAGGGTCGCAAAAATAGACTGAAAATTTTCGTTGACGGCATCAAAGGCTTCCATGAAGGCGCGTTGTCGGAGGGTAGTAAAGTTTTCAATTCTTAACAATAGCTCGGTGCGTTCTTCTTCTAGGGTGCGGAGTTTTTCGGTGAGTTCATCGAGCCGTGCCTGGGTGCGATCGTATTCTTCCAGTGCCAACATATTCACGGGTTCCATGGACTGAAGCCGTTTTTGTAGCGATCGCAGTTCTTGCTGTAATTGTTCTAGCCCGATGTTTTCTGGCACTTCCGGCAGGAGTTCGGGGAGGTCTAACTGCTGTGCCTGGAGTTGCTCTTGCACGGTAATCAGGGTGTCTCGACGAGATTGCTGAGTTTCCTGAATTTTCTGGCGATCCCAGTCCCGCTGTTGCTGCTGAATCTGCTGTTCCCGCAGTTGCCGCTCCACGCGATCGCGCTGGGTCTTCTCCGATCCGAGGCGTTGTTCCAGGGCGACTTGGGCAGAGCGGGTTTCGGTGATTTGGGTTTCGAGTGCTGAGTGCTGAGTGCTGAGTGCTGAGAGTTGGTTTAGTTGGGTCGTTTGCTGGGTGCGAAAGTCTTGTAGTCGTTCTTGCTGCTGTTGAAGTTTTTCGTGAAGGCGTTGTTGCTGGTTATCGAGGTCGCGGAGGCGTTGTTCAGCAGTGCGGAGGGCGAGTTCTTTTTGGCTGAGGTCGGCTTCTTGCGATCGCAGGGTTGCCTGGATCTGCTGCCATTCACTGTGAGTATGGGATTGTTCCAACTCGGTCAGGGCTGTTCGCAACTGTTGAAGTTGGTCTTCGTGAGTAGGAATTTCAGTGTCTAAAGTTTGTAGGCGGGTGCGGGAAGTGTCGAGTTCCTGAGTGTATTGCTCTAACTGCGTGCTGAGGGTGGAGTGCTGGATGGTGAGGGTTTGCAACTCACGGGTGAATTGTTCGGCTTTAAGCTCGTGTTCTCGGTGTTGCTGCCGGAGTTCGGTGAGTTCCTGGGTGCGCTCTTTTACCAGATTAGTGGCGCGGAAGATGGCGTTTTCGCAGTGGGTGAGGATGCGCTCAATTTCCTGGAGGCGATCGCGCAAGGCTTTGACTTCATCAGATTCGTCAGCATCCATGGTGCCGAAGTGGAGAGATTGACGGGTGTTGCTGCTGCCGCCCGTCATGGCTCCGGAGGCTTCTAGCAATTCGCCGTCGATGGTGACCATGCGATGTTCACCCACATGACGGCGGGCATCGCTGAGGGTTTCAAATACGAGAGTTGAACCAAAAACGTAGGCGAACACATCCCGATATTGGGTATCAAATTCAATCAGGTCAACGGCAAAGCCGATGCATCCAGGCAGCGATCGCAGTGTGCCTCTGGAGGGAGTGCGTCCGGGTTGAATTTTGTTCAAAGGAAGAAAGGTTGCTCGTCCGGCTTTGCGCTGTTTCAACAGTTCGATCGCCGCCGCCGCAACGCCGTCATCTTCAACTACCAAATTGCCTAATCTGGCTCCGGCTGCGGTTTCCAGTGCCAGTTGGTAACGGGGTTCGACTCGTCCCAGTTGAGCCACCAAACCGCATACACCCGGCAGGTTCATTTGCAAGATCAGTTGGGTGGCGTGAGTTCCCTGAGCTTCCTGCATGGCCTGGGTTTGGGCTTCCAGTTTGTCGAGGCGGCGTTGTTTTTCCCGTTGTTCGTTCAGTAAACGGGTTTGGGTTTCTTGCTGAATTTGGAGTTCTTGCTCGGCAGCAGCAAGTTGAGCGGCTAATGCCTGAATTTGCTGCTGAGACTCGGTTTGTTGAGTGGTGGTCGTAGCCTGCTGTTCCTGCTTTTCGGCGAGTTGCTGCTCCAGCGATCGCAGGGTTTGGGTCTGCTCCTGAATTTGCCGTTCTAGTTGCAGGGTGCGTTCTCGTAAGCGGGCTTGCTCGGAGCGTTGAGGCTCCAGGGTTTCCAGCAGCGTGTCAATCTGGTGCCGCAGACTAGTTTGCTCCTGCACCCAGGCTTCAGCGCTGGCAGCCGAAGCACTTGCCGCTTCTCGACTTTGCTCTAACTGGTGCAGGGCTTGATCGCGGGCGGTTTGCAGACTAGATAATTCCTGACTTTCTAGCCGTTGTTGTTCCTGATTGAGGCTGCTTAGTTGCTGTTGACTCTCGTGAAGTTCTTGCTGGATGCGGGTGAGGTTTGCTTCCAATTCTTTGCGTGCCGCTTGCAGGTCACTTTCTTGACGCTGAAGTTGTCGCAGCTCAGCTTCTTGGGTTGCCAGCGTTGCCTGTAATGCCAGCAGTTCTTCCTCACCCAGCGCTTTTACACGGGCATTCAATTGCTCCAGTTCAACCGTCGATCGCTGAATTTCTGTGGTTAATGTGGCAATTTGTTCTGTAAAGTCGGCGATCGCTTTGTCGTCTGCGGTAATCTGATTTTGCAACTGCTCGATTTGCCGAACCGCCTGCCGCCGCTGAATCACTGCTTCCCACTGCTCTTTGGTTTGCAGTTCCTGCCGCAGTTTCTTGTATTTTTCGGCTTTGATCCGGTCTTGGGCCAGGCGATCGCGCTGGGCGATCAACTCCTGCTCGACGATGTGATACTTGTCTTCCCGGTCTTTGACGGCATCCAGCTTGTCTTTTGCCTGGGAAATTTTGCGATCGAAGGCAGCAACGCCCGCCAGCTCATCAATAATTTCCCGCCGCTCACGAGGATTCATGGAAATGATCCGGGTGACATCCCCTTGCAACACCACATTGTAGCCTTCCGGGTAGATCCGCAGTCTGCCCAAGGCTTCATGCAGTTCTGTCAGGGTACACGGCTCCCCGTTCATGTAGTAGTTGGAGGTGTAAGTGCCCTGCTGGGTCACGCGCAACTTCCGAGTCACGCTCCATTCCCGCAATCCGTTGCTGCCATGACCGTTGCCATTCTGCTCCTGCTCAACTTGCCCCTGACCATTGGAGCCGTTGTCGTTGGTAGAGTGTCCATTCTCGTGAGGGGCTGCATCTAAAGCAACTGCCAGGCTCGGTTCAGTCCCATTGCCGCTGACTGCCTGTTCAATCTCGTCGTCAATCGAGATCGGTTCATCTGTCAGATCAAAGGTGACGGTGACGCTGGCTTCAACCGTTGAGCGATTGCGGGTACTCTGAGTATGGTTTACCAGGTCAGGCAATCGTTCTGCTCGCATCCCTTTGGAACCAGCCAACCCCAAACAGAACAAAATCGCGTCAATTAAATTAGACTTCCCAGACCCATTTGGACCCGAAATCACGGTAAACCCCGGCAGCAAAGGAATCGCCGTTTTGCCGCCAAAGGATTTGAAGTTTGTGAGTTCCAGGCGCTTTACGTACACAGCCTGCCAGAGTCCTTTTGAGAAAGGAAAGAAAACGTGTTTAGTTTAGCCGCTCTATGCCAAGATGCACGGAAATCTTTGGCTTATTTACCAATGCTCTCATTAGAACAGACGTTCTAAGCCTTGTCAATTGTCATAGTTATCGCGATTAATGCGTTACAGTTCACCGAGCAGCGATCGCAATAAGGCTTGGAGAATAAATGATGTATTTAGATAGAGCAAAAGAAGAATACGAGGAAATGCTTCAATCCGTAAAACGTCCTGTTTATCATGAACCTTGCTCTTCTCAAGATATTGAAGAAATCAAACAAGTATTAAATTTGCCTCTTCCAGGTGCTTATGAAGAGTTTCTTCGATGGGTAGGAAGAAGATGGGATGTGGCAGATTTTCCTGGAGGTTTCTATTCAACACATGAGTGGATAGCAAGGACTGTCGCAATTGAAATCATGGAAGAAAATGGAGCAACTGAGCAACTCCCAGAAGATGCTATTGTCTTTGTGATTTGTGTTCTAACTCAGCGACTTGTTCTCGTAACGCCATCACTTCGTCATAAAAAAGTTCACAGCCTTCATGCACCATGGTTGAGAAGGCATGAGACATACTGGTAACGTACAGTTGAGAGGGTATACCTTAAGATTCCCCCACTAATTTTGATTAACCAGAAACTTGATGCAAAACAAAAACTCATTAAGTTTGTACATTAACTTTCCGTGCCATATACCGCCTTAAAAAACAGTCCGTAGAGACCTTAGCTTTAGCATCTCTACGGAATATTGTCAGTTATAACTTCATCCTCGATAGCCATACCCCATTTTAGAAATGATGGGGAATTTTACTGTCCGGTTGCTGGCTGCGTTGGAACTGCGTTCTGAGTTGCCCCAGGTGCTGCTTCAGGAGCGGGTTGGGTAACGCGAGACTCTGGTGCAGGGTTTGGAATAGTAACGTTTACGTCGGGTGCATCGGGTGCCTGTTGAGGCACAGGTACGACGCGCTCAATGATTCGTTCCTGGCGGACTTCAGGTTGTTGACTGGGCGAAGGAGCGGGTGCTGTTACATTGGGAGTGACACGGGGAGTACGATTTTGTTCATTTAAAAAGAAATAGGTGCCTAGTCCCAGACCAACCAGAGAAGCCAGCAGTAAACCAAAAATGATGCCGCTCGCTGTCCCTTCATCTTCTGCCGCCCGTCGATCTACATTGTCGCGACGCTCGGAGTAACGACCTTGCCAGTAACCATCCTGATAGGCTGTTTGATTGTGAGCTGTGGGACGTTGCACCATGCCATCGGCTAAATCAGCTTGATTAGAAAGTCTGGTTTGATTAGACACGTTTTGATTAGAAGCTGCTGCGCGATCGCGCAGATCTTGATTGTTATAGTTGGTCATCGTAAATTACTAGAACTCATCACATTCACAGGTTACTTTTCAATCCTGTGAGTCGGGGTCTGCCTGTCAATAGATTCCGCCTCCATCCAAAGGTATGACTAAAGGCTTGCCCTAACCTTTGCTGATTATGAATAGCACCAACACCCAATGGCAAAACCTTTGGAACATTTGAGGGCAAGTTATCGTCTTACCTAGACAAGTTGTTAACTTGTTAGAGTTTTTGTGGGCAATATAGGGAAACTATCTCTCAAATCTTTGCTTCTTATGAAAGGCTAGGCTTCTAGCCTGCATGGGTTAGAATGCCAGCTTGCGATCGCTAACTTTTTGCCGTGTTCTACTGAACTGTTTCACGCTCTTCTCACTGGGTAACTCTCTACAGAATTATGACTAAGCCTTTCGCTTCTCGGCTGCGTAAAGCCCGTTGGTGGGTTTACCCGATTGCAGCCCTGATGACAACCGCTATGCTAGTTGTTGGTCAACCGCTTGTCTCTCAGGCGTTGCCCTGGAGAGATCTAATTTTTCGCGGAATTCAGCTCATTCAACTTTCTAATCTTTCTGATCAGCAGGAAGTAGAGATTGGTCGTCAAATCAACGATCAACTGGTTGGGCAACGGATTCGGCTTCTCCAAAATCCTGAAATTACTCAATATGTGAACCAGATTGGTCAGCGATTAGCATCACAAAGCAGTCGTCCAGGCATTCCCTATACTTTTCAGGTCGTGAACGATCGCAGTGTCAATGCGTTCGCTACAATGGGCGGCTTTGTTTATGTCAATCGGGGGTTGTTGACGCTGGCAGATAACGAGGCAGAACTTGCCAGTGTGATGGCTCATGAAATTGGACACATCGCCGGACGACACGCCGTAAAGCAGATGAGGGAAACGGCGATCGCTAGTGGGCTAGTAGGAGCGGCTGGCTTAGACCGCAACACTGCCGCGAATATTGGCGTGGAACTGGCATTTAAGCGTCCTAACAGCCGTCGAGATGAATATGATGCAGACAGTCTTGGACTTGAGACAATGCGCCGAGCCGGGTATGCTCCTTCTGCAATGGTTAGTTTTATGACAAAATTGCTGCGAGATGGCTCTGTGCCAACGTTTTTAAGTACTCACCCGGCCACATCGGAGCGCATCAACCGATTGCAACAGTCTATTAGCCGAGCAGGCGATATTGGAGATGGGCTAGACAGCCGCGTCTACCGCGCACGGTTGCGATCGCTGTCTTGACGAAAATCATATTAGTCAGGGCAATCTTTTGTGGTTGCCCCTGAGCTATCCCCAGACATATCAAATGCGGTTTAATAACGTCTGACGATGGGCAAGAACCTGGGTTGGCTCAATCCGAGTCATGACTTCATCAAGTTGCAATACTCGCTGAGCTTCTGTAAACACATTGACCTGATAAACGAGTCGGTTGGAGATATCCAATCCTGTCAACCAACCGCTTTTGGGATGATAAGCACCTGTGTCGATGTCTAACCAACCATGCCCCTGCGCTAACTCGCCCGGCGCAACTTTGGGTAAAGTAAAGGTAATGGTGTGCCCGGTGATAATTAGTTTGTCGTGAAAATAGGGTTTGGAACTGCTGTGAAACTCATCCCGAATCCAGCAAAATTCTTGAGTTGATTGGGCTTCTATTGGTAGTAACGGATGAACACCCGCATGAACTAACCAGATATCATCTAAGTCTAAGTAGGTTGGTAGGGTTCTCATCCAGTTGAGATGCTCTAACAGCACTCCAGTATCGCCATAACTTGCCAGGGTTGCGCGCCCTCCGCTGTAAAGCCATGCTTGGAGCGCAGGCGTAAAGGGTCGCCCATTAGGGAAAGCGTCAATCATGAGTTGTTCATGATTGCCCAGCAGACATGTGTAATTACTGTGTTGTACAAAACTCACAACGTGAGCACTATCGGGACCACGATCAATTAAGTCCCCTAAGAAGTAGACGCAATCCTGCTTACCTGGCGCGATCGCGTCTAATAATGTCATCAGCCCGTTGTAATGCCCATGCACATCGCCAATGATGATCCGACGATGACCTGTTTCGCTCATGCGATCGCCTTCAACTGTAGACAGCACTAGAATAACCCGCAGCGCCCAAACTCATCGGTCAACATTGCTTTGCCGTGATTTAGGGTACTACGCTCATTATGCCCCGTTTTTTCTAGCGAATCCCATCCACTGTGCTAAACATCACACTCAATTTTGCAAACTTCACTGATGCTTTACTGGGTGTCTCAACCGCTGCCAGGTTAACGTCCGATTGCTCTAAGAATGCGCTGCAAACCAGCAAACATCTCTTGGGCTGGTGTTTGCTTGACTCCCATCACCTGAGCAAAAAGCTCATCCAACCGTTCCAACGTTGGTTTTTGAGCTTCTTCAGCAATGAGTGCATAGCCTTCGAGCGTTTCTGCCCACACCTGCCATTGTGACGGATAGGCACGCAGCAAAGCTACTCCTTCTAGTGGTTTGAGGTAATAACACGGCTCAATCGTGTTGAGAAAGCGTTCCCGTAATTTACGCCCGGCAAAGCCAATTCCCACAATGCTGACATCTTCCATCCGAGGATTAAACAAAATCACGGGGCGATCCCCTGCAGCATTGGCAATTTGTTCTACCACGCCCACCTCCACGGCGGACGGCGCGACGAACACAAATGCTTGATCTTCAGGGCTGACTAACTGATCAATGGAAGTTGTTTGGCGGGTGCCTTGAATGTCGATACTTTGAAGGTTGTAGTTGCTGCCGGCCCATTCTCGCCGGGCAAGTGCGGCTGCCCCTGCATCTGTGAAAAACACCTTCAAGTCAGCGCCATACGGCTCGAAGATAGGGAGATATTGGTGGGCAGGCTGCATCGGCTTTAGCTCTGGAATTGCAATCTCCACCTGTAACCGAGTGTAACCAGCCGCAAGCGCTGCCTGGGTAGCAGTTTGAGCCTGCGCGATCGCTTCATCTAAAGTGCCGGGAAAATCAACCATTGCCGTTAGAGTGTGAGAGATTGAGGATTCGTTTCGATGAGTGTAGCCAAATCTTTCAAAAATGCTGCCGCATGAGCACCGTAGATTACCCGGTGGTCACAGGTGATATTCACTTGCATCTGGCGCTTCACACCCAGCAAGCCATCCGCTGTTGCTACTACTGTAGGGCGAGAAGCTCCCACTGCCAAAATGGATCCCATGCCGGGCGGCAGAATGGCATCAAACCGATCCACGCCAAACATCCCCAGGTTAGAAATGGCAAAGGTGCCTGTGTTGTACTCATCTGGCTGAAGCTGTTTGGCTCTAGCGCGATCGACCAGATCCTTCCAGGTACGAGAAAGGCTGTAAAGGTCAATCTTGTCGGCATTTTGCAGCACGGGTGTAATTAACCCACCATCATCCATTGCGACGGCAACTGCAATATTGATTGAGGCAGGGTAGCTAATGCTTTGGTTAGCAAAACTGGCATTGACTAATGGGTGCTTTTGCAGCGTAACTGCAACCGCTTTTGCTAGAAGGGCTGTCATTGTCACCCCTTTAGCCTTGACTTGCTTGTAAAGCTTGTCCAGATTGTCTGTGGTGATGGTGTAGCCAACGTGGAAGGTAGGCACTTCCAGACTCACCATCATGTTGCGAACTACGGCATTTTGGAAGGTCGTGAGCGGCACTTGCTGACCCGGAGTTACGGGAGCCACAACGGGAGCCGGAGTTGAACGAGTCGCAGGGATGGCAACAGCAGCGGGGGTTGGTATTGCCGGACGGACTCCCACAGCAGGAGCTGTGGGAGTCCGTCCGGCAGCGGCTTCTACGTCTTCTGCTACGATCCGACCGTGGGGGCCACTGCCCTTGAGGGTGGTTAAATCAATCTTGAGTTCTTTTGCCAGCTTCCGTGCTCGCGGGGATGCCACTAAGCGGCCATTTCTGGTACTCGCGCCATTGGTTGAGGTTTCCACGGGAGCCGCTGCAACGGCTTGCGGTTGGGGAGCGGGAGTACTAGCAGGGGTAGTTTGAGTGGGGGGCGTGGCTTTTTGCTGGGCTGTTTCAATTTCAGCTTCGGTTTCGGCAATTAGGGCGATCGCGGCCCCAACAGGAGCCATTTCCCCGGCTGGAACTACAATTGCTGCGAGGTAACCTTCGTAAAACGACTCCACATCCATGTCTGCTTTGTCAGACTCAACCACCACAACGGTTTCGCCTTTTTCCACCTTGTCGCCCGGAGACTTGATCCAGGAAACAATCTTTCCTTCGGTCATGGTGGAACTGAGAGCAGGCATGAAAACTTCATTAATCATGAGGCAAATTCCAGATCAACGTATGGCTAGAACTCAAAGAATTCTGTTTTGGAGGCGAAGCGAACTGAAGAGTGATCTTCAAAGTCGCGGGGATAAAGAGCAATTTTAGATTTTACTAAATTCCATCTTTGAGAAGGCATCAGATAGCACAAATTGAGGTAATGGGTACTGCAAGAGCGTAAACGGATGAGTTTGGGGTTGGTGTTGTGGGCGGGGAATCGCACTCAGGGCAATTGACTCCGCCCACATCCTCTGCGATCAAACTGCGCCACGAATTTCTTCGACGACTCCATCTCGCAGCAAAATTTCAACCTGCATTTTATCGATTAAGTTGTCACCTGTTTCAACTCTAAAAACACTTTCAATTTGTCCTTGATTCACTTCCTGATCTAATTCCAACATCTGAACTTGTTGGAGTTGTTGCAGAACCTGGTTTTTTTGTTCAAGGAACTCGCTTTTTTTTTGATTGACTTGCAGTTGAATGCTTTCAATCTGCTGCACGGTTTCCGGACCGGGCGGCTTGAGCGATTGTTTTTGAATTTCAGCAACCATCCGTTGCGCCTGCATTTCTAACTGTTGCAACTGGTTATCCACCTGGTTGATTTGAGCCTGGAGTTGTTGTTGAGCCTCTTCTTTCCAGCGAGGAGTAACAATCGCCTTGACATTGACAGTCCGTTTTAGAAGTAGTTGGGAGGGAGGAACATCCATAAACGCTTTACTCAATCAGGATCATACGCATAAGCCCGTTAAAGAAACCTTTAGCGGACAATTTACAAAGACAACGAGAAGGTGTTATTCAGGACGACGTGGCAATGCAGTGAAGCATTCCATCGTTCAAACAAACATCTCGTTAATCATACCCTGGTAGCGATCCATCACGACGTTGCGGCGAATTTTTAGGGTTTGGGTCAGCAAACCGTTTTCGATCGCGAAGGGTTCCAGGATGAGACGGAAGGGACCGATGCGATCGTCTGGACGGTAGCCGGGACGATTTTGCACTTCGCGGTTGAGTTCTTTGCGGAGCAGATCTTGAATTGGCTTGCTATCGAGGGTGATCGAGGGTAGGGATGGGGACGGAGGAGTTGATGACTCCATTCCCTCTGGGAGTTCCAGTGTGGAGCCTTGCGCGATCGCCCACTTCTCTAGAGCATCCAGATTGGGTACGATCAGCGCTCCCAAAGATTTCTGGTCTTGCCCAACCAGCATAATTTGATCGATATAAGCACTCCGGAGGCAGGCATCTTCAATCGGTTGCGGCTCAATGTTTTCGCCGTTGGTAAGGACGATCGTGTCCTTTGCCCGCCCCGTTAACACCAGGTCATTATCTTTCGTGACCCAACCTAGATCGCCACTATCAAACCAGCCCTCTGGATCGATTGCTTTTCGGGTGGCTTCAGGATTGTTGTAATAGCCCTGCATTACCTGGGGACCGCGAATCAGCACTAAGCCGCGATCGCCCGATGGCAGTGGGTTGCGGCTATCCAGATCCACAATCCGAATTTCAGTGCCGGGGATGGGTTGTCCAGAGGAGCCACGCAGGTTGCGCCAGGGACGACGAGCGTTAGTAACGGGGGAAGTTTCGGTTAAACCATAACCCACCAACACTTCGATGCCCATAATCTCAAAAAAGTCATCAATATGACGCGCGAGTGACCCGCCGCCACTGATTGCTTGCCGAAATCGACCGCCTGTTGCCGCTTCTCGCACTTTGCTATAAACAATTTTTTCACCCAGAGCATGAAGCGGAGCCAGAATTACCATTTGTCCTAGTGCCAGTATCCGCTCCGGCAGAGAGGGTTCTCGGTTTAAAAGTTCCAGATTGTTCCAAATACGCCGCGCGTGGATGTAGCGATGACTGATGTCTAAGAAGAAGTGAATCAGTTTTTGCTTCTTCTCAGGCTGTTCGCGAAATTGCTTTTGTACTCCTTCATACACCGATTCCCAAATGCGCGGCACGCTCACCATGTACTGGGGTTTGAATTCTTGTAAGTCTTTCTTGACGGTACGAATGCTGGTGTAGATCTGAGTGCAGCCTTGTGAAAGTAAAAAGTATTCGGCGCTGCGCTCGTAGGCGTGCCAGGTGGGCAGGATGCTGAGGACGCGATCGCCCAACTTCGGTTGCACCACGGCTCCTAACGTTTCAACCTGGTGCATCAGGTTGCCGTGGCTCAACATGGCACCTTTGGGTTTGCCCGTGGTGCCAGAGGTGTAGATTAAGGTGGCTAAATCCTCTCTGCCTCGGTTTAGAGGTTGCAGGGATTGGGTTGCGCCTAGCTCCATTAATTGAGAGAAGTTCAGCATTTTTAGCCCGGCATTTTCCAGAGGAGACTCATCACTGAGTAGGACGACAAACCGCAGGGGAAGCTGAGTCAGGCGATCGCGGAGCTTGTTGAACGTTGCCAGATCTTCGACAAACAGCGCAATGGAGCCACTATCTTGAAGCAAAAAAAGCAGTTCATCCTTGTCTGCCTGGGAGCTACGAACTGCATTCACGGCACCTGCCATCATCATGCCCTGGTCGGCAACGAGCCAGCGGGGGCTATTATCGGCAAATAAACAGATGCGATCGCCCGGTTGAATGCCCAAAACCTGAAGCCCAGACGCGCACTGCTTAATTTGTTCATACAATTGAGTGAAAGTAAGCTTGATCGCTGGTTTCAGGTGAGGCGCGTGCAGGGCGGTAGCCTGGTTAAATCGTTGGGCTGCGATCGCCCAAATTTCTGGGAGAGATGGCACGTCATAATCAAGCGCTTGACTCAACTTCAGGCGATCGATCTCGGTCATGGTGTAGGCACTGACGCGGCTCATGGGGGGGTGCTCCTGCGGGGGTGAGAAACTTAATCTAAATAGTATCTAGCCTTAATTCAACCCTATTCCGACCAAGAACCAGTAGAGATTTTTGATAGACAGAATCGAATTTGTCCACAATTGCCGATTTTCACTTGGTTCGCTAGGCTTTTCTTGTGGTTTTGTAAATTATCCCTATGCCTAGAGCAATTTGGAATGGTACCGTCCTGGCTGAGAGCAATAACTGTGAAGTCGTAGAGGGAAATCAATACTTTCCCCCAGATGCCATTAATCGAGATTATTTTCAAGAAAGCAGCACTCATACGGTTTGCCCCTGGAAAGGCACTGCCAGCTATTACGATGTTGTAGTCGATGGCCAGGTGAACAAAGATGCCGCCTGGTATTACCCCGAACCCAAAGACGCGGCAAAAAATATCACAGGTTACATCGCGTTTTGGCGAGGTGTAAAGGTCGAGGTTTAACCCAATAGTTGGCGAAGAATCTCTCAAACCTCCGAGATTTTTGCCCGAAGATTTTAAAGTGGCTAATGAGTAAAATGGTTAGAACTTACGCAATTGCATGAATTTGCCCCCTGCCCCCCAATGTGAGGGGAACTGAATGATTAGGCGTTGCTGAATTCAACTATGATTCGCTCCCCTAGCCCCCCAAAGTTGGGGGGCAACAGTCTTCAAAGTCTCCCAGAATTGGGGGGCTAGGGGGGCAATGCAGAAACTCACTTTGTAATTTCATACTTCTATTCAGCAACGCCAATAATTAGAGTCCCCCAGAATTGGGGGACTTGAGAGGGCAAACATGTAACTCCCAATGGATAAGAAGACTTTCGAGCGCGCTCTTTTGCAAGGAGTACCCGTGATATGCCGCCCCTTGCGCTGGTGATTGAAGTGCTCAGCCCAGATGCGGACAATCGTGCTCGCGATTATCGCTATAAACCTACGGAATTTGCGGCTAGAAGCATCGCCGAGTATACGATGGTGATACGCGATCTCATCTAACAAGTTTCAACTTGCATTCTAAGGACAATGAATATAGCGGTACTGCTATAGGTTAGGACTATCGAACTGCTGAAAGTCTTGAAGTGACTGGATTGCATTCTCAGCACTCAGTCCTCATTACTCAGCACTTTGCTGTAATTCAAAATAGCAAAGTTTTATTAGAAGCCATTTTTAACTTTTTATTTTTAATTAATTCTCATTCTTAAGTAGTTACGCCTTCTAATTCTTCGTCGGTTAAGTCGTAAAGTTGTCTTAATTGCTCAAGTTTGTCGGGGTTAGCGTGCCAGAAACCGCGACCGTGAGCTTCCAGCATTCTGCCCACAATATTGCGAAACGCTTCTGGATTGGCTTTCCGCAGTTTTTCAGCCATTTCAGCATCCAGTGCATAGGTATCTGCTGCCTGGTCGTAGACCCAGGATTCCTGAAAATCGGCAGTGCCACCCCAACCGATCAGCGCCGTCATCCGTTGCGACACTTCGTAGGCTCCTCCTGCCCCTTGCGTCACCATTGCCTCTGCCCATTTGGGATTGAGCAATTTGGTGCGGTATTCCATTCGCAGCAGGTCTTCTAGCTTGCGGGGTGTGGTGTCTTTGGAAAAACTTTCCACAAAACTGGCAGTCACTTTTTGTCCTTGCTGTTGCTCGGCTGCTTTCTTCAATCCGCCTGTATTGGCGTAATACTCCTGAATATCGGTTAGTCCGTATTCCACCGAATCAATCTCTTGCACAATCCGATTCGTTGTTTTTAAGAGCGTTTGCAATACCTCCGGACGAGCCTGTCCTTTGTCCTGTCTGCCGTAGCTAAAGGCGTTGCGGCCCTGCCAGGTTTGTGCTAGTTCATCCCCTGATTCCCAACTGGAAGTAACGACTTGATCATTGACGAGTGAGCCATAGTCTCCTGCGGGATTGGAGAACAGGCGGGCAGAGACATTTTCAATACCCTGAGTTTTTAGTTTCAGGGCGTGTTTGCGAATAAAGTTCTGGTCTTCTGGCTCATCGATCGCCGCTGCTCGATGAAACAAGTCATCCAATAACTCAATCACGTTGACGAAACTATCCCGAAAAATGCCGGAGAGGTTTGCCAATACATCAATGCGGGGATGTCCCACTTGCGCTAAGGGCACTAACTCATAGCGAACAATCCGCCCGGTGCCTTCTTTCACAGGTGCCGCCCCCACCAGTTCTAACAAGATGCCCAACGATTCGCCTTTAGTCTTAATTACATCCAAGCCCCACAGCATCACGGCAATGGTTTCGGGGTAGATGTGATGCTCTTGCAAGTGCTGCTCAATCAATTTGCGGGCGATTTCTCGACCTCGTTCATAGGCTGCAGGAGATGGCATTCGGTAGGGGTCAAGGGCATGAATGTTCCGTCCAGTGGGTAATACCCCAACACCATCCCGCAGCAAATCACCGCCAGGAGCGGGAGGAATGTATTCGCCGTTGAGTCCGCGCAGAAGGTTGGTGAGTTCGTCGGTGTTTTGAGTCAGCAAGTCACGGATTTGTAGGGCTTCTGTGCAGGCGGGGGAGGGAGAGGGGGAAGATAAGGGAGAAGAGGAGGCGATCGCGCGAATCATTTCATCCGAAAGCCCATCCCCGAAATACGCTCTCAAGTACCCCTCAAGATGTTCAACCGTGGGCGGTTCACCCAAAATGTGCAGCCCGGAAGAAAACAAACGACCTTCCAACACGTGCAGGTATGCGTAGAGCTTCACCAGATAGCGGTTAAAGACTTCAGCGCTGAACAAGTTAGCGTTGTCGGGGGTGAATTCAATGCCCAATCGCTTTGATTCCTCAAATGCACAATCTGCATCCAAGCCAGAATCAACAATCTTCTGACAAATGGCGGTTTTAAGGGCGTAATTCTTCTCCGGGTCTTCCCGGTATTCGGCAATCAAATCGCGCAGATTCATCAGTTCCTTGTAAAGTCCCGCGCGACCGTAAGGCGGAACGTTGTGAGAAATCAACACACCATAGCCGCGCCGTTTCGCCAAAATCGATTCGGAGGGATTGTTTGCTGCGTAAATGTAGAGATTGGGTAAATCGCCCAGTAAAATATCTGACCAGGAATAACCTGTATTGCCCAAGGGCGAACCGGGTAGCCATTCCACGGTGCCGTGCATGCCAAAGTGAATCACCGCATGAGCCTGAAAATCTGCCTGAAGCCATTTATAAAAAGCAGCGTATTGAGGATGGGGCGTGAGATCGCGCTCAAACATCAGCCGCATCGGGTCGCCTGCAATGCCCAGTGGGGGTTGGACACCGATCCAGATGTTGCCCAGTTGAACACCACCCAGCAAAAACTGATCGTCCAGGGTTTTGATACCTGTGACAGTGAGGGATTTCCAGCAGCGCTCAATCCAAGAGGTGCGGAGGTAACCGAGCCACTTTTCCAGAGTGCGGACGGGAACGGTGGTAGGGGAGGAGGGTGTGGGGTGTGGGGTGAGTGCGTCGGCTTGTTTGACTAACTGAATTAGGTCTTCCCCGTCGTCAGGCAAGTCGCCAGTGGTGTAGCCTTCGGCTTTAAGTGCCTGGAGACATTTGAGTAGGGACTGGGGGACATTCAGCAGGGCGGCGGTTCCAGTGGCTCCGTATCCGGGGGGAAAGCCATAGAGGACGATCGCGAGTTTGCGGTCGGCGGGTGGAGTTTGACGCAGGGCAATCCAAGCTTTGAGACGGTTTGTAAGTCGCTGGACGCGATCGGGAATTAGATAAATGGTATCGCCGACTAAGCCGCCCAGTGGAATGGTATCGATCGCGCCATCGAGTTCAGGCAAGGCGTACAGCACCACGCTTTGCAATCCGCCGATGCCCTGCCGTGTCCAGGAATGAATATCTTGAATCAGCAAGGGAGCCGCGACGATATACGGTACATTTTTTGCACCCAAGATTTTCTTTGCCACTTCCACCTGTCGCCCCGCTTCCATTGACCCTGCCGGACCCCCCACCAGAGGAAAGCCGATCGTGGAAACAATCGCATCTACCCTCACCGCTTCCTTCGCCAGAGAAAGGGTTTCATTGATTCCTTCCGATCGTTGCTGCTGCTCATGCTCCGTCGTCAGCCAATCTCGCACCGCCACATGACCTTCTACCCCATTAATGAAAATCGGCACCGGAACCAGCCCCGTCCGCTCAAACGCCCGAATTAGTTGTGGAATGTAGGGCTGCTTGGTGATCACGTGCTTGCGGTAAAGCAGTAAGCCAACGCGGGGAATGGGAGATGAGGGTGATGGGGTAGGAGAGTGATGGAGTGGTGGTATTGCCTTTGCTTCTGCTCCCTGACTCCCTAATTCTTTGACTCTTTCGTCGTCTCCACCTCCCCTATCTCCCTCACCTTTCTGTCCCCCGTCTCCTGTCTCCTGTCTTCTACCTTCCCCTCTCCCCTCGTACCACTCCAAATACGCTCGTGGCGACTCAAAGTAGCCGTGGTAATCGGGATGCAATAGCCCCATGTTGGGCGTTTCTAGCGGGGGCGGAATCTCGCCAATGGCAAGTCCCAAGTATTTTTCGGCAAGCGTCCAGAAGAGGGCTGCGACGTTTTCAGTCCCGCCTGCATTCCAGTAGCCATAGATGATCAGCCAGTTTCGCAGATCCTGGACTTTGCCGATGGGAATGTATTTGAGCAACTTGGGCCCAGTTTTGAGGAAGCTGATGTAGCCTGCCAGTTTGTCTTCTTCTCGACCATTGCTAAATTTGCTGAGAATGAATTGAACGGGTTTGGGCATCCCTTTGGGTGTGTCGCCGATCGCAAATTTGCCCAGTTGCGTCAGACTCATCAGTTCCAGCGCCGACTCAAACACGAGGCGAATGGGAATCTGCTGCACGCGATCGCGCAGCCACAACACCTGGTCATAATCAAAAATCAGGCTGGCAAAGAAGACATCGGCATGTTGCAGTGCCTGTTCAATTTCTGTGGATTTAGTAATAAGGTCGCGATCGCTAAAGCTCAACACTTCCAACTCTGAGCAGCGCGATCGGGCCAACCCTGCCGCCTGCCGATACAAACCCGCATTGAACGACTCAAACCCGGCAATCAAAACAATTCGTTTCATGTCCCAGACTCAACCCGCTTCTCACCTTAATAGTAGGGTGTAGTAGGCTGGAGTGGTGGGAATCTCTACCAAACCAACCCTTACCCTTTCTAGTCCCTAAAAGGCTGATTCCAATGTCCGGTTGTGATACATTAGTACTGCTCAGGTATGGCCAGTAAACCTATGAGAGAAAACGACTACGATCGCCCGTCGGGCAGTGGTTGGTTCGCCGGACTGCTCTGGATGCTGTCGGGTGGTGCGGTTGCGGCCCTATTACTGTTTGGCTTCAGCAATTTTCAGTGGGGCGATCGCCTGTTTGGTGTGGTTAACAGCCTCCTCAGTCCCTCTCAACCAGAACCAAAAGTCGATGTGCGATCGCTGGTGCTGCAACAGGTGAAGGAATCGAGTGAATTGGCAACAGCCGCTTTCACTATGCAGGCAGTCGTGCCAACGGAGCAAGACGCAGCCGTGGGTGGGTTCGTTTTTGGTAAAACTAAGCTACTCTACATCGCTCATGGGGAAGTGAAGGCAGGAGTGGATTTAAGCCGAATCACGGCGGAGAATGTGCAAGTGTCGGGAGATACGATTCGGATTCAGCTACCACCCGCCCAACTGCTGGATCAAAAAATTGACGTGAATCGCTCTCAAGTGTATGACTACAACCGGGGAATATTGGGGCTAGGACCGGATGTAGGACCGGAATTGCAAGCAATGGCGCAGCAAGAAGCGTTGACGAAAATTACCGCAGCCGCTTGCCAAGAGGGGATTTTGCAGAAGGCAAGCGATCGCGCCAAGTTCGTTGTCACCCAACTCTTGAGTACTGCTGGCTACCAGTCCGTTGCCATAGATATTTCCCCTGCGGCAGGTTCTACTTGCTCTAATCGTGTAAACGCTCCTGAAAACCCTCCAGCGCTAGAGACTCCAGCGGAAAATAACTACGTTCAACCTGATCAGACTAATCAATCACCCATTAATGAAGCGCATTGAAGCGTTGGCAACCCATAGAATTCCCTCTTTCAGTAGAAGAAAACTGGTAGACAACAGCTTAAACTAGGAATCCTCCAGATACGAATTTAGACCTTCAATGATGAAGACAGTTCAGAAACACCGCAATCAATGGGCAAGTGAACTGGATGATTTGATACGCGGCGCATCAGGTGGTTTTTTATTCGGAATTCCACTCATTTACACAATGGAAGTGTGGTGGATTGGTTCCTCGGTTTCAATGGTGCGAGTACTGCTGGCGTTGGTATTAACCTTTGCGATCGTGTTCATGCTAAATCGAACAGCAGGCTTTCGTAAAAGCGCTGACAGTGATCCTAGAGACGAACTTATGGACACTGTAGAAGCGATGGCAATTGGCATTATCTGTGCGACATTCATTTTAGTGCTACTACGAGAAATCACGTTAGAAACCCCATTGAATGAAGCGCTAGGAAAGGTGGTTTACGAAGGGGTGCCCTTTACATTGGGTGTGGCGCTTGCCAACCAGTTTTTACGGAGTGATGAAAGCGCCTCTGGCGGGGAAGGTCGTAATTCATCGCCTAAATCCTCAAATGGCGCTCAGAAAGATACATTGAACGCTACTATTTCCGACATTGGCGGCACATTGATTGGCTCAATTGTGATTGCGTTCAATATTGCTCCAACTGATGAAATTCCAATGCTGGCAGCCGCTGTAAGCGGTTTGTGGCTACTGGGAATTATGGCAGCCTCATTGCTGATTTCTTACGCGATCGTGTTTGAAGCGGGTTTTGCCAATCAACGTAAGCGTCAACAGCAGCAGGGCATTTTTCAGCGCCCTTCTAGTGAAACGATCGCATCTTACCTGGTTTCATTGCTAGCTGCCATGCTGATGTTAGTCTTTTTTGACAAACTCAATGGGCAAGATCCCTGGCAAACCTGGTTGAGCTACACGATTTTGCTAGGGTTGCCAGCTACGATTGGCGGTGCTGCTGGACGATTAGCCGTATGAGGAACGGAGAACGACAGATGAAAGGGAATGTAAGCGATCGCATCGAAAGCCAGAACGAAAATCAACGGTTGAAGCGTCCACCTCGCAGTACGGCGGAGTGGACAACGTTTGGTGTTGCCTCTCTAGTGCTCGGCACGATTACAAGTCTGGTGGTTTACAGTTGGGCTACTGATGGCGGTCGTCCTCCCATTTTGACGATTAGCCGCCCTGAACCAGTCCGCTCAGAAAATAATCAGTTCTATGTTCCGTTTGAAATTGTGAATGCTGGGGGAGAAACGGCTGAATCTGTGCAGATCATTGCTGAGCTTAAGCGAAACCGTGAAGTTGAAGAAACAGCAGATTTGCAAATCGACTTTTTGGCTGAGAACGGAAAAGAAAAAGGGGCTTTTGTGTTTACCCAAAATCCAGAGAATGGTGAACTGATTTTGCGAGTTGGCAGTTATAAAATCCCTTAATTTATCTAGTTCTAATAGAATCGACAATCGCCCTTCAAAAATTCCTGAAAAACAAGAAGCGTATGTGTTAGTCACAGTCCGCTTCTTGTTCAAACATTGGCAACGTCAACACTCAAACAAATAATTGATTGATTGCTGATGTGCCAGTTCTTGAGGTTTTTCAACCAGCGATCGTTGCCGACGAGTAGGAGACTCTCTTCGAGGAGGAGTGTATTGAGCCATAACCCCTGGAGATTGAACCAGGATGACTGTAGTAACTGCTAGCAAAGCACTAGCTAATTTTACGCTCCTCAAGAGACAGTTACCTTTCTGCGCCATCGAAATCCTCGCCTGAATAACTTCGATGGGATGCAACAACGTTTGAGTAATCATAACGAAACAACCGAATGCACGAACATGAACGAAGTGGTAGAGCACCTCTTCCCTGCATTTTTCCCAAACAAGCTTGATCGAAGTAAAGATGAAAATTCATCTTCAACTCAAATGCTTGCTAAGAAGCACAGGTCTAGCGGTATCGCCTCGGTTTAGGTAAGAGACGTATCCGTAGATTATTGAAATCTCAAACAAAACTGGTATGAGCAGCGTGTTCCGGATAAGTCTAGGTAGATCTCCCCTAATTGGCGAGGTGAGAGGAAGGACTGAACCAATCTCCCCGAGACGATCCAGGAAACTTAAATCAATCAGTATGCTTACCCTATTTAGAGTCTAAGTCAGCTTTTTAGTCCGCGGTTTACACTTTTATGTAATCTTGGATGCTTCTAAATGTCACCAACGTAACAAATTAGTGAGTGGAAACGTCAATTCACAAAGGGTACCTTTTGGAGCAACAGCTTCCCGTTTAAACTTGCCTTTTAGTTGTAATGCCAACTTACGAGCCTGTTTTGTACCCTCTCCTTCCCGTGAAGAACGGATACCAAGTCCATCATCAATCACTTGCAAGGTGTACCAACCATTGTCAGATAATCCTAAAACAGTAAGATGGCTTGCTTCTTCCGCGTGTTTGCCAACATTACACAAGGCTTCTTCTAAGAAGCGACAAAGATTTTGCCGTTGTTCAATGTTTAATGAGAATTCCTCGATTGGGTCAAAATCACAAGATATTCTAAGTATTTCAAATCTGGAAAATTCTGAGCGGTCAAGAGTGTAACTGTAGACCTCATAAAATAACTCATGCAATGGAAGATTGAGGTCAATTTTAATTCCATTTCCTAAATAAAGACTATTTTCTTGAGTTAATGACTCTTGCTTGAGATGTTCACCAATCCCTCGAATTTCAACATTAAGGTTTTCAAGAGTCGTTATTAACTTTTCTGGAGCTATGTTATTGTCTCGAAGTTGTCTTAAGAGGCTGGACAAGGTTTGTAGGGGACCGTTATGAATAACATTGAAAGTTTCCTCGATCGCCCGTTGTCGTTCTTCAGCTAACCGCTGATTTTCTTTCAGTCGGGATCTTAAAACCCAATCATATTTATGAAAAACTGTATAGCCAATTCCATTCATTAACCAGACTAACGTAGCAGGAAAAACTGGAATCCACCATCCTATCGTGAGAGCCATGTAACTTATTCCAAGCAATCCAGCTTGACCAAATCCTACGCCAACCAGCTTGGTTTTAGGAGAAAAATTGCTGCGTCCCCAAATAATGGCAACAATCCCCCAGCTTACAATCCATAGATACTCCCACTCGTTCGTCCAGGTATCGATCAAAAGTCGCCCATCTAATACGGCATCCACAATTTGACTCACTGCATGAGCCTGAATCTGAAATGAATTAGTATCGACAGTTGCCGCAGTGGGGATAATGGGACGAATGAGTGGAGCAGTGATTCCGATAATGACGATGCGATCGCGAAACCAATTTGGATCAAATTTGCCCGCTTGAATTTCATCTAAAGAAACAAGCCGAAAGGGGTTCTTACCGCTGCGAGGATTGAGTAGAATTTGTGGTCCTGCGGTATCTGCTCTAACGTAAGCACCAGAATCTGGCAACAAACGGGGTAATTCTATTGAGCCAAATCGCATGGCAGCGGGATCTCGAATTCCATTTTGGAGTTTAAGATTTTTGTCGCGACTAACCAGGTATTTTTCTGCCAACCTGAGCGTTAGAGAATATTTATATTCATCCCAATTGCTAGGGTTATTAGCTCCAAGAACTAATCTTCTAATGGAGTCGTCAGTGTCTTGAATAATGTCAATAAAACCCACTTGATCTTTAGGAAATTTAGGCGGGGCTAAAATTTGATCAGCCGCAGAAAGGATCAGTTCAGAAACCACTAGATTTTTGTATTGCTTTAAGTTAGCAAATAGTTTGGCGTTATCTAGTTCTGCAACTTGATTAGGAGAAATATGAAGACCAATTACTGCTGGTTGATAGGTTTGCAAAGTGTTAACTAAACGAACCAATTCTTGCTCTGGAATGGGATAACCAACTTTCTGAATATCCGATTTGTCCAATCCTACCAACACAACACGATCATCTTCTGGTTCAGGTGGACGAAGACGTAGGAACGCATCAAAAGTTAGCAGTTCCAGCCCTTGCAAAGAACCTGTCAGGCGAGCAGCGACGACTAACCCAATGACGATCGCCCCTGGCAATCCCCAAACTCGCCAATTTGCGATCGCGGCTTTAACGTAATTCCAAGTGGGGCGTTGCATAGCCTTGACCCCTGGCTAAGACAATTAATCGATTAATCCTTCTTCTCTAGCACGGATTTCGGTTTGAATGCGAATGTTCCTGCCATCATTCCGGTCTTCTTCAGGATACACCTCCAACAAATCCTGGATCTTAGTCCAGTAATGGCGCACCGTCCGCTCCGAAACATTCATGCGTTCAGCGATCGCTCGGTCTTGTAATCCTTCATAAAACGCAAACTTCAGCACCGTTAACCAATCGGGTTTAATCTCCAGGGTGCGCCGTGTCCGAATATCTTTTGTGTGAGTAATGCCATTCAGTGCCCAATCGACCCGATTCAACATTTCCTTGCTGGAGAGACTTTTATCTGCCACTGTGAAACCGCCGCCGTGCTTGTCAATCTCAGGCTTAATGCGAACCAGGGCCTTCACATGAGTGCTTTGGACGGTCATGTTAAGGGTAGGATACTCCTGCATCAAGGCTTTCAGCAAACGAATTCCCACTTCTGCCTGAGCAGTAGTGCCAACGGTTTCCGGCAGAGACAAATCTAGAACAACCAGATCTGGCAAGTCGGGCTGCTGCTCGTCTAAACGCTGTCGAGCCGCTTCTGCGGTTTGAGCCGTCAAAATTTCCGCATTTGGATATTGCCGCTTCAGCAAATCAATCGTTCCGCCTAAAACGACTTCGTGATCATCGACGACCAAAATCTTGAGGGTGTCTGACTCTGACATAGTTGCAGCGATCGCCGGAGACGCGAACCGGACAAAGATATTGCATGAATCTACATTCAACTTTGCAGAAAACTACAATCCTGGCAAGGGGGGAGGGGGAGGTGGGGAGTATGGGGGTAGAGAGTAGATGGGTAGATGAAATCTCACTCATCCACTCGGCTTCTCCTAACTCTGGCACTTCCTCACCTGGAGAATTTGGTAGAGCCGATTGCACAAAGCTGCAATTTTAGACCGTTGTTCTCGGAAAGGAAGTTGGCAGAGAGCGATGATGTGCGATCGCAAGCCCTCCCGTATCGTTATAGATATTCAGCCAGACCTCAATGCATCCGGAAAAATCTCTCTCCCTAAACAACCGTCGAGCGCGATTTTCTAGCTGTGTTGATCTGAGCGATCACTCAATCCAATTCAAAGCCCCCCCCATTATGTTGAGTCAATTAGAGCAAGTTAAGCCGCAATTTCAATCCAGTCCAACCTTTATTCAAGGTGTGCTTGAAGGTTTGACCGATGGCATTCTGATTCTGTCTGATCAGGGTGAATGGATCTACCACAACTACTACGCCCACTGCATCTGCCAAAAACTAAATCAGGGTGAACCTGTTCTCCATCAAGTACCCGATGTAATCTGGCGAAGCTGCCAGGCGTTGATTGACAGCCGAGATGTTTACTCTAGTCAACCCGTTGTGATTGAGTCGGAAGTTACACTCGGTACCTCTGACATCTATCGAATTCGCGTTCGCTGGTTAGTGTTAGAGGATTCTCAACGCCCCTACCTCGTCGTATTGCTAGAAGACCGTTGTCAATCATTGCAAAATCAAGCGATCGCCGAAACGATTTTGTACGATTTAACCCCCCGGCAAGCCGAAGTCTGGCTGTTGTATCGTGCAGGGTTCAAGTATCAGCAAATTGCAGCCGAACTGTACATTACGCAAAATACAGTCAAGCGCCACTTAAAAGACATTCGGATGAAGCAAAGAATGGCAATGGATTCTAATTACGAACCTGACTACGCCGTATAAGCCACACTCTGTAAACGCTTAGATTTTGAATCTAGATTTTCTTGCATCAGGGAAGCATCACCAACCTTAATCAGGAGAAATGGTGCGATGACAGTACAAAGCCCCCTCAAAACGGTTTATTCCTTATTTTTCACTGGCGCAGAAGAAGATGGGTTAGATCGCTCTCGCCAAGTTGCAGATTCTAGCTATTACGGTAAAGGAATTGTTTCTGAAACAATCGCACCCCATCAAATTGGACGAGTTCAGTTTCAAGGGTCATGGTGGTCTGCCCTGTGTGAGCAGGAGATAACGTTGGCTCCTGGCAAAATGGTTCAGGTAATTGGACGACGAAACATTACGTTACTGGTGCAACCAATTTAACGCAATTAGATTTTTCACTAAAGCATTCAATTAGATTTCGCTGTATGCACTGTAAATCCCCTACGTGGGGATTTTTTCTTGGCAAAATTTCAACACTGGTTTTCAACTTTTGACGATCGCGCCAAAGTCTGCCAACACACGCGCATGATTCCGCAAAACTCCCAGCAAATTCAACCGATTTTGCTTAATTGCCGGATCAGGATCCATAACCAAGACGCTATCTTCGCCATCAAAGAAGTTGGCCACCGTAGGCGCGATTTGAGCCAGGGCATGGACGAGTTTTTGGTAATCGCGATCGCCCTGCATCTGGCTGTAAAGCTGCTTCAACCCATCAAAAAATGCCTGTTCGGAGGACTTTTGGAACAACTTTGGTTGAACGACTTGGGATGGATCGAGTTGAGCCGTATCGAGTTCGCCCTGGGCTGCCAACCGAGAAGCCCGGTTGACGGTTTCGTAAATAGTGGCAAGCGACCCATTATCCCGAATGGATTGGAGGAACAGGGCGCGATCGCGCACATCCAGCAAATCCACCAATGCCCGTTGCGTATAGTCGAGATCATTCTCACCCAGCACCGCATTCACCAGGTCGTAGTCAATGTTGCGGTCTTCTTGCAGCAAGGTACGAATTCGTTGCAGAAAAAAGTCTTGAAGTTGTTGCGTTAGTTCTGCTGATTTCAGCTTCATCACAGATGCAAATGATTGGGCGAAATCGGCAATCACCTGATCCAGTAGCGTCGCCAGATTAATCGGCAAATTGGCAACCCAGGTAATATTGACGATCGCGTTGGCGGCTCGTCGCAGGGCAAAGGGATCGGAGGAGCCGCTGGGGATCATACCCAAGCCAAAAATGCTAACTAATGTATCCAGGCGATCGCTCAGCCCAACCACTTGCCCAATCAGGGTTTGCGGTAAAGCGTCGCTGGCACCTCTGGGTAGGTAGTGTTCAAAAATCGCATCGGCAACGGCTTTGGGTTCGCCACCCGCCAGCGCATATTTCTGACCCATCACGCCTTGCAGTTCCGGGAATTCGCCGACCATTTGCGTGACTAAATCGGCTTTGCATAAAAGGGCGGCGCGCTGAATGTGGGAACGTTCCTCGTTACTCACCTGAAGTTGATCGGCAATTTGCCCCGCAACGCCCATAATGCGATCGCTTTTTGCCTTCACAGAACCCAGATCTGCCTGGAAAGTAACAGTTTCTAGCTTTGGCAGGTAATTTTCTAAAGGAATGGCGCGATCGGCATCAAAGAAAAATTTGCCATCCGAAAGCCGCGCTCGAATCACCCGACCGTTACCTTCGGCAATGATGTCTTTCTTCGCAGGATCGCCGTTGGAAATGGTGATGAAGTTGGGTAACAGTTCATCGGATCCTGCTTTTTTGAGGATGGGGAAATAGCGCTGATGGCTTTCCATTTCGGTGATGATCACTTCTGGCGGCAGTTCCAAAAACTCAGCATCAAACTTACCGACCACAGCAGAAGGATATTCCACTAGGTTAGTGACTTCTTCTAGCAACGCGGGATTGATCACAGCAACGCCTTTTACCGTGTCGGCGGCCGCTTGAATTTGCTGCTGAATTAGTTCACGCCGTTGTGCCACATCCACCAACACATACGCCGATTCCAACGTTGTTACATAATCCTGGGCTTGCAGAAGGGCGATCGCGCCGGGATGCAATACCCGATGCCCTTGCGAATGGCGATCGCTGGTGCAACTTTGGGAGCCGTTGATTAGCTCAATTGGCAGCAACTCTGCATCTAGCAAAGTCACAAGCCAGCGAATTGGGCGGGGAAATTTCAAATCACCATCTGCCCAGCGCATAAAGCGTTTCCCTTCCAGGCTGGTAATCCATTCCGGCACAAGGGTTTTGAGAATTTCGGCAGTGGGCTGTCCGATGGTCGTTTTTTTAACAAAGACAAACTCACCTTTGTCCGTTGGGCGAATTTCTAAATCAGCGACGGTTGCGCCTTGCTTTTGGGCAAAACCTGCTGCCGCTTTGGTGGGTTTGCCATCTTTAAAGGCCGCTTGGGCCGGTGGACCTTTGACTTCTTCTTCCTGATCAGGTTGGCGTTCTGGCAAGCCCCCAATCAGCACAGCGAGGCGGCGAGGCGTGCCAAAATACTCTATCTTTTCGGCGTTCAGATAATGCTCGGAGAGGCTTTTGGGAATGCGCGATCGCCATTGTTCTAGCGCATCATCCACAAAACTTGCCGGGAGTTCTTCTGTTCCAACTTCTAATAAAAAGGTCGCCATAGCTCACCGAGACACCAGATTCCATGCAAATCTTTACCAGTGTACCGCCCCTATTGATTTCTATTAGCGATTGAGAATAGCATCGACAGAAATATCGAGATTTGGAAACGCCAGAGGTTGAATGATGCCGCTAGTGAAGATGGTTTTTGAGCGATATTCCCCATTCTGAGGATCGCGAAATACAACAAGCTGCATGTCTCTTAAATTCACAACCCAGTATTCTGGAATGCTCACTTCGGCGTAAACGTTACTCTTAACTTGCAAATCTTTGTCCAGGCTGGAATCGGCATACTCGATAATCCAGAAAATGTTTTCGGGATAGGGATGGTGCGATCGATATTCTCGTCCCAACCGTTGCACGATCGCTAAATCGGGTTCCGGCTCAGAATCGTTGGGTAAGGTGATGGGGTGGGCTTGCCGAACTTTAGCGCGATCGCCCAGCAATCCCATCAAATATTCGCCTGCTTCGTCGCTGGAATAGGCATGAAACTCCCCTTCAATTGCCATTTCCACAATGTCTCCTTTCAAGAGTTCTACTCGGCGATCGCTCAAGATCTCTGCATCTCTGAGTCGGTGATACTCCTCAAGCGTCCATTTCGCGATAGTCAGAGTCATTATTGCTCAACCTCATGAATTGTTGAATTAAACTGCTTCCATGCCTAGACTGATAGTTCCTCTGAGGGAAAACTCTGGGTTTCTAACTGGTGTGGTTTCGATCATCTTTCTGTTTCGATCATAAAGTCCGTGGTTGGAATTAGAGACTTCCATTGAACTTCCAAGATAGACTTTGGGCAGTCTTAATTGGATACTCCCATGACGATTACGCCAACTCCTCAACTGGAACTACCCCAACTCGATGAGATTGTGGATGGCTTGCCCAACATTTCTGGTTGGGAGGATGCGGTGCAGGTAGTGACCAGTCGAACAACCCCCGTCTTTTTGCCGCATACCAACCTGCGGTTAGAAGAGGTGCATTCCGCCTGTGCGATCGCCCTGCACATGCATCAGCCCACCGTTCCGGCCGGTTGGGAAGGGGCACTGATCAATAATCTGCAATATATGTTTGAGCATCAGGGTGAAGGCGATAACCACAACGCTGGCGTGTTTGCCTGGTGTTACGCTCGCATGGCAGAGTTCATTCCCGAACTGGTATCTCAGGGAGCCAACCCCCGCGTCATGCTGGATTATTCTGGAAATTTGCTGTGGGGCTTGCGCCAGATGGGGCGAGGCGATGTGTTGGATAACCTGAAGCGGATTACTTGCGACCCTGCTTATCAGCCGTATGTAGAATGGCTCGGAACCATGTGGGGGCACGCGGTGGTTCCTTCCACGCCCATTCCCGACCTGAAACTGCACATCCAGGCATGGCAACACCACTTTGCTGCCATCTTTGGCTGGGAAGCGCTGGCACGGGTCAAGGGCTTTTCACCACCGGAAATGCATTTGCCCAACCATCCCGACACTTTGTATGAGTTTGTCAAAGCGCTGAACGACTGCGGCTATCGCTGGATGATGGTTCAGGAACACACCGTTGAAACATTCGATGGTCAACGGTTGGGTTACAAACACCTTCCCCATCGTCTGGTTGCTCGTAATAGTCAAGGTGAAACCACCAGCATTACCGTTTTGATTAAAACTCAAGGCTCTGATACTAAGCTTGTGGGGCAGATGCAGCCTTATTACGAAGCAAAATCCCAGCCAGAAAAGCCGACTGTCGGCGGTGTTTCAATTCCTTCGCTGGTTACCCAAATTGCTGATGGAGAAAATGGCGGCGTGATGATGAATGAGTTTCCAGATGCGTTCAAAAAAGCCACTTACGAAATGATGCATCAGTCGCGCACTGTTGCTATGACCGGAACGGAATATCTGGAGTTGGTTGCAGCGGCAGGAGTACACCCATCCGATTTCCCAACTTGTCAGCCTGTGGGACAGTATCAACTATGGCAATACATGGCTCAGGAAAACTGTACGGTAGAAACGGCGATCGCTGCCATCCAAGAATCCAATCCCAACTTTCACATGGAGGGAGCCTCGTGGACGAATCACATCAGTTGGGTACAGGGCTACGACAATGTGCTCAATCCCATGAACCAACTGAGCGCCCAGTTTCACGCCAAATTCGATCCGCTTCTGCAACAACAGCCTGCCACAACCCGTACTTTCTCGTATCGTCAGGCATTACTTTATAATCTGGTATTGCAAACTAGTTGTTTTCGCTATTGGGGGCACGGTATGTGGACAGATTACGCGCAACGAATTTTTGAACAAGGAAAATCTGCGATCGCTTAAATGGTTAATCCGAACCTCGAAAAGACCCGCAATCGTTTCATTCTAGAGATCCCCTTCAGGAATGTCTGTCTTTTCTACGACTTCCTACAAAATCTCTAACTTGGATGCACCCAGATGAAGGAAGTCTAAGGATTGTCTCTCTTCATAAAGTTTAAACAAGTTTCTCCGTACAGTAAGGTTAGCGTTCAACCCAAAATCACATGAGCTGGAAACAAGGTCATCGGTTAGTGTATGTGCGCGATGGTGGTTGCTCTCAAGCAGCGCTCGCCAACCCGCTGAGGGCGTATGTGAAGGAACAGCAGCAAGGCTGGGTAACCGTGGTTTGCCCGGATACCTGGATTGTGGTTAGCCGTTACCAAGAACAATTTGAAAAAGACGGTTGGCAACTTGAGGAATCTCACGAATTGGAGCCAGCTTGCCGTAATGGAGCGACTCACTTCTCAAACAATTGAAACAGTCCGGGTTGAGTGAAAGCTGCTGCTCAGGCGTGGAGTTTTCTACAATAGGTTTCTGTTGTCTCCATTTTCCCTGCGGCTCACTCCTCCATGACTTCTGACCCATCTCGCCGAATCTGGATTTACGACACTACCTTACGAGACGGTGCTCAACGCGAAGGGCTTTCTTTGTCTACCGAAGACAAAATCCGCATCGCCCGACAGCTCGATCGCCTCGGTATCCCCTTCATTGAAGGCGGCTGGCCTGGTGCTAATCCAAAAGATGTGCAATTTTTTTGGCAAATGCGGGAAGAACCATTGGCGCAAGCCGAATTGGTAGCGTTTTGCTCCACGCGTCGTCCTGGAATGGCGGCAAGTGAAGACCCGATGTTGCAACCGATCCTGTCGGCTGGTACGCGCTGGGTCACGATTTTTGGCAAATCCTGGGATCTGCATGTTACGGAAGGGCTAAAAACCACCCTGGATGAAAACCTGGCAATGATCCGAGACACGATCGCTTACCTGCGGGCAAACGGTCGGCGCGTGATCTACGATGCGGAGCACTGGTTTGATGGCTACAAGCGGAATCGAGAGTACGCCTTAGAAACTTTGCAGGTAGCGATCGCGGCGGGAGCAGAATGGCTTGTTTTCTGTGACACCAATGGTGGTACGTTGCCTCATGAAATCAGTCAAATGGTGCGAGAGGTAGTTGCCTGTCTTGGATTTCCGGCTCCAGAACGAACGGAAGCTCAAGTTCAAAATTCAAAATTCGGTTCGGCTGACTCACCGGAAGCCAAAATTCAAAATTTTGAACCTTCCCACTTTCCAAATTCCTTACCTCGGCTGGGTATTCACACACACAACGATGCGGAGGTGGCGGTTGCAAATGCGATCGCGGCAGTGATGCAGGGCGCAACAATGGTGCAGGGCACAATCAACGGCTATGGTGAACGCTGCGGCAATGCCAATCTTTGTTCTGTAATCCCTAACTTGCAAATCAAACTGGGATTTCACTGTATTTCTGAGGTGCAACTGGCACAACTGACTGAAACCAGTCGTTTTGTCAGTGAGGTGGCGAATTTGGCACCCAACGATCACGCGCCGTTTGTGGGATTATCGGCGTTTGCTCACAAAGGCGGCATTCACGTCAGCGCAGTGGAACGCAATCCGTTGACCTATGAACACATGCAACCAGAACAAGTTGGTAACCGCCGCCGCATTGTCATCTCAGAGCAATCTGGCTTAAGTAATATCCTGGCAAAGGCTCGCAGTTTTGGCATTGAACTGGATAAGCAAGATCCCACCTGTCGCCAAATTCTGCAACGGCTGAAATCTCTTGAAAGCGAGGGCTATCAATTTGAGGCAGCGGAAGCAAGCTTTGAACTATTGATGCGAGAAGCGTTGGGGCAGCGATCTCGCCCGTTTGAAGTAAGGGGCTTCCAGGTGCATTACGATATGACTTCAGGGCAACAAATGCTTTGTGCCACCTCACTAGCCACCGTCAAACTGGCAGTCGATGGCAACGATATTCTTGAAGCTGCCGAGGGTAATGGTCCAGTTGCGGCGATGGATGCTGCCCTACGTAAGGCGCTAATCAACGTTTATCCTGAAATCGCCTCGTTCTATCTGGTGGATTACAAAGTCCGAATTCTCGATGGAGCCGCTGGCACTTCCGCCAAAACTCGCGTGTTGATCGAGTCCAGCAATGGGCATCAGCGTTGGACGACTGTAGGCGTTTCCAGCAATATCCTGGAAGCGTCCTACCACGCGGTTGTTGAAGGCTTGGAGTACGGTTTACTGTTGCAGCAACCGGTGAAAGACGCGATCGCGGTATCAACATCGTGAGTGTCTACGTTGGCAGGTGCCCCAACCCCATCCATTTCAACCGCTCAAGCCCGGAAAGGTTCTGATTTGAGATAACGCGACGTTTCATCATGCGGGACGGCTTGCCCAACTGATTCAGTCCGCGGGCTGTCGTTTATGGATCTACCTGCTTATTCTCCAGATTTCAATTGGCTCGAAAAGTGTTGGGCTTGGCTGAAAAGCCACATTCGCAAAACTTTATCCAACTTTGAGTCTTTACGCCAAGCAATGGAGTCGGTTCTGAAGGATGCTGTGTCTTAATAGTTCTGTCCATAGCTATAAAAGTGGCAAAGCCTTATTGGCAGCCATTTTGAACTTTTCATTTTTAATTCGTTCTCATTCCTAAGCCGCCGCAAGCATGATGCGTGAATCCAACACGGCTCGATAGTAATTTCGCAGTTGTTGAGTTGCCGCCGACCAACTCCACCGTTCGGCTTCACGACGAGCATTGTGGCGCAGGGTTTCCCGTTCGTTTGGATTGGCAAACAGGCGTTGAGTTGCCGCGATCGCCCCATTTTCATCTTTCGGATCAAATAAAAACCCATTCACACCATCTTCCACAATATCGGGAATACCGCCAGAACGAGCCGCAACCACCGGACATCCGGCTGCCATCGCTTCCAACAATACCAAGCCCAAAGTTTCAGTGCGGGACGGAAAGATAAACGCATCCGCAGAAGCAAAGGCTGCTCCCAATTCCAACCCTTGCAGGTACCCGACAAAATTAGTTGGAGTTCCAGCAAAATGTTTTTCTAGATTTTGGCGATTGGGACCATCACCAACCAGGGCCAGTCGAGCATTGGGAATGGATTCCACGACAGGCTTAATCCGTTCAATTTCTTTCTCGGCGGAAAGGCGACCTACATACAACAGCAAAGGACTGTCAGGATGACCCTGTGTTAGCCGCGATCGCATCTCCTGGTTGGCCAAATAGGGCTGAAACATTTCCGTATCTACACCCCGCTGCCACAAATCCACCCGCTCAATACCATGTTCGGTCAACGCCTGCACCATTGCTGTGGAGGTACACAGGTTCAACTCAGCCTGGTTATGTCCTGCTTTTAGCAACTCCCACAACAACCCTTCCAGCATTCCCAAACCATAGTGCTGTAAATACTCTGGTAAGTGGGTATGGTAGGACGCAACCAGCGGAATATTCAATGTTTTGCTGTAGAACAATCCCGCTAAACCTAGCACCGCTGGATTCACAACATGAATCAAATCTGGCTTAAACCGCTCTAACTCCTCCCCGATTGCTGGACGCGGCAGTGCTAACTTCAACTCCGGGTACAACGGCAACGGAAACCCAGAGACTCCATACACTTTGGCTCCTTTGTGCTCTTTCAGCCCGCCATCTGGTGCAATCACCAGCACTTGATCACCCAACCGCTGCAAATGATCAACGGTATGACGCAGGCGCGTCACAATCCCATCCACTTTTGGCAAAAAGGTTTCGGTAAATAGAGCAATTCGCATAGAAACTGAGAAGCAGAATCAATAGGGAATCAACACGGTCTGAGCAAATCGGAGCGTAGGCAACATTTCCAACGACTAACGTTGCTGGGGCAACGTACAAATGCCATGCACCCCGATCGCGAAAATTACGCCTCCCAACAATACACCGATCCCTTCTGCAAAGCAGTTAAGGCGATGGCGAGTTTCAGCCGATTGAGCAACGCTCAAATCACGAGCAGAGGTCGTTGGCACCTGCGCCAGCTTCTGATAGTTGCGATGGCTGGCAGCCAGGGCCACCCACTCCGGAAACAAGTAGTAAGTACTAATCCCCATTGCGGCAATGCCCGGAAGAACTACCAGCGTCAGCAGTGCCAGAATACGCAGCTTCATCAACTGTTACCGCCGCCAGGTGACTTTCGGCAAAATTTGGCTTTCGTCAACCCGTTGCTTGTACTTGATTGCAAAGTTGAGCAGAGAATCGAGCAGGGAATCCGACAGCAGATGGGGCTGAAGTCCCAAATCGAGCAGATTGGTGTTTTTGGCATTGAAGTAATGCTCTTCTTTCTCAATCCGGGGGTTTTCCAGATGCTTCACTTCCACTTTCAAGCCCAATTTAGAGCTGGCTTTTTCCACCATGTATGCCAGATCACCCACACTGAACATCTCAGTGAACTGGTTAAACACGCGAAACTCACCAGGGTTGGCTGGATTTTCGCAGGCAATTTCGATGCAACGAACGGTATCGCGAATATCCAGGAAGCCACGAGTTTGCCCGCCCTTACCGTACACCGTTAGCGGATGACCCACGGCCGCTTGAATGCAGAAACGGTTGAGTGCAGTTCCAAACACGCCATCGTAGTCGAGGCGGTTAATCAGCAATTCATCCATGCCCGTTTCTTCGGTCAGCACACCGTAAACCACGCCCTGGTTCAAGTCGGTGGCGCGTAAGCCCCAAATGCGGCAGGCAAAGTGAATATTGTGAGAGTCGTGCACTTTGCTAAGGTGATACATGCTGCCAGGTTGTTTGGGATAGGGCAGCGTGTCTTTACGTCCGTTGTGCTCGATGGTGATGTAGCCTTCTTCGATATCGATGTTGGGCGTGCCGTATTCACCCATCGTACCGAGCTTAATCAGGTGACAATTGGGGAAGTCCTCTTTCATGGCGTAGAGGAGGTTGAGCGTTCCTACTACGTTGTTGACCTGGGTGACGACGGCATGTTCGCGATCGATCATGGAGAAGGGAGCCGATCGCTGTTCGCCAAAATGAACAATTGCCTCTGGCTCAAACTGACGCAGCGATTTACTTAGAAACTCGTAGTTTGTGATGTCGCCAATAAACAGGTCGATCGCTTTACCAGTGAGTTCATGCCAGCGTTTGAGGCGTTGCTGGATCGGTGCGATCGGTGTTAGCGTTTCAACACATAGCTCATTGTCCCAATGCCGACGCACTAGGCTGTCTAAAATACCGACTTCGTAACCCCGATTAGACAGGTAGAGCGCAGTTGCCCAACCGCAGTAGCCATCACCACCAATTACTAGGACTTTCATGTTGCCAAATCGTACTTGCGGATACTCCGCATAATCTATCAGAGATTGGGTACCCAGTGAGCGAATATTTTCAGTGAGTCAACCAAACCTCCTTCTACTCTTTTACTTCAGATTAGAGAATACTGAGAGTCGTGAAATTGCTCTGGGTTGGACTCAAGATTTTACGATGAGAAGTCATGATAGAACTTGCCTTGCTGCACTAAACAATCTGATAGACGAAGCGTAGAGTTGCCCACGCATTGACATTCAGGGCATAAGTATCCGGTTGATTCAAGACGGTCGGCAGTTCTGCTGCTTGATGGAGATCTTGCATAATTGCCTGCACAACGTCTAACGGATTGGTGAGAGTGGTTCCGGCGATCGCGCTACTATTAGTCCGTTGTTGGCTGGTCAACAACGCAACCGTTTGGTTAAAGGGAGCGCGGCTGAAGATTAAATAGGTCTCTGCCAATCCGGTTGGACCTTGAATTTGCCAATCGGCTCCTGTTGCTGCCCCTGGAATAGTTGATGCGGTTTGAGCTGCGATCGCCGCTCCACCCGATTCTGTACCAGGTGCTAAAGCTCCGTCGGTCGGGACGGCTGGAACCATCAGCCAGAGCAAATTTTTAGAACTATCAAGTGAGATTGCCAATGGGTAGATAGGGTGTTGTCCTTTGTTCTCAACTTGATATCGAATGTGGCGGCCAATGGGTATTTGCAGCGGCATTAAATTCTGATTCGCAACTGTTGTTGCTGGCGTAGGCGCAGCCGCTACCGGACCTGTCTCTTGCCAACTCAGAATCTGAGTTTGGGGAGCTAATAGTTCCAGGTTGGCACGAACTTCTAAGCGTGAGGTTTGGTCGTTGACGGTTAAGTTCAGCAGCTTTGTTGCCAACAGTGATTGGAGTTTGGGCACTAACCGACGCACCGCTACTTTAATGGCTTCTCCTCCTTCGCCCGTAGTGCTGAGAATGGCATCATGCCCTGGCGAAAACAACCCATAGCTGGTGCCAGAGGCAGTGGCATCGGTTGTCAGTCCTTGCAATGAATTGGTGGGTAATGAGGCTAATTGAGTTGGCGGAGAGGGTGTTTTGCTGAATACATAGTCGGCGGGTTGCTCCCCTGCGATCGCCGAGGAAATGTGTGGAACCGCCGTAAATGCACTCACTGCATCCACCCGTTCAATCCGCTCCAGGCTGCTGTTGAGTGCAACTGTTAGACCAATATTGCGGGGGAGTACGCGCACGGATTCTTGTACCAACTGCCCCACTTGCAACGGCGGTAAGTTTGCCTCTGCCAGCGGTGACTCCCCAAATACCTTCGCTTTGGCTGTGACTCCCTCGCGACTTAGAATTTGTAGCCTGGTTGGGGCGATCGCTGGATTGGGATCATGGCTCAAAACCTGCACGAGGGAATTCACTCCATACTGATCCAGCAGAGGGGCAGGCAAGCCTCCCAGCCAAAGCTGAACCGTTTGGTTGATGTCATCCACCGCTGCGATCGCTCCCACGGCTCCAGCCGATAACCCCGGTGAGAAGTAAGACGACAAAACTGATTCTTGGCTGCGTTGCCCGCTGAGTTGGGGTTGCTGGTTTGCAATTTGCTCAACTTGCTGAGCCGCTCGCTCAAAACACACGGAGATGGAAGTTGCCTGGGATGCTTGCCACACAGCTTGGGTTAGAGATTCTGTAAACAGACCCGCCGTGAACCGATTCCAGCGAACTTCTGTAGCAACCTGGGTCGGTGCTGCTGCTGTGAGCACCAGTCCTGGCAATGGTCTATTTTTGCGTTGAACGGCAAGTTTTTCTCGATCAAGCCGCAACTGAGTCAAAAGCGTTGCTTGAAACGCCAGTTCTGCTGGGCTGGGCTGGGCTGTGGAGGGATTGGGATAGGAGCGAACCCGTAAATTCCCTTGTAGCGGACTTCCAGGGTAAACGTAGCTGGTGTCTAAAATAGTGGTGACTCGGTCGGTTTTCAGCGATCGCAGCAGCAGCCACAGAGTTTCATCCAGTAAATCATTCACCACTGGAGCCTCGCCCGTTTGCACCGCGTCTGCCATCACCAAACTGGTTCGTAGTGTTTCTGGCGCACTGGTTAACGTGCTGCCAAACCCGCTGAAGTGAACAACAACCACATCACCCGCTTTTGCCTGTTGAATTAAATGCTCAACAAACGCTGTTTCAACCGCTTCGCGAGTCGCTTGCCAATCGGTTAAAGTCAGCACATCTGTAGGCTGAAAGCCAAACCGATGAATCAGTAACTCGCGTTGAAGTTCGACATCAGTAACGCAACCCTCTAAGCCAGTACCAAACGGATACTGATTAATTCCAATCAACAACGCCAATTTGCGAGCCGCAGGAAGCGCAAGAGCTTGCTGGTAGCGATCGCCCAGTGTCCACAGCCCCGTTGTGCTGGCACCCCACGCTGCCAGCGCCAATCCAGACTGCTGCAAAAAATTCCGTCGCGTTAACCCCATACTCTCTATTCCAACATCAAAAGGGGAAGGGTGGATAGTGGATAGTGACACAGTGGATGGTGGATAGTGAAGAGTGACAAAATTTGACGATTCACTACTCTCCTTCTACTGAACCCATGAACTACTGGCTGATGAAGTCCGAACCCGATGTTTACAGCATTGCGGATTTGCAGCGCGATCGCGAGACTCTTTGGGATGGTGTTCGCAACTATCAGGCACGCAATTTTCTCAAGTCCATGCAGCCAGGCGATCTGGCATTCTTCTATCACTCCAACACCGCTCCACTGGGAATTGCGGGGCTTATGAAGGTCGCCAAGCCGCAAGTCGTTGACCCTTCCCAGTTCGATCCTAAAAGTAAGTATTACGACCCCAAATCCACTCAAGCTGCGCCTCGCTGGCATACAGTGACAGTGGAATATGTGGAAACGTTCCCCCAATTGATCACCCTAGAAACGTTGCGGCAAGCCTTCTCGCCAGATGACTTGTGGGTGGTGCGGCAAGGAAATCGACTCTCGGTGATGCCCGTGCCAGAGGCGATTGCCCAAAAAATCCTGGAGATGAAGGCCGGTTGAAAAAAACACGGTTTGCCACGCTAGTATTGCTTTGTTTTGTCGGGTTGAGCCTGATGGGGGTGCTCAACCATGAACTGTGGCGCGACGAAATGCAGGGATGGCTGATTGCACGAGACAGTACCGCTATCGCTACCCTATTGCAAAATCAGCGCTACGAAAGCGGGCGATCGTTCGTCTCATTTTTGGGTTTTTTTGCCATCAGTCAGGTTACCCGCAATCCGCTGGCAATGCAGCTTTTTCATCTGGGAATTGCTGCCACAACCGTTTATTTAATTGCTCGGTTTTCTCCCTTTACCCGTTGGCAAAAAATTGCTCTGACGTTTAGTTATTACAGCTTTTTTGAATATTCTTTAATTTGTCGTGATTACGCTTCGAGTGTATTGCTAATTGTTGTCTTTTGTGTGTTGTTTCCATTACGCGATCGCACTCGTATCCCACTCGCGTGTTGTTTATTTTTAGTTGCTAACACTCATTTCTACGCCCTGCTGATTGCCATTGCACTCGGCTTTCCTCTCTTTTTCCGAGATAGCATTTTCTTGAAGCCGATCAACCCGAACTTCAAGAACACTCAAACACCCCACACTCGGCACTCTATCCCCCATCCCCTTTTACAATGGGATTTTTTTGTCAGCGTTGGGGTTTGGCTGGCGGGACTTGTGATCGCGATTGGCTTCATGCTTCCCCCTGCGGATGGCACGATTACCCCCCAAGCAGTCAAGCCATTTAGCTTCAGTCATCTGGCTTCTACCCTGGCGATCGTCTGGAAAAGCTACGCGCCCATGCCCGGAATCACGTTGCATTTTTGGAACACCAATATTCTGGATGATGGCACTGCGGCGGTTTTGTCCGTGGGATTGTTATTGGCCGCGATCGCTGGCTTTATCCGTCAACCAAGCCTGTTGATTGCTTATCTGTTTGGCACTCTCAGCATTGTGTACATCACCTATTCAAAATTCCCCGGCACCATGCGGCAGTGGGGGTATCTATTCATCCTGTTCGTCGCCTGTTCATGGTTAGCTCAAACTCTACCAACGCAATTGAACTGGACCGATTCCAATCCCTTCTGGCGTTGGAGCAACTGGTTAGCCCTTCGGCGGAACAGTATCTTGAATGGATTACTCCTAATTCAACTAATTGCAGGGGGATTTGCCTTTGCCTCAGACTTGCAGCATCCCTTCTCCCAGGCAAAAGCCGCTGCCCAGTTCATTCAAACTCAAGCATCGGGAGATCAGTTGCTGATTGGCGACCCCGATTGGGCAGCTTTACCCATTTCTGGCTATCTGGATCAGCCCATTTATTATCCTGCCAGCAAGGGGTTTGGCACCTTTATCAAGTTCAACACTCAACGGCGCGATCGCAGTCCTGCCGAAGTGGTTAACCAAATCAACGCGATCGCCGCGACTTCTCCACAAAACATTTTGCTGATCCGCAATCAACCCCTCGATCCGATCATTTCCTCAGCCCTCAGTCGTTTCCCCATAGAGCTTGCTCGCTTCACAGGGGCGATTGTCCAAGACGAAAACTATTATCTCTACAAATTGCAGCGTTAAAGCTGATAGCGTTTTTGTTTAAGTTGCGAATGGTGAGATGGTTATGGAGTGTAGGGTTATCGGGTATAGGGTATGGTTTAAGCAGTCTCTCATCCACCTACTCCCCCATCACTCTCCCACCCATTCCCTATGCCCCTCCCCTCCTCCGCCTATCTGCAATTCGCGCCTGACCTGCAAATTTGCCGAATCCTCAACGGTATGTGGCAAGTTTCTGGTGCCCACGGCAGAATTGACCCCAAAGCCGCTGTTGCCATGATGTTTCAGTATGTGGATGCAGGCTTTACCACCTGGGACTTAGCTGATCATTATGGTCCTGCCGAAGATTTGATTGGTGAGTTTCGGCGACAACTCAAAGCTACTCGCGGCGAACAGGCACTTTCCCAAATACAGGCGTTTACCAAATGGGTACCCCGCCCAGGTAAGATGACCCGCCAAATTGTGGAAGACAATATCAATATTTCGCTGCGACGCATGGATACGCCCACCCTGGATTTAATGCAGTTTCACTGGTGGGAGTATGGCGATCGCAATTATCTGGATGCGCTCAAGTACATGGCAGACCTTCAGCAGGAGGGCAAAATTCGCCACCTCGCTCTGACCAACTTCGATACAGAGCATCTGCAAATTATTGTGGAAAGTGGCATCCCAATCGTGTCCAATCAGGTGCAATACTCGCTGGTCGATCGCCGCCCAGAAGTAGCAATGGCGCACTTTTGTCAGCAGCACAACATCAAACTGTTTACCTATGGCTCCCTGTGTGGTGGGTTTTTCTCTGAGAAATACCTGGGTACGAAAGAACCGGGAGCATTCGGCGGACTGAGTACTGTCTCTCAGCGCAAATATAAGCAAATGATTGATGCCTGGGGTGGTTGGGGCTTGTTTCAGGAGTTACTGCAAGTTTTGAACGCGATCGCTCAGAAGCACAAGGTTAGCCTTGCCAACGTTGCGGTACGGGCAATTCTCGACAAACCCGCGGTTGGCGGCGTAATTGTCGGTGCGCGACTCAGCATCTCAGAGCACCTGGAAGATAATACGCGTGTGTTCAACTTTTCTCTGGATCACGATGATTACATCAACATTGATGCGGTTTCTGGCAAATCACACGATTTGTTCCAACTGATTGGTGATTGTGGGGATGAATATCGGAGATAGACATGATGAACTGGTTACAACCTCCTCGCTTGCGGGTAGGAGAAGACAACGAAGCAGAACCTCGACGAGTAACCTGGCTGGAATTGTTTTATGACCTCGTGTTTGTCGTGGCGGTTTCTCAACTGGCGCACGAGTTGAGCAAAAATGTATCGCTTGGCGGCTTTTTGGGATTTGTGGAATTATTTATTCCCATTTGGTGGGCGTGGATCGGCACCACGTTTTACGCCAATCGATTTGATACAGATACGGTTGTGCGGCGGGTCTTAATGGCGGTTCAAATGCTGGCGATCGCGGCATTAGCGGTAAATATTCACCACGGACTGGATGAAAGTTCTGTTGGCTTCGCCCTGGCTTACGCCGCGGCTCGTTTGGTCCTGGTGTTTGAGTATTTGTGGGCAGGCTGGTGTATTCTCCAGGCGCGAGAATTGGCAACCCATTATTCGATTGGGTTTGCGATCGCAGTCCTGTTTTGGATTGCATCGGTCTTTGTGCCGCTCCCGTTCCGGTTAATCTTTTGGGTCATTGGTTTAGCGATTGACTTTGCCACACCGCTTACTGGGCAACACCACCAGGCGCGTCTCCTGCCCCACACCGAGCATCTACCCGAACGTTTTGGTTTGTTTACCATTATCGTCTTGGGCGAAGCTGTGGTTGCAGTCGTGCGAGGCGTTTCTGAAGTGGAATGGAGCCTGATGAACGCGATGTGCGCCATATTGGGGTTTGCGATCGCGTTTAGCCTCTGGTGGCTGTATTTCGATAATGTGGATGGGTCATCATTACGCGTTATTCGCACCTCCGGCAGTATCGGTATCTTTCAGGTGTGGCTATGTGTTCATCTACCGCTAGTAATTGGGATCGTGGCGGCAGGAGTCGGTGTAGAACATATTATTTTGAGTGAAGATCGGCTGGCATTAGCTGCTGCTGATCGCTGGTTGATGTGTGGTGCGATCGCTCTCTGCTTTGTTGCCCTGTCAATCTTGCACCGGACTGGTGTGATCTTTAAATGCAAAGCTCGCACTAAACATCGGCTAGCCGGAGCCGGAGCGTTGCTACTGCTGGCGATTGTGGGTGAAAATTTGTTGCCCCTGGTGCTTATCAGCATCATCGTCGGGATCTGCATCATCGAGGTTGGGCTAGATTTATATCAAGGGCGACCAGCCAGCGCTCAACCCAGTGTTCCAGGAGTGTCTTAAATATGTCTGGGTCTAAACAAAAATCATCCAATCAGTCGGGCGGCGATCGCTACATCTACCGAGAATTTGGTGGTTCTGACAATACCGATGCTTTTGAACGAGGCGTTCCCGATTTGCCACCCAACCAGCAAAACATTCGGGTTGAAGCCTCCAGCAAAGGGCGCAAAGGCAAAACCGTTACCATCATTCGCGGCTTCCAATCCAGTCCCGAAAAACTCAACGATCTCCTGAAAAAACTGAAAACTCAATGCGGCGCAGGCGGCACAATTAAAGACAACGAGATTGAAATTCAAGGCGATCACAAGCAAAAAATCGTTCAATACTTAATTCAACTAGGGTACAAAGCCAAACCCAGCGGCGGCTAAACGTTACCCCATTTCCCTGTTCCCTATTCCCCCTCCCCACCCTTGACCATCGACTCACTGCTAGAACCCTTCTCCCACTTTGGCGTTCGGCTTGGACTGGAAGCCATTCAGATACTGTTGAACAATCTGGGCAATCCTCACGAATTAGTGCCCGTGATTCATGTGGCAGGCAGCAATGGCAAAGGTTCTGTGTGCGCCTACCTGTCTGCGGTGCTAACCGAAGCAGGCTATCGGGTGGGGCGTTACACGTCCCCCCACTTGATGGACTGGAACGAACGTATTTGCCTGGATGAAGAACCAATTTCGCTTGAAGAGCTGGAGCGGCTTGTACAGAAAATTGTGGTAGTGGCGCGATCACAATCTCCTGTGCCTACCCAGTTTGAAATCATCACAGCGGCAGCATGGCTGTATTTCGCCCAAAACGAAGTAGACATTGCGGTTATGGAAGTTGGGCTGGGTGGACGGTTGGATGCGACGAATGTGTGCGCTCACCCCCTCGTCAGCGTCATCACCTCCATCAGCCGCGAACACTGGCAGGTTTTAGGTTCTACCCTGGCAGAAATTGCCGCCGAAAAAGCTGGAATCCTTAAGCAAGGTTGCCCTGCGGTGATTGGCTCCCTGCCCCCAGAAGCCAATGCTGTAATTTACCGTCGGGCGGCAGAACTGGGCTGCGAAACCACCTATCCCCAACCTGCTAAAGATTTGGGCAACGGTTGGGCAGAATATCGCGGCATCGAGGAATATGAGTTTGAAGAGGCAGATTTGTCCGAATCTGCATCCTCTGATTTAGATTTACCCGAATCTATGGAAATGGAAGACGATGAGGAGATCGGCATTGTTCATATGCTGACCGCGATTCGCTATCGGCTTCCGTTACCAGGAGTGATTCAACTGCACAACTCTGCCCTGGCGATCGCGGCTCTGCAAATTTTGCGGGAACAGGGCTGGGAGATCACCGACAACGCGATCGTAGACGGCATCGCCAAAACCAAATGGGCAGGCCGTTTACAGTGGTTTCAATGGGGCGATCGCAAAATCCTGATCGATGGTGCCCACAACCCCGCCAGCGCTCAAGTACTTCGAGAGTTTGTCGATAGCCTCGCTCCCCAGTCTCTATCCCCCGTTCATTGGGTTATGGGAATGCTCTCCACCAAAGACCACGCTGAAATTTTCAAAATCTTACTGCGCGAAAGTGATAGCCTCCACTTGGTGCCCGTTCCTGATCATAGCTCTGCCGACCCAGAGAAATTGGCTGCACTGGCGCAAGAATTATGCCCTGCCCTTACCCAGTGTTCTACCTATCCCGATGTGATCACTGCCTTAAAAGCAACACCCACCGCTGAGCAACACCGTGTAGTTCTCTGTGGTTCCCTCTACCTGATTGGACACTTCCTAAAGGTGACAAGTAGCCCTTAAGCACCACCCACCAAAACCCTACACCCTATACTCTATCTTCCACCACCTGTTCCTCGCTCAAACGAGCATGACCATAATAGCTAGCGATGAGGGCAAACATCAGCCACCACAGGGTATTGACTTCAGGACGGTAAAGAACTGTATCCACCATTCCATGCCCCAACATTCCCACTAGGGAAGCGATCGCGCCCATCAACCAAAACCCCTCTTGGCTACCTACCAATCTCAACCGCTGTATTGCCCGCCAGCCCTGAGACAGCGTTACAAAAATCAGCCAGAGGAAGCACATTAACCCAATAATGCCTGTTTCTAAAGCTACTTCTAGAATGATGGAATAGGCACTTAGCGCTGAATAGCGGGCACGCATGTAACGGGGATAGATTTTGTTGAATGCCGTGTTTCCTGGACCAATTCCCCACACGGGAAAGTCTTTAATCATTTCGATCACAGCAGTCCACACATTAATGCGGAAGTTGTTACTGCTGTCACCCCGCCCGGCAAAAATACTGCCCACGCGATCGCGTAGCGGTTCTACAACCACCACTGCCAACAAAACAACTGCTGCCGCCGTCCCTAACACAATTGGCAATGCCCAGGTGCGCCAAAAACGGGGCAAATGAATACTCCACCAGTGCGCTAGCAACAGCAGCAACACAAACAGCGAAAATACTAACCCAATCCAGCCCCCACGACTAAAAGTGAGTATCAAACAAGCACCATTCACAGCAGTCATGATCACTGCCAGTGCCTTACACATCCAGCCATTCCAGGAAAAGAAGGCAACGATGCTAAACACCACCGCAGGCACGAGATAACCCGCTAGCAGGTTGGGATTACCCAGGTAGCTATAAACCCGCGTGGTTTTGGATAGGGGCGATTCTGGATCAACCCAGGTAGCCAGGGCATCGGTGCCCATTGTCCACTGCTGCAAGCCATATACGCTGACTGCCAGTGCGGTGAGCAAGAACACTGTAATCACCCAAGAACGAATCCGCGGAGATCGCAGCACCCGTGCTAGCAATGCAAAAAACAGTAGATACAGCGTTAGCTTCTGAAGCCCAACCAATGCCTCCCGTTTGACTGGTGACATGGCGGTTGCCACAACTGCGATCGACCAATACAGCCCTACCAACAAATGAATCGGAGTCGCGAACGGGGCATTACCTCCTGACTCCGGACTTCTATCATCTGAAATCGTCAGTAGCAGCCAATACGTTCCACAGGCACCCAGCAACAGTCCAGTCAGCGTGTTGTTAACGAAAGGAGCCAGGGCAAACACTAGCATTGCCAGCCCGCCACCAATCGGCTCTGCCCATTGCATCAGCCAGCTTCCTTTACGCCAGGTTCGCAAGCGCCCGATGGGGTAGTGCAAGAAGCTGGAATTGAGCCACTGTTGTAGTGGCAGAGTGGAAAGCGTTAGGGTTTGCCAAACCGAATTCATAATTGCAGGGTTAACAAGATTCCTGGTTATTCTAGTCGATCAGCGGCAACTCCTACGATCGCGATTGTAATTAAAGCAGCGCTTGCCATTGGTCATAGACAATTTTTGCCCAATGACCAATGACCGCTCACCTGACGTTTTTATGCTGCTTTCGGCTCTAGCAGTTGAATATTTGAGAACACAAAGTCTTGAGTGGAAACCTTCCCGTTTGCCTCGGTGCGAATCACACGACGGCTCAGGATGTAGTAATTACCAACTTTTTCGTAACGATCCTCAAACTCACTTCTGCCACCTTTTTGTTCGCCAGTTTTAGGGTCGTGATAGACCGAATCATACGTGTGAGACAGATACCCTTCTTCAGTTTTTTGCGTGCTGAAGGTATTGATGGTGATGACAACGCCATGAATATGACGGTGTACCAGGGTGACCTCATTGTTCTTGATCTTGTAGCGATCGCCCTTGGCTTTCCCACCCATCAAAATTTCAACCGCACCAGACTCATCCGTTGCGCCATAGGTGAAGGTATTTTCGCCATGAGTTTGCTCAAAGGTGCGCCGAACTCGGTGAATCGATGTTTCCCAGAGCTGCCCATGAATCAACTTCTGCGCTTGCTCATCATCAACCCCAAACACTTCAGCAGAAAGGTCTGCATTGACACGCGCAGTACCTGTAAACGTTTCACCATCTACAGTCAGCGTTACATCTACGCTGTAGCCGGGAAATGCACTATCCCAGGTATAACGATTTTCGTAAGCAGCCCAAAACAATTCCTGAGCTGAGACCTGTGCTACCGTCATGAAACTCTCCTTATCTGTATTCCTTATTTAGTTTAGAAAGTTTTGGTGGAACAGGACGGGCAGACAGAGATCGTTCATCATTGTCACTCAGTCTTTGGGCCTGAACTGCTCAGCAATTCTCCATCTTCACAGTGAGCAAATTACGCTTGAGGAACAGCGGTATTTCAGTCAAAAGGCGGATTATGCCTCAATCCATCCTGTGGTTACCCAGGTTTAGCATTAATGCTGTGTAACATGAGAGTATGACGTTTCTTTAAGCTGCACATCAATGCTTCCCCTAGTTTTAAACGAACATCAAGTGCATCTGTTCAATTTTTACCTGGATGGAGAGATTCATCTGGGGATGCGCCACGGGGTTTCTTTGTTTGGACTGGTCAATACTTTTGCAGTCTCTCAACGTTCAGAAGCTTATCAATGTGCCAACAAATTAGCGCAAGCAGGGCGTTCCGTTTCGATTACGGTTTCTCGACAGCATTACAAAGTTTGGATTCGTTTGGCGGCTTCTGAAGAGTTACCTGGCAATGGTTTAAGAGCGTATTTCTAAATAAATGATTAAATCACTTCCTGCTGTTCCCCTAAAC
>JACYLN010000141.1 GCA_015272515.1 Leptolyngbyaceae cyanobacterium C42_A2020_001 | reverse complement strand
ATCTCTGCATTTTACGCCGCAGAGCGGCGGGGAATTGACCCGCAGAGATTAAAAAAATCTTTTGGGAATGGCTCACCAAAAGCAATCGGATCTTTGTCAAAAACACCAGATTCTCTCAAAGCTTTGTAAACAGCGATATGGCGAATATACTTTGACATTTCCTCAGATAAACGTTGGTCAGCTCGTGCAAGGTGAATTTTGCTTTCTATGATTTTCATAATTTCATCGTGGTTTGGAAGAATAAACTTTAGCTCCAGGTTTTTTCGCACTTCTGAACTAAGTGGATTGTCGGTTTGTTCAAACACTTTCATCCATACCAAGTTATCTTTTACTAACCTGATATAAAGGGGTAAGTAAAATTCACTGAGCTGCTTTTCTAAAATTTCTAATTTCTTGTTTCGTCTTAATCGAGTCAGTTCTTCTTGTCTTGCTAAAAGCCTATCCCAAAGAGATTTTGCAACAATACCTACGACAACGCCCGTGGTACTTACTACAAATGAAAAAAAGCTTTCCATCCACTTTTCCTTGAGAACTTAGTAATAGAAATTAGGCTGCGATCGCTCCATTCATTGTCTTAATCTAGCTGCTCTTGATTTGTAATAGCTTGGGAAATTTGCTGCTGAATGGCTTGGTGTTGGGCTACAAAATGCTCGTCACTATGTTGCGCGATCGCGTTCTGAGATGAATGTAGCGCGGCTTCTAGTTGACCTAACTGGCGTAAAGATTCGATCTGGTAATAATGTGCTCGAATTAGCGAATAGCGATCGCGGCGTTCAACCTTGAGAACCTGATTGAGCGATCGCAGGGCTTCCTCGTAGCGGTCAAGCCGGTAAAGCGCATAGCCCCGATCTGCTAGGATGTGAGCGCTATCTGGATCGTATTTTAAGTATCGGTCGAATGAGGCGATCGCCTGTTCAAACTGCTCTAGTTGCAACAGGGTATCTCCCCGTTCGTGAGCTAAATCTCGGTCATTAGGTCGCAATGCGTAAGCGTGATTAAAACTCTCCAACGCTTGCTCAAACCGTTGCAGTTTTGCCAATGCCAAACCCCGCTCATGCCACAGGCGAAAGTCGTTGGGGTGCTGATTCAATCCCCTGTCATACACCGCGATCGCCGCTTCATACTGTTCTTTGCGTTCCAGTTCTTTGCCATAGCTGACCCATTGCAACGCTTGTGTAAACGTCAACTGGTGGGGTGAATGTCCTTTTTCGGATGCGGGCGGTTGTTGACGTATCCGCCGACCAATTAACACCCCAACAAATAACAGAATAATTCCCCAACTGATCGCAGGTGCCGAAGGAGCAAACGGGGCAGCATCTTGGGACTGTTCCTGCTGTAGAAGCGTAAAGACCGGATCTGACATTGCTTGGTGAAAAGGTGCGCTTGAATTAATGAGAGTTTTTCAGCATCTTCAAGCTAGCAGGTCAAATTTCCGAATTGCCTCGGTGCGATCGCGGCATTTGCACAAAATTAACTAAGATGAATTTCTTAAGCATCGGGGGAGTCACCGAAGTGCAAATCCCCCATGATGCTTGATACGGAGAGGATTAGGAAGCGGCGGCGCGTTCTTTGACTTCCTTGATCACCTCTTCTGCCACATTGGCTGGACAAGGCGCGTAATGCGAAAACGACATGGAGAACTGGCCGCGACCAGAGGTCATAGTACGCAGATCACCGATGTAGCCAAACATTTCACTCAGGGGCACGTCTGCCTTGATGCGGGCACCTGTGGGACCGGTTTCCTGAGATTTCATCATGCCGCGACGACGGTTGAGATCACCAATAACATCGCCCATGTAGTCATCAGGGGTGAACACATCCACGTTCATGATCGGTTCTAGCAACTGAGGACCCGCTTTGGGGATCGACTGGCGATAGGCAGATTGAGCCGCAATTTCAAATGCGATCGCCGACGAGTCTACGGGGTGGAAGCCTCCGCCCATCAGCGTGAACTTCAGATCCACGCAGGGGAAACCCGCCAACACACCTTTAGAAATACTGCGCTCAAAGCCTTTTTCGACAGCGGGCCAATATTCTCTGGGAACCGCACCACCAACCACTTTGGACTCAAACTCGAAGCCACTACCCGGTTCACCTGGCTCAATCACATAGTCAATTTTGCCGTACTGACCGGAACCACCCGACTGTTTCTTGTGAGTGTAGCTGTCTTCGAGACGTTTGGTAATGGATTCGCGGTAAGCAACCTGAGGTTTACCCACTTCCACCTCCACGCCGTAGGTGCGCTTGAGGATGTCGATCTTAATGTCGAGGTGCAGTTCTCCCATGCCCTTGAGGATGGTTTCGCCGCTTTCCTCGTCTGTCACCATGTGGAAGGAGGGGTCTTCTTGCACCATCTTGGTGAGCGCCATTGCCATCTTCTCGTCGCCACCTTTAGTTTTGGGTTTGACGGCAATGGAAATCACTGGCTCTGGGAACACCATCGGTTCTAGTGTTGCAGGATTCTTGGGATCGCAGAGAGTGTGCCCGGTCTGGACGTTCTTCATCCCGACGATCGCCACAATGTCTCCCGCTTGGGCCGACTCAATTTCCTCACGAGAATTGGCGTGCATTTCAACCAGACGACTGACCCGCTCGGTTTTACCCGTAGCCGTGTTGAGTATGGTGTCGCCTTTTGCTAATTTGCCGGAGTAAATTCGGGTAAAGGTCAATGCCCCAAAGCGATCGTCCATAATCTTAAACGCCAACGCCCGTAGGGGTTTTTCAGGATCGACGTAGGCAACCTTGCCCGTTTCGTTCCCTTCCAGATCCATTTCGGGTTGGGGATTCACTTCCATGGGGTTGGGCAAGTAATCCACCACGGCATCCAGCACCAACTGCACGCCCTTGTTTTTGAAAGATGAACCGCAGTAGGTGGGGAAGAACGACATATCACGGGTGCCCTTGCGGATGCAGCGCTTGATCTCGTCAATCGTCAGTTCTTCGCCTTCGAGATACTTCTCCATCAGGTCGTCGTCCTGCTCAACCGCCAATTCAATCAGTTGTTCGCGGTAGGTTTCGACATCATCTTTCATGTCGGCAGGTACGTCTTTGATCTCGTAGTTCATTGGGTCGCCAGAATTGTCCCAAATCCAGGCTTTACGGGTGAGCAAGTCCACCACGCCCACAAACTGATCTTCCGTGCCGATGGGTAACGTCATCACCAGGGGTTTTGCCGCCAGCACAGTTTCAATTTGCTTGACGACGCGGTAAAAATCCGCTCCGGTGCGATCGAGCTTGTTGATATAAATAATCCGGGCAACTTTGGAATCGTTGGCGTAGCGCCAGTTCGTTTCAGATTGTGGCTCTACCCCACCCGAACCGCAGAATACGCCAACGCCGCCATCCAACACCTTGAGCGAACGATACACCTCAATCGTGAAATCGACGTGTCCGGGCGTGTCGATAATGTTGAGTTGGTGGTCATTCCAGTAGCAGGTAGTTGCCGCGGATTGAATCGTGATCCCGCGCTCCTGTTCCTGCGCCATGAAATCTGTTGTCGCCGCACCTTCATGCACCTCACCGATCTTGTGGATCTTGCCAGTCAATTTTAGGATTCGTTCAGTGGTGGTGGTTTTACCTGCGTCTACGTGAGCGAAGATGCCAATGTTGCGATATCGAGTGAGGTCTTTCATAGTTGCTCTCTAGGGTTAAATGCGACAAACAGTTGGGAGTTTACCTCTAAGGCGGCTCAGAGGGAGTTAGATAAACCTTCGTCGCCAGGACGGGCAAGCTTTAGAATTTAATGGGTCATGAAACCCATTGCAATGCCTGCACATCATTTCTAATTGTAAAGGGTTGTGACGGTGCTGTGTAAGAGTTTAGAAGTCCCAGCCGGATGATTTTTACTGATTACGGCTCTGGCAGCAGACTTCTACAATGTGAAGATATATCGCTTTGGTCAGAAAGCTTAGGATATGACAAGTTGCTAAAACGCTGAGTTAGGGTAGGCTTTCTGATTGCTTCTGCCACACTCCGCGTGGCGACGGCTATACTAATCACTTTGCTGATTCAAACACAGGGTTTATGGCGTTTTCCTCGATCGCGCGGGCACTGGGGCGATCGCCCCTCACCACAGAGCTACTCAACAAACTTCAGCAGCAGAAATGCTTGAAGTTGACAGGTGTGGCACGGTTGCCAAAAGGGTTGGTGAGTTCGGCCCTGGCGCAGGTGCAATCTCGTCCACTCCTGGTAGTGACTGCCACTTTGGAAGAGGCAGGACGCTGGAGTGCTCAACTGGAAGCAATGGGCTGGCAAACGGTCAGTTTTTACCCCACATCTGAATCGTCGCCCTACGAGCCATTTGACCCAGAGGCAGAAATTATCTGGGGGCAATTGCAGGTGTTGGCAGATTTGCTGGAGATTAGAAGACAGGAGACGGGAGACAGGAGACAGGAGAACAGCAGTTCGATTGCGATTGTGGCGACGGAGCGATCGCTGCAACCCCATCTGCCACCCGTGGAAGCGCTGCAAGATTACTGCCTGACGCTGAAGAAGGGAATGGAACTGAACCTGGGCAAGCTGGGTGAAGAACTGGCGCGGCTGGGTTATGAGCGAGTGCCACTGGTAGAAATGGAGGGACAGTGGAGCCGTCGGGGAGACATTGTGGATGTGTTTCCAGTTGCGTCGGAATTGCCTGTGCGGTTGGAGTTGTTTGGTGATGAGCTAGACCAGATTCGCGAATTTGATTCGGCAACGCAGCGATCGCTGGATCGAATTGAACAATTGGTAATCACGCCCACCAGTTACGCACCCATCATCCAATCCGCATTAACAGCAGCAGCGACGGAACAAGTCAACGCTTACCTCAACCCCGAAGCGCAAGAATTGGTTGAAGCAGGACAATCGCTGGAAGGATCGCGGCGTTTTCTGGGTTTTGCATTTGAGCAACCCGCCTCTCTGCTGGATTATTTACCTGAAGATACGCTCGTCGCCATTGATGAGCCGGAGCAGTGTCAGGCGCACGGCGATCGCTGGTTTGAACACGCGGAGGAGCATTGGCAGGAGGTAGGGAATGGGCTTCGACGTGAGCGTCTCGACGGTGAGGCTCGACAGAACCGCTCAGCCGAACGGGATTCGGAAAAAGCTCCACTACCGAAAGTGCATCGCTCGTTTGCAGAATCGCTAGCGCAAGTTCAGGCGTTTGAATGTTTGCATCTCACGGAACTGGCAGAAGTGACGACGGCTTCAAACTCTGGCTCCATCAACCTGGCCAGTCGTCCAGTACCCGCGATTCCACATCAGTTTGCGCGATTGGCTGAAACTCTACGAGATGAACGCGATCGCGGCTTTTCCATCTGGCTGGTGTCAGCCCAACCATCCCGCTCGGTGGCGCTGCTGCAAGAGCATGATTGTCCAGCGCAGTTTGTCCCCAATCCCAGAGACTTTCTGGCGATCGACAAATTGCAAACCCAGCACGTTCCCGTTGCCGTGAAATATTCCGGCTTGGCAGAACTGGAGGGCTTTATTCTACCCACCTTCCGGCTCGTGGTTGTCACGGATCGGGAATTTTTTGGACAACACACCCTGGCAACCCCCAGCTACATTCGCAAACGTCGCCGTGCTGCTTCTAAACAAATTGATCCGAACAAGCTGGAACCGGGTGATTACGTGGTGCATCGTAATCATGGCATTGGCAAATTCATCAAGCTGGAAAGTTTGACGATTAACCGGGAAACTCGCGAGTATTTGGTGATTCAATACGCCGATGGATTGTTGCGGGTAGCGGCAGATCAACTCAGTTCTCTGTCGCGGTTTCGGGGGGTGGGAGAAGCTCCGCCAGAACTGAATAAAATGTCGGGCAAGGCGTGGGAGAAAACCAAGAGCAAAGTTCGTAAAGCGGTGAAAAAGGTGGCAGTGGATCTGCTGCAACTCTACGCCCAGCGGGCCCAGCAAATTGGCTTTTCATTCCCGGAAGATGCTCCCTGGCAACAGGAAATGGAAGACTCGTTTCCTTACCAACCTACGCCCGACCAGTTGAAGGCGACCCAAGATGTGAAGTTGGATATGCAGAGCGATCGCCCCATGGATCGGCTCGTCTGCGGGGATGTGGGATTTGGCAAAACAGAGGTTGCAATTCGCGCCATCTTTAAAGCGGTGACATCCGGCAAACAGGTGGCGTTGCTAGCGCCAACCACCATTCTCACCCAGCAGCATTACCACACGTTGAAAGAACGCTTTGCCCCCTACCCGATTCAAGTAGGATTGCTGAACCGCTTCCGCACAGCGCAGGAACGCAAAGAGATTTTGCAGCGGATGAAAACGGGCGAACTGGATGTGGTGGTGGGTACGCATCAGCTTTTGGGTAAGGGCGTAGAGTTTCGCGATTTGGGGCTGTTGGTGGTAGATGAAGAACAACGGTTTGGGGTGAACCAGAAGGAGAAAATTAAATCCCTCAGAACCCAAGTGGATGTGCTGACGTTAAGCGCGACACCGATTCCGAGAACCCTCTACATGGCGCTATCAGGTGTGCGAGAAATGAGCCTGATTACCACGCCGCCGCCATCCCGTCGCCCGATCAAAACCCATCTGGCACCCTACGACCCAGAAGTGGTGCGATCGGCAATTCGGCAAGAACTCGATCGCGGCGGGCAGGTATTTTACGTGGTACCACGGGTGGAAGGGATTGAGGAAATTTCGGCGCGCCTGCGAGAAATGGTGCCCAACGTGCGAATTGCGATCGCCCACGGACAAATGCCCGAAGCGGAACTGGAATCCACCATGCTGACCTTTAGCGAAGGTGAAGCTGAAATTCTTGTTTGTACTACGATTATTGAGTCTGGTTTAGATATTCCCAGAGTCAACACTATCTTGATTGAAGATGCCAATCGGTTTGGTTTATCCCAACTCTATCAACTCCGGGGACGAGTCGGGCGGTCTGGAATTCAGGCTCACGCCTGGTTGTTCTACCCCAAAGGTGCTCAGTTAACTGATACGGCTCGTCAACGACTGCGAGCGATTCAAGAATTCGCCCAACTCGGTTCTGGCTATCAATTGGCGATGCGGGATATGGAAATTCGTGGCGTGGGTAATCTGCTCGGAGCAGAACAATCGGGGCAAATGGAAGCCATCGGGTTTGATCTCTACGTGGAGATGCTAGAAGAAGCGATCGGTGAAATTCGTGGTCAGGAAATTCCTAAAGTGGACGACACCCAGATCGATCTCAACCTCACAGCCTTTATTCCTGCCGATTACATTCCTGACCTGGATCAAAAGATGAGTGCTTACCGCGCGATCGCCACTGCCAACACCAAAGCCGAACTGACCCAGATTGCCGCCGATCTCAGCGATCGCTATGGCACGATTCCCACTGCCACGCAGCAACTCTTGCGAATTGTAGAACTGAAACAAATCGGCAAAAAACTGGGCTTTTCCCGAATTAAACCAGATGGCAACCAGCACGTTGCGTTGGAAACGCCAATGGAAGAACCCGCCTGGAACCTGCTCAAAGCCAATCTGCCAGAGCATCTCCACTCCCGCTTTGTGTTCACTCCTGGCAAGGTCACCGTTCGCGGTTTGGGGGTGCTCAATGCCGATCAGCAGTTAGATAACCTGATTAATTGGCTGGGCAAGATGCAAGGAGCCTTACCGGAACTGGCAACCGTATCGTGAGTAGATGACTCAGGAGAATAGCCGATTATGACAGTAAGTAAAGGGCACGCTTACTTCTCTCCAGAGGACTATTTAGAAATTGAGCGCCTCAGCCCCATTAAACACGAATACCTCCAGGGGCAAATGGTGGCAATGGCAGGAGCCAGTAAAGCCCACGTGATTATTACAGGAAATCTCTCCGCCCTGCTGGTCAATCACTTACGAGGGACAAGTTGCATTGCCTACGCAACCAATATGAAAGTTCGTCTACCAGCCCTCGACCTCTTTTATTACCCAGCTCTGGCTGTTACGTGTGTCGATCGCGACCTCAACTCCAATGAAGATTTCATTCTGCATCCGAAACTGATTATTGAGGTTTTATCGGACTCAACCGAGGCATTTGACCGAGGCGATAAATTTGCAGATTACAAATCCAATCCAACCTTTGAAGAATACGTTCTGATTCACCAAAATCAAATGTTAATGGAACGTTTTCAACGTAAATCGGATAACTTGTGGATTCCTTCTATTTACAAAACAGGAGACACAATTGAATTTGCCAGTATTGGCTTCGCTTGCGAAATTTCAGCGCTTTACGAAAAAGTCTCCCAACTGATATAAAACTTGATGAGCGATCGCAGAACTTATCTGATCTGGTCGTGAAAAGCATAGGCTTTGACCACATGGTAATTCTTAATCCAGAAGCCAAATCGCTTAACGGCAAACGTTTGTGGTTCTGAAGTGCGTTCAAATTGGGATAGCAGTTTAGGCGTTAGAGGATGCCAATCATCCGCCAAAATCACAGCATTACGCCCCTTCAACTTGTTTGCGTCATACCAAAAATCAAACTGATCAACCCGGTCAGAAATCGCTAGCACATCCGGATTATTCAATTGATACGCCAACGCCGATGCGGTGCGATAGTCTGCCGTCACCAAAAACGACTGTTCACCCAACTCCGCTGCTTGCTGTTGCACGATCGCTTCAACCTGCTCCCACCCAAATAACAGCCGCGAATCCGGGTCACTGTCCCCACTGCTAAACACCGACAGCGGCAACAAACTGTAATGAAACACAAGTAAAGCGGCAAACAGAAGCCCATAGAACTGTCCGGCGTAGAAAAGGCAGGAGGGACGGGGGAATGAGGAAGGGGAGGGAGAGGGGGAGGAGGGGGAAGAGGATGGCATTTCGCTTACTTGTCCGCTCTTCCACTCCCTAACTCCCTTACCTCCTCCATCTCCTGACTCCTGACTCCTGACTCCTGTCTTTTTCCTGAGGAAAACCTGCGGCAATAGGGGAAATAGCAGCAAATAGGCAAGAATGTTCCAATAATAAAGGGCAGTGGAGAAGAGGGATAAGACGATGAGGGTGAGGGTAGAGGTGGTGAAGATCCAGAAGGCGATCGCAGGATATGCCGAAGTGCTCTCGTTTGCAAACGGTTTTGTAGAGGTTCTCAAGGTTTGCACAATCGCCCAAACGTTGATGGGTGAGAGCATCAAAATCGAAAAGGCGATGAACTTCAGGGTTTCACCAATTTTTAAGCGAAAACCAGTATTATCGATGCTGCGATCGCTGTAGTAACGAAACGATTGGAAATCGTTGGTAACATTCCAGATCAGAATCGGCAGCAAGAAAGAGAGGGTGATGAGAATTGCCAGGTAAAGGCGGCGATCGCGCAATAATCCGCGCCACTGTTGGTTAAACACCACCGCTGCCAGACAACCCACGCCAATAAATACCGCATTATATTTGCAGAGCAACGCCAACCCCAGCGCGATCGCGGCGATGTACAGGTGTTTGCTACTGCCTTTCCCGTCATTTGTATAACTATCTAGAAACTGAATAAATTGAAACGCGGCAATCAATGAAAATGTAATTAGCCAATGATCATGCCATGCCAGCGCCAGAAATAGAAAATAGAGTGGGGAAGCAATTAAGAGCGCGATCGCAACCCAAAAATAATGATTTCCATTTCTGCCATAAAGATACCGAGTAATTTGATAATAGGTATAAAAAAACACGCCACTGCTAATCAAATTTGGCAGTCGTAATGTAGAAAGAGATTGACCAAATATCTTAGTAAATAGTCCCTGAACCCATGCCTGAAACGGTGGGTGATCATAATAGGAAAAATCTGGATGCTGCCCCCATAGCCAGTAATACGCCTCATCTGGATTAGGAAAGGTATTGAACCAGAACACCAACCGCAACAGCAGAAAAATTATTAGCGTTGGCAGAATCATCTTAAAAATAGGAGATTTGAATAAATACATAAAGGGATAGAAAGGTCAGAAGAGTTAATGTAAGATTGGTTGAAGTTTAGTTAGGTAACTATCTAATCTTTTGACTGTTTCAGCAGACAAATAAACCCAGCTTGCTCAAAATGATGATCAGTTGTAAGTGCTGTTTGAATACTCAGTTGCTGCATTAGAACAGAAGATGAACAATCGACAAGCGACCAAGGTTTGTCTGGGCGACTTTGGCAAAGTTCCCAGGCAGCGTGATCAATAACTCAGCAAGAATATAGTTGCTGGTGAATATGGTGTGGTTTTGTTGACGAGCACTTCCCAGAGATTGAACAGCTTGGAGGTGCGTAGGTTCTGTTTTGGTGAAAAAGCTAGCCCATCCAGAAATATCTACAAAAAGGTTACTCACTGCGATGCATCTCTTTGTACAAGGCTTGACCAATGTAATAGTCGTGATTCTCTGCAACGTCTGTTAGTTCACTACTGATGCAGCCTGCCAGTTGAAAGAGTGGATCGGTTGTGAGGTCAGAAACTGGAGAAGATGGAATTAATTTTTGAGTCAGTAATTGCAAAATGATGTCTTCAGCAGATTGATTGGTTTGAGTAGCGGTTTGAATTAAAGCTTGCTCAAGTTCGTCAGGCAAAGTAATAGTTAAAGTTTTAGACATTAATTTTTCCAACTGAAGGCTAGTGCTAAGCTGCTGTAGCAGAAACAATTGCTCTGAAACTTTTGCTCTGAAACTTTATCATCTCATCCTAACCCCTAAGCCCCCATTCCCAATTACCAATCTCCAGTCCTCAATCTTCAATCCCCCATTCCCGTTCGGCTGATCGCGTTCGGTGACCTCAGCGGAACCGCTCACGGCAGAAGCCCATTCCCCATTCCCCATTCCGTTACTGGAACCGTAACCGTCGTGCTGCGTCATCCTGACCATGCCATGCTGACTGTGTAGAGCATTGGTGTTGTGATGATTGGTAAGGGTGGGAGGACAAAGATGGGACGGCAACGCTTGAGAATGGGTGCGGTGGCAGCAGGCAGCTTGTTGCTTTTGGGATTGGCGGGTTGGGTGCGGTTGGCGCAGGTGGAGCCAGTCTGGGCAAAACCATCAGAAAATGCGCGTCCTACACTGGTAAATGACCAATCTCTGAATGCTTCTCCTCGTCAACAGGCTCCCAAAGTGATGGCTCAACGTTCTAACTCAATCAATCCCCAACTGGTGAGTGCCAACACTCGCTTTGGGTTCAAGCTGTTTTCGGCGATCGCTGCTCAAGATGCCAACAAGAACGTGTTTGTGTCGCCATCGAGTGTGGCGATCGCGCTGGCAATGGTTCATAACGGGGCGGCTGGGGAAACGCAGCAAGCGATCGCGAAAACCCTGGAAGTGCAAGGTATGAGTCTGCAAGCGCTGAACCAAGCCAATGCTGAATTGAAAAATTTGTTGGAAAATCCTGATCCGCAAGTGCAATTGGCGATCGCCAACTCGCTTTGGGCGCGGCAGGGTGTTCCCTTCAAGCCAGAATTTCTTCAGAACAATCGCCAATTTTATGAAGCGAAGGTGACTGAACTCAACTTTGCCGATCCCCAGTCAGTTCCAACAATTAACGGTTGGGTCAGCCAAAATACCCGCGGCAAAATCAACAAAATCGTCGATCAACTCAATCAAGATGATGTGATGGTACTAATCAATGCCATCTATTTTAAAGGCGACTGGTCGCGACCATTTGACAAGCAAAAAACGACCCAAAAGCCTTTCTACACAGCCAGTGGCGGTTCTAAGCAACATCCGATGATGGCGCAGCAGGGTGAATATCGTTATGCCGACACCAACCTGTTTCAGGGAGTGATGCTGCCCTACGGTGAAGGGCGACGCATGAGCATGGTGATTCTGTTGCCCAAAAAATCATCGAGTCTAACTGAACTCCAGCGCAACCTGACGGCTGAAAACTGGGAACAGTGGATGCCCCAGTTCCGCAATCGTCAGGGTTCAATTCAGATTCCACGCTTCAAGCTGGAATACGAGGTTGAACTTCGCCGCATTTTGTCGCAAATGGGCATGGCAACTGTGTTTACAAACGGGGCTAATTTTTCCAACTTGAGCCAGGTGCCCACTAGAATTAATCGAGTGAAACATAAGACGTTTGTGGAAGTGAATGAAGAAGGTACGGAAGCCGCTGCCGTTACCTCAATTGAGATTCGCATGACTGCCGCAATTCCAACCGAGCCGTTCCAGATGACGGTTGATCGCCCCTTCTTCTGCGCTATTCGCGACAATCAAACTGGGACAATTCTGTTTATGGGATCGATTGTGAATCCGTAAATCAACCATGTCCAGCCCATACTCTGAGAGTTGCTTCAAAAGAATTATGGATTTGGACATGGACACGTTTATTCACACAACTCTCACCCTACCGGAGCTTTTTACTTTGAGGGAAGCTCTTGTAAGGTAGTTAAATAATGACAAATCTTGTCGTTATTTACCGAGTTCACTAAACACCCATGACACCGATTCAATTGCCCCGTGGATTGGTCTTAGCGGCAGCGCTGGCAGTAAGTTCGAGTGCAATTGCGATTTCCGCAAAGGGTGTATCTGCCGAAGCTGCGATCGCTCAACCTATTCAACCAACTGCGTCTATTCAAGAAAAGCTCAAACAACCTGCTTCTAAGCGGCTCAACGTCGAACAACTGGTCAAAGCCCTGGATCAGAACAATGTGGAAGATGCCATTCGGCAGGTGGAACTGGGCTGGAAAAAGCAATTTGAAGATTATTATCAAGGGCAACTCACCAGTCAGTATTTGAGCCTGGAGCAGATAATGCGATCGCTGGAGCGCCTGCATCGCTTAACCGGCAAGAAAACAGCTCTGGTTTACGCCATCCCCACCCCCACGCATTTAGAACTGATTCTGGTTCCCCCCAGTGGAAAACCCATTCATCGCCGCATTACCGACGCAAAACGAGCTGCGCTGTTAGAAACCGCGCAAACCTTCCGCATGGGCGTTGTGGATTCCCTGTCGCGCCCACAGGACTATCTGCCTGCCGCCAAGCAATTGCATCAATGGCTCATTGCTCCTCTAGAGCCAAGCTTAAAGGCGCAAGGAATCGATTCCCTAATATTTTGCCTGGGTAGCGGTTTGCGAAGCTTGCCGATGGCGGCATTGCACGATGGAGAACGCTTTTTAGTGGAAAAGTACAGCCTGGCAATCATTCCTGCCTTTAACCTGCTTGATCAGCATCCTGCCGTGATGCAAGGAGTTCAGGTTTTAGCAATGGGAGCCTCTGAATTTCAGAGTCAGCCCCCTTTACCTGCCGTGCCAACTGAACTGGTCGCCGTTTCTGATGCCTTATGGCAGGGCGATTCCCTACTGAATCAAGACTTTACGGTTGCCAACTTAAAATCCAAGCGTTCCAAAACGCCCTACGGCATTGTGCATCTGGCGACCCATGCCGAATTTCAACCAGGATCGGTCAACGAGTCGTTTATCCAGTTTTGGGATCGCAAAGTGCGCCCGAATCAATTGCGAGAATTAGGGTTACGAGTTCCAGTGGTGCAACTATTAGTGTTGAGTGCCTGCCGCACGGCGTTGGGTGATCCCCAGGCAGAGTTGGGCTTTGCTGGATTGGCAGTACAGTCTGGCAGCAAGGCGGCATTAGCCAGCTTGTGGTCGGTGAGTGATGCTGGAACCCTCGTGCTAATGACAGAATTTTATCGCCAGTTAAAAACGGCTCCAATCAAGTCAGAAGCTCTGAGGCGGGCGCAACTGGCAATGTTAAAACGGCGCGTAAATTTAAACGCAAACCTGGCGTTACGGTCTGGAACTACGGTGCCCTTATCACCAGAAATTGCTGCATACGCTCAAAACAATTTGTCACATCCCTACTATTGGGCAGCTTTTACGATGATTGGAAATCCCTGGTAAGCAATACCAGGATGGGGTGTAGAAAATAGAGGAATCATGCGATCGCGCCAAACTCTGATCGAACTTTTTTCGACCTTTCTGCGATTGGAAGACGATCGCGCTACCGGTTGGGTAACCGATACCCGACTGCGCCGCAGTATGGAGCGATGTTTGAAGGACATCCCAGAGTCCGGGGCATCCGAAAGCTTTTGGGCCACTTACTGGCATAAGCAGTGGAGTCAGGAGTCAGGAGTCAGAAGCCAGAAGGAAGGAAGGGGAGAGGAGGGAGCTAAGGGAGATAGGGGAGGAATTCAAAATTCAAAATTCGGTTCGGCTGACTCACCGGAAGCCAAAATTCCCTTCGGTTCGACTCAGGGAGAACAAAATTCTCCAACTCCCCCATCACCCATTCACTCACCCACCCACCCACCCACCCATTCCCCCCCGCCCTCATCATCCTCCCCTCCCCCATCTCCCTTGCCCTTTTCCCACCTCTCTGCCTACCTTCAAGAAACCGGTTACTGGTGCGCTCAGAAGGCGGTTTCTCGAATGGATGGGGTGCAATACCGGCTGTCAGATTGTTTTCAGGTGGCGATCGCGGCGGTGCCAAAGATTCTCAAAGCATTTGATTCTGACCAGTTACCCAGTCTCAAAACCTACGCGAACACGGCATTTGGTAACATTATTCGGGATGATTTGCGGCAACGACGGGAAGTGGATCGCTGTAACGATTGGGGTTTATTGTTAAAGCTGAGCCGCAAGCAGTTAAATGAAGCGTTGCAGACGGCGGGGTTGTTGCCAAACGAAGTGGAGACTCATTTGCTGGCATGGCATTGTTTTACCGATATATACATTCCCAGAAAAACACCGGGATTGCGACAGCTTGCGGCTCCTGATGGGGCAACCTGGAACGCGATCGCTCAACAGTTTAACCAGGATCGCCAAACGTTGAATATTCCCAGCCCGGAGGCCAGTCCGCAGCAGGTGGAACGGTGGGTTGTCGCCTGCGCCAGCCGAGCACGAACTTATTTGTATCCAGCTATCACTTCCCTAAACGCGCCTCGTTTAGGGCAAGAGACGGGAGAAATTCAAGATGATCTGCCTGGTTCTACAGATGATTCGCTCCTCACCAGTTTGATTGCCGACGAAGACACTCAGGCGCGCCAAACGCAGCAAAGTCAAGTGAACAAGGTGCTCAAAGATGCCCTCATCAGCCTGGAACCTGCTCTGCAAGAGTTGCTGCAACTTTACTATCAGCAAGGATTGACCCAGCAGCAAATTGCCCAACACCTCAACCTTCAGCAATATGCGGTTTCTCGTAAACTGGCGAAGGCAAGAGAAAAGTTATTACTGGCATTGACCCGCTGGAGCCAAGAAACCTTGCATATTACGCCAACCTCAACCGTGGTTAAGTACATCAGCGTCACCCTGGAAGAATGGCTGCAAGCTCATTACCAGGTTGATAGCCATGCTGGTTAAGGAGTACCTATGAGCTTCATGTTCGAGACCATCACCGACTTCAGATTGGACATCCCACCCGAAATTCATCAAGCGTCATGGGAGGATGTTCAGTCTGTTTCTTATCCCTCAGCCAAGTGGAGTCGTTACTTAAATGACATCTGCTCAAAAACCGTTCTGCCCTGGCTACAGGAAGAGCAAACACCGACGGCAACTCTCTCGCCCTATGCATCGCCTGCACTGTGGGAACTGGTGAGCGGCACGGTCATTCATCTCGGCAGTAAACGCCTAGTGTTGATTCCTGACAAGACGCTGGATGTTAGTGAATTGCGAGTTCCCCAGGAGTGGGTGGATATTCCCGCCTGGGCAGGAGATTATTTTTTAGCAGTTCAGATTGACCCGGATGATTTGTGGTTGCGCGTTTGGGGCTACACCACCCATGAGCAGATTAAGCAATTGGGTCATTATGACGATCGCGATCGCAGTTATGGCATCGAAGCGGAACACTTAGTACAAGACCTGAGTGTTTTGTGGGTCGTACAACAGCTTTACCCCAACGAGCCGACCCAGGCAGAAGTTCTGGCGTTACCCGCTCTTTCTGCCACGCAAGCAGAAGAGTTGCTTTTGCAACTGAGCCAACCAACAATTTTGCAACCCCGATTGGAAGCGCCCTTTGAGCAATGGGGTGCCCTGTTAAACAATGACAACTTGCGGCAGCGGTTATTAGAATTGCGGCAAAACCTATCAACGGCACAAACGTGTCCAACCCCTCTAATTACCTCGCTGGGGCAATGGTTACACAATCAGTTTGATGCAGGCTGGGAAGCGTTGGAGAGTTTGCTGGGAGTGGAACCCGATTTAGCGTTTAACGTGCGCCAAACCACTGATCTCAACGAACCGGCAGTGCGACGCGCCAAATTATTGCGCTTTCCCGACCATCCCGTTTTGTTGCTGGTTGCCATTGAACCGGAAGCCGATGGACGATTCAGCGTGCGGGTACAGGTTCGCCCAACTGAGCGATCGCAATGCCTGCCCCAAAATCTGAGTCTGACGTTACTCGTACCCAGTGGCGAACGCATCCAGTCTGTGCAAGCCCGTGAACAAGATAATTTGATCCAGTTAAAGCGCTTCAAATGTCCCTCTGGTGCTCGATTCAGTCTGGAAGTTTTATTTGCAGAAACTCTATATATGGAAGAATTTGTAGTTTAAATTTCCCTGCTGTTCGGTGTCTTAGTAGGCATCAATCAGTCCCTGCCATTTTTGGTCAGGCATAAAACCTGCCCCTACCTGTTTCGCTTCCCCACCGCCCCTATCTTCCTCACCTCCCTTCCCCATGAGCTACCTGGTTGTTTTAAATCTAGGCAAAGGAGATTGGCAGTCTGGTTTGCCCACCGTGATTGCCCAGTTATGGGATAGTCAAAGCTCAACTCCTATGCAGTTTACGGGGAGTTTGCCACCTACGTTGGAACTGAAAGAGCTTTATCAGCAATGGCAGGCGGTTTACGAAGCCGTTTATGCCAATCTGGGGTGGCGGCGATCGCGCTCTACATTTGAGATTGAAGTTGATGAAACCGACCTGACCCACGTCTCCCATGAGGAATTTCGGGCGTTGTGTCAACAGTTGCAGCAGACAATGAACCGCTGGCTGAATGCGGAAGCATTTCGTAATATTGATCGCCAATTGCGAACCCGTCTCACGCCAGATCAGGAACTCAGGCTGATTGTGGTGGCAGATGATCCTGCCCTGCTGCGTTTGCCCTGGTGCCTCTGGTCGTTGTTAGAAGATTATCCCCGTGCCGAAATTGCCCTGAGTTTGCCGGAATATAGTCGCCCGGTGAAAGCGCCTTTGCAAAAGCCCAAAGGCAAAGTGCGAATTCTGGCGATTTTGGGCAACAGTGAAGGCATTGACGTTGCGAAAGATCAAGAACTGCTGAAACAGTTGCCAGATGTGGAATTGACGTTTTTGGTGGAACCGCATCCTAAAGAACTGCATCAGCAATTGTGGGAACCAGGCTGGGATGTATTGTTTTTCGCTGGACACAGTTCCAGCCAGGGCACGGGACACATTCAAATTAATCAGTACGATCGCCTGACGATTGAAGAACTGAAATATGGATTGCGGACTGCGATCGCCCACGGGTTGAAGCTAGCAATTTTCAACTCGTGTGATGGGTTAGGACTGGCGCGAGACTTAGCCGATCTCAGCCTGCCGCAAGTGATCGTCATGCGCGAACCTGTCCCCGATCGCGTCGCACAAGAATTTTTGAAAGGGTTTCTAACCGCATTTGCAGGTGGAAAATCGTTGTACGGCTCCGTGCGAGTAGCCCGCGAAAAACTAGAAGCGCTGGAAACAGATTTTCCCTGTGCCACCTGGTTGCCAGTCATTTGCCAGAACCCAGCAGAAGCCCCCCCTATGTGGCATGAGTGGAGTGGCAAAAAGCGGGTATCCCGGCGTTTCCCCACCCGGCGAGAACTGCAAACCGTGCTTCTGAGTGGATTTGTTGCCACGGGGTTCGTCATGGGGGGGCGTTGGCTGGGCTGGTTGCAACCATTGGAACTGTGGGCATTCGATCGCCTGATGCAAACGCGTCCGGCTGAACCGCCAGATAGTCGCCTGTTGGTCGTTGCCATTACTGATCAAGATATTCAGGCAGAGGGGGTGAAAATGCGGCAGGGTTCCCTCTCAGACAGCACGCTGAATCAGCTTCTTCGCAAGATTGAAGCCCAGCAACCCGCCGTAATTGGGCTGGATGTGTATCGTGACACGCCTGCTACCGAACCACAACTGGCAACCCGTTTCCAGCAGAGCGATCGCCTGATTGCCATCTGTAAGCGACCTGAAGCGGAAGCCGACCCTACGGGAATTTTGCCGCCGCCGGAAGTTCCTCCCGAACGGGTCAGTTTTAGCGACTTTGTAGTGGATCAGGATGGCGTGATTCGGCGGCATTTGATGTACCTGCCCTCAAACCCAACTTCGCGCTGCACTGCTACCCTCGCCCTCAGCCTGCAACTGGCGCAACGCTATCTCCAAACTAAAGGAATTGCGATCGCCTTCACGCCAGAGCACAATTTACAAATCGGTAACACGCTGTTCCAGCGCTTACAACCCCGTACCAGCGGTTATCAACCAGCGGATGCAGGCGGCGGACAGGTTTTGCTCAACTATCGGGCAACCCCCACCCCAGGCGCGATCGCTCAGCAAGTCACTGTAGGGCAAATTATGGCGGGTCAGGTGAACCCGCAGGTGTTCAAAGATCGGATCGTGATGATTGGAGTAGCGGCTCCATTTAGCGGTGGCGATTATTGGCAAACGCCCTATGGCAAATCCCGTACCGAGCAAGTACCGGGAATCGTGCTTCATGCCCAAATGGTGAGCCAGATTTTGAGCGCAGTATTGGATCAACGCCCTCTACTCTGGGTTTGGTCACCGTGGCTCGAAGCCCTGTGGGTGACTGGCTGGGCGATCGCAGGTGGCGTGCTTGCCTGCCTATTGCGGCAACAGATGGGGTGGCTCGTTGTTGCCGTGATAGTCACCCTTATCACGATGGTGGCGATTTGCTGGATTGCTCTGATTCAAGCTGGGTGGATTCCGCTGTTGCCACCACTGCTTGCCCTGTTGTTAGCAAGCTCAAGTGTATTATTGATTCCCTCTTCAGATGTGAAAGCGTTGCGTCATGATTAATAAAACTAATTTATTTCAACGTTCCCTAACTGTAACGACGCTTGTTCTATGCAGTGGTGTGAGTTTTGTCTTGGTTGCCCGATCGCCCCAGATTGCTCATGCTCAAGAACCGACTTCGATTCGCTTCAACCCGGCAAATTTGGAAGTTCCTGCCAGCATTGGTGAACCCAAAGGTCGGGGTGCAGGAGGGCGGCGAGGTTGCAATACCAACGATGCAGACGACCAACTAATTCCACTGGTACCCACAATGGAGACGAGCGATCGCGCGGTTCGTTGGGGCTTGACCACCCGTGCCCATCCCACTTTTTGGCTTCACAGTCCAAAAGGCTTTCAAAACGGTGCTCTCATTTGGTTAAGCGTTTTTGATCAAACCAATCACTTGCTATATCGGATTCCATTTCAGATTCCTAAAATATCCAATGGAGTTGTCCGTTTTGCAGTGCCATCAACAGCCCCACCGCTTCAGCTCAATACTCCCTATCGGTGGCAATTTACCGTGTATTGCAACTCTAGTAGTAATGATTTAGCAAACTTAACGTTTGATACGCCTTTTATCATGAGTGGGGGAGTTCAACGCGTACAACCATCTGCTGAACTACAAAAACGACTTGCGATCGCAAAAACACCCCTAGAACAAGCAACCTTCTACGCTGAAAATGGCATTTGGTATGATTCACTGACTACATTGGGCAACTCAGTTTGGGATAAGAAAACATCTGATACAGCGATGCCTTTAGCCTGGATAGAGTTACTGCAACAATCTAATTTGAAAGCGTCTGCCGCAGCTCCAATTGTTAAGTGCTGCATTCCTAAACAGAGTCAACCATAAACAATAAAGAAATATGTCACTTCAGGATCTCTACGTCTTTGTGTAGAGACTCTTTGGGGTGTAAACCTCTGAAGATAAAGAAATAACAATTTTGCTCATTCCTGGGATCAAAACCACGATATCCTTTTGAGCATAAATTTTAGGAGACGAGAATGGCTTCCACAGTGGTCAAAAGCCCTTCAGCAGTTTCGTTGAAAGCGCCCTTGTCTGGCTATTTGGTGCCGTTAGAAACAGTGCCTGACCCAGTTTTTGCTCAGAAAATGGTTGGAGACGGAGTTTCTATCGACCCAGTCGATCGCGTCTTGTGTGCACCTTGCGATGGTGAAGTGATCCAACTCCATCCCGCAAACCACGCAGTCACTATCAAAACAGACGATGGGCTAGAAGTTTTAATGCACATTGGCTTAGATACTGTCGTGCTGAAGGGACAGGGCTTTAACCCGAAAGTAAAAGTTGGTCAATTCGTAAAACTAGGTGATCCGCTCATTGAGTTCGATCCAGATTATGTAGCGCTCCATGCCAAAAGTTTACTAACGCAGATCGTGATTACCAACAGCGATCGCGTCTCCCAGTTTTTGCCGTATTCAGGCTCAGTCACAGTTGGGCAATCTATCATCCTAGAACTGGCGCTGGATGGTGCCGAACTCGCTACTGAGCCTCAAGCTGGGGCTACGGTCACATCTGAACCAATTGTTGTACCGAACCCCACCGGGTTCCACGCCCGCCCCGCCGCCGTGTTGGCAAATTTAGCGAAAAAATACAAGTCCGATATTCGCCTCCAGTACAACATGAAACAAGCCAATGTTCGCAGTGTAGTTGGCATCATGGGGTTAGAAATTGGCAAAAACGCCAGAGTGCAACTGGTGGCAACCGGAGACGATGCTAAAGCCGCCATCACTGAACTGTCTGAGGCAATTCGCATGGGGTTGGGAGAAGAGGGTGCAGCGCCCATTTCCGCTCCTGCCAGTGTTGCCCATCTCGATGCCTCAGAACCTGCTCCCCGTCCTCGCTCTACAGACCCAAACATGATTCTGGGAGTAGCAGCATCGCCCGGTATTGCTGTCGGTAAAACCTATCACCTTAGTCGGCAGGAGATTCGGGTAGCTGAAACGGGTGGTACTCCCAGAGAAGAACAGCGCAAGCTAGACCAGGCAGTGGCTCAAGCAAAGCTGGAAATTGAGGCACTCCGGGCAAAAGTTCACGGACAAAAAGATGCAGGCAAAGCGGCAATCTTTGCGGCTCACCTGGAATTGTTGGAAGATCCAGAACTAATTGATATTGCCGATAGCGCGATCGCCAAAGGTAAAAGTGCCGCCTTCGCCTGGAAACAAACCTACACCTACCAGGCAGATCAACTTGCCCAACTCAAAAATGAACTGCTTGCTGCCCGTGCCAATGATCTACGCGATGTGGGTGGGCGAGTTTTGCGAATTTTAACGGGGATTTCAGTGGAACCAGCCACCTACCCCGATCAGTGCATTCTACTCGCTGAAGACCTCACCCCTTCTGATACTGCCACGATGGATCGGAACAAAGTACTCGGCTTCTGCACCGTTGGTGGGGGTGCAACATCCCATGTGTCGATCCTGGCACGATCAATGGATATTCCCGCGATCGCTGGAGCCGAACCCCGGATTTTGGATCTCGCAGACGGCACTCCTGTTATTCTCGACGGCAGCAAAGGCATTTTGCGCCTGAACCCCACCCAGGCAGAGATGGATGCCGTTCAGCTACACCAAACTCGCCTCAAAGCGCGCCGTCAGCAAGAACTTGCCTCTGCGCATCAACCTGCTGTGACTCAAGATGGGTTGCAGATTGAAGTGGTTGCCAACATTGGCAGCAAAGCCGATGCGGAAAAAGCCATTTCACTTGGCACTGAAGGGGTTGGGCTACTGCGTTCTGAAATTGTGTTCATGGATCGAGCCACTGCCCCTACTGAAGATGAACAGGCAGAATTATATGGCAGCATCGCGCAAGCACTAGGCGATCGCCCCTTGATCATCCGCACTCTGGATGTAGGCGGTGATAAACCTCTTTCCTACCTGCCCATTCCCCATGAAGAAAACCCCTTCCTGGGCGAACGGGGGGTGCGTCTTGGCTTCGATCGCCCCGATATTCTTCGCACTCAACTTCGGGCAATCCTGCGCGCTTCCAACCTGGGCAATGTCAAAGTGATGTTTCCGATGATCGCCCGAATTGAAGATTGGCGTATGGCAAAAGGAATGCTGGACGAAGAAACCCAGCGGTTAGGTGTTTCACCAATCCAGGCTGGAATCATGGTGGAAGTTCCAGCCACAGCGGTCATTGCCGATCAGTTCGCGAAGTACGTAGACTTTTTCTCCGTAGGCACCAACGACCTCACCCAATACACGCTCGCCGTTGATCGCGGGCATCCCAAACTTGCATCCTTCGCCGATGCTCTAAATCCAGGTGTGTTAAAACTCATTGGCATGGCTGCCCAGGCTGCCAATCGGCATGGCAAGTGGTGTGGAGTTTGCGGCGGGGTTGCCAGCGATCCGCAAGCCGTTCCTATTTTGATTGGATTAGGCGTGAGAGAACTCAGCGTCAGTATTCCCACCATTCCCAGCATTAAAGCCCAGGTGCGGCGGCTAACTCTGGCAGAGTGTAAGCACCTGGCAGAAAAAGCGATCGTCCTCGACACCGCAGCCGAGGTGAGAGATCTATGTCCAACTACAGAAGAGTAGGAGTGAGAAGAAATAGGAGGCAGAAGGGAGAAGAAGGAGGCAGAAGCCAGAAGCCAGAAGGCGGAGACTTTATCTAGTTGAAGTTAAAGCTGCATAATAACTGTCTACCATCTTGCTCACTCTTCTAACGCTGACAACAGCCCTGTGCTGTCACCATACTGCAAATCTCTTGCCAGGATCAGGTAATAGCGACATTCCTCTAAAGAGCCTTGAGCAATGTTTAAGAACCGAGCTTCATCTTGGTTTCCTTTTTTTCTAAATCCTTCAGCAATGTTGGCAGAAATTGAGACGGCCGCCCGTCTCAGTTGAGTCACTAAACTATAAGTTTCCACTGCTGGAAAACTATTACTGAAAGGATATACCGCTAAGACAAACTGATGTGCATTCTGCCAAACGATTAAATCCTCACAACTTTTAGCTGGTTCCCGTTCCATACCTAACCCTCAAAGTCCTTCTCTCCTGACTTCTTCTTCTATTTCTCCCCTTTATCGTTGAGGTTTATCTTCTTTATGTGGAAAAAAGCCTTTGCCTTATTACAGCAGATGGGGAAGGCGCTCATGCTTCCCGTGTCTGTTTTACCAGTGGCGGGATTGCTGCTGGGGTTGGGTAGCGCTCGCTTGATTGAACTGCAAAACCTTGCCAGTGGCAAGATCGCCAATGCCACATTTTGGTGGCTACCGGAGTGGTTAGCTACCATCATGAAAGCCTCTGGAGATGCAATTTTTGGGGCGCTCCCGTTGATTTTTGCGATCGCGGTTGCCATTGCCTACACCGGAAACGACGGAGCATCAGCGCTGGCAGCCACGGTTGGGTTTATGGTATTCATTGCTTCCCTCGGTGCCGTGGGGTTATCACGAGGATTTGTCACCGAAGAGCAGGTCAAAGCCTTAATTGAGCAGGGCAAAGAAACGCCAAATATTTGGATGAAGCCTGTGTTGGGTATCCTAACGCTGGATACGGGTGTATTTGGTGGCTTGATCATTGGTTGTATTGCCGCGTATCTGTTCAACAAGTTCTTCCGCATTAAATTGCCCCAATATCTCGGATTTTTTGCCGGAAAACGGTCGGTACCGCTCATCACAGGAGTTGTGGCGATCGCGGTGGGAATTTTAATGAGCGTGATTTGGCCCCCCATTGGCGGTGGAATTAACCAATTTGCCAATCTGGCTGCCAGCGGTAACAATGTTCCCCTAGCGGCGGGAATTTATGCCGTAATTGAGCGATCGCTCATCCCCTTTGGGTTACACCACGTCTGGAACGTTCCCTTCTTTTTCCAGATTGGCTCTTTCACCGATCCCGTTACTGGGCAACTAGTGCGCGGTGATATCAACCGATTTTTTGCAGGCGATCCGACGGCGGGCATTTTAGGAGGAAGTTACTGGTTCAAAATGTTTGGGCTACCCGCTGGGGCAATGGCAATCTGGCACAGCGCCAAACCTAAAAATCGGGCTGTGACTGGAAGTTTAATGGTGTCTGCCGCTCTTACCTCTTTCCTCACAGGTATTACAGAACCCCTGGAATTCTCCTTTCTGTTTGTCGCCCCGCTACTCTACGGGATTCATGCCCTCATGGCTGGAGTCTGTGATTTTCTCTTCGTACTCTTGGGCGGCAGAATGGGTTTCACATTTTCGCAAGGGTTCATCGACTTTATCTTGTTTAATCAGCTTGGCAACTGGAACGGAGAACCCGGCGTATGGAAGCTGATTGTGGGGGGAGGCATTGTGGCTGCTGCCGTCTATTATTTTGTGTTCCGCTTTGCAATCCACACCTTCAACTTCAAAACTCCGGGACGAGAAGATGAAGAAGGTGAAGAGATTACCCCGATCGCGGTAGGTACGGGAACAGAAATGGCGCGCGAACTAGTGCGTGCCTTTGGGGGTCGCCATAACATTGCCGTGCTGGATGCCTGCATCACTCGCTTACGCATTACCGTAAACGACAAAAGCCAGGTGAGTAAAGCCCGACTCAAAGCGCTGGGTGCTTCTGGGGTACTGGAGGTTGGAGATAGCGTTCAGGCAATTTTTGGCCCCCGCTCAGAAAATCTGAAAACAGACATGACTGAATACTTACAAGTGGCTGATGCAGAAGCAGATGAACCCTATCGGGCAGACCCAGCAGAAGTCGCTGCTGCGGAAGCAGAAGCCGCCGCTATGCCAAAAATTCAGCGAGATCCGGCGGCGGCTCAAAAAATGCAGGCGGTGATCGCAGCGTTGGGGGGAGCATCAAACATTCGCAAAGTTGATGAAGTCGCTCTCACGCGACTGAGACTGCAATTAGCAGATGAGAAGGCGATTGACAAAAAAGCTCTGCAAAAAGTCGGTGTCGAAGGAATTATGCATCTTCCAGATAATGTTCTGCATCTATTGGTTGGACTCAACGCCGATCAATACGCAGATGAGATGAAGAAGCAATTGCCGAAAGCGGGTTCGGTTAACCGCTGATTTACTCCCTTGTTCTCACTATTCAAGGTGGTGTCGTCCTTTGCCCTTAAATTGACAAAGTTTAATCTCTGGGGGTCAATTCCCCGCCGCTCTGCGGCGTAAAATGCAGAGATGAGCGAGTACATCCACAAAAGCCATAACGTTACCGTTTTGTTATATCACTTGGTGTTTCCAGCAAAGTATCGACGGGCTGTGTGAGATGAGCAGGTCGATGAAGTTTTGCGAGAAATCTGCTTGGAGATTGAGAAGCGCTACGAGATCAAGTTTGTCGAAATCGGCGTAGACAAAGACCATGTGCATTTTCTAGTACAGTCGGTGCCCACCTACAGCGTGACGAAGTTAGTGACGATGATCAAGAGCTTAACGGCGAGAGAGGTGTTTAAGCGCTGTGCTCAAGTGAAACAGAAGCTGTGGGGTGGAGAGTTTTGGAGCGATGGTTATTTTGCCAGCACTGTTGGCAAACACGGAGACGAAGGCATGATTGCGAAGTACGTCAAGAATCAGGGTAATGAATATCTCAAGTTACACAGAGATGAGCAGCTTGCTCTTTTTTGATTCTGATACCCCGTCCGCTTGCGGCGGGGTAGTTCATTCCCATTTTTCTACCTGCTTCTCTGGCTTCAGATCGCTGCTGAGACAGAAGGCTCTACCCAAAGGAGGAGTTTTGTTTTTTTCTAAGACAGGATGATATCAATCCAGGGGGTGATCAAGCGATCGCATCATTTTCGCTAAAACAGTTGCATGAGCTTGAGAGAGATTTTAGGAGCGAAACTGACTGTTTGCTACACAACAATTGCAATGGCTGGTCTTATTACTAAACTCTAACTTGTTTCAAAATTACACCCCACAACTGGAGGATTAAAATGGTAATTAGTCGTTTGTTACGTCCTGTTCGGTTTCTCATCATCGCTTTTACTTGCACATTGCTGTTTATCTCTAGTGCACTTCCTGCAATGGCAGCAGGCGTAACCTCATACAGCAAGCCCTCTGAAGGCGAAACTCAACTCAAGAAAATCTACGACGAGTCAGAAAAATCCCTCAACTCTGGTCTAGATTCGATGAAAGAGGTCTCTGAGCGGGCAGAGCGCGGGGTAAACGAGGTTCAGGGAGATGCTGACCTGGATAAAATGAGCACTCCAGAAAACTCCCAAGATGCAACCACCTTTAAGGATCAGGTGAAAAAAGCTTTAGACAAAGTGACCCCCAATAGCTAATCCTATGGATTCAGCATCGCTCCTGAAGCAATGAAAGTTGTACCCGGAAGAGCTACAGATTTTAGGCAGTCTGTGGCTCTTTTTTTATGGCACCTTCAGCAACATTTCAATGGTGCTAGGACGAAAGCCACAACTGGAGAACAACTTCCGGGCAGATTCATTCGCGATCGCCGTATCCAGGCGGATTTGTTGCACTCCCCTGTGTGAGAAGTGAGCGATCGCCCGCAGCACAAGCTGATGTGCAATTCCCTCCTGGCGGTAATCTTCCTCCACCCAGAGATCATGAATAAAACCAAATTCTTGTAAATGATAAATGGGAATCTCCGACTCAACAGTCGCAATCAAAAAAGCAACTAGTTTAGAAGCTTCACTCGGTTCACTCACTTCAGCAACCAAACAAATATCTTGTGAGTTCTTGATTAATTCACTCAGCCAATGCTCATAAAGTCGCTCTGGATGAGGTAGAAAACCGTATTTAGCAGAATCCCAAGCCTGGTGAAGTGCACAGATCTTGGCAATCATGGGTAAGATGCGTGGAACATCAGATTGGTGGGCTGAGCGAATTTCCATAAACATGGATATTAACTACAGCGCTACTATAGCTAATTTTCTATATTCACATACAAGAAATGAGGCTAGAGTAAACTCCAACCTCAACTCGTGAGCACAAGCGATATATCAAGATAAAGTGCCTTAACGGCTACCAGACCCAACAGCGACTCGATTTTGATTTTCTGGCAGAGCACCATCTGGATTCAAAGATTCACCTTCAATGAAGGAGCGCAGCATCCATGCCATTTCTTCGTGCTGCTCCATCAACCCAGTCAAAAAGTCTGCGGTTCCTTCATCATGGAAGTCTTCACTGCTCTTGTCAACATGCTGACGCAAGGAACGGATGACAAGCTCGTGATCTTCCAGCAAGTTAGCAACCATCTGGGTGGGGCTAGGAACTCTCCCAGGAGCCTCTTGAATGGAAGCAAATTCCAAAAACTCTTTCGCTGTTCCTGCGGGATAAGCACCTAGCTGACGAATTCGCTCAGCAATACTGTCAATCGTTTCAGCTAAAGCGGTGTACTGCTCTTCAAAAATCTCGTGGAGTGTTCTGAACTGAGGTCCGATCACATCCCAGTGATACTTTTTGGTTTTCAACTGCAATAAGTAGGAATTGGACAGGTCTTGGTTTAATAATTCAACTACACCTTGACGCTGTTCTTCAGTAAGACCGATATTGATCTGACGCATCATTTTATAACTAACTCAACCTATTACTACTTCACCAAACTTGGCTTGATTAAGCATCAATCGTAGGGTGTGGATTGGCGATCGCTGAATTCTAACTAATTGCAGAGAGAGAAATGTTGCTAAGGCAACACTTAGTCTTATCGTAACTCCCGTTGAATAGGCAACCGAATGGTGAACAGAGTGCCTCTGCCCAACTCAGACTGCACTGCGATCGTGCCATTGTGACCCTCAATAATTCGACGAGACAAATACAGCCCCAGCCCACTAACGGCTCGTTTTGTGTCTCCCTGGCGATAGCGCTCAAATAGCGTTTCCTGATCTGCTGGCGCAATCCCTACGCCAGTGTCTTCGACTTCAATACAAACAAACGACTCAGCATTGAAAGTATCTGGATTGGATGCTGCAACTATGGAGGCACCAATCAGGCGCAGTGTAATTGAGCCTGATTGAGTGAACTTAATAGCATTCCCCACAATATGGCTTAAGACCCGCTGTAGTTCTATACAATCTCCTTGAATTGTGACTACTCGTCCATCTACAGTGCCTTCGCTAAAATCGAGATGAAGCGATAACCCCTTTTCTTCAGCAACGGGTATGAAATCTTGTGCCACATCTTGAACTAACTGTTGAAGATTGCAGGAGGCAAAGGTCAGTGTTTTATACCCCGCATCATGGCGATACACTTCGAGAATTGTGTTGACCATTTGTAGCAGGTTGCGATTGCTCTCCATCATGGTTGAAAGCGCTTCTACCATTTCCGCCGTCACCGGACCAAACGCTTCCTGTTGGAGCAAGTGCAGCATTCGATCAGCCGCCACCAAAGGCGTGCGGAGGTCGTGAGTCAGGCGATAGACAAAATCTTCGCGTTGACGGGCTAATTGTTCTTGCTGCTGTTTAGCGCGATTTGCTTCCATTTCTGCTTGATGAAGGCGAATCGCGTTTCGCAAAGTGCGTGCCAAAATGTCGGGTGATATTTTCGATTTGGCAAGATAATCGGTAGCTCCCGCTTTCATGAGTTCAACGGCAAGTTGTTCATCGCCTTGCCCGGTTAACATGACAATTGGAGTTTTAACTTCTTGCTGTCGCAAATCTTGTACTAAGATGAGTCCGTCTTTGTCGGGTAGGCGGTAGTCTGCAAAGACACAATCAAAGGATGCTGCCTTCAATGCCGCGATCGCGGAGTCATAATCCTGCGCTTCAGACACCACTACATCTACGCTGGCTGAGCGCAACGCCCGTTGCACTGCCATTCGATCAACCGCATCATCATCTACAATCAGAATATTAATTGGTTCTTCCATAAAAGCTATGCTCTTGGTGCATCACAATTCGCCTAAATCCAGGAGCAGAGCCTTGATTTTCTAGATTCCTGATAAAAAGTTGTCCAAGCTCCATAACATCATTCAGCGTAAGACCGGGTCGTTCCATTGAGTTGGGTTGGCAATTCACACAACGCCCAATATTTATTGAGAGTCGCCATCACTTCGGCAAAGTTAATGAATGTAACAGGTTTCAAAATATACCCTGCTACGTTTAAGTTATAAGCTTCGACGCGATCGCGATCTTGATTTGAGGTGGTTAACACAATCACCGGTGTGGCTCTTAGCTCCGGATCGGCGCGCAACTCTTGCAAAAACTCCAGCCCACCCATGCGCGGCATATTTAGATCCAGCAAAATAATGCGGCGGCTGGAAGGGATCGACGATGGGTTGTTACTCTGCCCACGCAACATTTGCAAAGCATCTAAGCCGTTGTTGGCTACATAGAGTGGATTGGAAATATTGCTTTTTTTGAATGCCCGACGGACATTCATAATATCGACTTCGTCATCTTCTACCAAAAGAATATTAATGAGCCGGTCGTCCATGATCTTTAACGTGGGTAAATTTTTACTTTTTTTAATGTTCTTTAAAAGAGTGTATTGAAAATTACCACTAAGCCGCCTCAACCGAAAGGATGAAGGGGCTTAAAGAAATGATAGCCAGAGACACGAGATTGGGAAAAGCTTATTGACAAAACTCTTCCACGCACCGCACAAAAATTTCTACGCCCATTCCCAGGGCTGTTTCATCAAAGTCAAATCGAGGATGGTGATGGGGGTAGGCAAGCCCTTTTACTGCATTAGCAGACCCAAGAAAAAAGTAGCAACCGGGCACTTCTTGTAAAAAGAATGACATGTCTTCACCGCCCATGGTTTGACATTCAGGAACCATACCCAGTGGTGATTCCACTACATCTTCAGCTACAGAGCGCACAAGATTGGCGATCGCTCCATCATTCATAACAGGTGGATACAGCTCCCAATATTTAAATTCATAGGTGGCACCATGCGCCTCGCAAATTCCTTTGATGATTTGCTCCATGCGTTGTCCAAAGTAGCCCTTGTAAGCCGGATTGAAATAGCGGACAGTGCCTGTCATGTGAGCCGTATCGGCAATAACGTTATGCGCGGTTCCAGCATGAAATTCGCCCACCGTCACGACCGCAGAATCAATGGGATCGATGTTGCGCGCCACAATAGTTTGTAGGGCACTCACAATCTGAGAGCCGACAACCACCGAATCGATAGTTTGTTGGGGGATGGCTCCATGTCCGCCTTTACCATGAATCGTTAACTCAAAACATTCCACGGCTGCCATCAATGCTCCGGCGCGCACGCCTACCGTTCCCAGTGGCAGCACGTTCCACAAATGCAAACCGACGATCGCCTCCACATCAGGATTTTTTAACACTCCCTCGGCGATCATTGGCTCTGCTCCGCCCAGTCCTTCTTCTGCTGGCTGAAAAATGATTTTCACTGTTCCGGCAAAATTATCTCGATGGTGCGACAGATAATAAGCAGTGGCAAGGGCGATCGCGGTGTGTCCATCATGTCCACAGGCGTGCATCACGCCATCATGCTGCGACTTGTAAGGAACATCGTTTTCCTCCTGAATCGGCAATGCATCCATATCAGCACGAATGGCAAACACCCGCCCTGGACGATTGCCCGATATAGTGGCTAACACGCCTGTTTTAGCAATCCCCTTTTGGAAAGAAATTCCCCATTCTTGCAATTTTTGCGCTACAAAGTCAGAAGTAAGGAGTTCACGAAACCCTAGTTCTGGCTTTTGATGGAGCGATCGCCGCCATTCTACAATTTGAGGTTGTAACGTCCGGATCTCAGCTCGAATCCGCGATGTATCTACAAAGAGAGGATTTAGAGAAATTGAAACCATAAACGGCACTGAATCTTTTACTTAGCATAGTGGGCACTCTTTATCTAGACTAGCGAGTTAAAAGCCTTTCCCGAACAAAAACTTTGTAATCTACCCCAAAAGATGGATTCATAAGACCTCATGACCGTGTCCTTCTCCTTACCTCCTGGATGTATCATTCGTCCGGCTTGCCCTACTGATAAAACTGCAATCCGCGAGTTGTTAGCCCAGTTTAGGCAAGAGGTACTTCCCCCGGTTTCTCAGACAGAGTGGACGATGCGAATTCTGGCAGGGGGATTGCTGAGCGGAATTGGGATTCATTTAGGATTAACGTTGGGGCTGCAACGATTGTGGAACCTGGTTCTGGGACCAGGCACTGTGATTGGGCTAGGTGTGTTAGCGGCAGCATTTCTTAGCTGGCATAGTGAGTGGGAAAATTTTTGGGTGATTGAGCATCGCAACCAGCTTATTGCCTGTGCCAAACTACGGCAGCATCAACGGTATTCTCTGCTTCATGATGTTTACGTTGTCCCTGGATGGCGCAGTCAAGGATTAGGGTCATTCCTGGTTTCTTACCTGGGTGAACAAGCGACTAAACCGCTTTACCTTACCTGCCTGCCCAAACTCACTGAGTTTTATCTGCGCTTGGGATTTATGCCAGTGCTGTCTAAAACTCTGTCGCCGCTGATCCAATATGATCTAGGCATTCCTGGACAAGTTGAGGTAATTCCGTTGGTTTTACGATAGGGGCGATCGCCCCATGAAAAAGCAGGCAAAATTAATTGCCTGCTCACCGTCAGCGGAGATCGATTGATTGAGTAAGGCTGAGAAAGCCTATACACCTACCTTCATTTGAAGTTGCTTCTTCGCTTCTTTAAACTGAGTTGCTAATTGTTCGCTTTGCTGAGCATTGCAGTTGTTGCGGATGGCAGCAAACATGGTGCTTTCTTCCTGCCGGACGTGATCCATCACGATGTCTTTCAGTTGCTTCACCTTGCTCTTAAACTCGGAAGAAGCCGGACTTAGCGCTTTAATCTCATCCAGTAACACCTTCATTTGAGACTGCTCATCATACAGCTCTTGAGTATCAGATGCGCCATAAAATGGGCGTACAGCAGGATAAACAACTTGTTCTTCTGCCAACGCGTGGACGCTCAAGTCTTTATAGAGTTGACCAAAGTACTCCTGGATCTTTTGGGGATCTTGGCTTTGCTCAATCTCCATAAACAGCATGTTCGCTTTTTGGTGATCCATCCGAATCACATCCTGGATGTTCATATCAGATTTGTCACTGCTTTGAGTAACCACACTGCCAGCCACACCCGTTAAAGCGGCAACTGCATCCTGCACTCGCGCCCACAGTCCTTGATCGGCTTCCATTCCAGTCAGCTCAAGCACACCCAACACTTCCAAGACTCCTTTGAGTTGCTCCTGGTGTGCGCGGTTTTCAAAGTTAACGGTGTTCAGAGGAGTGATCGCTGCCTCTACATCTGCACCCACTTTTTGAGCGGCTTTGTGCACAATCAAACCAGACATTACCTGCATATGCTTGAGCAGTTCATGTTGAGCAACTTTCTTGAAGAAGCTGAGTTCAGACCCCTTCATCAGCCCTTCAATTTCCTGCATACTTTTTTGAGCCACATTACTCGGCTTACCTTGAATTCCGTATTGGGTAATAACGGTTTCAAGTACGCCTAAGTTTTTCTGGTCATCTTCCAGCATATTCCGCAAGCGATCGCGGATTTCATCGTTGTTGCATTCTTGAATAAATCTTTGCTCATTCGCAATCAGCAGGTTTTGTAAAGCTCGCATTTCTGCTAGCTTTTCAGCAATTGCTTCGCGTTTAGCATCTGTTAGGGTTGTAACCATGTTGTTCTCCTGATAACTACACACGTGTAGATACTGCAATAGTCACATGGATAGGAGGTAGTACACTCCCTCTTAGGACAGGTCATTACTTTAAGTAGAGAAAGAATTTAGTTGTTCTTGAAATAAAAAAGAGTGATTGCATAGATACTTCAGAAAAGCTTTTTTTGCTTAAATTGTGTACTGAAGAAAAAGTGTTGATAGAACTCATACCTTAGAACGATTAAATTCTTGAAAAACTTCAATTTTTCAAACAAAGTTGAAAATAAAAAATCAGCAGAATTCTAGAATCTACTCAGGAAAGATACTGCTTAAGAGTACTTCTTTAGTGGGAAGTTATCTTTCTGTTTCGCTCCTAGTGTTAAAGATAGGTTAATCAACGATTTAGCAAAGTTACACCAGGAAGGATGTTATGAACAGAGATTCTGCAAGCAATTTAAAGAACAGTGAGGCTGACATTAAGCAACCCATGCAGCCGGAACAGGTGGAACCAGAACAAAAGCAGTGGATTCAGGAAGAAATGGATAAGGGTGGCAAGAGTTTAACTCTGAACCCTGGCGATCGCATTGATGAATCGAAATCCCTGGAAGAAAAAGCGAAGCAGGTTGCTGTAGATGCTCCCGACATTACAGGCGATCACATCGTTGTTCCCACATACTTTGTAGTGGAGTACCCAGATGGGCAAAAAGAAGCTTTGCACCACATCAAGGATGCAGAAGAAATTTCTGACGTAATCCGACAAGCACGAGTAGACGAAAACGGTGAGCGAGTTTGGTGGTAATTCCATCAACATTCACATTTAACTCTCTCGAATAAGCTCATTAGAACAGGGAATTCAAGGAGGCAAGATGGTTCAAGCAAGACTTAAAGAGCAACCACCTCAGCACCAAGATCAACAGCCTGGAGTTGAATCTCAGATGACTCCAGCACCTCAAGCGGAGGCAAGACAGTATCGCGGCAGCGGCAAGCTGAATGAGAAAGTGGCGCTAATCACAGGTGGGGATAGCGGAATTGGTCGTTCTGTTGCGGTCTTGTTTGCCAAAGAAGGGGCAGACGTGGCGATCGTTTATTTGAATGAAGATGAGGATGCTAACAAAACAAAGAAGTTGGTTGAGCAGGAAGGACGACGTTGCTTAACAATTCGGGGCGACATTGGGGACGAATCATTTTGCCGAGAAGCAGTTCAGCAAGCTGTTAAAACCTTTGGCAAGTTAGACATTTTGGTGAACAATGCGGCTGAGCAACATCCCCAAGAAAGCATCGAGAAAATTACCGCAGAACAGCTTGAAAAAACGTTCAGAACAAATATATTTAGTATGTTTTTTCTGACAAAAGCAGTTTTACCACACCTCAAACAAGGCAGTAGCATCATTAACACTACTTCCGTAACAGCTTATAAGGGAAATCCACAATTGCTGGATTACTCGGCAACAAAGGGCGCAATTGTTGCATTTACGCGATCGCTCTCTCAATCTCTTGTGGAAAAAGGAATTCGGGTGAATGGTGTTGCACCTGGCCCAATTTGGACTCCCTTAATTCCTTCTACCTTCCCCGAAGAAAAGGTAGAGAGCTTCGGTAAGCAAGTTCCCATGCAGCGAGCAGGACAACCGGAAGAAGTTGCTCCAAGTTATGTTTTTCTAGCCTCCGAAGACTCCTCTTACATGACGGGGCAAATTTTGCACCCGAATGGTGGCAGCGTCGTCAATGGGTAACCCCTAAAACCTAATGAACGCAGTGATCGCAGAAATGGAATCACAAACCGTTTCTGCGATCGCGTTTATGGATTCGCAGGTAAATACACGGTAAACACACTCCCCTGACCTACCTTAGATTCAACTGTGATAAATCCTTGATGGGCTTCCACAATGCGGCGAGTTAGATACAGTCCCAAACCACTATCTGCCCTGCGATTTCGACCTTGGCGAAAGCGTTCAAAGATGACAGCTTGATCTTCAGGAGGAATACCCGATCCTGTATCGCGTACCGAAATAGCAACCCAGTCTTTAGAGGAAAGGGTTTTATCTTTAGGTGGTGCTTTCACAATTGAAACGTTGATTGAACCTTGATCAGTGAATTTAATTGCATTTCCAAGCAGGTTTGAGAAAACTCGACGCAACTCTAAGCGATCCGCTAAGATTTGAATTGGTTCATCCTTTGATTCAGGGTTTGCAGGAGAAAGCAATACGATCGCCAGTTCTTTTTCCCAAGCTAAAGGATTCAGTTCTTGTACAATTTCTTGACAAATTTCTTTGACATCGCAGGGTACTAGCGTTAGCTTTTTCTGCCCTGCCTCATGGCGATACACTTCTAACAGCGTGTTCACCATTTGTAAGAGATTTTGATTATTCCGAATCACTACACCAACGGCTTCTTTCATATCGTCTGAAAGTGGACAGTAGGCTTCTTGTAGAAACAAATGAAGCATCCGATCCGCCGCTACTAACGGAATTCGCAAGTCGTGCGTTAATCGGGAAACGAAATCTTCCCGTTGGCGAAGCATCTCTTCCCGCTCATCAATGCTGTGTTTTAATCGCAATAGCGATCGCACCCTTGCCAACAGTTCATCTGTATCAAATGGCTTGCGGATAAAATCATCGGCTCCGGCATCTAGCCCTTCTACTGCACTCGTTTGGTCATGGGCCGTTACCAATAAAATTGGAATATAAGACAATTTCTCATTTTGACGAATTCGCCGTGTCACTTCATACCCGTGCATTTCGGGCATCATCACATCCAATAGCACTAAATCCGGTGGGTCTTGTTCAATTGTAGCTAAGGCACTAAAACCATCAGTTGCTAAATTAATTCGATATCCCTCATCCTCTAAAATGCTTTCAATTAAGATCAAATTGTCATATATATCATCAACCACCAAAACATGGTTAATGCGGTTTCTATGGGCCGACATATGTAAATAGTAAAGGTTTTACGACACAAGCCACTTTATCTTATTTCTAAAGTAGTAAGAAATGCTCTGTCATAAGGGTGAGTTTTGATACAGAACTTTACTCAAGATGAATAAAGCGGAATTGACTCAAACGTTTCTTGCAACGCAATGGAGCGAGGAATCCGCACTCGAAAAACAGACCCCCGACCAAGCTGACTTTCAACTGTAATTTTACCGTGCATCATTTGGACTAAAGATTTTGTGATTGCTAAACCCAAGCCCGTGCCCGTATGCTTTCGGGTGATGGTTTGGTCTATCTGACGGAACGGCTCAAAAATAAAGTTGATATCGGCTGGATCAATGCCCATTCCTGTATCACAAATGGCGATCTCAACACTGTCTGGAGTCGGCTCTGTAATCTCTACCCAAACTCTCCCATCAGACGTGAACTTAACAGCATTCGAGAGCAAGTTCATTAAAATTTGGCGGAGTCGTTCGGGATCGTTGAATATTTCGGATTGCTTTAAGTCGCCAACAATCTCTAAGGCTAATTGCTTTTCGTCCGCGAGCAATCGCACCTCAGATACTGCAAGCCTCACTACTTTTTCTAGATTAAAAGTTCTGGGTTTAACTTCTAATTGCCCAGCTTCGAGTTTAGAAAAGTCCAAGATTTCATTGAGCAACATCAGCAAATGTTTTCCGTTATTAAGAATTCGCTCAACAATATCTTTTTGATGCGGATCGGTCACTCCTTTTGCCGGGCGCAATAGCAGTTGAGAAAACCCAATAATGACGTTTAATGGAGTTCGCAACTCGTGCGACATGGTGGCTAAAAATTGCGATTTTAGCCGGGAACTCTCTAATAGTTTCAAATTTTGTAGGTGAATTTGTTGCCGTTGAAGCTCTAGTTCCTGATTTTTGCGAATCAAGAGTTCATTTGTTTCTCTCAAGCGCTGGTTGGCTTGATCGGCTTCACACTCAGCTTGATACACTCGAACAGCGCTATGGATTACCTGTAGTAAACGTTCAGGTAAAACACGAGACTTTGCTAAATAATCAGTTGCGCCAGCTTTCATTAAATCAACAGCAATCTGCTCATCTCCTTGCCCAGTTAGCACAATCAAGGGAACATTAATGCCCAATCGACGAACCTGCTGGATGAGTGAGAGTCCATCACCGTCGGGCAAACAGTAGTCAAGAAAGACACAGTCGGAAGGCTGATTTTGAACGAATGCGATCGCTTCAGCACAGTTCTTTGCCTCCGACAACTCAAACTGAATCCCAGCTTTTGTAAGAGCACGGCGAACTGCTAACCGATCAACAACATCATCATCGACAATCAAAATCCTAAACATTCCGTAATCGTTTTTTCTCAACAAAACATGTTCACTTAGAAACGAACATTAAAACTTTGGTTCAATTGTAAGAATGGCTCAGATAGTAAAATTAGAGCCTTTATCGATAAGATCTTTGCTCATCCTTCAACATTAGACACCAGCAAACCCTCGATGCCAACAGTTGCAATCGTGAGACAGTTAGGTGCTGATTGCTACCCGCATCAGCAAACATTACCATAATCATACTAAACAGCTCATTCTGGTTGCTTCGCCCAAAGGTAGCAGTTGCTCCCATTCTTTTTGGCTTACACGATTACCTGCTATGGATAAAGCATTGACCAAATAGAACTAATGTTCTGCTGTTGTTTGGAGCGATCGCAGCAACAGGCAGAGGCGCATCTGCACAGCATCATCAAACTTTCTCGGTTCTAGCCCTGTGAGAGAAAAAATCTTATCCAGCCGATAGCTCAAGGTGTTGCGATGAATTGACAATCGTCGAGCAGTTGATGAAGGGCAGCAATTCTCGGCAAAAAAAGCGTCCAGCGTTGTAAATAGTTCACTTTCATGGTCAAGTGGGCTGAGCAAATATTTAGCTAAATCGACTTTTGTTGTTTCATCGGCTACGCCCACAAAGGCGGCAATTCCTAACTCACCTAAGCAATGAACTTGGTTATGCCCTTGAAAACGGCTTCCTAACGATAGCGCCGCGCGTGCATCTTCATAAGACCGCGCTAACCCCGCAACTCCGGGATGATATCGACCAATCCCGATATCGATCGCAGTCATCGTTTCATCACGTAAACGGATGAGTAACGCATCCGCTGCTCGTTTAAGCGCAGCTAAATTTGCCCAAGAAGAACTTAAGCCTTTAGAGTCGTTGTGGCACTGCGCCCAAAGTCCCAAATTCTTAGTGTCACTAGCCTTTAAAACACACACTTCACCTTGTCCCAAATCAGCGCAAATCGTATCATTTGGAAGATGAAAAAAGTTAACAATAATACGAATAATATCTCTCGTTTTGCGTTGCTGTTCTGCCTTTAAATCTTGAAACGGTGAATCATTGCTACTCAGAACATAAGATGATGCATCAACTAAAATCACTGCCCTCGGAGGCGTTAAGTCCATTCCCAACTGCCTTGCATTACTCAAAGCAACTTCCTCGTCCGCAATACACCCATGTAATAAATCATTAATAAATTGATTTTTTAGGTTGCTTTTATCGGTGTTTTTTTCCTGATTACTGGTCGTTTGATCGATGACTAGCTCAACCAATGCCTGGGCAATCTTAGAAGGAATTGGCTCCTGATTTAGAGATGGGCCAACGACAATTTCTCCCGTCTCAGTTTTGTAATGGATTGGAATTCTTAAAAGATTTTCTAAAGATGCTGCACGGCCTCTTAAAGCAGAGGATGTTTCAACTCCAAAAGGCTCACTACTTGTAATTAAAATTCCCTTCTCGTCAATTATAAATACAGATGCATTGAGGAGATTTGAGATTCGGTCAGCAATACTGTGAGAAATTTCGATAAACCGACTAGATACACTCGTCACTCGAGTACCATGAACGATCATAGAACGACCAGGCGAAGGGAGATTGAGCTACGGATAATTTTTAATTAAGTTATAGATATAAAGCATCTGTCCCAGGCAGGATCACAGTTTTTTATCTGACAATAATGGCGTAACTTAATCCTCCGAGTCTTTAAGGAACTCAGAGGATTAGGCATAAAAGCCTGTAACAGGTTACATCCTTCCTGTTTGCATGACTTCTTGCAAATGGTGTCGAAGTTCTTGAACTTGCTCAAGATCAGTTTGCTTCAACTTTTGTAGAATTTCTACACAGGGTTGAGAGTTTGCTTTTTGAGCATCTTGTACATACACATCGTACATTTGAACAGCTTCAGCTTTATTCTTCAAAACTGTCAACAGATCGTATTCAAGATCGCTGATTGCTTTTGATTGATTTTCAAGATTCATGAGAAGAGCCTCCTTAAAAAAGTTTAGAAAATGTATCTGACAACGATGGGTCACTGCCCGCCACACTAGTTCTTTTTGAAGACAATAAAACTGACGTTACACTCAGTGACTGACTAATTTGTACTGAATAACAGGAGATTTTTGACTCTCTCTCAGGTTCTATTAAAGGAACTTTTCGCCAACAATATCGACAAAACCAATAAGGCTGAGAATTTTGAATATGACGGAGTAACTTATTGGAACAGTAAAGACAATTTGGCATGGATTTTTTATGAATAAGCTTCTCTTAAAAAGAGTTTAAATGCTTAGGAACGTAATGCGATCACACTCAATGTATAGCTAACAAACAATATCAAAACCAAACTTAAGATGGATGATGCCGGAGATATAGTTATCAGGATTTGGAAACCGTATATGACAATACTTTTTCCGCGGAGAAGTAAAATACTGCTATCAATCTATTAGGAAGTCCCCTAATTAACTGCCAGATTCTTCTGGAATTTGTGTTTTGCTGGTGTATCCGCTCTAAACAACACCGTGACCACTGCCACCGCTGGAACGCATGACCCAGAGCCAAAACGATCAGCCATCTGAGATTTTACAGGGGCGCTACAAAATCCAGCAGTGTTTAGGGAAAAAAGCTGGACGACAGACGTTTTTAGCACAAGACTTACAAACTCAAGAGCAGGTAGTTGTCAAACGGCTAACCTTCAACAAAGACATTTCCTGGGATGATATTCGCCTGTTTGAGCGAGAGGCTGAAATTCTGCAAGCGCTTTCCCACTCAGCAATTCCAGCTTATTTAGACTCGTTTGAGTTTGATGAGGGTGCGAGCAAAGGGTTTGTGCTGGTGCAAACCTACATTGATGCGTCGTCGTTGGAAGATGACTTGCAAGCAGGGCGAACATTTCGGGAAGCTACAGTTAAAACGCTATGTCGAGAACTGTTACAAATTCTGGATTACCTGCACGATCGCCAACCCCCTGTAATTCACCGTGACCTCAAACCCAGCAACATTTTGTTAGCGGGAGACGAGGTTTACCTGGTGGATTTTGGCTCCGTGCAAACTTTAGCCACCCGCGAGGGCAGAACGGTGACTGTGGTGGGCACCTACGGCTATATGCCACCGGAGCAGTTTGGGGGCATTGCCTGCCCTGCCTCCGATCTGTATGCGTTGGGTGCCACCGCGATCGCCCTGCTCACCGGAACGCACCCCGCCGATCTACCCCAAGAAGGCTTGCAGCTTAAATTTGAGCATCTCGCGCAGGTCACTCCCACCTTTGCTACCTGGCTCAAGCGCATGACTCATCTCAATTTAGAACAGCGCTTTGCCTCAGCTCAACTTGCTCTAGCCGCATTAGATAATCCTGCTCTGATTAAGCAGACAACTGTTAAACCCACCACTGTTCCCTCAAAGCACCTCTCGACTGGTAGCCTTTTCTGGAATGCACTTTGGCGTAGTAGCGCAATGGGCACCATTGCAGGCTGCATTTACAGCGGCATTTATACAGTAATGATCGTACCTGACACCCTCGTCTGGGGCATGATGACAGGAGCTTTTGTTGGGGCAGTGTGGGGGTTTGGATTGGGGGTTCTAAATGGATTCATTGTTGGTATTTTGACCCGATTATTTTTCTTTCCACTAACGAACCCCCGTCGCCATCGCTGGTTTATTAGCCTAGTTAGTGGGGTGGCTTGCGTCAGCCTCAATTACGCCTTCATTGCCAATTTCATTTTCAAAACTGTCTATCTCGAACCGCTTTATCTCCTAATAATTCTGGGAATCGTGCCCGCCGCGATCGCTGGAATCTCAATGGGCGTAATCAGCCAATCCATTGCCCGCTGGTATGAGAAACGCAGTCGCCAAAAGTGAAGGAGCAAACGAATGCCTCAACGCCTTGCCAACCGATACGACGTGGAGCGATCGCTGGGTCGGCAAACGGGACGACGAACCTTGCTGGCAAAAGACACCCAGACCGATGAATGGGTGGTGATCAAAGTGTTGCTACTGGGGGATGAATTTGATTGGCAAGATCTAAAGCTGTTTGAGCGAGAAGCCAAAACGCTGGAATCCCTCTCCCATCCGGCGATTCCCCGTTATCTGGATTATCTGGAACTGGATGAACCGGATGGCAAAGGCTTTGCACTGGTGCAGAGCTACGTGGAAGGGCGATCGCTAGAAGACCACCTCAAAGCCGGACGCAGCTTTAGCGAATATGAGGTGAAACAACTGGCAGACGCTTTGTTGGAGATTTTGATCTACCTGCACAGCCACACGCCACCCGTGATTCATCGGGATATCAAGCCCAGCAACATCTTATTAACCAACCGCTCTGGCAACTCGCCAGGGCAAGTTTATCTGGTGGATTTTGGCTCTGTGCAAAATCTGGTGGCTCAGGAGGGTGGCACGATTACCGTTGTGGGCACCTATGGCTATATGCCGCCAGAGCAGTTTGGAGGACGGGTCACCCCCGCCTCTGACCTTTACAGCCTCGGTGCAACCCTGATTTTTTTGATCACAGGTCGGCATCCCACCGAACTACCACAAACGAATTTTCAGATTCAGTTTGAGAAGTATGCCCAGATAACTTCCAGTTTTGCCTGCTGGCTGCAATGGTTGACGCAACCAGCCTTAGATCAACGGTTGGATTCTGCCGAAACCGCCCTGCGATCGCTGCGGTTTCCCCAAATGCGTCCAGCACCCGCCACCCCAGACAACCCAATGCCCCTCAGCGATCTGGTTGTCCACAAAACGCCTTCCAGCTTCACAGTCTTCTTTCCCCGACGCAATCTAGGCTATTACCTGCTGGGCTTTCTCTCTGTCTTGATTCCTGTTTGCGTTGGACAAGTTCTTAACGTCACGTCAACCGTTCTTTCGGGCTTGTTTGGAGTCATCCTATTTATCATCATTCCCCTCACGGCTATTCTGCTGCTGAAGCGCGATCGCTTGCAAATCGACGAACAGCGAATCTCCCTGTTGAGTGGGTTTTTGGGCAGCTCATCTGGCGATTATCTGCGTCGCCGCTCTGCTCCAGTGCAGGCAATTTCCGCAATTCATCTCTATTACGTTGGAGAGTACCAATTTGAGCGTGGAGTTGTTTTCTGGGTAACCCAGCTAACGATTCATGCTGGTCAACAACGCTTTTCGCTCAAACATAGACACTTTACGCCTGAAGAATTGGAATGGTTGGCGGAAGAATTGAGTGAATGGTTGGGTGTTCCTATCGTGCGACACAAATCTTGACGAACTTACAAATGCAATAAGAAACCTCAACATTCCCTCTTTCTAAGGAATATGTGAGTTATAACAGGGGCGTTCGTTTGGAATCTGTTTAAAATGCTGTTTGCTACCAATCGAGTCTTAAAAGAAGGCCCCACCCCTGTTAACCCAGACGGCTCTTACACACTGCCCCGCCAAATCAACTTTGACTTAGAAAATAACCAGGCGGAGCAATCGATCTATTTCTGCCGTCGCACTGATTCTAATAACTATGTGGAAATTGGCAATCGTGCTTTTTTTAGTGAGCTAAAAGCGTCACCCGCCAAGCAAATCGTGTTATTTCTGCATGGTTATTCCGCATTACCGGAACCCGCCATCTTTCCCACGGCTGGCAACTTGCAAGCGCTATTTGACCGCAAAGCAAATGGCGAAATTTTGGTGGTGCCGCTGATCTGGCCCTGTGATGCCGATCTGGGCGCAGTGAAAGATTATTACGATGACCAGATTGCGGCAGATGCCAGTGACATTGCCTATGCCCGTATGTTTGAAAAGTTTTTGGGCTGGCGAGAGGGCAACAGCACCTTAGACGACCCCTGTACCAAACCGATTAATCTGATTGCCCACTCAATGGGAAACCGAGTATTGCGTGGAGCGATCGCCCGCACCATTGAATACTTTCAACCACGAGGGTTTCCCCTGATCTTTCGCAATATTTTCATGGCAGCAGCGGATGTTTCCAACAACACCCTCGACTTTGGTCAGCAAGGCGAATACATCGCCCACGGGTCTCGCAATGTCGTGGTTTACTTTGCCGCCGATGACCTTGCCATGCGTGCCAGCAAAGTTGCAAATATGAGTGTGACTGCCCGCCGCATGGGTCACACCGGACCTGAACGCATCGCCAATACTCCCCGCAACGTTTTCGCGCTTGACTGCGGCGACTTCAACAACGTGTATGACAATCCGGTGGGGCACGGCTATTTTTTAACCGATCCATCAGGCAATTCTGGACTGGTGTTTGACCACATGTGGGAGTGTGTTGCGCGGGGTCGAGTGCCGATGCAGGCAACCAACTCCCGCGTGCAAATCCTGAAGACTCGGTTTTGGACGTGAAGCGGAAATACCCTATTTCAACGATTCTAAAATTGCCGCTGCAACCATGACGCACAAAGTCAGAACTATCAGCGGAGCCAAAATCATTGACATCAGACTGGTTAATGTTTCTAGCACTTGTGGTGCTTGCAAACTGGCTGACACAACGCAAGCGATAGAAAAGCCAATCAGAAACAAAAATAACCATTTCAAGGCTTTGAAACCCAACCGAACAACCGTGCTGTAATCGCTGGCGCTTTCGGTCGAAATTTGGATGGGGCGTGTGGGTGCAACGGGGCGATCGCGTTCGTTGAGTTGTTGCTGCAAACGTTGCAGTTGTGCCTGCATTTGCTGATTCGCAGAATGCATTGCCTTAAGTTGCTCAGTCAATAAGGCAATTTCGTCGTCTTTCAGGGAGGATTGGGAATTTGCCAGTAGAGCAGAATTGTTCGCTTGAGCGGGTTGGAATCGTTGGGGGCTTAATGAAGGCATGGATTTAACCTCCTAAATTATGTGGAGAAAATGGTGAGCCTGTCTCCTCAGCCGACAAACCGTTTGCACCCAGACGGAAAATTTACAACAAATCAACCAGAACAGAATTCAGAAGGATGAGGGCTAGTAGATGATGAATCCTACTGGGTTAATACAAACGGGTGATCTTCTATTCCTAAATTACTGAGGAATGCATCTATTGACCGTAGGTTTAGGTTGGAACTTTAGTGCGCCAAAACTGCTGCTCCTCAAAAATCCTTCTTAAAAGGGTTGGAAAAAGTTGGAAAGGGTAGGTTAGATTGAGAAAAATTGATACGCAACGCCTCAATGGGTGCCGAAGAAAGTTTACAACTGGTAGATCGGCTGGTTCTCAATGCAACAAGTGAACACTTAAGTGATCTGAGAGCCGCTGTTTTTCGAGGTTCGTGGGAAGGAGAAACCTATGACGCAATTGCCGAAAGATTAGGCTACGCCGAAGCTTACGTTAAAGAAGAGGGCGCAAACCTGTTCAGGCTGCTCACAGAAATTTTGGGTGAGCGGGTGACCAAAACAAATTTTCGGGCGGCGTTGGAGCGTTATCAAGCCTCGATGAGTGGAAACTCGCCCCAAGAGTTAGAGGAGCGGACAATCAACCTTGCTTCTGTGAATAATGGGTTTGGCTCGGTCACCGTAACACCAACAACTCATGAGGTCGATCCAAACTTTATTGGGCGCGAAGGCGCGATCGCCCATCTCAACGAAAAGATTGCTCAGGGAAACCGCATCATCCTGATTCAGGGCGAAGGCGGGCGCGGCAAAACGACTTTGGCACGTAAATACTTCAAAACTCAGGGGTTTGACTGTTGCCTGGAACTCTGGATGGCAGCCGAACGCCGTAACATTACTCTGGTGGAAAGTGTAGTTGAGGAATGGCTCCGACGCGACTTTAATGAAGAACCTGGACGGGATTTTGGCATTAATCTGGAACGACTCAAACGTAAACTGCGCGACGAACATCAACGGGTCGGCATTCTGATCGACAATCTGGAATCTGCCCTCGACAAACACGGCAAATTCATTGAAGAACACCGCCCCTATGTGGATCTACTGCGTGCCCTATCTGACTCCAGCGTGCGCTCTGTGACGCTGATTACCAGCCGCGAACGGTTATGCGAATCTAGTGTTAGCGTTGAGCGTTATTTACTAGAAGGATTGGATGAGCAAGCATGGCGACAGTTTTTCAAAAATCGTGGGTTAGATTCTGAGTCTCCCGCGATCGCCGCTATGTGTACTGCCTACGGAGGCAACGCCAAAGCCATGAAACTCTTTAGTGGCGTGATTTTGCAAGATTTTGATGGCGACATAGAAGCCTTTTGGCAAGACAACAACCAGGATTTGCTCAGCGAACCCGAACTCAAAGATCTGGTAGTCAGCCAATTCAATCGCCTGCAAAACTCCAATCCAGAAGTCTATCAACTGCTGTGTCGGCTGGGTTGTTACCGCTATCAAGACGTGCATTACATCCCTGTTGAGGGTGTGAACTGTCTGTTGTGGGATACTCCCAAAGAGCAGCGCCGTTCGATCATTCGTGCTTTACAAGATCGATCGCTGATTGAAGTTCGTCGAGGCAAATACTGGCTGCACCCGGTCATTCGGGGAGAAGCGATCGCGCGGTTGCGGCAGAGTGATGTTTGGGAACTGACGAATCGCACGGCAGCGGAATATTGGATGGATAGCGTCCAAATTGTTGAAACCGTAGATGATGCCATCTGCATTCTCGAAGCCTACTATCACTACCTGGAAATCCACGACTACGAACGTGCCTGCGACGTGTTGACCGATGTCAGAAACAGTCGCTGGGGAGAAGGATTGCCACTGGGCTGGCTATTCTACCGTCTGGGGTTGTTGCAGCAGATGATTGCTGCCATCACGGGCGTAATTAACAACGTCACTCCCGACTATCGTCTAGGCGCGCTCTACATTCTCCTCGGCTACATCTACCGTTTAGCAGGCAGTTTGCATCAAGCGTTGAACTGTCATGACCAGGCTAGCCAGATTGCCGAGCAGTTTGATCTGGAAAAGCTGAGAATTGCCGCCCTGTTTAACCGAGGGCTGTGCCTGAGAGATTTGGGAGAACTAGAAGAGGCGATCGCGGTTTTCCATAGCGTCATTCCTCTGGCTGAGACAAGCGATGACTATCAGGAATACATTACCTATTCCCTCTGCTGTTTAGCCTACTTAAACTCACGCCTGAGCCAAACTGAGACAGCCATTCACTTTGCCAACCAGGCGATCGCGCGATTGCATCCCAGCACAAAAATAACCTTTTGGGGAAGAGGGTATAGCCTGCTGTTTTTGGGTTCTACCTATCGCAACCTGGGTCGCTTAGAAGAAGCCTTTCAGTACTACCAAAACACCATTCTTTTATCTGAGGAGAACCACTTCACCCAAATTCGAGCCAAAGCTCTACACGGCATTGCTCAACTGCATCGAGAGCAACAAGACTTTGAAGCAGCGCTTTGTTACCATACCAACGCCATCCAACTCCTCGACAAAATTGGGGCAAAATGTGACCTGGCAGAAGCCTATTATCAGTTGGGGTTGACCTATCACCGCATGGGCGATCGCGAACAGCGCACCACCCATCTTCAACACGCCCTCCGTCTGTTCAACGAAATTCAAGCTCCCAAACAGGCACAGCAGGTTCATCAAACCCTGTCAGAGTGGGAAACTCCCTACGATTTGTAGAAACCATATCTTTTCGCGAATAGTTGAAAAATCGCCGACCTGTATCAAGTAAATAAATCTTCCAGATTATCGAGAGTTATTAAGAACTGTTGTAACAGGTAATAAACACTAGACTCCAGCTTCAGATTAAGCAAGAATCTAAAGAAATTATTAAATTTACTTTGTAGCAGAGGAGGTGAAGGGAATGAGACTAGATCCATCCATGATACGTCTAATCTGGTCGGTGATTGAAGAAACTCAAACGATGCACTTGCTTTCCCTAACTGACACAGGATTAGTTCGATTGCTGCTGCAACGCGTGTCTAAAAGAATTTTGTTGAATGGTGAGGAAGTTTGCGAACTTTACGATTACATCAGTTCTAGAACCACTCTGATTCGAGATATGGCAGATTCTCAGCTTCATTCTGAGATGCCTCTTTCACCCCAAGAGGCAGAACCCGCTCAAATTGCCTATCGTAGAATTCCTCTTGCGTCAGCATAACGAGCATCCTTATTAACTTGTAACGGTAAACAGTTAGGTCAGGCAGAGCGCAGCGGTGACGGAGCTGCTTGCCATAGCTGTTCTAGCTGGGTTGCAGGCATTGTCATATAAAGAACGTCGCCTGCGCTGAGGCACATATCTAGCAAATTCCAGCCGTGAATTGTTTGTGAATTGGTTTCAATATAGAGAGGCACAAAATCCCATGATATTGCTGCGTCCTTCACTCGTGTGCCACAAAAAGGGTGAGAAGGCGTGATCATGGTTGCCATTGCCACCCAGAGGCTATCTGCGGTCATCCCGTTACCCAACACCCGTCCGCCTAATGCCGCCGCCGCAAATGCCGGAGCCACCAATTCGGCTGGACTCAAAACCGCATCGAAATCAAACACCAGTTGCGCCATCCAGGCAAACTCTGGATCTTGGTAGCGCACGATGACAGGGACTTTAGGGTTTAATCCTTTGGCATTAAGGGCAGTTTCCAGGTTGACCGCGTCGGTGCTGGTTACTGCTAACAACGCTTGAGCGTTTTCAAGATTGGCTGATTTGAGTGAGGTTGGCAGGGTGGTGTCGCCTTGAATTACTGGGATTTTTTGTGCCCGCACCGATGCGAGAAAGCGGCAGTTGGGATCTTTTTCAATCACGACAACTTCATGACCGCAACTGCGGAGGTGCTGAACGATTTGCATTCCTAACCCGCCCAAGCCACAGATGATGAAGTGATTGCGATGGGGAATGCGAGCGGCTTCCCAAAAGCGATCGAAGCGGGTGCCCAAGATAAAATCATTCAGCAGGGCGTAGGATAAACCGACGATCGCGGCTCCTACCAGCATTGTGAATACCGTAAATATCTTCAGACTATCGGATGCTGGTCCAACACTGATCAAACTGTCTCCTGCACCTGTAATCATGCTGACGGAAAAATACAGCGCATCAATTAATGATTTGTCAAACGTGTTGGAAATGTAAATCAGCGCAGAAAACAGAATGATCAACAGGAGCAACAGCGTGCTTCCTAACAGCGCCTGACTGTGCTGCCGCAGGTAACTAAATCCAGTTGCCAACTTCGCCAATTGTTGCGAGAGCGATCGCTGCGGAGCCGTTTTAATTCTAGGTTTTGTTCCCACAATTAAGCGATCGCCCACCTGCAAAGGCTGCTCACTGATCACAGCACTTACCAAATCCATTCGCCCGTGAGCAGGAAGGTAGTAGATTAACATTCGGTCGCGATCGTCCCACAGATCTGTAAGGGACCGTCCGCGCCAGGGATGGGTTTCGTTAATGTGAATTTGGTGGATGGGCCAGGTTTGGTTAGATAGTTTGAGTTGCCCAATGGCTGCACTCCCTAAGGCAGAAAATGCAAAAATTGGAGCCGCCAACGCCGCCACGCTCATTGTGATGTGGTCTGGCAAGGTGTGATCGAGGCGATCGCCCAAACTTGTGTTGAACAGTCGATTAATAATCCGAATACGAGGGTTAAGCACCCGCGCCTGCATCAGCACGCCCAAATTCACCCCATCTTCGCTATCAGTCAAAACCAGGGTTTGAGCATCTCGAATTCCCGCCTCTAGAAGGGTTTCTGCTGCTTGCAAGTCACCGATGATAACATCATCTCCTTCAGCGGGGAGTGGGCGGTTATGAATCCCTACAACTCTGGCTCCCTGCTGCTTTAACAACCGAAAAATTTTGTAGCCAGTTGCATCTAAGCCACAAACGATTATTTTAGATTTCATGTCTGAGAAGGACATCGACTCGGTCACCACTTGCGGGCGATCAAACGCTCATAGTCCTATTTGCATTCATCTGACCACAAGCGCATGACCTTAAACCGTCATTGTCTGTTAGAGCCAGACTGTGGACTGTAGCAATAGGCACTGATGGAAGGTGGGCAAGGGCAAGAAGCGGGGGGAAGGGAATTGGAGGTAGGCGAAATCTGATTTCAGTTGATACCCTTTGCGAAATCCTCGAATTTCCCAAAAATCCTTAACATATAAGGGTACTTACTCGATTCCCTACACCCCATCCCCTATCTCCCATTTCCTTTCCTATGAGTTACTACGTTATCTACGATGGTAATTGCAATTTGTGCGTTACGTTGGTGCAATTGTTAGAAACCCTGGATAAAGGGCGGCAGTTTTCCTACATTCCAATGCAAGATGAAGTGAATCTTAGGAAGTTAGGAATTACCGCGCAAGATTGCGAAATGGGCATGATTTTAGTGGATAAGATTGCACCGGAGAAGCGGTGGCAGGGCAGTGACGCGGCTGAAGAAATTGGAAATTTGCTGCCCCTGGGAGAGGTGTTTGTGTCTGCTTATCGGGCGTTGCCGGGTTTAAAGGCAAGTGGCGATAGCATCTATGAACAAGTTCGAGATAACCGCTACATCCTGTTTGGCAAACGTAATTCGACGTATCAACCTAAGTATCCGGCGTGCGTGTCGGATTGCAAACTCTAGCTAGTCAAACTGCCTAACCAGTAGAAGAGAGGTGCAAGCAATAACGCAGGCAAAAATGCGGCAACTCGAATTTTGGTCAAGTCCAACAGATTAATGCCGATACCAACAATCATTAAACCGCCAACTCCGGTGGCTAGCAGAATGGGAGGCGAGGTGGCTGGATTGGGAATGATTTGGGCGAGTAAGCCTGCCAGCAGTGATAGCCCACCTTGATAGAACAAAATCGGTAGTACTGAAAAGCCAACGCCGATGCCAAAACTGCTGGTGAAGGCGATCGCAACCAGCCCATCCATTGTGGATTTGAGTAGCAGCAGGCGATTGTCTCCAGTCAATCCATTGCTGAGACAACCAAGCAGGGTCATGGGTCCAACGCAGAATAGCAGGCTAGCAGCAACGAATCCCTCAGTGAAGCCACTGCCGCCGCTGAACTGCTTCTTGAGGCGATCGCCGATCTGTGCGAGTCCGTCTTCAATCCGCCACCATTCACCCAGCAGCCCACCTACCACCAGGGTCACTAACCCCAAAACGATACCGTCCACAATCCCAGCCTGGGCTTTGGTCAGATTTGCCGCCATCGTGAAGCCAAGAAACAGCGTCAGCAATCCCACACCCTGGGTAATTACCAGCATCATGCGGGCTGGTAAGCGTCCTCGCAGCAGCATTCCCACGGTCGTTCCCAATAATACTGCTACCACATTTACCCAAGTGCCGCTGGTTTTGACCCAAAAATCAATCCCCACAGGCTAACGTCCTGAAACGGAATCTGCTTCGGGCAGGGGTCTGCCTTTGGGTTCTGGCAAGGCAGGACGGGGAGCGTAGGGCATGGGGATATATTGCACCGATGGTCTGCCTCCCTGGGGTTGGGGATAGAGTTCCATCAAGTCATAAATGCTGAGGGGCAAACCCACGGTGATCGGCAAACCCAGCCCTGTGGCTTCTTCTACCGTGATCGGATAGTCGTGGGTAACCTGTCCGGTGGTTAAGGTTTCAATAATCAGATCGATTTTTTCGAGCGGTACTTTCTGCTTGGGAATGTCATCTTGCAGCAAGGTTCTGACGAAGCGCTGCACCTGTTTGATTGCCTTGCGCGACAGATCCGCCATGATCAGGGTTTGATCATCGATTCTTTCAATCGGCTTCTCTTGCACCACATTCAGAATGCTGGCGGCTGGGAAGTTGCCCAGTTGCGGATCGACTGGACCTAAAACAGCGTTGGCATCCATCACAATTTCATCGGCAGCGAGAGCCAGCATGGTGCCGCCGCTCATAGCATAGTGGGGCACAAATACTGTGACTTTTGCCGGATGGCGGATCAGCGCTCTGGCGATTTGCTCGGTTGCCAGAACTAAGCCGCCCGGTGTGTGCAAAATCAAATCGATGGGAGTATCGGGAGGGGTGAGCCGAATTGCCCGCAGGACTTGTTCGGAATCTTCGATGGTGATGTAGCGGGAAAGGGGAATGCCCAACAAGCTTAAGGATTCTTGGCGATGAATGAGCAGAATAACGCGGCTCTTGCGTTCTCGCTCAAAAGCTTTGAGGGTTTGCAGCCTGCGAGATGCAACCTGACGACGCTGCAACACAGGTTGCAGCGAAGAAATGATCAGAAAAACCCAGAACAGGTCAAAAATGCTGAAAGACACCGATATGTGCTCCCCAACGTCTGACAAATTTTCTTCTACATTATTCCAGTCTTGCTGCGATCGCGGATCTAGCCGGCGACACGCTCGACATGGGATTGGTTCATTCGCCTAAAATCGCTTTTCTAGCGCGAGATTCGCGATCGCTCGCTTCTGCCATTACGGTTTCCATGCTTTCCAGCATTTCACCGGGGAAGTTTTCCAGCACTTTTGTAGAAAGGGAAATTCGCCCCTGTCCTTCATCCAGGTTGACAATCATAGCTTTGATCGGTTGCCCCACCTGAAACACTTTTGCCAGCGACTCAATGTATTTCTGGCTGATCTGATTGATGTGCAACAAGCCGCTGGTGCCGTTCATATCCACAAACACACCAAAGGGCTTGATGCCACTGATGGCACCTTCCACTAGTTGTCCAATTTCAAGCTGACTAAAGGCGGCTGAGCGACTGGCTAACCGATTGGAGAGAACCAGTTTGCCCTTTTCTTGATTCAATTCAATGATGGTTGCCGTTAGAGTAGTTTTCACCAGCGCTTCCAGGTTGTCGCGTTCTACCAGGTGCGATCGCGGAATAAAGCCCCGCACTCCCTGTACATCCACCGTTACACCGCCTTTATTCGTGCCCGTGACCCGCACCGACAAACTCTGATTGCTCTCCTGCACGTCTGCCAACCGATCCCAGGCTTTGCGAATCTCCAACTGTTTCAGCGAGAGCGTCACCTGTCCATCCGCATCTTGCTCCCGCACAATCAAAAATTCGGCTTCTTCATCCTGCGGCAAAACGGCCGAAAGCTCTTTCACACCTTTAATGCTCACTTCTTGCTCTGGCACAAAGGCAAGTGATTTTGCGCCAATATCCACGTACACGCCGTTCGTGTCATAACTCACCACCTTTCCCCGAACGATTTGCCCCCGCTGGAACTCGTAGTCAAAGCCTTCTAACGCTTTGGCAAAATCATCCATTGAAAAAGCTTCAGCAGAGCGGGAGCGAGAGGATTGCGATTCCATAACATCGACAGACTAATGAGCTTTCCCATCTTAAGGCAGATTTTGAGAGATGGGGGAGGCGGGAGAAGGATTTGAGATTGCTGATTAAGGATTTGTGGGGAGTCGTTTTGATCCTACGCAACTCCGTACTCAGTGTACTGTCGCAGATTGGGGGGTTGAAGTCCCAGAATGATGTCTGCTCGTGCCACTCCTAAAGCAATCAATTGTTCGGCAATGCGCTCATCGGTTTGATTGCGCTGAATCCAAACCTTGCCATCTCGAATATCAAGATGGATTACGCAGTTATAGATTCGGCGCTGCCCATCCCACCCTAAATCAACCAGTTGATAATGATCGCGTTCAGGGTCAAACAGTAATTGCACCTCAATGTCGCCGTTCGCAGGCTTACCCTGAGTGCGAACGGCGTCACGGTACTGAGTTAATCGATCCATTGCACAATCACCTCGTTGACGGGGTCATATACCAACAATTTCAAGTGGTACTCTGCCAAGCAGCTTGAGGAAAAGATCGCGAGAAAAACGAGTCATAGGCAGAAATCGGCACCGCTAAGTAGAGGTATCGGTCTGGTTCCAGCATGTTGAGAGCCAACCGGTAGTTCAAAAACTGTCCCAGTGCTAGATGAAAATCAAAAAGGGCTGATTCACTGAGAAAGCTTTTTACCTCCACTGCTATTTTCTGTTGATCCCGCTCTGCTGCTAAAAGCCGTTCCGCTGCCAAATCAATCTTGAGCCGATCTTCCGTACTAAACTCCAGAATTAGTGGATCGTGAGTTATAGCCGTAGCCATCTGTAACGTGGCTATGGCGAGTCAGAACGCCTACCCAGCATTGGCTTTGCCACTTTTTCCTGTCCTAAGCGTTCTGACCAAAGCTATATTATCCAGTTTTCTTTCTGAAGGGCGTGTTTAACAGACTCATGAAAGACATCTTTGGCAGACATAGACAAGCCGTGACAGTCCCTTCATTTTATCTGCACTAAAAGCAGACTCTTGAGTCTGTCACGACCCTTCAAAACATAACCTCGTTGATTTCTCGTTTGAACCCGGACGATCGCATTTCAACTCTGATCGCTTCAGTTTCAAACGAGAAATGTGCAGTTCAGAACACGACGATTTGACCTCTGAACTCGAAATCTCCACTTCACAACTCGAAACATGGAGTTTGGAACGCGACATTTTCAGTTTGAAATGAGAAACTCCGAGTTCAGAACGCGACATTTCCGGTTTAAGACGAAAAACTCCGAGTTCAGAACGCGATCGCTCGACCTTTGAACTCGAAGTTTCCACGTCAGAACTTGGTGGTTGGAGTTCAGAGCAGGAATCGTCCGGTTTGGAACGTTCATTTAACTCAAAACCTCTAGAACCTAACCCCCATCCCCTTCCCTGCGAGGGAAGGGGAGCCGGAATCAAAGCCCCTTTCCGTGTCGGAGAGGGGTTTGGGGGAGGTTAGATGATTTGTGTGGACACAGGGGGTGCCGTAGGCGAGGTGAGGTTTCCGGAGTTACATAATCCTCGTTCCTCAGCACTGATTTTTCCCTCTACCTCTGATCTAACTCGGTCAATCACAGGAGAAAGAAACGGGCTTATCGTTCACGGAGACAATTTGATCCAATCGGATGACGGTTCCATCATCCAATTTTGCGTAATCTGCATGATTGGATGCATACACATCCACAATCTGCCCTGAGATTTCGTTGGTGGCATTTGCCTCCGTGCGGTAAACGATCCGGCAGGTTTGATGCAGGGTTGCGATCGCCTCCAACTCATCATGAAAATCGCAGCTAACAGGGGTGTAAGCATCCATGAGCAAACCTCATACACTTCGACAACGCCCTATGATAGTTGTGCCAACCAACCGTCTACATCTATCGCCAGAAGCTGTCCCAGTTTCAGGAGCGATCGCAGGTAAGGCAGGCTGATTCTAGTCTCGTTAGATGGCTCAAGATCACCCTGTTCGTGAGCTGCCCACTTTAAGCATTCTGGGATCAGCCAATCGTTTAAGCAGGCAAAATACAATTCTTGTGCCTTCGCCAACGACAGGCTTAAGTTCATTTGTTGCCCTAGACTAAGGAGTCGTTCAACACGAGCCAGGTCTGCGTACAGCATGGTGGGGTCAAATTCATACAGCAGATGGCGCAGCACCTGAAGAATCAGCCGTTCCAAAGTTTGTCGGGCTTCGGGTACATCCAACTGGCAACGCATGTGATTGGCTTCAGTGGCGATCGCTTCCAATTCTGCCAGATGATCCAACCCGGCTCGATTAGCAGTAGACGACAGATCGCTACTTTCCTGTTCCAATGCTCTTAGCGACAGCAACATCCGGTGACTCAACGCCACTTCCGCCGCCACCTGCATTTCCTGCGGCACAGCCAAATCATCTCGCTGGAATGCCATTAACACTCCGTAATTATCACGGTAAACCTGAGTGTAAAGTTGTGCTAAACGGTTGAGCGTACCCTGGGTCAACAAGCGCATGATGCGATGGCGTTCCTCCGCAAACAGGCTTTGCAGGCTAAAGGATTGATCCCCAAAGCGACGATTCATTGCCAGGATGATGTGGGCGGAACTTGCCTGCTTCAGCGCTTCAAACAAGTCGTCTTTCATTTCGCTGTAGTCGCGTCGCCCAGAGAACGGCTGAATGCAGCAGTGGAAATCCCACCCGCCCAGATGCAACACGGCAAAGGCAAAATCGGCCGTTTCACGAGTCACTTCGGAGATCAACTGCAACCGCCCGATCGCCAGCGTCATTGAGCCAATTCGTTGCAACTGATAGTCGGACTGATGCGCCGTATAGCAATACACTCGCTGTTCTCGTGCGTGGGTGGTAAACAGAGAGCTAATGGCATAATGAGCCGCCACCTGTTCTAGAGAAATTTGGGCAGAATAAACTAATTGGCGATACACCGTAGCCCCGTGGCCAAAGATCTCCACATTACTGGGAGCCGCCTCCAACTGTTTGATGAATGCCTCTTCCAGGCGAATGCCTGTGACATCGCCCGCCAATTCCAGCGCCCGGGCTGCGTAGCGCAGAATTTGTACCCCCTCCGGACGGGAAATTTCTTCAAAAAACCAGCCGCAACTGGTGAACATCAGCATACTGTGGCGCTGCATCTCCAGCAGTCGCAGGGCATCCACTCGTTCAGTCGCGTTCAAAATATGAAGCTGATGCCGTTCCAGAAACTGGCTGACATTGCTAACGGAGCGATCGCGCATCACCTGAATGTACTGATCACGCGCTTTCCAGGGATCTTGCAACAGTTTGCTGGCCGCTTCTTCATACACTCGTACTAGCTGATCTCGCAGCCAGTTCAGCGCATCTCGCAAAGGTCGCCGCCATTTTTGATGCCATAGCCCACCACCACAGCCGCAGTCATCCTGCCAGCGATCGACCCCGTGGCTACAGCTCCAAGCAGTGATTGGCTTGAGTTCTACTTCCCAAGCAGGCGCGTTAATAGACAGGTAATGGGCAAAGTTGGTCACCGTCCAACCTCGCTGGGGAAGCTCTCTAGTAAAGCTGTAGGCCAGACATTTCTCCGTGCCGCCCTTGTGATGCCCAAAGGTTTCGCCATCCGTGGCAACAGCGATTAACTGCGCCGGGCGTTGATCCCCTCGCACTGCCTGCCCTAACCGCCCGGCAAAATGATGAGCATTTGACAGGGCGCTGTCAAACCCCATATCGCGAGAGATCGGCCCATCGTAGAAAAAGATGTCGATGTAGGGAGTGTTGCTATTCCCATTTAAGAAACATCGATAGGGACGGGTGGGATCGATCTGGCTACCACCAACTTCATGCCAGTCGGGATGGGGATCGTCGTGGGTGGGCAGGGGACGGCAACGCTGCGCTTGAGAGGGTGCCAGGATGATGAACTTGATCCCTTCCGCAGCCAGTGCTTCCAGCGTGGGATAGTCTACCGCTGTCTCCGCCAGCCACATGCCTTCAGGATCACGCCCAAACCGAGAGCGGAAGTCTTCTTTACCCCAGCGAATTTGGGTAAGTTTATCGCGATCGCTGGCCAGGGGCAGGATGATGTGGTTATACACCTGGGCGATCGCGTTGCCGTGCCCATTCAAGCGGTTGCAACTCTTGCGGTCTGCTTCCAGAATGCGCTGGTAAGTTTCAACGTCGTAGCGCTCTAGCCAGCTTAAGAGTGTTGGCCCAAAGTTAAAGCTGAGATACTCGTAGTTGTTAACGATCCCCATCACCTCTTCGCGATCGTTGACGATCCGGGCAAACGCGTTGGGACGGTAGCATTCGTGGTGAATTCGCTCATTCCAGTCATGAAACGGATGGGCACTGGGTTGCCGCTCGATCGCGTCTAGATAAGGATTTTCGCGGGGCGGTTGGTAGAAGTGTCCATGAATGACCACATACACACCCTTCGCCGTTTGGATGGGATCACTTCCCGCAGCAATGGTTGCAACCGTCCCATGAGACAAATTGGAGGTGTCTTGCTGATGGGGCGCTTCGGCACGAGCCGAAGTATTGAACGACTCATGGAAACGTTGAAGATCAGAAGAAGTCATGTGAGAAGTTTTTGAAACAACAAAATGCAATAAACGCGGAAACAAACCAACGCAGCCAACCAGCGCAGAATTGCTGGAACATTCAGGCAATTCTTGCCAAACCACTCGCTATTTCTCGTCAAAAAAATCTGTTTAGTCAGAATCCCTAGCAATGCAGGAAAATCAATCACTATAGCTTAGAAGAGCTTAGAAGCTCGACGAGCATTCTACTAAGCCTGAAAACTTTACTCGCTCTGGTGGTGTTTGGGTCAAGTCTTAATCAAGTATGCAGATTTTTCTAAAACTCTGTTACTTGTGAATCAATCAGCCTTATTTCCAATTAACCATTCAATCTCAGCGTAGTCTCTTTGAATTCAACCGCAAATCTTAAGCCTGTTTAATGGAAAGTAAAGAGATCACAACAAGTCTTTGGGATTGTGTAAGAAACGGAAACAAAACTTATGGGAATAATTTTAATGAGAACTCCAGTATGCTTCTTTGAAGCGAAATAAATGTTGTCTCTTTTGACGGTTGTATGGCGGCGAAAAAACTGATTTTTTATGGATTGCTGGTCTTCATTCCTATTTCGATCGCGGCGCATTTCCTGCACTGGGGATCGGTTGTTGTATTTGTTACGGCTGCGATCGCCATTCTGCCCTTAGCAGCGTGGATGGGAACCGCAACCGAAGAGATTGCAGTTGTGGCCGGTCCAACCCTCGGCGGATTAATGAACGCCACCTTTGGCAACGCCACTGAGTTGATCATTGCTCTAGTTGCCCTCAATGCCGGATTGGTAGAAGTTGTCAAAGCCAGCCTGACCGGGTCAATTATTGGCAACTTGCTGCTGGTCATGGGCTTGTCCATGTTCCTCGGCGGGTTGCGCTACAAAGAGCAGGAATTTCAACCGATTGTGGCACGGGTGAACGCATCCTCCATGAATCTAGCAGTCATCGCGCTGCTGCTACCGACTGCTGTTGAATTCAGCTCTAACGGATTGCAAGCGTCTATTATGCAAGTTTTCTCCGTTGCAGTCGCGTTTGTGCTGATAGGGGTTTATCTGTTGACGCTCTTGTTTTCGATGCGAACGCATACCTACTTGTATGACGCTGGGATCGCTGAAACAGAGTCAGAACTTGAACTCGCTGATGCCAATTTGGCGGGGGATAATTTAGAGGGTGACGTAGTGCACAAACCCAATCTCTGGCTGTGGACAGGTGTGTTGCTGGTATCAACACTGCTAGTGGCGTATGAGTCTGAATTGTTAGTCGAAACGTTAGAAGAAGCAACAGCTCAACTGGGGTTAACAGCGCTGTTTACAGGCGTGATTTTGCTACCCATCGTGGGTAATGCAGCAGAACACGCCACCGCTGTCACCGTTGCCATGAAAAACAAAATGGATTTGGCAGTGTCGGTGGCAGTTGGCTCCAGTTTGCAAATTGCCCTGTTTGTCGCTCCAGTGCTGGTGATCTCCGGTTGGGTATTAGGTAAACCGATGGATTTGAACTTCAACCCGTTTGAGCTGGTCGCGGTCGCGGTTGCTGTGCTGATTACTAACTCCATTAGTTCCGATGGGCGATCAAATTGGTTGGAAGGCACTCTACTGCTGGCAACCTACGTCATTTTGGGGTTGGCATTCTACTTCCATCCAGTCTTAGAAACGGTTACTTAAGTTGATCCCTCTCATGCCTGTGCAGATGGGTATAGAGGTTGGGAATATGGGGTGGCGTTTAGTTTGAGTGGGAGGTGCTAAGTAGGAAGGTGCAATTGCGGGCGTTGGGTTTCGTGTCGCAACTCAGCCTCCGTTGTTTTATATTTAATTTCGCCCAGCTACTTATTGCTCGTATTGGTGTAACCAGTAGGCTAGAAATTCAAGGGCGGTCGTGGATTGAGAAGCTTTTGTTGTGTTTGCAGATACCCATTGACCTGAAACTGTTTGAGGCGATCGCCACAGTTCCAGGTGATCCACACCAGGATCCGCGTAAAAACTGTCCAGTCCTGCACCCAAAATCGCCGAACTCCAATGGGTGACGTAATCATGGCTGAGACGATGCACGGGAAAGCGTCCTGCTATCGGCACACCCCAACCATCTAGCGCAAACAGAGCATTCACCCGACCGCCCATCAGTTCAAGTGCGATCGCTGCCCCCATTGCCCCCACCACTCCAGCGCTAAACCCAACAAAAGTAATGGGAGTTTTTAGCCATAAATCTGGAGCTTGCCGACTGAGCTGTTCGTGCAAAAAGCGCAGAATATCAACACCCGAATATGCCTGATAGCGCTCCACTGGGAATACAAACAATGAGTCATTTGCGGGTAAAACGGTTTGAAGCTGCTCCACAAACCGATGGGTAAGCGCAGCAGGATGAAAACCAGGACAAACAGCGATCGCGTTCATAGAAACAGACTCATCCCCCTGGAGGGGATGTTACCCTAGAGCTTAACTGTGAATCTAACGCAAGAAAGATACTCCAATTTGCAGTCTCCTTAGAAGATTATTGTCTGAGTTAGAACTTGAATCGAGGAATTTGACGTGGTTGCAACCCCAGAAAAACTCCAGACCTCCGTTGACGCATCTGCTACAGACGATCGCGTTGCCGTTTTGCTCATGGGCTACGGCGAGGTTGAAAGCTACGACGATTTTGCCAATTACAACGAACAGGCACTCAACCTGCTGACGGCAAAGTTTGCGCCAGTTCCCACCTGGATCTATCCACCGTTGGCAAAACTGTTGGCGGTTTTTGATCTCCACGAGTGGAGCCATCAGCACGGCAATTTTATTTCGCCCCATAACGCCATTTTCGAGCGGCAACGCGCCGGGATTGAACAGAATCTTCAAGAAACCTGGGGCGATCGCGTCAAAGTATTCAAAGCCTTCAACTTCTGCGCGCCCTTTTTGCCCGAACAAGTGTTAACCGAAATCAAAGCAGAAGGCTTCCAACGGTTACTGATCTATCCCCTGCTGGTGGTGGACTCAATTTTCACCAGCGGCATCGCAGTTGAGCAAGTTAATAAAGCTCTGGAAAAACTGACGGATGACGGTGAACACTGGGTCAAAGGCATCCGCTACATTCCGTCGTTCTTCAACGAACCTGCCTACATCGATTTAATGGCGCAGCTTGTAGAAGAAAAAATCCACACAGAACTGGCTGCCTCCCATCTCCCGTCTCGCATTGGCATTGTGTTGATGAATCATGGTTGCCCCCACAAAGCAAAAGGCTTTACCTCAGGGATCGACGAAAGCCAGGCACTGTATGAGCTAGTGCGCGATCGCCTGATCCATCGCTACCCGCTGATTTCCGTTGGTTGGCTAAACCACCAAACGCCCCTAATTGAGTGGACTCAGCCCAATGCAGAACTTGCTGCAAAGAACCTGATTGAACTGGGTGCTAAAGCGATCGTCTTCATGCCGATTGGCTTTGCTACCGAAAATCATGAAACTCTGCTGGATGTGGAACACATCGTTGAAGCACTGCAACGCAAACACTCTGAAGTGACGTTTGTGCAGATGGAATGCGTCAACGACAACCCTCAATTCCTCAAAATGGCGGCAGAATGGGCAGTTCCACAGATTAATGCCCTGCTTTCAGAACAGGCGCTCTCTGTCAACCCAGGTTTAGCAGTCGTCCATTCTCATCAACACGGGCATCATCACCACCATCATGATGATCACCACCATCATCACAACGGGCACGGACATCACCATTAATAGACCGACAAATCAGTTAATTTAGCCGTTTGCTTAATTCACCAGCTTGAGCTTGCCCAATTGGGTATGCTCTATAACCTGGTTGATCTGTAATCGGTCCTCATCCGTAACGTGCTGATTCGACAACAATGCCGAGGTCAGTGCTAGATGCTCATGGCGAGTTATTTGACCAGACGAAATAATTCGCCTGACAGTATCTTGGATAGAGGAATTAGTTTTATTGATTCCATTAGATGCTGAGCGCATATTGTATCCGTAACACCCTGATTCTTAACCTTTCGTTTATATTCAATCATGCCCTGTGGAGTTTAGCTGTATCCACAGCACACAGAAAATTTCTCAAATCTTTCTCAAAGCTTTATGAAAATCCATCGGCTTCCAGCCTTGTCTGACAACTACATCTTTTTGTTGCATGAGCCAGAACAGCAAATTGCGGCAGTCGTTGATCCAGCCGATGCCACACCCGTTCTTCGTACATTGGATGAGTTGGGCGCAAACCTGATAGCGATCTTCAACACCCATCATCATGCTGATCATGTAGGCGGGAACACTCAATTACTACGCTCGTTTCCAGGTGCAGTGATTTATGGAGGGGCTGAAGACCGAGGTAGGATTCCGGGGCAGCAGGTGTTTTTGCAGGAGGGCGATCGCGTCACGTTTGGCGATCGCGTTGCCGAAGTTTTTTTTGTTCCGGGTCACACTCGCGCCCACATTGCTTACTACTTCGCACCTGTTCAGGCGGATGAGATGGGCGATTTATTTTGCGGCGATACGCTATTTTCTGGTGGCTGTGGTCGTTTATTTGAGGGCACGCCTGCCCAGATGATCAGGTCGCTTGACAAACTCCGCAACCTTCCAGACAGCACACGGGTTTGGTGTGCCCATGAGTACACACTCAAAAACCTGCAATTTGCTCTAACGGTGGATGTTGATAATCGCGACTTGCAGCAGCGTTTTGTAGAAGTGAAGGCAATGCGCGATCGCTCTGAAGCAACCATTCCTGCAAACTTGGGTATCGAAAAACGCACCAATCCATTCTTACGTTGGGATGATAAACATTTGCAAATGGTTACTAAAGCGAACAATGAAGTTCAAACTTTTACCCGCCTGCGAGGGATGAAAGAGCATTTTTAAAGGACTATTTTTAATAGAGTTGAATCTACATCTCATTTATGACCACCGAGCAACGATTGGATTATCTTTATAAAGAGTACGTACGGTTGAATGAAAAAGCCGAAGAATATATTAAAAGCGCTTTTGAAGATTTTAAATTGATGGGGGTAATTGGGGCAACGATCGCGCTTTGGAAGCCCGTTGTAGACGTGATTATATTGGCAAATCCCAGAATTGATTACAGTGGGCTTTTGTTTCTTGGTTTTTTAAGTTTGCTGCTAATTATTGCAGTTATCGGATTTTGGAATTTAGTCAAACAATCATTTATTATTTTCTTTGCAGACAACCTACAAGGCTATGAGGAAGAAATTAGAAAAGAACTGAAAGAACGGGATTCTTCAAAAGTTTTTAATTTAAATCTTGAAAAAGAAATCAAACTAATTGATAGCTATCGAATGACGTTTAGAGCATTTTTAGGTTTCTTTTCGCTTGTAACAACGCTCGTCCCGTTTGTTATTTTGTGTTATGTCAATCTTTCCTATGCGATCGCGTATGTAGCGATCGCGCTTTCAACCTTTGCTATCTATTTTCGTGTACTTAAAAAGGCAACCGCTCGGTATATTTCTAAGTAATAAGTTTTAACAAACCCTATTAGTCAAAGTAAAACAAAGTCACAATTTTTCGCTGCTCTTCAGCTTCTTGACACGTTTTGAGCAGCGTACCGCTGTCGTGGAACGCAAAACAAATTAACTGCTGGCATCGAGAAACAATTTCCTGATTGCAAATCGCACTAGCTTCTGCCAGTGAAAGCGTGTCATTGTCGGGATTCTCAACCAGATGCATGACCTGTTCGAGTTGCTCACGCGATTCACGGGGCTGACGCTCCAAGCTTTGTGGCAAAATCACCGTCAATAAAGAGGGATCTGCCCGCATTGCACCCCGAATTGCCGCTAGATTTGCGCCAGTGGCTCCTGACGTAATCAGTCGATTGCCTTCCAGAACGAGGGCATAACTCATAATTTCGATGAGCTTCTGATGAGTAATCGGCACATGACGAGATCCCAGCAACGCAATTCGCTTAGAGCCTGTTTGCTGGATTGTCGCTAACTCTTGCAGAAAATCATCGACTTTTGGAATGTTGATGGACTGACTCAACGATGCTATCCGGCTGAACAACGCAGCTATTGTAACAGAGAGCGTTGGGTACTTAAGAACTTTTGTGGAGGGGCGGCAGGTAGGAGGGAGGTGATGGGGTACGGAGTAAAGGATGCGGGGTATGGGGTATGGGCTGAGAATTTTAGATTGCTGAATCTTGGTAATTGCATCTCTGTGATCTAAAATGGATGATTGGTTTTGAGTAATTGAGGAACTAATGGCAGAAACCCTTCTCTTCAATGCCCTCCGTGAAGCGATCGATGAGGAAATGGCGAAAGATCCGACTGTATTGGTCATGGGTGAAGATGTAGGGCACTACGGGGGTTCCTATAAGGTCACCAAAGATCTCTACAAAAAGTATGGTGAATTGCGTTTGTTGGATACTCCAATCGCAGAGAACAGCTTTACCGGAATGGCAGTTGGCGCAGCGATGACGGGTTTACGCCCGATTATCGAAGGCATGAACATGGGCTTTTTGCTACTGGCGTTTAACCAGATTGCCAACAACGCTGGGATGCTGCGATATACCTCTGGCGGCAACTTTAAGATTCCAGTCGTGATTCGAGGACCTGGTGGGGTTGGGCGGCAGTTAGGAGCCGAGCACTCCCAGCGGCTAGAAGCTTACTTCCAGGCAGTTCCGGGGCTAAAAATCGTCGCATGTTCTACCCCTTACAACGCAAAAGGATTGTTAAAGTCTGCCATCCGGGATGATAACCCAGTTCTATTCTTTGAACACGTATTACTCTATAACCTCAAAGAGAATCTACCCGACGAGGAATACTATTTACCGCTAGACAAGGCAGAGGTCGTCCGTCCAGGTAACGATGTCACTGTCCTCACCTATTCTCGAATGCGCCATCACACAGTGCAGGCAGCTAAAACGCTTGAGAAAGAGGGCTATGACCCAGAAGTTATCGATTTGTTGTCGCTGAAGCCGCTGGATTTTGACACGATTGGTACATCAATTTGCAAAACCCATCGCGTGGTTGTGGTGGAAGAATGTATGCGAACGGGTGGCATTGGTGCCGAAATTGTGGCTTCCATCAACGATCGCTTCTTTGATGAACTGGATGCCCCGGTAATTCGCCTGTCATCCCAAGACATCCCCACCCCTTACAATGGCACGCTAGAAAGTTTGACGATTGTGCAACCTCAGCAAATCGCAGAAGCCGTGAAGAAGATAGTAGATGGGCAACTTTAAAAGCGTGAAGGGTGATTTTCAACTCTCACACTCATCTGAAAGCGCTATCATAACCTTTGTTACAAGGGTCACAGTATGGGAAGACAACGGTTGCTTTTGATCCTGATTGCGGCATTGGTGGCAGGCGCGATCGGGGTGATTTTCACGCTCCCGACTCAGTTAGGCTTGGATTTGCGGGGTGGCTCTCAACTCACAGTTCAGGTGAAACCGACTGAGAAAAAGCAAGAGATTACTCAGGAAGACTTGAATGCCGTCCTTAAAGTCATTGAAGGACGAGTCAACGAACTGGGGGTTTCGGAATCGCTCGTGGTGCCAGCGGGCAAAGATCAAATTTTGGTGCAATTGCCGGGTGTCAGCGACCCCCAAGAGGCGGAGCGGATCCTGGGTGGAACGGCTCAATTAGATTTTCGTCGCGAATTGTCTAAACCAGAAGTACGAACGCAGGTAGCGGTACGAGCGGGCGAACTGGCAGAGCTTGAAGCTAAACAAGCTGCGCTGAAGAAGTCTGGAGAGTTGACTGCGATCGCTGCAAATCAAGCAGCCATTCAAGAGAAGCAAAAGCAACTGACTGCACTGTATGACCAACTATACGAAAAGACGGGTCTAACTGGTGATAATTTGACGAATGCTGGAACGCAGCCAGCCTCCTCTGTTTCAAATGACTGGAACGTGACCCTGCAATTTGATGGTCAGGGCGCAAAGCTGTTTGCCGATCTTACAAAGAGTCTGGCAGGCACCGGGCGAACTCTTGGCATCTTTCTAGACAATCGCTTAATTAGCTCCCCGGTGGTAGGCGTTGAACACGCTCAAACCGGAATCACAGGCGGAAATGCCGTAATTCAAGGTAACTTCACAGCTCAAAGCGCCAACGAACTGGCAATTCAATTACGCGGAGGTTCTTTACCATTCCCGGTTGAAATTGTAGAAAACCGGACGGTGGGCGCAACGTTGGGACGAGACAGCATTCAACGCAGTATCTACGCAGCGATCGGTGGATTGTTGCTGGTGTTGGTGTTTATGGTGCTTTACTATCGGCTTCCTGGCGCGATCGCCGACCTTGCTCTGATTATTTATGCCATCCTGACCTTTGCAGTGTTTGTTCTGCTAGGAGTCACCCTCACCCTCCCAGGCATCGCTGGCTTCATTCTCAGCATTGGCATGGCAGTAGATGCCAACGTCCTGATTTTTGAGCGCACCAGAGAAGAACTACGAGCCGGAAAAAGCTTGTACCGTTCAGTCGAGGCTGGCTTCTACCGAGCTTTCTCCAGCATTCTTGATAGTAACGTCACCACTGTCATTGCCTGTTTGGCACTCTTTTTTCTGGGTGCGGGTCTGGTCAAAGGATTTGCCCTCACTCTTGGAATTGGTGTGGTCATCAGTATGTTCACAGCCGTAACTTGCAGCCGCACCTTAATGCTCTATGCCATCAGTTTTCAAGGGTTGCGTAAGCCCGAATACTACTGTCCCAATTTGAAAGGAACGAAGGTGGAGGCGTAGGCAAAATTCCATGAAGCTTCAAGTCATTCGGCAACGAAAACTTTGGTGGGCGATTTCCTCTGCGGTCATTTTGGCTGGGATTGTCGCCATGTTGATATCCTGGCAACGATACGGCGCACCGCTCCGTCCCAGTTTAGATTTTGTGGGTGGGACTCGCCTCCAATTTGAGTTGGACTGTCCCAAAGTCAATAACTGCGACCAACCCATCGACATTGCTGCTGCCCGTGAAGTGCTGGCAACCGAAGGATTAGGGAGTAGCAGTATTCAAGCAATTACTGATCGCTCCGGCAAACAGGTAGGAGTTACGATCCGCACCTCTCCTTTATCTGGAGAACAGCGTACCAGGTTGCAAACGGCGTTAAGCGAGAAACTGGGTACATTCGATATCACGAAAACTCAGATCGATACAGTTGGTCCGGTGATTGGGCAACAGCTTTTTAGCTCCGGTCTACTGGCATTACTGGTGTCTTTTGTGGGCATCACGATTTACCTAAGTCTGAGATTCCAGTTAGACTACGCTGTTTTTTCACTCGTCGCCCTGCTGCACGATGTCTTGATTACGGTCGGGATTTTCGCCATTTTGGGGTTGGTGTTTGGCACCGAAGTTGATTCCCTGTTTATCGTGGCACTACTCACCATTGTTGGCTTTTCGGTTAATGATACGGTTGTAATTTACGATCGCATCCGCGAAACCATTACCCTAAACCCCGAACGGCACATTAACGACATCGTGGATGAAGCGGTGAATCAAACCCTAACGCGTTCCATCAATACCACGATGACCACATTGCTCAGCCTGGTTTCCATTATGCTGTTTGGTGGCGAAACCTTAAAAAACTTTGCACTGGCGTTGATTATCGGTTTTGCTGCGGGAGCTTATTCCAGCATTTTCATTGCCAGTACGCTGTTGGCGTTGTGGCGAGAACGCACTGGTAAAGCTTATGCAACCGCTGCTATGTCGCCCTCTCTGGGTGATGTTATGCCTCGCTCTGATGAAGCATGATCGAGATAGACTCATTAACGTTTTAGTGATGGGTACTCAATGAATCAGCCACCAGATCACTCCTCGTTTAACGCTGCCGTTGAAATGGACGCGACTTTTCAGCAACAAGTTATGCGTTTGCATCATCTCACGGTAGGGGGACGGTGGCTGTTTGCGGGCGTGCTGTGGCTAACGGTTGGCACACTGAGTCTGTGGGGCTTGCGTTACCCAATTTCACTAATGTTGGAGTATTTCACCTGGGCATCTGTTTATTATGGATTTCACTTTCATCCTGTTCCAGCGCTGGGCTTGTTCTTCTGCGTCGCTGTAACAACGTCGATCCTGGTTTGGCAAAGCCGCAACATCCTATTTGGTGTACCCAAACGGGATCAGCGCCGCCTGGAAGAAGCCGTCCTTCGCATCCGCAAACAGGGCCCAAGCCATCCTCTATGGAAGTATGTTTGCCAGGAATCAGGCGAGAAATAGAGAATGGGGAATGGGAAGATAGGGGATGGGGGAATGAGAGTTTGTGTTCCCTAAGGCAACGCTTTAACTGGCATCCAGGCGCTTCTGGAGGGCTGCACGGTTTTGTTGCGCTTTAGTGTCGTTTGGATTGAGTTCCAAAACTTTGTCGAAGCAGGCGATCGCGTCTGCTAAACAGCCCATGCTAACGAGTACTCCCCCCCGATTATTCCAGGCTCGATGATCATGAGGGCGAAGTTCCAACGCTTTGTCGTAGCTAGCAACGGCTTCGGCTGGGCGATTCAGGTTTTTCAATGCGACCCCTCGATTAAACCAGGATTCATAAGAGTTGGGGTTCAACGCAAGAACCTGCTCATAGCTGGCGATCGCCGCCTCAAAATCACCTAACTTCAGTTGAGCACCTGCCTGCCCATACCAGGCTTCCCAATGAGCAGGATTTAACTCAACCACCTGCTGGAAACTATGAAGTGACTCCTCCTGCCGTCCCAATTGCTTCAGGCAAATTGCCCGACGGAACAAAATTTCAGCATCCTCTGGGCTTATCTCCAGTGCTTTGTTGTAACTAGAGATTGCCGCCTCAAAGTCTCCCAATTCCTTAAGTGCGTCACCCCGTCCTACATAAGCTTCCTGATAATCTGGCTGCAACTCCAGCACATGATTGAAATGTTGAACCGCACCTTCGTAGCGGTGGGTAGCATACAGGCAAAAACCCTGACAGTACCAGGCATCAGCGCAATCTCCCCGCTTCTCTAATGCCCGACGCAAATAGCCAATAGCCGCTTCATACTGACCAGATGCATAAAGCGTTAATCCCAGACTGTAGTGAGTATCAGGAAAATCTGGATCTAGCTCTAATACGGTTTGGAAACTTCCAGCGGCGGCTTCATAGTTTCCAAGTGAGTAACTTGTCCAACCGAGACTGTAATGAGAAATTGCCGTATCTGGCTGGAGTTCGATCGCGCGTTCAAAGCAGGCGATCGCTTCCTCAAGTTGCCCCAAGCCGTGCAACACTTTACCCTTTTCTACCCAAACGTCCCAAACATCTGGTTGCAACTCAAGCACCCGGTTCAGCGCAGCGATCGCAGCTTCATACTGTCCCTGTAAACTCAATTCAAAGCTCTGCTGAACAATACTGTCTACTTCAACCGCTTCCATATTCATTGTTTGACTCACAGGATGACTCCTATGCCTCTAGTGTCAACGCTGGTTTTACCCAAAAATCCCAGCAGCCCTAACACCTTTTAGTTGCTAACAAAAGATTGATAGGGTCGCTTTGCATTTAGGTTACCCAAATTTCATCACAACCTCACAAATCCAGATCACCTCTGTCTTTGTTAAGATTTCTTGAGAAAAGTTGTCTAAATTTTGCAGTACTCGTATTTAATCTGCTTCGAGAATTTCTTCCTTCTCATACGCTTCATTCTCGCTAAACGGAAGAAACTACTTTGAAATAAGGCTTTCAAGGGTTTATCTGAGATTTGGCCACTGTGAAGGTACTTAGAAAACTGGGTGAAGCAGCGATGAACTGCGGTCTCTCCCTAATGGTCATGCAACGACACCTATCAAAGCAGGGATTACACAAGGCGAATAAATTGGTTAAACTTCCGTAATCACCTCGTTGTTTTTTCTTCGTCAAGGCATCTGCTGTTTTTTTAGCTAAAACAAAACACGTTTACAAATCAGGGTAAGGCGATCGCGTTGTCTTCAGATTTTTGTGCATCACCCTATGAAAGCATTCATTATTGGCAATGCTGACCCCCGTATTGACAGGATTGCTGCCGTTCAACTTGATCCATTCTTTGTAAATCGCAAACGCCTATCCCAGATTTTAGGCTTCACATTTAGACACATTCAGGCAGTTTCCATTGCGGAAATTACGCAGGCATGTAAGCGGGTCGATCCAGACGTTGATGTTCTATTTATCCGTCCAGATTGGCGAGAAAACCCAGACCAAGTGCTCCAAGCTCTAAAAACTATCCGTGCACTTCACCCGAATCGAAAAATCTTTTTTATTGACCCTTGGGATCAAGTCAGTAGTCGATTCTTTGGAGTGTTGCCCTACGTGGACCGTTTCCTGAAGTATCAGCGGCTTAAGGATATTCAAAAATATCGGCAACCCCTGCTGGGTGGAACAGTTATTACAGACTACTTAGCCAAAGAGTGGGGCTTTGACTTGCGCGATTGGTCAGTTAGTTCAGCGATTCCACAAGGATATGAGCATCGAATCGCGACGGGCTGGAACGTGGTCACTGGAAGAGAGTATGAAAGAACTTTGTTTCAACCCCTATGGTGGAAAGTGAAGCATCGAAAGCTACGGCGTAAGCCTAAGAATATCGATGTTTTTTGTCATGTTTCCTATGGTTCTATCCATGATTCGCACAATTGGTACACCGACTACCGGATGGTTGCGGTTGAGGCAGTAAAGCGGTTGGGTGCCAAATATCGCTTGGCTGTAAGCGGTGAGTATCCAGAGCGGCGAACGGTTTCTAAAGAACGTTATCAGGATGAGATTGAGCGAAGCCGGATTGTGGTTAGCCCCTTTGGGTGGGGTGAGACGACTTGGCGCGATTATGAAGCCGTTTGCAATCACTGTCTGCTGGTAAAACCCAGAATGGAGCACATTGACACGGCACCCAGTATTTATTACCCAAATGAAACCTATGTGCCGATAGAGTGGGATTTTTCGGATCTGGAGGAGACGTGTAGTTATTATTTACACAATCCTGATGAAGCGGCTCGCATCATCACGAATGCCCGTCGCATTCTGGAGAATTACTTTAAGCAAGGAGAATTTGTCAAAGCGATCGCGCATTTGCTAGCTGATCAACCGCTTCCCCTGGGTAAGGAGTCACCTGCGCTCCCACCACCCCTTACATTCCCAGTTGCTTAACCTGATCAAGCATCTGCAATCCATGAATCAGTGAAGCTCCCCCTCGAATTGCCGTTGCAACGTGAACGGTTTCTGTCATTTGTTCCAGGTCTGCTCCCTGCTGTAAACACTCTTTACTGTAAGCGTCGATGCAATAAGGGCACTGCACCGTATGAGCAACCGCCAGCGCGATTAATGCTTTTTCACGGGTGGAAAGGGCACCCTCTGCAAATACCGCTCCGTAATACGCAAAAAATTTGTCTGCGAGTTCCGGGTTTCCTTCACCGATCTTGCCAAAATTTGGTAAGTGCTCTGGCTTGTAGTATTGATCCATTTTTGAATGATCCACCTTTATCGTCTTCCATATCCCAGACGGTTCCCAAGTCCTGCGATCGCCCTAGTTGAACCACGACTGGGAAAATCGCTTTCATCATAAATCTCCCCAACCAACTCCTCTAAAATATCCTCTAGGGTAACCAGTCCCACGGTGCCGCCGTACTCGTCCACCACGATCGCAATGTGTAGGCGACGCTGTAACATCTCCTTCAATAAATCGGCTAAACGCTTAGTATCAGGCACATACACGGGTTTATCCATCACCCCTGTTACAGACCCATCCTCATGCCCACTCTTGTGAAGCACCTCCAACTGCTGTAAAGCGCGTTTTAAGTGAACAATTCCAACAATTTCATCTTTCGATTCCTCCTGCACCGGAATGCGCGAGTAGCCCGTTTCCAGGCACAAATTCACAAGTTCCTTCAAAGTTGCTTCCCGCGAAATCGTTCGCATATCAATCCGCGGCTTAACGATATCACGCGCACTCAAACTATCCAGCATCAACGCTTTGTTGAGCATTTGGTGTTTGTCTAGGTCAAGCTGCCCCTTGCCTCCCAAAATCTCAATCATCAACTGCAAGTCCTTCACCGACTCGCCCTCTTGCACTACCCCTCCCTGAAACCAACGAATGGCAGATTGAGTAATTTTTTCAAATAACCAGATGATGCCAAGTGCCGACAACATCTGCGAGAGCCAGTAGATGGGACGCACTACCAACCGAAAAAGAGGCATGACATTATTAATTGCCAGTGATTTTGGCACAATTTCGCCAAACGTCAGGGTTAAAAATGTCACAACAAAGGTTGCAATCCCGATCGAGCGATTACCCAGCCATAATGAAAACAGGTTGCTGGTAATAATGGCAGACAAGTTATTCACCAACGTATTACCCACTAGCAGGGTGGTAATAAACCGTCGCCGCTTATTTAAGACCAGCGTAAACAGGCGATCGGGATCCCCCTGTTCTTTAATTAAAGATTTCAGCTTCAAATTATCCAACGCAGTAATAGCCGTCTCCGACCCTGAGAAAAACGCTGATAACAACAGCGTTAACACCAGAACTGCCAGATCAAGTCGCACATCTCCCAACAGGGGAGCCACATCAGAAGTTACAAGTAAATAGGGAGAAATAACTCAAATCACAGGTTGCCCTGAGGCGACACATTCACAGCTCGTTAAGAGCATTACTTTGGATGATAACGTCCTTCTTACCCACCTTCTATCAGACTTCCTTAACATTCTGTCTGAAGATGGAAGGGAGACAAGGGAGAGAGGGAGAGTAAGGGGTTTAGGGCATCAGGTATGGGGAGAAGATTTTAGATTGACCCACCCACTCACCCACCCATCTAACCCTATCCCCATTTCCCCTTTTCCATTTCTACGCCAACAATTCTCCTGTTTCCTGCAAGGAGTGTAGGCGTTGGTAAATTCCGCCCCGATTCAACAATTCTGCATGGCTTCCAATTTCGGTGATGTGTCCCTTGTCCATCACCACGATTTTGTCAGCTTCACGAACGGTACTCAAACGGTGAGCAATGATGATCAGGGTGCGGGTACCAAGAATAGATCGCATCGCAAGCTGAATTGCCCGTTCCGATTCATAATCCAGACTGGAAGTTGCCTCATCAAAAATCAGCACATCCGGGTTCATAATCAGCGCACGTGCAATCCCGATCCGCTGCCGCTGCCCGCCGGAGAGGCGCACTCCCCGCTCCCCTACAGTCGTTGCATAGCCTTTGGGCATTTGGCGAATAAATTCATCTGCTTGGGCAATCTTGCACGCTTCTACCACTTCTTCAAATGTGGCGCTAGGGTTGCCGTAAGTCAGATTATCCAACAGTGAACCGTTGAAAATATCCACTTCTTGGTGCACGATCGCCAACCGTTTGCGATAGGCTGTTACATCGAGCCGACGAATATCCTGACCATCAATCAACACTGCCCCACTATCTGGCTCAAAATAGCGAAACAGGAGCTTCACCAGCGTTGATTTACCCGAACCAGAACGCCCCACTAATGCCACTGTTTGGTATGGCTCTATCAAAAGGTTGATGTTTTGCAATACGGGACGACCTGGATTGTAGCTGAACGTTAAATGAGATAACTCTACTTTGCCCGTGAATTGATAAGCTGGAGCCGTTTCTGGATCAACCACCAGATTTCCGGCATCTTGCCCGGCTGGAAGTTGCATCAATTCGTGGAATCGGATCATGGATGCATACCGACGAGCAAAGATTTCTGCCAGTTGGCTAATGGGTTCAACTTCGGCATACGCCATGCTAGAAACTGTCAAGATGGTGATGAAATGCCCAATGGAAATTTGATTTTGGACTGCTGCCCAGAGCGTACACGCCAACACCAGAAACACACAGGACTGAACGATAGTGCGCTCTAGAGTGCCCAAAGTGACGTAGCCTTTGTGAATGCGATAGACCACCACTTTGAACTCCCGTTCTAACCGTTCTTTTTGACGATTAAGTTCCTGGGATTCGGTGGCAAATGCTTTCACCGTCTTGATGTTGGTAATAATTTCCGAGGTGCGGCTCTCCGTGTTCTCCATGTATTTTTCGAGCTGTTCTTCTTGTTTCGCTAGCTTGGTTAAGCCTGATACGCTGAACGCGATGATACTGACAAAGGACAGCAGCAACAGCAGGGCAATTTGCCATTGAATCAGCCAGATAACGAGAAAAATGCCAATGACTCGAAACAGTTTGGGAAACATTTGTCCCGTAATTTCGGGATAGGTCCACATATGGTTGGAGAGACCTCTGGCAACACGGGCAGCAATCCGTCCTGGATTGTTTTCGTCGTAAAATTCCAGTGGTAAGGTGAGAATTTTTTCGAGTGAGTTGCGGGCATGATCACGGCGGGCGCGGAGAGCAGTATCCCAGAAAAACCAGGGACCCAGCCAGGGTTGGACAGGTGCTCGCCCAACGGATACGAGAAAAATCAGAAAGAGTAATACGAGTAGCGAGAGTGGTTTTTCTGCGGGTTGTTTGGTCAGGTGGGCGATCGCGTCTACCACCGCTTGCACAGGGCGATCGAGCGCCTGATTTGAGAGGACATTGAGAATTTGACCGATCGCATAGGGAACAAACAGGTCAATAATCTCAAAGACACTCATCGCCGCACAGCTAAGGAGCGATACAAGCCAGTATTTGCGGTAGTAGTAGATAATATCCTGAAACTTTGCCATGGGTCTCCTCCTAACGACAACCGATACCAGCCTTCAGAGTCACCAGGATCGGCAAGAGCAGCTTAGAAGTCACTGCTGCGTGCTTGTTGAAAACGTGTTGATAGGGCGATGATCACCCTAAATTCAATACAAAACGATGCAAGCTCAGAGTGCTTGCATTGATCAGCCTATTTTTGCCAGTTTTCCCCTCAACCAGCGTGTGTTTGACAGTTTTTTTCTTTTACAAGCGCGATCGCTGTAAAAGAACCTCTAATACTACAGAAGTAGTATTGTAATACTAATACAGCGAAATTGGGTATATTTCGGATGGAACTTTTGATGAAGATATGAAGTTTCGAGGCGGAGTCCGGAAAAAATGCTTGAACGGCTTCCTCAGAAGAACAGCCCGACTTTATTGACATACCCCAGCCGATTCCCCTCAAACCCAATTCGTTTAAGGCAAGATTCCTGTGCAGTCTTGATGAAGTCTAAGTGAAAGTACTGGTCAGGGGAATCAGAATTCAGCTAGCCTCTCTATTGACTAATGACAAACCTGCATACTTTACCGGATCACCTCTAGTTTCCTGTGAAGTCCTGATCTAGAAATTACGTGGAACCTTTGTCAGAGTATCCACGTCTGTTCAAAAGGGGCACTCATCTACTAACCAACATTGCATCCATCTCTCAATGGCGTGCGTACATCTCTTAAGAGAGTCTATCTCTGGAGACTTTGAATTCTAAGGTTTCTCTGAAGTCGTACCTGTTCCCTGCATTGCTGAACTAAATTTCCAGCTCAATTGGTTTAATTTGATGAGGAGTTCATGGCAAGACCTGCACTGAAATCGTTAATTGCGGCTGCCGCAGGGGTAACTGCTTTGGTTGTAGCAGTTGAAGCATCCCCCGTTGAGGCAGCAATCCTGAACTATGCATTTGAAGTAACCATTGATCAGGGTCCTTATGCAGGTGGCATTTATCGAGGCAACTTCAAGTTTGATGATTCTAAACTGGTGCGCTGTTCGTCTGCATCCCCTCGTCTATGTGCGACTCCTGCTCAAAGCGCACTGACGCTCTCATTCACCTTTTTGAATCAGACCTATAACGAGCAAAGTGATGCTGATTATTTCACCAGTGGTCAGAGTTTTCCTGCTGTTTACTATTATCCAGAGCGTGAGAATACTACGCTTAGTCCCTACGTATTGAGCCTGATTGTGCTGCCTCCCACTTCGCCCATTAGTTTCTCAATTTTGGGTGATTTCTTCTTTATGGGATTTTTGGGCATTGGAGATGCAGACGATCCAACAAAAAAGGCTGGAAAAGTAAGCTATACACTTTTGCCCGACAAGCCTCCCGGTGAAACTCCCTGTGAACGTGATCCAGCTTCTTGCGAGGGCGAGGCTGTACCGGAACCTTCGGAAATTGCGGGAAGTGCGGTTGCTCTAGGTTTAATGGGGTTGTTTTGGCGATCGCGCCGCCGCAAACAGGCAACCTTAACTCGTTCGGAATTGAAATCTCACACAGGTTAAACAGGATTTTCTGGACTTCAGAATTCTGTCTTAAGTCACTATTCAACGAATCAGAGGTTACTCTATAGTTGATGAAGTGTGAGAGAACGCCTGATCCGGTAATCATGATATTGCAGCGCACGATTTCCTTTACCAGCTTTCTCATCGTTGGAGCATTTGTGTCTCCTGAAGCTGTTCAGTCTCAAATCACCCACGCAACAGCACCATCGCTGCAACCTGAGTTGTCTACTCCTGTGATTGTTCCGGTGACTCCCCTGGAACTAGCTCCTGAACTTTTGCCTGGAGTTGTGTCTCCCGTTCCTGCGGATTCTGATCTGGATTTACCTAGCTCTAATCCCAGTAAATCTCAACCGCTTTATCATGAAGAACCTTTTCGCCTCAATCAGCTTCCGCTCCGGCTGGAAATTAAGCTGAGTCGGCGGCGAGTCACGGTTTATCGGGGAGGAACGGTGATCAAGAGCTACCCGATCGCGGTGGGTCGTCCTGGATGGGAAACGCCTGTGGGCACCTATAAAGTCAAGCAAATGTTTCGCAATCCTACCTGGTTGCACCCCTTGAAAAAGGGGATTTCGATTCCGGGTGGCGATCCCGAAAATCCACTAGGTCGTTACTGGATCGGGTTTTGGACGGATGGCAAAAACTGGATTGGGTTTCACGGTACACCCAATCCTAAGTCGGTTGGTACGGCAGCATCGCATGGCTGTATTCGGATGTACAACAAAGACATCGAAGAATTATTTAACAAGGTGAGTTTAGGAATTGAAGTGAAGGTGGTGAAGTAGAGAGTCTATTGGCGGGTGGGGGAATGAATATAGGGAGAGAACTACCATAAAATCCCTATTTCACGGCGTTTTCGTTGACGGTGAGGGTTTTGGCGGTGGCATCCAGGGTGGCGATCGCGCCGATGGGCAAAACGGCATTTTCGCGAACGTGCCCAAACATCAGATTGTAAAGGGTAGGTTTGCCCAGGGGTTCGAGGCGATCGCGCAAGACATTTTCCAGGCTGATGGTTTGGAAAAACGATGGTCGAAACTCTTTGGGATAACAATCCACAAAACGCCCTAGAGCAATCCCAGCCGCATCTTGCAGTTTTCCGGCGAGCCACAACTGCGTCAACATGCGATCGATGCGGTAAGGCTCCTCGCCAATGTCTTCTAGAAATAGAATTTTGCCGCGCGTATCGGGTTCAAAGGGGGTGCCAATCAGGTTGGTAACCAGGGTGAGATTGCCGCCAATCAATGGACCTGTAGCCCGACCAGGAACAATGGTGATCAGGCGATTGTTGCGCTCTACTGTGCCTTCAGAGGGTTTGGGTGGTTGGGCAATTGCGCCGATGGGTTGGGCGGTCATAATGGCGCGGCGAAAGTGCTCCATGGCGTAGTCGCCTACCCCCGTCAGCCCGGAAGATCCATGAAAGGTAATCATGCCTGTCTTTTGATAAATGCCAATCAGGAGCGCAGTGATGTCGCTATGCCCAACCACTACTTTGGGCGATCGCTGCATTTGCTCGTAGTCCAATAGGGACAGGATGCGACTGCACCCATACCCGCCAGAAAAAGTGACAATGCCGCGCACCTCAGGACGGCGAAACATCTCGTTAAGATCCGCTGCTCGCTGGGCATCGCTACCCGCTAGATAGCCATTTTGAGCGTTGATGTTGCGCCCTAACACAACTTTGAAACCGTACAGTTCCATTGTTTCTTTAGCGATCTGGATTTCGTCTGGCTCGTAGGCGTTGCTGGCAGGTGCAACCATGCCCACCGTGTCTCCTGGACGCAAAATGGGTGGTTTCAGAATGGGCTGAGATTGGGCGATCGCGGCTTGCTTAGCGCTGAAGGCAAGAGGCAGGGTGGTGGCAATTCCGCCTTGCAAAAAGCGGCGACGAGAAGGCAGGGAGTGGAACAGAGGATGCATGGGTTAGAACACCAATGAATAGGCTATTATAGCCGTTGCCATCATGGAAGTTAATACCGATTTGATTTCGACACGCTACAGATTGAGATCCCCTTCAGTTCCCCTTATCAAGCTACTGTGTACACAGATCTCGACTTAAACCCACAAACTCTACCGGGGGGCTTCCCCCCGCCCCCCCGCTTCGTGGGGGACTCACTCCCCCGCACCCCCCGCAAGGGATTCCCTGCTTGGAGCAAAGACTGGGGTTGAACTCTCTAATCTGTCCAACCTGAGTCTTTTGCTGTAACTGAAAGCCCCTCCGGAGGGGGTGTGGGGGCAAAGAATGTGTCTCTATCACTGGTTAAATCAGGATTACTTCATCTTTGTCAAAGGTTGGAGTACCTGGACTTGCTGGGATTGAGCCATTTTCTGCAAACCGCGATTGATGGCGCTAAGGACTGCCAGAATCGAGGCTGTAACAATGTTGGTGTGAATGCCAACGCCATGCAGCGGACTTTGGGCAAACTCAGCGACCAATTCCACAAAGGCAACCGCTTTGGCGTTACTGCCCTGTTCCAGCGATCGCTCCTCGTATTGGTGAACTCGAATAGTCAGTCCCAACGCATGGATAAAGGCATCAATCGGGCCATTGCCCTGCCCCTGAATGACAATCGGTTGCTGCTGAAGTTGCAGCGTCACCGCGATCGCGTCTCCATCCAACACTTTTGAGCTGTGATGCTCAACATATTTCAGGGGAGACGTTGCCTGCAAATATTCCTGCTCAAACAAGCGCCACAAATCCTGGGCGGTCAACTCTTTGCCCAGATCATCCATCACCTGCTGCACCACCTGGCTAAATTCAATCTGCAAGCGACGGGGTAATACCAGCCCGCACTCGCGCTCCAGTAAAAAGGCAATTCCACCCTTACCCGATTGGCTGTTGACCCGCACCACCGACTCATAGGTGCGCCCCACATCTGCCGGATCAAGCGGTAAATAGGGCACCTCCCACAAGGCATCGGGCTGTTGTACCGCAAACCCTTTTTTGATCGCGTCTTGATGGGAGCCAGAAAAGGCAGTGAATACCAGGTCACCCACGTAAGGATGGCGGGGATGGATAGGCAGTTGGGTGCAATCTTCAATGGTTCTGGCAACATCGTTGATCTGCGAAAAATCCAATCCGGGATGGATGCCTTGCGTGTAGAGGTTGAGCGCCAACGTCACCAGATCCACGTTGCCTGTGCGTTCGCCATTGCCAAACAAACAGCCTTCAATCCGTTCGGCTCCTGCCAGTTGGGCAAGTTCAGCCGCCGCGATCGCACAGCCGCGATCGTTGTGGGGATGAACGCTGATAATCACACTATCCCGTCGTGCCAGGTGGCGATGCATCCATTCCACCTGATCGGCAAAGATATTGGGCGTTGCCACTTCAACCGTGGCGGGCAAGTTGAGAATCACTTTATGGTGCGGGGTTGGTTGCCAGACCTCGGTCACCGCATCGCAAATATCTTTGGCAAAATCCAATTCAGTTGCCGTGAAGGTTTCGGGCGAATACTGAAAGTGCCAATCGGTTTCGGGATGCTCGGCTGCCAGATGCTTGATCAACCGGGCAGCAGAAACAGCAAGATCAATGGTGCCGAGGCGATCGCGCCCAAACACCACCCGTCGAAACACCGGCGATGTAGCGTTATAAACATGTACAATCGCCCGCTTCGCTCCTTGCAATGACTCAAACGTGCGGCGGATCAAATCTTCCCGTGCCTGGGTCAAGACCTGAATGGTAACGGTTTCCGGGATCAACTGCTGCTCAATCAACAACCGGACAAAATCAAAATCGGTTGAGGAGGCAGAGGGAAACGCCACTTCAATTTCTTGAAACCCAAGCTTGACCAGCATTTGAAATAGTTGCAACTTGCGCTGAACGTTCATTGGTTCAATCAATGCCTGGTTGCCGTCGCGCAAATCCGTACTGAGCCAGATCGGAGGTTGGGTAATGGTTTGGTTGACCCAGGTGCGATCGCACAAATTCACGGGTGCAAACGGTTGATACTTACCAGCAGGATGCTTCAACATGATTAGTTTTTCCTTTTGAAATGCGGGAATGGGGAATGGGGGAATAGGGTGTGGGGTATGGTGTGTGGGGGAGTTTTGTAGGATGGGTTAGGCGATAGCCGTAACCCATCTATACTCTCGATGACTATTCCACTGGATTAAATTTGCGCTTCTTAGCAAGAGCAAAGCGGCTTCGTTGAGCGATCGCACTCAGACGCAACTGAATGAACGTGAATGCTCAAACTGGCGAAATGCTAAAAACTTGTGTGTAGTGTGAAGATTATTTGCGCGCAAGGCGCAGCAGCAGCCCCAGCAGCAGGCTGTGAAGAGAGTTGAAAGGAAACTGCTGACGAATCACGGTTCATACTAAATCACTAATATCTATGCTAACTTTGAGCGGTGCTCGGGTCAAGCATGGATTGTTTCTCACCCAGATTCTGTATTGTCTTCGCTGATTTATTAAGGCATCATTGTCGCTAGAGAATATTCATTGATTTCACACACACACAACTCATGCTGTACCTGAAAATGAAGAAATAAACAATCCTCCTCAGGGTGTAGGATTGGCATTTTGATCAGGGTTAAAGGTAACTGAATCGTCACTGTCATGTCGCGGATTAAGCAAGGTCGGTTACGCCGATCGCTTTTGTTTGGATTGGGGTTCCTGGTTAGCTTGTGGTTGGGTTGTTGGGGAGGATGGACGATCACCGTTCAGGCCCGTACTCCCTCTGTTATTCGGTTTGCTCTTGCTGATCAAGGTCTCCAGCAATATCAAGCAGGACGATTTGCCGCCGCGATCGTCGAGTGGGAACGCGCTCTAACTCAAGTGACCGATCCCCGCGATCGCGTCATCTTATTGACCAATCTGGGGCAGGCGTATCGCCAAATTGGCAAGCTGGATCGGGCGATCGCTCAATGGGAGGCGGCGATTCAGCTTTATCGCAGCGATCGTTCACTGGCAGATGATGCGGCGATTGCCCAATTGGTCACCGAACAGGCGCAGGCATACAGCGATTTGGGACAGCATCAGGTGGCGGTGGAACGGGCGGAGTCCGCGATCGCGCTGGCACAAAAGGCGCAAGATTTACCTACCGAAGCAGCAGCACAGGGGGCGATTGGGAGTGCGCGCTGGGCATTGGGCGAGTACGAGGGTGCCCTGGCTGCTAATCAACAAAGTTTGATACTGGCGTGTCAGCTCAACCACACCCCTTACATTGCCACAGCCCTGAATAACTTGGGAAATGTGTTTGTCAGTCGGGCAGAGCAATTGCGGTATCAGGCAAGGGCTGCCAGATTGGAAGGTGAAACCCCAGAAGCGACGATGCTGGAGCAGTTGGCAGACCAGAATGTGCGAGTTGCCCTGGCGGCTTACCAGCAAAGCGTCACTGTGAGCCAGCAAGAGACGGGCGCAACCGAACCCAAAGCTCTGCTCAACCTCGATCGCCTGCTTAAGAACTTGCCGCCATCAACTCCAATTCCCGTCTTGCCCGAACTTACCTGTGCCCAGCTTAATGTTGCAGGCGTGTTCAGTTCTCCTGTTATTGCCGGGCAGCCAGCCCAACCAATGGTTGTAAAGCCATTTGCCGATGCCAAATCACCCATTCCTCCCAATCACACTCAACTTCTGGCGCAGCTTGAGGCAAAACCCGATTCTCAAGACAAAGCCTTTGGCTACATCAGTTTGGCGAATAGTTTGATCCAGAATGCAGATACGCGATCGCAGAAACCAGAAATTGCAGTGTTAAAACCAATTCTGGAACGGGCGCTGGCGATCGCGCGCCTGGTGAAAGATCCCCGCTCTGAGTCATTTGCCTTGGGCACGTTGGGGCATCTGTATGAACTAAATCAGCAATATGATGCCGCGATCGCCCTCACTCGGAAGGCACAGTTCACAGCACAAGGCGCAAATGCCGCCGATAGTTTGTATCGCTGGCAATGGCAAAGCGGACGACTTTTGAAAGCAACGGGACAATTGAATTCGGCGATCGCAGCCTATGATCAAGCGATCGCCACTCTGCAAACCATTCGCAGTGATATTATCGCTGCCAGCAAAGATCTCCAGTTCGATTTTCGCGATTCTGTGGAACCTGTCTATCGAGAACTGATCGGGCTGTTGCTAACGGTTGATGAATCTAGAGCCAACACACCTTCCCCAGTTGCCTCTAGCGCTGGCTTGAAATCTTTACCTGTCGCATCTGCCTCTCAGACAACCAACTCACCCAATTTGGAGAAAGTATTGGATGTGCTGGAGTTGCTGAAACTGGCAGAACTGCAAAACTTTTTTGGGGATGAATGTGTTCAAGTTGCCAAAGACGGGATCGCCGCCGAACAGAGAATAGCACCGGGGCAAGCTTCCATTCACAGCGCGATTGACCCCAATGCAGTGGTGGTCTATTCCGTTGTTCTGGAAGATCGGAGTTATTTGCTGTTGCGATCGCCCAATGGCAGATTAAAGAAATATCCCATCCAGCTTACGGTGAACGGTAAACCCGCGATTTCGACCCGCATCTCGTTACAAACCCAAATCGATCAACTCCGGTCGTTGCTAGAAAAACGCTCAACCGATGAGTATTTGGTTGAAGCTCAGGCAATTTACAATGCGCTGATTCGTCCTCTAGAAACTGATTTGAGTGCCATCCAACCATCAACGCTGGTGTTTGTGAATGATGGGGTGCTGCGGAAAGTGCCCATGGCAGCTTTGCACGATGGTCAGCAATTTTTGGTTGAGAAGTATCCCATTGCCACCACCCCTAGCCTCAACCTCACCAGTCGTCGCTCATTGGATCGTCGCAACCTCAATGCTTTGGCCGTGGGGCTAACCCTGGAACAGCCGCCATTTTCCGCCCTGCCCAATGTGGAAGTTGAAGTCAAAGAGGTGCATCACCTTTTAGGTGGCACGAAACTGCTGGATCAAGATTTTACGCTGAAGGGGGTGCGCGATCGCCTGCAAGGGAAACGCTATCCCATTGTGCACATGGCAACCCACGGTAAGTTTGGCGGCGATGCAGCCAGCACATTTTTGCTGACGTACCGCGATCGCATCACCATCGACAAACTAGATGAAGTGCTGCAAACTCGGCAAAACCTTCAACCTGTGGAACTGCTGACCTTGAGTGCGTGTCAAACGGCAGCGGGCGATGAGCGATCGGCCTTAGGAATCGCCGGATTAGCAGTCAGAGCTGGGGTAAAAAGTGCCATGGCAACGCTCTGGTTTATCAATGATGAAGCGACGGTGCCGCTGGTGGAGGAGTTTTACACGCAATTGCTCAAGCCTGGAACTACCAAAGCCGAAGCGTTACAGCGGGCGCAGAAAAAACTCATCCAGGACATTAACTACAACCATCCCGCTGTTTGGTCGTCCTTTATTTTGATTGGTAACTGGATGTGATGACACTGCGATTTCGCCCTTACAGGAGGCAACAGGCATGACGAGGTATGGATGCTCCCGTGGGGGCTGGCGATCGCGGGTGGCGGGCGGTTTGATGCTGGGGGCGATCGCCGCGATTGGGTTACCCGCTCAGGCACAACTTGCAGCAGATACCAGTTTGGGAATCGAGCAATCTACGGTCGATCCTGTAGATCAAACCATTGGCGGCTTTCCCAGCAACGTGATTGGGGGTGGTGCTGTACGGGGCTTCAACCTGTTTCACAGCTTTCAAGAGTTTAATGTGGCGGCTGGTCGAGGGGTTTATTTTGCCAATCCAGATGGAGTTACCAATATCCTCACTCGCGTCACGGGCGGCAATCCCTCCAATATCCTGGGCAGATTGGGCGTATTAGGACCTGCCAATCTGTATTTGCTCAACCCTGCGGGGATTGTGTTTGGTCCCGGTGCTAGTTTAGATGTGCAAGGCTCATTTGTTGCCAGCACATCTAGCGCTATTACGTTGGAAAATGGGGTATTCAGTGCCAATCTGGCTGTTCCAAGTACGTTGGTTGCTGTTCAGCCAGAAGCAACCTTTTTGAACGCTCTGGCAAATGTCACGAATCAGGCAAATTTGCAAGCTGGAACAAATGTCACACTGATTGGGAATGCGATCGCAAATTCGGGAACAGTGCAAGCTGGACAAAACATCAGACTCGCTGCAAATACAGTTGCCAATACTGGAAGCTTATTAGCAGGACAGAATTTGACCCTGAATGCAATCACAGTTAGCAATCAGGGAACAATTCAAGTTGGACAATCTCTCACTGCATCCGCAGGTACGATTAGTAATCAGGGCAGTATTCAAGCTGGACAAACTATATTTCTCAATAGCAATGTCATCGCCAATGCAGGAGATATTCAATCAGGGCAAGACCTGACGTTACGCGGCAACTCGATTAATAGCATCGGGCAATTGCTGGCACCCAACGGCATTTTGACAGTGAATGCTTTAGCGGGTAACGTCACGGTTCAGCAAGCCACTGCCCAAACGGCTAGCCTGTTTGCCGCTAATAATCTCAACCTGACAGCAAGCCAACTCACAACCACGGGCAATCTATCGCTATTGGCACAAAACACCGTGCAAATTCAAGACACTCTTGCAAATCCATTTAATGCAACTGTGGGGGGTAATTTGCTGATTCAGGGGACGCAGGGTGTCACGATCAACGCACTAACAAACTCTACCAGTTCCATCCAAACCACCGGAAATATTACGGTAAATAGCAGTGGCGCGATCGCGGCGAATGGCGTGTTTACCAATGGCGACGCGGCAACATTTTCTGGCAATACGGTTTCGCTTACGGGTAGCCAGTTAAACGCCACGGGCAATGTCTTGCTGTCTGCAACGAGAAATTTGCAACTGGCGGATAGTGTGTTGGTAAGTACCACGGGTGGACTGGCGATCGCGGCGGGGGGCAATGCCACACTCCAGCGCAGCCAACTGCAAGCGGCAAACGATTTGTTTCTATCAGCAACGGGGGTGCTGCAAATTCGCGATCGCGCCGACAGTCCCTTTATTGCCAGCACGAGTGGCGATCTTTTGATTCGTGGCAATGCCGGAGTGGATATCCAGGCGCAAACCAGCCCTGACAGCCTGCTACAAAGTGCGGGCAATCTCAGCGTTACCAGCCTTAACGGCGCAGTCACCACCAACATCGGCATTAACACGGGTGGATTATTTTCCGTGCAATCACCTGGCAACATTACCCTGGGAGACTTTACAGGCGCAGCGCTTCAGCTTACATCCAACGGCGCAATCGCAGTGGGCACGATCGATACCTCATCCAGCACAGGCAATGGCGGAGCAGTTTCGCTCAACGGGCGGGGCGGCGTTTCTGCCACGGCAATCAACACGTTTTCCACGGGCGCAACGGGTAATGGTGGAGCGGTCACTTTAACAGCGGCTCAGGGCAATATTACCGTTGGCGCGATCGATGCTTCGTCCACCAACGGCAATGGGGGAGCGGTCAGCGTTACGGCTGGGAACGGCATTGTCACCGGGGCGATCGCTACCTTTGCAGACGGCACAGGCACGGGTGGGGCGGTAAATTTGAACGCTAACCTGGACATCACCACTACCGGAGACATCGACGCTGCTTCATCCTTAGGCAACGGTGGCACTCTTCGCATCGTTAGCGATCGCGGCGCAATTGACACATCTGCCAGTGTTCTCAGCACTCGCGTTTTGTTGGAAGACGGGGGTAGCGGCGGCACTGTTTTTCTGTCCGCCAATCGCAATCTCACAGTGGGCAGCATTTTGGCGGATGGCGGCCGGTTGGGCGGCGGTGGAGCGATCACTCTCAGCAGTGGCAGCACCGTTGCGATCGCAGCCAATCAAGAACTCAACAGCAGCACCTTTGGTAGCGGCGATGGTGGCAATATTGTGATTTCGGGGCAATCCGTGTCTGTGGGAGCAGGAGCTTCGGTGTTTGCTTCCTCCCTGGCATCCGGCAATGCTGGCAACATTTCGGTTCAAGCCGCCAACAACGGCAGCATCACCCTTGAGCCAGACAGCTTTTTGGATACTTCCGCATTTGGCGACACGGCCACAGGTTCCGCCGGATTCATTAATTTAACGGGAGGAAGTCTTGCAATCACCAGCGCAACGCTAGATGCTGGAGTTCTAAACGGCGACGGCAACGGCGGCAATGTGATCTTGACTGCTACCAATGGCGCGATCGCCCTCACCAATAGCAGCTTGTACACAGACACTGTGGGCAACGGTGCAGCCGGAAATCTGATAATAACGGCTCCGCGCGGCGACCTGACTCTAACTGGCAGCGACATTTTTGCCACAACGAACGGAGCGGGCATTGCTGGAACGGTAACCCTCACTGGGAGATCACTCACTTCGCTAGACTCCACCATTGATGTGGCAGCTTTTGGCACGGGCGCAACGGGTAGTATTGCAGCGCAGGCAACTGCCGGATATGTTTACCTGTTGGGTGGCGAATTTTTTACAGACACCTTCCCAGACAACACAGGTCACGCAGGCGGCGCGGTAATTCGCGGCACGAATGTCACCCTCAACAACTTTCGTCTGAATGCAGACAGCACGGGTTCCATTTTGGGTGCCAACATTTTGGTGGAAGCCAGCGATCGCGTCTCCCTGGAAAACGACAGCGCCCTTCGCACTACCGTTGCCGAAAACGCCACTGGGCAGGGCGGCACCATTACCGTGCGCGGCGGCAATTTGGTGGCACTCAGCGGCAACAGCGAAATCGATGCCAGCACAAACGGGTTAGGCAACGGCGGCAATGTCGCGGTTACGGCTCCCACTATCCTGTTGAGCGATCGTTCAACGATCAACGCCAAAACCTCTGCCAGCGGACAAGGTGGCACCATTGCCATTGATACCGGAAGCGGCTCTCTCAGCGTCAAAACGGATAGTCGGATTAGTACGGCTGTAGAAGGCGGCACAGGCACGGGTGGCGAAATTGCGATTCGGACGGGGGAATTGGAACTGCTCACAGGCGGGCAACTGGTGAGTTCAACCAGTGGCAGCGGAGCCGCAGGCAATATGAGTGTGGCGGCTAGTGAACGGGTGGTAGTATCGGGCAGGGGTACCAACCCCAGCGGCGTTTTGGCGCAGAGTCAGGGAGAGGGACGGGCGGGCGACTTGACGATCGCCACACCCCAGCTTTTGGTACAAGACGGTGCCGAAGTCTCGGTTACGACCAAAGCGGCAGGAGCCGGAGGCCGGTTGACAATTAATACGCAGCAGTTGAGCGTATTGAACAGCGCTGAAGTGTCTGCTTCAACGGAAGGCAGCGGGGCAGGCGGAATTTTAGCTGTGAATGCCAGCCAGCGAGTGGTGCTCGATGGAGGCGGACGGTTAGCAGCTCGGTCTTCGGCCAGCGGAGATGCGGGGAGTTTAGCGATCGCCACCAATCAATTGCTGATCCAGAACGGAGCGCAGGCAACCGTCAGCAGTACGGGAACGGGCAGCGCTGGCAATCTAGAGGTTCGGGCACGGACGGCAACCCTGGATACGGGCGGCAAACTCACTGCTGATACGGTCTCTGGCACGGGCGGCAACATTCAATTGACAGTTCGCAATGACCTGACCATTCAAAATGGGGCAGAAATTTCCACTTCTTCCTCTGGCACAGGCAATGCCGGAAGAATTACCCTCTCTGCCAATTCCCTATTTTTGACGGACGGTAGCCGCATCACCAGCCGCAGCACGGCTACCGGAAATGCTGGCTCAATTACCATTAACCTGCGCGATCGCCTGCGGGTGAGCAACGGCGAAATTTCTGCCTCATCCGAGCAGGGCGGCGGCGGGCAAGTTACCATCTCCGCCAGAGACATTCTGTTCAACCGAGGCAGTCTTGTCAGCAGCAGCGTTTCCGATGGGGCAGGCGGCGGTGGTGACATCACCATTCGATCGCAAGAACGGTTCTTCGCCTTTGAAGACAGTGACATTCTGGCAAATGCTCGCTTTGGCGATGGCGGCAATATCACGATCGACGCGCTCATCTTCATCGCTGATCTATTTGCTAACGTAGGACGCAATCCTGGGTCAGACTTGTCCCGATTTCGCGGCAATGGTCGGGTGGATATCTCCTCATCTTCAGTGTTTGGCATTAGCGGTACGGTGCAAATTCCCGACATCAGCTTCATCCAAAACTCTTTCTCCTCTCTCGAAGATGAGTTTGTCAGTTCTGAGCAGGTGGTGGCTGGAAGTTGTTTGGCACGGCGCACCAGCGGACGCAGTAGCTTCCTGGTGACGGGTACAGGTGGGCTAGCGCGGACTCCTTATAGTCAGGCAGTAGGGCGATATAATGTTGCGCCCGTGCGCCCGGTGAGCACGGATCCCCCCCAATCTTTGAACCAGGGGGCTGATCCCAACAAACTCCCCCCTGTCTCCACCCCCCATCTTTCCTGGAAACCGGGTGATCCTGTTCAAGAAGCACAAGGATTCATTCGGACACCAGACGGCAGAGTGGTGTTGGGAACTCATCCCCAACTGGCAGCGGTTGTTAAAGCTCACGATTTAGTGTGTGGGTTTTAGCCGTAAATTGATACACACCGGGCTGGAAAAATTCTCTAAAATGAATTTTCAGATTGGAGTGCTTTATTAATGCCCAAAATGATATTCAAGCGAATTTGGGAATGGCGGGGAATCTGGACGACGGTTCCAACGGCGGCAGGATTGGTGATTTTGTTGCGCCTCTCCGGAGCACTCCAACCCTACGAGTGGATGGCGTTTGACCAGTTGATGCGATCGCGCCCGTCAGAAGCCGCCGATCCGCGCATCGTGATTGTGGGCGTGAATGAAGACGACCTGCGAAAAACTCGCCGCTGGCCCCTGGATGATGCCACCCTGGCACGGCTGATTCAACGCATTAAACAGCAGCAACCGGTCGCGATCGGGTTGGATCTGTACCGGGATTTTCCCGTAGAACCCGGACACTCCGAATTGGTCAACCTCTTCAAAACAACACCCAACTTGATTGGCATTGAGAACCGGGGCGGCATCAAAAATGTGCCCGTTGCGCCGCCACCCGTACTGAAGCAACTTAATCAGGTCGCTTCAAACGACGTGGTACAGGATGGAGATGGCAAAGTGCGGCGGGTGATTTTGTTTATCGGCGAAGATGCTCAAGAAACCCTGGGCTTGCGATTGGCACGGCTTTACCTGGAAAAGCAAAACATTTTGGCAGAAGCCGATCCTGCTACTGACTATCTCAAGTTTAAACAAGCCGTGTTTCCCAAATTTCAGGCAAACGACGGAGCTTACATCAAAGCCGATGATGGTGAATATCAGATTTTGCTGAACTACCGCGGTCCTGCTAATAGCTTTCAGACGGTTTCCTTGATGGAGGTACTGAATGGTAATATTCCGGCTAACCTGATGCGCGATCGCATCGTGCTAATCGGACCCACCGCCACCAGCATCAAAGATTTTTTCTACACACCCTACAGCGGTAACTCCATCACCACACCCGAAACAATGGCAGGTGTAGAAATTCAGGCAAATCTTGCAAGTCAAATTTTGAGCTCTACCTTAGATGGGCGTACTGGAATTCAGGGCTGGCAAGATTGGCAAGAAATGGTGTGGATTATCGCCTGGGCAACCGTTGGCACAATTTTAGCCTGGAGCGCGCGCGCACCCCGCTGGGCAATTGGCGGCATTCTATTGCTGGCAAGTAGCCTGGTGGCGGCTAGTTATCTGGCATTTTTGGCGGGATGGTGGATTCCGATTGTTCCGGCGGTGCTGGCGCTGTTAACGTCTACTGGACTGATTACCAGCTACATTGCTTACCTGGAACACGCCGAACGCCAGACTATTATGAACATTTTTGGGCGGCACGTCTCTCCCAAAATTGCTGAAGCCATCTGGCGCGATCGCGACCAACTATTGCAACAAGGGCGATTAACTGGGCGCAGAATGACCGCAACCGTCTTGTTTTCCGATATTAAAGACTTCACCACTGTATCTGAACGTACCAGCCCAGAAGTGTTGATGTCTTGGCTGAACGAATACATGGAAGCGATGACTCAAGCAGTACTCGAAAACGGCGGCATTGTAGACAAATTCATTGGCGATTGCATCATGGCAGTGTTTGGGGTTCCCATCCCCCGCACCAGCGAAGCCGAAATTGCCCAGGATGCGGTTCAGGCAGTTGGTTGTGCCGTTGAAATGGCGCATATTTTGAACGCCTTGAACCAAAAATGGGAAAGTCAAGGTCGCCCGACGGTGAGTATGCGGGTTGGCATTGCCACAGGATTGGTTGTGACGGGAAGTTTGGGCGGCGAACAACGGCTCGACTACACCACTATCGGCGACAGTGTCAACATTGCATCTCGGTTAGAAAGCTTTGATAAAACGTTGGGACTCGGTATTTGCCGAATTTTGATCAATGAAAACACCTACAACTATGTACAAAATCGCTTCCCGCATCAATTCATCGCAAATGTACAACTGAAAGGGCGCTCGGAAACTACGAAAATTTATCAAATCTTGTTGGAATCATTAAAAACTGATGTACCTGAGGACTCGCATATTTTAGGTTGACAAGCCAGAATAATAAGTGGCACGGTGCATCGATCCACATCTTTAAAGTTATGTTCCATCGCTTAGTTCCGATTCGTTTACCGTTTCAGCGTAGCCCCCTATAACCGCTAACAGACCGGAGACCCCCTATGGTAAGATTTCGCACCGTTCCCGCAATGGCAACCGCATCTGCATTGGCAGTCGGTCTGCAAGCGATCGCCGTCCTCCCGGTTGAGACTCAATCCTCGTTTGCCCGCCTGAGTGGATTGGAACTCACCCCTTCAGCCTTTGCCCAACAGAGCAGAGGCATTAGCTACAAACCACCCAAACTCAAACGCGCCATCCGGACTGCGGGGACAGGTTCTCGCGGCTGCGACAAGTTCAACCGCGTCACCATCCTACCCCTCGTTCCAGATAATCATGTGGGGCTAACCGCATCACCACGCCCAACCTTCATGGCCTACTTAGTAGGCGCAAAATCGGCTGAGTTTACGCTAGTGGAACCAGGAGTCAATAAACCATTGGCGGTAAAAACGGTGCAACCTAACGCCAAAGGTATTGTCAAAGTTGAGTTGCCAACAACCACGCCCGACTTGATTGCTGATAAAGACTATCGTTGGTCAATCGCCGTCATTTGCAATCCTAATCGCCGTTCCCAAGATATTTACGCTCAAGGTTGGGTGCAGCGAGTGCCGATAACCAACGAATTGGGGAAAGCGATCGCTTCCACCCGATCTGATCAGGTTCGCGCTCGCCTATATGCCGAAGCTGGGATGTGGTACGACGCAATTGCTATCTTGTCCAGTGCCAACGCCACCGATCCCAAAAACTCTGCCGTCCGTGAAGATCTCGCTGCCCTGTTAAACCAGGTCGGGTTGCCCAACATTGCCAGCACCTTTCAAGACGGACTGCAAACTGCCCGATTGCAGCCGGCCCCAGCAAAAAACTGATATCAAAGAAGCGGAAGAGCAATCAATAGTTTCTAAACCACGTCTAATCTGTTATAGTACACTAGTACCACTCTGGGTTCTGCTCAGTGGTGCTGTGAATCCCCCGTTAGATTAGGCGGTTTTTCTCAATGGAAGAACATCAAGCCCGCAGACAACCTCCCCAGTCCTATCCAGTCTCGCACAATTTAGCGCAGCAACCTTATCCGATCGCTGATCAGGATGAGATGCCGTTGGAGGAAGAGGCGAACGTTGTGCCGATGCCGATGAAGCAGCGTTCAGCTTCACAATCACCTCAAGCGGCACTCGGTAGTATTGCGGAAGATCCCCTAACGCCGCGATCGTCCACCAAACGGAAGCAATCTGGGTCGGGAAAAAGTCGGGCTGCTGCCAACAAGTCTAAACCCGCAGCTTCATACCGTCCACCTCAATCGCCAAAGCATCAACCCTTTGCGGATGAACTGCAACACCTGGAAGACCTGGCAGATCGGATCAATCAGATTTTGGTAGAACGTGCCCGCAAAAAAGCCTGGATGGAGCAATCTCAGGCGATGTCGTTTGGTGCAGAAGTCGATCCTGCATCAATTCAACAGCAAATGCGATCGCCCAAATTTCAGCCAGATGATCTGCAAACCTCCCTGGAGCAAGAAGCGACAGACGACTTGAAACAACAGGCGAAGCGAATTCGGCAACGCCTTTCGCAGTTAGAGTTGATGATGGACGAGGCTGATACGCCACCTGCGCCACCCCATCGTCAAACTGGTTATCGTGATCGTAGTTATCCTCAACCATCGGAACAGTCCTATCCTCAACCCTCCGCTTACTCCTATCCCCAGCCTCACCCACATCACCCAAATCCCTTCGATCCGGTGCGCCAGCGGTACGATTATGAAGCATGGCGTGCCAATGAGGAGTTGCGGCAACTGGTGAGCCAGGAGCAATCCTACGGGCAATCGGAATCATCTCGCGATCGCCCCCGGCAGCAGACTTACGAACGCCAATCCTATCAGCGTCAATCCTACGAGCAGCCACCGTTTGAACCTGTTGTTCGGCGATCTCTGTCTCATCTGCGGCGGTTACCCCTCTGGCGCTTTTTTGAACTGCCAGAGGAACCCATGGAGCGCCTGAAAGATGCGGTGGTCTGGGTGGGAATTGCTGCGATCGCTCGGCTTGCCTCCCATCACTTGCTATCCTCCTTACCGTTCCTGTCTCCCGTTTTCACGCTAATGATGATTGCACCCGCAGCGTTAGCAATTTTTCTGGCGTTGTTTGTTCCCAAAACGGGGTGGGTACCGTTTTACCGACTCTTTCTGGTGATGTTGGGGCTGTTTATCGGCGGTAAATTCTTCTAAAAAGTTCAGATTAGCCAAACGCAGGATGTGTTCGCGCAGCGTACCGCATCGCCTTCAAAAACTCAGAATTATGGATTAACTAAAGGGCAAATCAATGAGTGCGAGTCAACTGCTAGGAAAACTCCCCCGACGCGCCATTATTGGTGGAACGGTGCTGCTGGCGTTGGGGATGTTGCTAGATATGTATGGACTGCCAACATTCAGCAGTCGTCGGAGTTTCACTGCTTCTTGTCAGGAGATTTTGAAATCAGAAGCGGCGCTTTCTAAAACGCAGGTAGCTCAACTGCTGACCGTTTCTGAAGGCGACAAAAAGCAGCGCATTCGCGAGATTGTGAAAGAGCCATATTGCAAACTACCCGATTTACAAATTCGAGCGGGCGCAACCGCACAACGAGAAGCTTACCCACTCGATTTTGAACGGGATACCTGGGTGGTGGTTTTATACGAAGGTGAACAATACACGGGTTACCGCTTTACCACCCAGTAATGTTTAAGAATGGAATTTTAGCGATCGCGGCAATCCTGCAACGTGATGGAATTGGATTGTTTGTCGAAACGTTGGAAGCGACCCACTAATGTCGCTGCTTGATTCATCTGCAATGCGGCAACAGCAGCATCCTGATTCTTTGCCATCGCACACACAATCGTCGTCCGATTCGCTTTTTCCCTGGAAGGGTTGCCCGTGCCAGGAGGGGCGCTATCAAACGACACGGTGTAAGCGCCATCATTATCTACAATATTGGCGACTTTTCCATTAACTCGAAAAGTCTTGCCAATAAAGTTCAACCGAATTCGAGCGGGATTATCTGCCGAGTCTTTGACTTGTTTCGCCAATGTGTTCGCATCAATATCAACTGCTGGAGCATTGGCGTTAGCAGATGGGGTTTCAACCGTCGCTGTTTTTGGTGGCACGATTTGATTAAGCGCACCACACAGATATTTTTTCACCGTTTCTCTGCGGGCAGTTACGCCACCTGGCAGGGTAAAAACCATCTCAACGTTCAGGACTTTACCATCCACCGAAGCAAACACATCAATGGGTAAAGCCCGCTGAAAAGGCGTTGCAGGATTTTCGGCTTTCATCACACCTGTATTCACATCGGTGCTGAGCGTTTTGATGCCTTCGCGAGCCAGAATAGGACGCAATTGGGAAAAGGCTCCTTCTACGGATAACCCTTCAACCTGCACCCGTGCGGCAAAGGCAGCACCATTGAGAAAGTCTCCTTTTTTCTGAAAGCTTTCTTCACAGGTCGCGGCAACAGCAGGGGTGGCTAAACCTGTGAGAGCAAGGGATAAAATCAGCGATCGCATAGTGGTTCGTGACGGTAACAAAACAATCTGAACACCATGCTGAACCATCCAACGATTATTTGACAAGAGATGGAAACGCGAACAGAGCAAAATTTCAGAAATGAACTACCCCGCCGCAAGCGGACGGGGTATCAGAATCAAA
>JACYLN010000131.1 GCA_015272515.1 Leptolyngbyaceae cyanobacterium C42_A2020_001 | reverse complement strand
CCTCATCCTTGCCAGCACGAATCCTGGTGAGATGGTGTTTGATCCGTTCCTGGGCAGCGGTACCAGTTCCGTGGTGGCCAAAAAACTGGGCAGACGGTATCTCGGCGTTGATATTAACCCGGAGTATTGCCTGTTGGCAGAAAAACGCCTGGAACTGGCAGAGCAGGATAAAACCATTCAAGGCTATGCAGACAACGTATTTTGGGAACGAAATACGTTAGCGTTGCAGAAACGGGGAAATGGAGCGTAGAGATGATGGAACGAGTTGGATTCATCGGGCTGGGGATCATGGGTAAGCCGATGGCGAGAAATCTCCTGAAGGCGGGCTTTCCGCTGACGGTATTTAATCGCAGTCGTGCGGCAATGGATGAACTGGCAAGGGATGGGGCGATCGCGGCTGACTCTCCCATGCAAGTAGCGCAACAGTCCGATGTGGTGATTACCTGCGTCTCTGATTCGCCGGATGTGGAAGCGGTGGTGCTGGGCGAGAACGGCATTTTAGCAGGGGGCAGAACCGGAATGCTCTACATCGACAATTCCACGATCGCCCCTGCTACCTCCCGCAAAATCTACAAGGCTTTGAAAGCACAGGGTATGGATGCATTAGATGCCCCAGTTTCGGGTGGCGATATCGGTGCCCAACAAGGAACGCTCTCAATCATGGTGGGCGGAGATGAGGCGGCTTTTCAGCGATCGCTGCCGATTTTGCAGGCGATGGGCAAAAACATTGTGCATGTGGGCGCAGCCGGAGCAGGACAGGTGACCAAAGCCTGTAACCAGATTGTGGTAGCAATGACGGTGCAGGCAGTAGCGGAAGCATTGACCCTGGCAAAAAAATCGGGGGTCGATCCAGCAAAGGTGCGATCGGCGTTGTTGGGTGGGTTTGCCCAGAGTCGCGTGTTAGATGTGCATGGGCAGCGGATGATTGATGGCACGTTTGAGCCAGGATTTAAGCTCAATCTGCATCGCAAAGACATGAATATTGTGTTGCAGACAGGGAAAGAGTTGAACCTGCCGCTACTTGGAACTGCCCAGGTAACGGAGTTGATGAACTCGCTGCTGGCACAGGGTAAAGGCGAACTAGACAATTCTGCACTCATCACCCTGTACGAATTCTTGGCGGGGTTATAAGGAGGGGGGATGATTCTTAAACTGGCACTGCTGCGATGAGGAATGCTCTAGCGGCATGCATGTTGTTTCTCAGGATGAAGCATTTGCAAATTTGCGGATGTTTTCGATAAAGCTTCCATAAACTGCGATCGCATCTAAGCGAAAGGCTCTAGTTAGCTTATGGTCAGCAATTGACGGCGATCGCAGTTTATGGAAGCAACCCGTGAAAGCGGGTGTCGTCTCCGTAAAATCACTAGGCACAGCAGTGGTGGAAAAGAGCGAGTTTTGCTGTAGCCACGAGATTTTAGCAATCTGCATCCGGGTTGTGGACACCCTTAGAACTGGAAACTTGCTAGCAATAGCGTAGTTCCTATCGATTTAGTCTTTATTCGGCTGGCAGCAGGCATTCAATCAGAGGCATCACCAATTCCCTAGCCAGTCTCCACAAGTTTTTTAGTGTGTTCTGAAATCACTCTTCAGACAGTGGCATCGCTGTTCAATTTCATGTGCCTGGTGCAATGCCAATTGCAGTTTCGAGGAATTTCAGATGGCAATTATTACGGTTACAACCGCCAACGATAGCGGAACTGGATCGTTGCGAGATGCGATCGCTCGTGCCCAATCTGGGGATACCATTCAATTTTCATCCACCCTCGCCAATCAAACCATCACCTTAACCAGTGGCGAGTTGGTGATTCCCAACGACAAAGATTTGATCATTGATGGCAGTGCTGCCGCTGGTTTGACCATTAGTGGTAACCAGCAATCCCGGATTTTCAATGTTGAATCCACCTTCATCAGCCAAACGCAGTTCACTGTCAAAAACCTGACTCTTGCATCGGCGGCAACCAGCGATCGTGGCGGTGCCGTCTTCGCGACTGACCAGGCACAACTCCGATTTGAGGGAGTCACCTTCCGCAACAACTCCGCTAATGGCGGTGGGGCTTCTGTTTTCAGTAATCGCGGCAGCGTATTTGTCACCGATTCCCGCTTTGAAAATAACCAGGCAACAGGCGCAAACGATGAACGCGGGTCTGCCGGAATTACGGCGGTTGAAGCATCAGAAGTGACCGTCCTAAATAGCGTGTTCACAGGCAACAAAGGCATCAATGGAGCCGCGATTAATACGCTCAACTCCAAACTCACCGTGCAAAACTCCCAGTTCTTGAACAACGATGTTCTGGCTGCTACTTTTGCCACTAACGACCCCAATGGCAATAACTTTTTGCGCGGCTATGGCGGAGCAATCTACACCGATCGCGCCAGCGATACCACGATTATTGAGAATTCCGTATTTGAGGGTAACAGTTCCCGTGCAGCAGGTGGAGCCGTTTACTTATTCAATGACCCGGAAGATGTAGTGACCATCTCCGATACCAGCTTTCGCAACAACAAAGCGATCGGGCTTCCCGGTGGCGAAGGTGGCAACGGTGGCGCAGTAGAACATCAACGCAACACTCTTGGCACGGGCGCGCTGACTTTAACGGATGTTTCATTCATCGGCAATGAAGCGAATGGACAGGGCGGTGCTCTGCGCGAACGGAACGCCAACACCACAATTACCAACGCCACGATCGCTCAGAACCGGGTCTTTGGTAGCGAAGTCTTCAACAACGGTGGTGGCATCATTTTCAGCGGCAACGGCACCGCAAACGTGGTCAACTCAACGCTCGCCTTTAACCGGGCAGGCTGGGTTGGCGGGGGCATTTCTGCCGAAAACGGGGTACAAGTTAACCTGCGAAACAGCATTTTTTACGAAAACACGGCTGACAATGGCGGTAACGGTTGGGGCATCTTGCAACACTCCAATCGTCTGTTTACTGACCAGGGCGGCAACTTCCAGTGGCAACCCGGCATCAACAACGACAGCAATGTGACTTCCAGCATTACTCTGGCAGATGTGAGATTGGGCACGTTGCAACAGGTAGGCAACCTCTGGGCCTATCCTCTACTAGATGGGTCACCTGCCATCAATGCTGCTGTCTCTGGCGCACCACTAACGGATATTCGTGGAGCAGATCGGGTGGGTAATGCAGACAGCGGCTCGTTTGAGTTTGGCGGCATTGCTCCCAATCCCAACCCAACCCCAAACCCCGATCCAACTCCCAATCCCAACCCCAATCCAACTCCCAATCCCAACCCCAATCCAACTCCCAACCCCAACCCAACACCCAACCCCGATCCAACTCCCAATCCCAATCCTAATCCCAACCCAACACCCAACCCCGATCCAACTCCCAACCCCAATCCCAATCCAACTCCTAATCCCAACCCAACACCCAACCCCGATCCGACTCCCAATCCCAATCCCAATCCCAATCCCAATCCCAATCCCACGCCTGAACCCACTCCCATTTCGATTTCCGTGGGTGACCTGGCGATCGCGGAAGGAAATGGAGTCAACAATGCCGTGGTCACAGTGTCTTTATCGGGAATTAGCAGCCAACCTGTGAGTGTGAATTACACAACCGCAGACGGCAGCGCAATCGCCGGAGCAGATTACACGGCGCTATCCGGTTCATTGACAATCAATCCAGGAGAACTTAGCCAAACGGTTGCAATTCCAATTTTGGGCGATACATTGGTTGAACCCAATGAGAGCTTTACCCTCAACCTGAGCAATCCTACGAATGCATCAATCCTGGATGGGCAAAGCGTTATTACGCTGCAAAACGATGATATTGTGCCGCCTGCGAACTTGCCCAGCATTTCTATTAATGATGTAACGCGGTTTGAAGGTTCCAGCAATTCCCGTGGCTTTGCCTTTGCGATCACACTGTCAAATCCGTTTAGTGAAGCGGTTAGCGTCAACTATGCAACAGCAGATGGCAGCGCGATCGTTGGAGCAGACTACATCGCTAAATCTGGCTCAGTCACCTTTAATCCAGGTGAAACCAGCAAGCGTATCCGCATTCGAGTAGTTCCAGATGGAGTTGCCGAAGCAACAGAAACCTTCACCGTGCAACTGAGCGACCCAACCAACGCTAACTTGCAACAGTCTGTAGGCGTAGGAACCATTGTGAACGATGATTTACCCAGTTTGAGCCAGGTTCAAGAGGTGATTGCAGGTGGCTTAAGTACAGCAGGCAATTTGCTGGAAAATCCCTTCGCTACCCGACCCGAAGCGATCGCAACCGCAGTCAACGCCGAACTAGACTCTCTAACCGCGAACGCCATCTCACTCAAAAATCTTTTTGGGTAAGCGATCGCCAAACAAGTTTGCACAACAGGTCGGGGGCGTGGATATTCCATGCCCTTTTCTTCGTTTTGTGAGTTATGCAATAGGAGTCTTCAACTTTTCGCGAATCAGTTCAATCCGATTGCGATTCACGCCCAAATCCGATTTACCCAAACGGGAAGCCGATCGCACATGAATTACCTTCGCCGTTGGGTCTACGTAAAACTCCACATCATCCACAAAACCCATCAGTTTACTCTTAAATTCCGCATATAGGTAATCCGATGCTTCTGTGATAATCGTCGTCCGTTCCATTGCCTGGATAATTTGCTTCAACTGCGCGATCGCCTCAGAAGCCTCTCCGCTATAAGTTAGCGGCACGATCGCGTGAACTGCATCCGTGTCGTAGCTACACACGCAGTTAGGAGTACCTGGACACGGTAACAGCCTGCCATCCTTCACACCCAGATTCGTCGGTCGTTTTCCAGCAAACATAGAAATTTCAGGAATGAACAGATTTAGTTTACAGCAATCGGGATGGGGGTAGGGGGTAGGTGCGTCTAGGGGAGGTTACCTTCCACTAATGATCATCCAACGCTTTCGCCACAAACCACTCAAACTTGGAGATAAACACGGATTCGGCAAATTCTTCTGCTCGTTCAATACAGGCGATCGCCGAAAAGCGAAGTTTCTCAAACTGAAGAATTGCCTCACATAAGCCTTCCACGGTTGGTTGAGAAAAGAGGAGTCCTGTGCGGAAGTTGAGAATGATGTCTCTCATGCCGCTCTGCTCAGAAGCGATCACCGGAACGCCGTGCCCCATTGCTTCTACAGGAGGCAGGGCAAAATCTTCGTAAGCAGTGGGATAGATCAGGGCGATCGCACCTTCATAAATCTCTGCCATTGCCTCCGCAGGCACCTCACCCAAAAAATGCACACTTTTTCCGGCGGCTTGCTGTAACCGAGTGGCTTCGCTACCCGTTCCCACTACCCATAGGGGGCGATTAATCTGTTGACAGGCTTGAATTGCCAGATCAACCTGCTGAAGCGAGTTCATTTGCCCCACATAGAGGTAATACTCAGTTCCCGCTGAACCCGCACCTCGCACCTGCACGGGGGGATAGATGACCTCAGCCGATCGCCGATAAAACTTGCGAATGCGTCGGGCAGTCGTTTCAGAGTTTGTGACGAAGCGATCGACCCGCTGGGCAGCGTAGAAATCGTACTGCCGTAGAGTGGGGTGTGCCCAGGCTTTGAACTGTGGGCGGGAGGATGGCGGCAGTGGCTCCCAGATCTGGCGGGGCGGAGTGTAGCAGTAGCTAATGTGCAGTGTGGGCGATCGCGTCAGTACAGCTTGACTCATGTAGTTACCCGACAAAGAAATCACCAAATCGTACTCAGACAGGTTCAGTGATTCCCAGAAGTAGGGCAGCCAATGCTGATAAAACTGGTAAAAGTGACAAATCCCAGGCAATCTTTGAGCAAAGGTAGGGCGAATATCCCATGTTGTGAGATGCTGAATGGCTTTACCGAGCCGCTGGCGATCGACAAAAGCCGTGTAAATTGGCGCATTGGGGTAGAGGCGATGGAGCGTTTGCAAGGTGCGCTCGGCATCTCCGTATTCCCGCAAGTAATCGTGGACGAGAGCCACTTTCATAACGATGAACTTTAACCCACCAGGTACAGTCTAGTGCAAAGCGTTTTCCGACTACGCTTATGATGCAAGACAAAGTGCTAGACTTATACGAAGTCGTAATGAGTATGTTTTAGCGCCTATCCTTTGTTGGATTGATTATGCAATCAGTGATTATCGGGTTTATTGCCAGCCTCTCTGCCGGGTTATGTACTGCGATCGGTGCACTTCCTGTTTTGTTCACACCCACCATCACACAGCGCACACAAGGCATTTTGCTAGGATTTGGCGGCGGAGTCATGCTTGCAGCTACAGCGTTTTCCTTAATTATTCCGGGAACAGAAGCTGCTATCAGCCTGGGTTATTCTAAATCAACGGCTGCTTTGCTAATGGTGATTGGCATTTTGCTGGGCGGTTGGAGTTTGAATTGGGTGCACGCGCACTTTCCGCATGAGCATTTCTTCAAAGGGTCGGAAGGCGGCGATCGCACCAATCTAACCCGTATCTGGTTGTTCATCATTGCTATCACGCTGCACAACTTTCCAGAAGGGTTGGCAGTTGGGGTGAGTTTTGGTAACGGTAACATCAACGAAGGACTACCCGTAGCAGTGGGGATTGGGTTGCAGAATATGCCAGAAGGGTTGGTAGTGGCAGTGGCGCTGCTAGCGCAAAACTATTCGCCTCTCTACGCCTTATAGGTTTCGTTGTTAACAGGGTTGGTGGAACCGCTTGGTGGCTTAGTGGGGGCAAGCGTGGTCAGTTTGGGCAATTTTGTGCTGCCGTGGGGGATGGCGATCGCGGCGGGTGCCATGCTGTTTGTGATCAGTGATGAAATTATTCCCGAATCTCACCGCAAAGGATTTGAGAAAGAAGGCACAATCGGCGTGATGGTGGGCTTTGTGATCATGATGTTTCTAGATGTGGCACTGTCATGATTGTGGCATTGTCATCAGCTCAACAGGCACAAGCTCAACAACGATAATAGCGGTAGACTTCACTTGCCGCCCGATGTAGCAAGGAATGGCGATAGGTTAAGGCGGGCAAATCTTCGGCATAGCCACCCCCAATCACGCAGGCAACGGGGCAGCCCTGTGCCAAACAGGTGGTTAACACCTGCATCTCACGCCGAAATAGCCCAGTATCTGTTAGGGAAAGTTTACCGAGGCGATCGCCCAGGTGCGGATCGACCCCAGCATCGTAAATCACCAGATCGGGCTTGACGTGAGATAGCAGATCCGGCAGGTAGGCATCCAATGTTTGCAAATACTCGTCATCTTCCATCCCTTCTGGTAGGGGCACATCCAGGTCGCTTTGTTGCTTGGTACCAGGAAAATTCACTTCGCAGTGCATGGAAAAGGTAAACACACTGGAATCATCCTGAAAAATCCAGGCAGTGCCATCGCCTTGATGCACATCCAGATCCACAATCAACACTTGTTGCACCAACCCCAACTGTTGCAATACTCGCGCCGCGATCGCCATATCATTAAAAATACAAAAGCCGGAGCCATAGCTGGGGAAGGCATGATGGGTTCCGCCCGCCGTATTACAGGCAATGCCACACTCCAGCGCTAGTTTAGCCGTGAGAATGGTGCCACCCACAGCAACACAGGTACGATTCACCAACGCCGGACTCCAGGGCAAGCCAATTCGTCGCTGGGCTTTTGGGTCTAGCGTGCCCTCGCAGTACGCCCGCACGTATTCAGGCAGGTGAACTAACTCAATCCAGGCTTCTGAGGGACGTTCTGGCAGATGAAACTGAGACGGGTGGGCAACTTCATCTGCTAGCAGCAACTCGTATAGCATCCGAAATTTGGGCATGGGAAAACGATGTCCCTCTGGCAGCGGCACTACATAGTCGGGATGATAAACCAGCGGCACATCCATTTACAGCATCTCCCACTGGTCAAACGTAGCTGCCTGACCACAGCGATCGCCCTGCTCATCCAGCACATCCCACAAAATCACATTGCGAATACGAAATCGCTGCCCACTGCGGGAAATCCGCACTCCCGCATAGTTACTGATGAAGCCCTGTTGTTTTGCCTGTTGCAGTAAAAGTTCCCGGTCTGCCCGCTCAGTGGGTTCGGCAGTCAGGCGAGAGGGAGTCTGGGTAAACTGCTGCCAGTCCAATTCCCATAAGTTTAGAGCGATTTGGTTGCCATAGTTGAAGATTGGGTCGGTTTGGATGCCGTGGGACACCACCACGAAGGGAGCTTCAAACATCGTTTGAGCTAGAAATTCGGGTGTTCCAGAGACCTGGAGTAGGGGTTGCCCCGTCCAATGTTGAAAACTGGTGAGCAATCGCTGTGTGTGGTGAATAATTGGGGGCTGTTGCCAGGGTTGCATTTGCAAAGTTGGATGAATGGATGCAGATAGCTTTGTGCCTCTAGTAGGGATTTGCAGAGGAGACGCAAAACCGAAGGATATTATGGCAAATTTAGGGAAATCACGACTTGGAGATCGTCAGCCTCCAGCAAAATTCCTTTTATCATGGAAGGGTTTAAGAAACTTTATAAACAATCGTGCTGACACAATCCACTGCTCCCCTCGAAAAACTCACCTGGACATGGAACGGCTACAAGATTCCGTATACCGTGACTGGTAGCGGTTGCCCGTTATTGCTGGTGCATGGGTTTGGTGCATCCATTGGGCACTGGCGCAAAAACATTCCAGTGCTAGCAGGCGCTGGCTACAAAGTCTATGCGATCGATCTGTTGGGCTTTGGCAATGCCGAAAAACCCCCAATCTCTTACACTGTAGAACTCTGGCGCGACCAGCTTAGAGACTTTTGGGTAGCCCACATCAACGAACCGACTGTATTTGTAGGCAACTCGATTGGTGGTTTGCTCTGCCTCATGGTGCTGGCAGACTATCCCGAAATCGCAGCGGGCGGTGTACTACTCAATAGCGCTGGCGGGTTGAATCACCGTCCCGAAGAATTGCCCCTGCCCTTGCGGGTGATGATGGGGACGTTCACCAAAGTTGTGTCATCTGATCTGGTGGGGCCACTTCTGTTCAATTTGATTCGGCAAAAACCTCGTCTGCGCCGCACGCTGCATCAGGTATACCGCGATCGCGAAGCCGTGACTGATGAACTCATCGATTTGATCTACGAACCATCCTGCGATGCAGGTGCCCAAAAAGTATTCGCCTCGGTGTTAACCGCACCTCCTGGACCCACCCCAGCAGAACTGCTACCTAAAATTCAGGTGCCGCTGCTGGTGCTGTGGGGTGAAGCCGATCCCTGGACACCGATCGCTGGAGCCAGCGTTTACCAAACAGCCTCCCCTACACATCCCATTACCTTTGTGCCTATCCCCAACACCGGACATTGCCCCCACGATGAGAACCCAGATGCAGTGAACCCGGCGATCGTCAACTGGCTAACAGAGCTAAATTGGGCTGGTAAGAACTAAGGGCTGAAAGGAAGACGGTTTATGACCCGCCCCGTCAAATAACAAATTACTGCAACGTTGCCTTAATAACCGACTGCTTTAGAGGGATCTGGGATACTGGCTGCAACCTGTCGCACTTGCAGTCATGCAATTACTTCCCCATCGCACCAAGATTGTGGCAACGATTGGACCTGCTAGCAATTCACCTCAAGTAGTGCGGAAGTTGCTACAGGCAGGCATGAGCGTAGCCCGGTTGAATTTTTCTCATGGCAGCTACGAGGCTCACGCTCAAAATATCCAAATGCTGCGATCGCTGGCAGATGAGATGGATCTGCCCCTCGCATTATTACAAGACCTGCAAGGACCTAAAATTCGCGTGGGGCAAATTCCCGAACCGGGAATACAACTGATTGAGGGAGAATATTTAACCCTCGTGCCCTTAGAGATCTTTGATGGGCATCCAGGCACTATTGGGATCGATTATCCCTATGTGGCAGAAGAAGCCGAACCAGGAACTCAGGTGCTACTGGCAGATGGGTTGATGGAGCTAACGGTAGAAGATGTGCAGGGTAAGGCAGTGCTCTGTCGCGTTGTTGAAGGCGGCGTGCTAACCAGCCGTAAAGGCGTTAATTTTCCCTCGTTAAACTTACGCTTGCCCTCAATGACGGAGAAAGACAAGCAGGATTTAGAGTTTGGCATTGAGCAGGGTGTAGATATTATTTCGCTCAGCTTTGTGCGGAAACCAGAAGACGTGCGAGAACTCAAAGACTTACTAAAGGCGAAGGGTGCCGATATTCCTGTGCTGGCAAAAATCGAAAAACCACAAGCGGTGCAGAATTTTGAAGCGATCGCGGAAGAAGTCGATGCCATCATGGTGGCACGAGGCGACCTGGGCGTGGAACTGCGTCCAGAGAAAGTTCCGGCAATTCAGAAACACATCATCCGCTTATGCAACCAAAAAGGCATTCCAGTGATTACTGCCACCCAAATGCTAGAAAGTATGATCCACAACGCTCGCCCCACTCGTGCCGAAGCTAGCGACGTTGCCAACGCCATTATCGACGGCACTGATGCGGTCATGCTATCTGGGGAATCAGCAATGGGCGACTTTCCAGTGCAGGCAGTGGAAATGTTGGCACGGATCGCGGCTGAGATTGAACCGACAATTGAATTTCCTAACTTTCCTCCCAACAAGATGGATGAAACTCACGCCATCAGTGAAGCGCTCAACACAATTGATAGTATTCTCGATTTGCGATGCATTTGCGCCTTCACCATGACGGGCTTTACCGCTAGCCTTGCCGCTGCTGAGCGTCCCCGTGCGCCAATTGTGGCATTTACCAGCGATCGCGCCATTTACAACCGCCTGAATTTGATTTGGGGCGTTAAACCACTTCTATTAGAAAACGCCATTACTTCAACCGACGAACTCGCAAAAATTGCCGAAACAACTCTGTATGAACGCGGTATGGCAAATCCTGGCGACAAAGTTTTGATTATGGGTGGCAACCCAATTCAAACAGCTAAGACAACTAACTTTTTAAACATTTACACTCTGCAACCGAAGTAACACCACCGACCTGATCGCCTGACAAAAATTTTTAGAGCGCCAGTACGGTTTCCCGCACCCCATGATAATGGGAAGTTCTCGCTATAAGAATATTAATCATCGTTAGGACGCTAACTGCTATGCCTCAACACTTACGATTGGTTTCTAACGCCAATTTTCAGCCCGATGAGTCACCCAGTTCGCCAACTCCAGCCTTTTCCGATGTGGAGTTATTGGATGCCTATTCCCAAGCGGTAACAACCGCCGCCGAGCGAGTTAGCCCTTCGGTGGTCAACATTGAAGTGTATCAGCCCAATCGTCGCCGAACGCGGCACCCGCAGCAGCCTCAAGAAGCGCGGGGAAATGGCTCTGGGTTTGTGATTACGCCAGATGGTTACATCTTAACCAATAGCCATGTGGTGCATGGAGCATCGCGCATTGAGGTAACGTTGTCCGATGGTCGCCACTTTCAAGCAGAACTGGTAGGTGATGATCCAGATACCGATTTAGCCGTTGTCCGGGTGCATTCGCCAACGTTGTTGATGCCTGCGGTTTTGGGGGATTCGGCAACTGTCAAAGTGGGACAACTGGCGATCGCGATCGGCAATCCCTACGGCTTTCAATACACGGTAACGGCAGGAGTGGTGAGTGCGCTGGGGCGATCGCTGCGGGCAAAATCGGGTCGA
>JACYLN010000036.1 GCA_015272515.1 Leptolyngbyaceae cyanobacterium C42_A2020_001 | reverse complement strand
CGCATTTACCAATATAGGGGGAACACTGGAAATTGTCAACCGCTCTCTAAAGACTTTGGTCGAGTATGTAGAACAAGCAGTTTTTTAGGCAAAAATCAGGTATGAACAATGGCAACAATTGCCCTGATGGGAGGAAGTAGAGGTTAGTTATGAATTTTCAGTCTGTAATTGCGAGGTTGAATGAGTTTTGGAGCGATCGCGGATGTCTAATTGTCCAGCCTTACGATACGGAGAAGGGGGCTGGAACGATGAGTCCTCATACGTTTTTGCGAGCGATCGGTCCTGAGCCCTGGTCAGTAGCTTATGTTGAACCCTGCCGAAGACCAACTGATGGACGGTATGGGGAGAACCCAAATCGGTATCAGCACTACTACCAGTATCAGGTGTTGATTAAACCATCGCTGGATAATATTCAAGATGTTTATTTGGATTCATTAAGAGCGTTGGGAATTCAACCGGAGGATCACGACATCCGGTTTGTGGAGGACAACTGGGAGTCGCCAACGTTGGGAGCTTGGGGCGTGGGTTGGGAGGTTTGGTTAGATGGGATGGAGATTACTCAGTTCACCTACTTTCAGCAATGTGGGGGAATTGATTGCCGCCCGGTGTCGATCGAAATCACCTATGGGTTAGAGCGATTGACAATGTATTTGCAGGAGGTGAATGCATTTACAAAAATTCAGTGGAATGACGAAGTGACCTATGGGGATGTGCATCTTCAAGGAGAAATTGAACATTCTACCTATAACTTTGAGGCATCGAACCCAGAGATGCTGTTTACGCTGTTTAGGCTGTATGAACAAGAGGCGAGCCAGTTAGTTGAGAAGGGTTTGGTTTTGCCAGCACTAGATTACGTATTGAAGTGTTCGCATACATTTAATCTGCTAGATGCTCGTGGTGTGATTTCGGTGACAGAGCGGACTCGATACATTGGCAGAATTCGCAATATGGCACGGCAGGTGGCACAGCTTTATCTGAAACAGCGGGACGCTCTAGGATTTCCGCTGTTAAAGGGTGAAGCAGAAATGGTAAGAGTTGGCTAAGAATCAAGTTTAGATGAATTCATCAATAGCTGGTTTGGCTGGAGTAGCTCAATGATTTAACTGAGTTACTCCAGCTACAAAGCTTTCTCATTTCTCAGTAACAAACTCTTCCATTGCTGGGTCGTGTTTGGTTATAACCTTTACGAAGAGCACCCAGAAGAGTGGAAACAATAACACAACGTTTTATGTTATTGCTGTTTTTGGAAGATAGAGTGACTCGACCAAGTTGCCCATTCACGGCACCGAGGTGATTGAATTGAATTCTGTGAACACCATTCACATTTCTAAGCGTTGTTTCTGAGTCCAGCTTTATAACTGGATCTAGGTTGTTCCAAGCAGCGCTACTGGAATCAGTTGATTCAGAGTAAATTGCCCATTGAACTGATCCGTCTGTTAATTCTCGAATGCCAAATTCCCAAGTTACTTTGTTGAGTCTGGCTCGATGTTGCGCTGTTTTTAATGCTTGTAGTACCTCATCTTGGGCGTTGTTAAGACGTGAGGTATCTATTAGATGAAGCCAGCTAGGTGCAGCGATCGCACATAAAACTCCGATGATCAGCAAAACCGCAATCATTTCAAGTAGCGTGAAACCTGAGGATGAAGGACTGTTTGACCGCTTCATCAAAATCAAGCGATGATCAGCGCTCGTATTCATAAAACACACCCTGCTTTGACGAAAATCTCACTACGCTTTAGATTTCCCGTAGAAAAACATCGACTCACAGGTTATGACAAAAATATTGCCTTTTCTGTACCGAACTTTTGGTTTAATTTTGCTTTACGTTCTGTCTGAGTTTAAACTTTAACCTTGCCGTCAAATACTTTTTCTGCTGGTCCTGTCATGTAAAGGTGATTGTTGGAGGCAGCCCATTCAATTTGTAAACAACCACCAGGAAGCTCAATTGTGACACGGCGATCGCTGTGTCCATTTAACACAGCAGCAACCAGAGATGCACAGGCTCCAGTACCGCAGGCGAGTGTAATTCCTGCTCCGCGCTCCCACACTCGCATTTTGAGGTAGTCGGGACGCACAACTTGAATAAACTCTGTGTTGATCTTTTTAGGAAAAGATGGGTGGGTTTCAAATTGAGGACCCAAAACTTCCAAAGGAATTGTGGCAACATCTTCTACAAATGTAATGCAGTGGGGATTCCCCATGCTCACACAGGTTACTTTCCAGGTTATGTCAGCAATTTCTAAGGGATGGCTGATAACCTTACAATCAGGCTGCCCCAATGTGGTGGGAATTTCTGCTGCTAGTAGCCGAGGTTCTCCCATATCTACAGTGACCATGCCGGACGGTTCCAGTTGAGGAGTCATAATGCCAGCAAGGGTATGAATGCGATAAGAACCTGGTTGCGTTGTATTTTCTAAATCTGCGATGAAGCGAGCAAGGCACCGAATCCCATTGCCACACATTTCGGGTTCTGACCCATCGCTGTTGAAGATTCGCATGGTGTAATCGGTGTCATCTTGACCTGGTAATGCAAAGATGACACCATCTGCGCCCACTCCAAAGTGGCGATCGCAAAGTTTGATGGCTTGCTCTGGAGTCAACTCTGGCTCTGTTGACAAGCGATTATCAACCAAAATAAAGTCATTGCCTAACCCATGATATTTAGTGAAACCAATTTCCATTATGTTGTCCTGCAATTTGCTACAAGCGAGAAACGTTGGAGTAAGGTGTAGAGGGAAAACAAAACGTAGGGTTATTTTAGTTTTGTAAGGGGGCAAAGCGATGACAGCAGAATTAGAAACTGGACTTCCAAGTGTACGGCAGGTACAAAATCTGATTCGAGATGCGAAGGAAGTAGAGTTAAAGCTTGTAACGGGCGATCTTCTAGCTGGGAAGATTCGGTGGCAAGATTCTCATTGTATCTCCCTGACTGATCAATACGATCAGGACACTATTGTGTGGCGGCAAGCGATTGTGTACTTGAAACCTCGACTCTAGGGAAGATTAAAACCCATGGATTTGCCTGATGATTAGTCGGGTAGAGATTCGCTAATAGCAACGTTCGCAACTGGGATAGAGACGGTTGGTGTAACCTTCTGAGTTGGAGCAATCCAACAGCTTGCCTGGTTGAGAGAATAAAGATTGCCGCACAGTAATAGGCGATCGCCAGACTGAAGATCGCTTTTGCCATCGGGGAAGCCGATAAATTTCCCTTCACGCCGAATTGCTTGGACTAAAACACCAAACTGGCGACGAATGTGGAGTTCAGCCAGGGTTTTACCAACAACTGGGCTATTTTCAGGTACTAATAGCCACTGACAAGATGCATTCTCGGTTGGCACGGCTGCTTTCCCCTTTGCTAGCTCATCAAACGCGGCGAGTTCCTCAGGTTGTCCCACAATTAAGAGGCGATCTCCTTCTTGAAGCAATGTTTTCGTGTCGGGGTAGTCCATTTCCTCTCCTGCCGCCCGTTGGATTGCCATCAAGCTAACTCCCGTCAAACGCCGCAGATTCGTTTCTTCCAAACTCATACCAATCAATGGTGAATCTTGCGGCAAAGGATACCAACGGTTACCAATGTCTTGCGCGGCTTCTTTAAGTTCTCTAGACACCTGGTAGGAGGGACGCTCAGTGCGAAATTCTTGATAGCGAGCACTCCGAATTTGTTGAACCTCTCGCTGAATTACTGGCAAAGGTAGCCCCAACCCTGTGAGCAGGTGAGCTGACAATTCCAGACTTGCCTCAAATTCAGGTTGAACCACCTCCCTAGCTCCCAGTTGGTAAAGCAGTTCAATGTCCTTATCTTGGTTTGCCCGCACGACAATATCCAAATCTGGAGCTAATTCTAAAGCTCGCTTTACACACAAGCGCGTGCTCATAGGGTCGGGAAGGGCGATCGCAATTCCCTTTGCCATATTCACACCGGCCTTATCTAACACATGAAGACTGGCAGCATTTCCATAGATATAAGGGATTTGAGCATCCCGCAGTTCCTGAATGCATCGTTCAGACTGATCAATCACCAAAACAGGGTAGTTGTGATCCCGCAGCAACCGAACAATATTGTGACCAACTCGCCCGTAGCCACACACAACCACGTGCTGATTTAATCCTGCATTCTCAGATACTTCTAGCGGCAAATCGCTCCCTTCCAATAAAGATTTCAACCAGGGAATTGACTCTGCCCATGCAAATAACTGGGGAACCAGGCGTAGCACAAACGGGGTAAGCACAAGCGTTACTGCCGTAGTTCCCAAAATCAGTAGATAAACTCGGCGAGAGACCAACCCCAGCGCCTGTCCTTCGCTTGCCAGAACAAACGAGAATTCTCCAATCTGGGCTAACCCCAAACCAGCAATCAGTGCTGTCTTCAGGGGATAACCAAACAACCTCACGATCGGCGTTACGATCAAAAATTTGCCAATAAACGCCAAAGCAACCAGCCCAAGAATGAGTTCCAGATTATTCCAAAGAAACACCGGGTCGATCAACATGCCGATCGCTGCAAAAAACAGCGATGCAAAAATGTCTCTTAAGGGTTCTACATAAGTCAGCGTTTGGTCGGAGTATTCGACTTCAGAGATCATCAGACCCGCAACAAAGGCTCCCATCTCAATTGAGAGTCCCAGGTGTTCAGTCAGAAGCGCGATCGCCAAACCCAGCGCAACCACACATAGCAAAAACAACTCGCGGCTCTCTGTACGAGCAATCACTCGTAACAAACGGGGAATTACCCAAATTCCAGCCGCGATCGCGCCCAACGCAAACAATCCAGTTTGAATCAGCGCCCATCCCACTGCCAAACCAATTTCCTCGACTGGCTTATCCAACGCAGGCAGCACTGCCAACATCAAACCCAGTGCCAAATCCTGCACTACAAGAATTCCTAACAATACCTGTCCGTGGGGAGTCGCTGTTTCATTGCGCTCCATTAGGCACTTCAAAACAACCGCCGTAGAAGAAAGCGACAAAATTGCGCCCAAAAACACTCCTTGCGCGGGTGATGTAACCCAACCCATACCCACGGAGATCAAAGATGTCACCAAGATCGTCAGGGCAATTTGCAGCCCACCACCACCTAAGCTAATTCCTTTGACTTTATTTAACTCAGAGAAAGAAAACTCAACTCCCAGCGCAAACAGCAAAAACGCAACGCCAAACTGTGCCAAAGTTTCTACTTGAATTAACTCTTTAATCAGCCCTAATCCTGTAGGACCAACAACCATACCAGCAATCAAATAGCCCAGCAGAATCGGTTGGCGTAGTAATGCTGCTAGCAAACCCCCTACTGCCGCTGCTCCTAAAACCGTGACCAGATCGAGAATTAAACGGAAGTCTTCTTGCACAATTTTGAAAATATGAGAAAAAATATTACGAGGTATAAACTCCAGAATACCGAGTTTTCTGAAAGACTGGAGAGTTTACCAGGGAATTTTTGAAAACACCTCTAGCATTTAGAAAACACCTTTAGCATTTAGAAAACACCTCTAGCATTAAACGGTGAATGCTAGAGGTATAGCTTTGGTTAGAACGCTTAAGACAGGAGAAAACGCTGGCAGACTAGGTCTGGGCAGGCGTTCTGGCTCGCCTCTATCACGTTACACCTGGCAACGGCTATAAATGGCGCTTCTCGTTACAAAAAAACGCCCTGAGGGCGTTGAGAGCAGATTTGGTGAACAATGAGCGTTTTATCGAGGCGACAACTTTGACGGAATTCCTAATACAGGAAATAGCAACTCTTGCCCCAAACCTTGAACAATTGGATGTTGTACCGAAGAGCATCCGAGAAATAAAGCAGTAGTTGAAACCTGTTGAGCAACTGTTCGCAATTCTTCAGCAACACAGCCAAATCGTAGATGGGTTTCTAGGGAACCACGCCACTCATTTGCCAAGTTTCGAGCTTGCCAAAGAATGCGATCGGCTTTTTCAAACTGCTGAATTTGCCAATCTGAGGATTGTTCTCGTTGCAAATCTGATCTAACAGCACGATCGCAGATTGCAGTCAAACTAGCTTGATGAACTAGTTCGCTGTGGGTTGAATTTTCAGCAAAGGGGCTGCGATCGTCCGCGGCGACCTGAATCCTGGATAAGTCAGGATAAACGTCTATTGGGCAGAAGCTTAGTTCTGATAAATTGTCTGGAACAGTAACGGGTGCTCTTTCCAGCTCCACCACATAGACAACTTGTACAGTTACCGCTTTCCGGGTCACCAGTCGAGTTTGGTGAGCAATCCACAGGGTTAGATCCAGGGCAGTTTGGCTATATACAGAACCGTTATAGCCAACAACGAGATTAATCTCCTGCGTTGGGGGGGGCAATAAAGATGGAGTCTTTGGTTGAAGCACCATCTGTTTTGCCAGACCATGACAGTCAAGCGCATGCTCAAGCCGCGCAAGCATTGGTAATATTTCCACGGTGTTTTCCTCTCACGAGTTAAGTGTACGAGAGGTGGGTCAGGTAGTAGACGCTCCTAAGACTGCGAAAGCCTTTACCAAGCGCTACCAGGAGACTCCAATGACCGCTGCTGAAAAGCCTCAGCCACGGGCACTCCTTCCATTGCCGACGGAGTTAGCTGACGGGCTAAGACTGGAAGGTGTCTTTTTCAGAATATCACTTCTGAAATTCGCCCCGAATGAACTGGTTCCTCCGCTCCAAGCTAATCCGGTGAACCGGACTGACTAGCACTGAATTAGGCTAACCCACAACGTCAACAGCAAAGCCGTTAACGAGATTTACAAAGTAGGACCAAAGGTAAGGATATCCTTAGCCTGGGTTATCAAACTGCCATTTCAACAACCATTGAGTTAAAAGATTCAACGCTTGAGAACGACAGACTTCTTTGTCACTATAACTCACGAATTTTTGAACGACTATCTTTCCAAAAGGAGGTTGCAAAAGCGTAATGGTTTGGAATATGCAGTTTAAGATTGAAAGGCGAGAGCTATGGCAACATCGTGCCTCGTAGATGTGCTTGGAGTTAAGAGTAATTGGGTGTGATTTCCCCTACGGCATCCGGACTTGACCTGAATCAACTATTTCCGTTCCAACTGGACGAGTTTCAAAAGCGGGCGATCGCCGCTCTAGAAGCCGGTCAGTCTGTAGTGGTTTGTGCCCCAACGGGTTCCGGCAAAACGTTGATTGGGGAGTACGCAATTTACCGAGCGTTGGCACGCGATCGCCGAGTTTTCTACACAACCCCCCTCAAAGCTCTTTCTAACCAAAAACTACGCGATTTTCGTGAGATTTTTGGTTCAGAGCAGGTTGGGCTATTAACAGGTGACGTTTCCATCAACCGGGATGCACCAATCCTGGTTATGACTACGGAAATTTTTCGGAATATGCTCTACGGCACCCCCATTGGGGAAGTTGGCACCTCAATGGTGGATGTGGAAGCTGTGGTGCTGGATGAGTGCCACTATATGAACGATCGCCAACGAGGGACAGTCTGGGAAGAATCCATCATCTACTGCCCACCTGAAATTCAATTGGTTGCCCTCTCAGCCACGGTCGATAACAGCGACCAACTCACCGACTGGATTCATCAAGTTCATGGACCTACCCAACTTATCTATTCCGACTTTCGCCCCGTTCCTCTGAGATTCCACTACTGCACGCCCAAAGGCTTGTTCCCGCTGCTGGATGATGGTCAAAAGCGAATAAATCCCCGTCTAAAACCCAAAGGCGGGCAAGGCGGTAGGGTAGGTAAGAAATCTCCCCGGCAAGAAAGTCCTAATCTGGCATATGTTCTTAGCCAGCTTCAGCAGCGAGATATGTTACCCGCTATCTACTTCATCTTTAGTCGCCGGGGTTGTGATCAGGCAGTGACCAATGTGGGAGATGTGTCTCTCGTCAATCAGAGCGAAGCGGCAAAATTAAAAGAACAGATTGACGACTTTTTGGAGCGCAACCCTGAAGCCACACGAGCCGGGCAGGTAGAACCCCTGTATCATGGAATTGCCGCTCACCACGCTGGTTTATTACCCGCCTGGAAAGGATTAGTTGAAGAATTATTTCAGCAAGGGCTGATTAAAGTGGTATTTGCCACTGAAACGCTGGCAGCCGGAATTAATATGCCAGCTCGAACCACTGTCATCTCCAGCCTTTCTAAGCGGACGGATTTGGGACATCGGTTGCTGAATGCTTCAGAATTTCTGCAAATGGCTGGACGAGCCGGACGACGGGGTATGGATGTGCTGGGTCATGTGGTAACGGTGCAAACGCCGTTTGAGGGAGCACGAGAAGCAGCCTATTTAGCCACAGCCGGAGCCGATCCGCTGGTGAGTCAGTTTACGCCGAGCTACGGCATGGTGCTAAACCTACTGCAAACGCACACATTGGAGGAAGCCCAAGAACTGATTGAGCGCAGTTTTGGGCAATATCTGGCAACGTTGTATTTGCGCCCCCAGCAAGAAGCGATCGCCCACCTGGAAGCCGAACTCGCCCAATTGCAAGCCCAGATCGAATCAGTTGACTGGGACTTATTAGCACAGTACGAAAAGTTACAGGAGCGACTGAAGGAAGAACGACGCTTACTCAAGATTTTGCAGAGCCAGGCTGACGACGTGCGGATGCAAGACATGGCAATGTCCCTAGCGTTTTCCGTCGCGGGAACTATTTTGAGCCTCAAGGGGCAGTACGTTCAGGTGCCGGAACCAATTTCTGCGGTGTTGGTGACCAAAACGGCTGGAGCCGGACAATTTCCTTATCTGGTTTGTCTAGGTCAGGACAATCGCTGGTATGTTGCCACCGTAAGCGATGTAGTGGATTTGCAAGTGGAGATTCCACGCATTGCGGCGGTTGATAATCTCACCCCACCTGCCGAAATGCCGTTGAAGCCGGGACAGTCTCGTAAAGGCAATGAGACTACTAGCGCGATCGCCCAACGGATCCCTGCACCGTCTCCGCTGGCAGAATCAGCCCCCGAAGTTCACACGCAACAACAACGGATGCAGGAAGTTGAAGCACAAATTCAGAATCATCCAGTGCACCGCTGGGGCAATCGCGGTACTATCCTCAAGCGCCAAAAGCGAATTCAGTCCATCCATACTGAACTCCAGGATCGGCGAGAAAAGCTCGATCGCCAATCTCACCGCTACTGGGAAGCCTTTCTCGACCTGATTGATATTTTGCGGAGCTTTGGTTGCCTCAAAGAACTGGTTCCTACTGAATTAGGACAAGTTACAGCAGCCATTCGAGGAGACAACGAGCTTTGGCTTGGTTTAGCTTTGACATCAGGTGAATTCGACGATTTAGAACCGCATCACTTCGCCGCCGCCTGCGCCGCCCTCGTAACTGAAGTTTCTCGCCCCGATAGCTGGACACGTTATGACCTACCATCCCCCGTTGAAGAAGCTTTGGGAGGTCTACGGGGCATTCGCCATAGTCTATTTAAACTACAACGTCGCTATCAAGTCGTTTTACCTATTTGGCTGGAATATGACTTTGTAGGATTAGTGGAACAATGGGGATTGGGGAGTGATTGGGTAACTTTGTGTGAGAACACCAGTCTGGATGAAGGTGACATTGTTCGGATCCTGAGAAGGACACTCGATTTTCTCTCTCAAATACCCCACGTTCCCCACCTATCTGACAACCTGAAACGCAACGCCATTCGCGCCATTCAACTGATTGATCGCTTTCCAGTCAGTGGGGTAGTTGAGTAGAATTAAAATTGACTGGCAAACAACGATTCCACCCGGTTTTCACTTTTTTGGCAAGCGAAATCCTTTCGCCACTTCCTGGTTTTAAATCGCGAGTCGCTAGAATCCCCCCAATTTTTGGGCAATATAGCTGTAGGTTCAGACAAGACTGAGGCAACTAGCCCAGAAAGGAGACTTCAGAGATGTCTTTAGAGAGTGCAAGCCGGTTTCTTGAAGCAGTCGCTTACGGTGAAGAGTTGCGCGAAAAGTTTGAGCGTGTTCAATCTCCTGAGGAATTTCTGAAAGTGATTGAGCAACTTGGATACAGTTTTACTACGGCAGAATTAATGACTCTGGCAAAGGAGCAAAGTCAGGGAGTTACAGTTCGTCGGCATACAGGCGTGTGGAAGTGGTTACGGCATATTAACTGGATTTAGGGTTGAGTTGCGGAGGAGGACTGGCTCACGCTAGAGTCGAGGGCAATTGTCCACGGGGTTGTCTACTAATGCAAGTCCGCGCCTCGATTGCCATCGTTCTGGCACTGTTCCTGAGCCTCTTTCCTATGTCCTCTGTCCACGCTGCAACGTTTGCCCCTAATGAGAATTTAGTGGTTCAGGGAATCCCTGATATTCCGCTGTCGCTGGTGGAAAACGTGAAACGGTACACTGAGTTTCGCGGTGCTGTGATGGCAAGTTGGCATCCAACTCAGCGAGAAATGCTGATCTCCACGCGTCTTTGCAATATTCCCCAAGTCCACACGGTGCGATCGCCTTTAGGAGCCAGAAAGCAACTCACCTTTTTCGCGGAACCCCCATCGGGAGCCAGCTACCAACCCACCCAGGGAGATTACTTCGTCTTTAGTAAGGATATAGGTGGCAACGAGTTTAGCCAGAACTACCGCTACGATCTGGCAACGGGAGACGTGACGTTACTAACCGATGGCAAGTCTAAGAATAGTCGGGGTGCCTGGTCAACGCAGGGCGATCGCATGGTTTACACCTCCACTCGCCGCACCGGAAAAGATAACGATTTTTACATCATTGACCCCAAAAATCCCCGCTCGGATCAGTTGTTTGCCACGGTGGAGGGTGGCGGTTGGGGACCGCTGGATTGGTCACCGGATGACCGCAAAATCCTGGCGCTGCAATACGTTTCGGTCAACGAAAGCTATCTTTGGCTGTTTGATGTGCAAACCGGAGAACGCATCCTGCTAACTCCCCAAAATGGCAAAGAGACCGTAGCCTATGAATCTGCCGTGTTTAGCAAAGATGGCAAAGGCTTGTATGTGGTCAGCGATCGCGACTCCGAATTTCAGCGCCTTGCCTACGTAGACCTTGCCAGCAAACGCTTCACCTACCTCAGCGACAGAATTAAGTGGGATGTGGAAGATTTTGACCTGTCTAAAGACGGCAAACTGCTCGCCTTTGTTACCAACGAAGATGGCGTCAGCGTTCTGCACATTTTAGACACCAAAACTCGTAAGGAAAAAGCCGTTCCCACCTTACCCAACGGCTTGGTCGTGGGGCTGAAGTGGCATCCCAATAACCGAGATTTGGGATTTACGCTCACCTCAGCCCGCTCCAATGCGGATGTGTATTCGCTGGATGTGACCACTAACAAACTGCAACGCTGGACGGAAAGCGAAACTGGCGGCATCAACATCAGCAACTTTTCGGAGGCGGAGTTGGTTCGCTGGAAAAGTTTTGACGGCAAAACGATTTCCGGCTTTTTGTACCGTCCCTCCAAAAAATTTGCGGGCAAGCGACCCGTCATCATTGATATTCACGGCGGGCCAGAAAGCCAATCGCGTCCAGCCTTTTTAGGGCGGCAGAACTTTTACCTGAATGAGTTAGGAGTAGCACTCCTGTTTCCCAACATGCGTGGGTCATCGGGCTATGGCAAGTCATTTCTCAAACTCGACAACGGCTATCTCCGGGAGGATTCCGTTAAAGACATTGGAGCTTTGCTGGACTGGATCGCGACTCAGCCCGATCTGGATACTGATCGCGTTCTCGTGACAGGCGGCAGTTACGGCGGCTATATGTCCCTAGCAGTAGCAACCAAGTACAGCGATCGCATCCGGGGAGCAATCAACATCGTTGGCATTTCCAACTTTGTGTCGTTCTTGGAGCGCACCGAGAGCTACCGCCGGGATTTGCGCCGAGTTGAGTATGGGGATGAGCGCGATCCCAAAATGCGGCAATTTCTGACTTCGATTTCGCCACTTACTAACGCCGACAAAATCACCAAACCGCTGTTCGTGATTCACGGCAAGAATGATCCACGGGTGCCATTGAACGAAGCCGAACAAATTGTGTCTACAGTTCAGAAAAGTGGCATTCCCGTCTGGTATCTAATGGCAAAAGATGAAGGACACGGATTTGCGAAAAAGCCTAACGCCGATTTTCAGTTTTATGCCACGGTTATGTTTGTTCAGGAGTTTTTGCTAAAAGGTGCCTAAACCCTTGCGATCGCCGCTCAAGAGGCTAGAGTAAGAACAATACCAACGATAATTTGTCATCTGCCTTCAGCAAGAAACAAACCCAAAAACCATCACCTGCTCCGGTTAACATTAACCATTTGCATATCTAAATCCACATTTGAACTGAACCCATGAGAGGCAGACAAAAAGAACGATCCATCGCGGATGAATTGAAGTTTCAGATACTGATTCTGGGTGGTTGTGTCGCGATCGCCTGGGGATTGGAACTGTTTGATTTGCTCGTCCTCAAAGGTGGCTACAACTTTGGAGGAGGATTGGATCAATACGGCATTATTCCCCGAAATCCCATTGGGCTACGAGGCATTTTGTTTGCGCCGTTTCTGCATGGCGGCTTGGGGCACCTAATTGGCAACACCATTCCGTTCCTGATCCTGGGTTGGTTGGTGATGTTGCGAGAGACCACAGATTTTTTTGTAGTCAGTATTATCTCGGCTCTGGTTAGCGGCTCAGGCACCTGGATGTTTGGTACACCGGGCATTCATTTAGGAGCCAGCGGCGTGATTTTTGGGTATTTAGGTTATCTATTGGCACGGGGCTACTTTGAACGCAGCGGCTTTGCCATCGCTATGTCACTGTTTGTAGGTGCACTTTACGGCAGTCTAATTTGGGGCGTTTTGCCGCTGCAACAGGGAATCTCCTGGGAAGGGCACTTGTTTGGCTTCATTGGCGGCATTGTATCTGCCAAGTTGCTGGCAGATGATCGCCGCTCGGTAGGAGGCTAATCGTTGACGAATGCCGTGATTTTGGGTTGTGGCTACGTGGGCAAAGCCGTTGCTCGACGCTGGCGACCTGATTTGACAGTTACAGCCACCACCACAAGTGCTACCCGCGTATCAGAACTGGAGCCACTGGCAGATCGAGTTGTGATTGTGCGTGGAGATGATGCCGTGGGTGTGCGATCGCTGTTGCACAATCAGCACGTTGTTCTGCTGGCGATCGGGGCACCCAACGCGGACGTTTATGAAGCAACTTATCTGCAAACGGCAAAAACGTTAGTAACTGTCCTGCAAGATTCTCCCACCGTTCAGCAGGTGATTTATACGGGAAGTTATGCCGTGTATGGCGATCGCGGCGGCCAGTGGGTGGATGAAACCACGCCTGTTAAGCCCGCTAACCGCAACGGCGAAATATTGGCAGAAACCGAAACAGTTCTCCTGAGTGCATCCAGTTCTATCCGAAATGTCTGCATTTTTAGACTGGGCGGCATTTATGGTCCCGATCGCGAACTGGTAAAAATTTTTCGTCGCGTCGCAGGCACCACCCGCCCTGGCACCGGAACCGATGCTGCCAACTGGGTTCATCTGGAAGACATTGTGGGCGCGATCGCTTTTGCCCGTGAACGCTCACTCAACGGCATTTACAATTTGGTCGGGTCTGTGCCCATCACTACCGGAAATTTATTGGAGCAGGTATGTGCTGCTCACAGCCTACCGCCCGTTTCCTGGGATAGCTCGCAATCTAGCCTGCGCCCCTACAACGCCCGCGTCTCTAATCAAAAATTGCGGGATGCCGGATACTCATTTATCTACCCAGAGATTCAGGCAACGATGTAAATCGTTACAGAAAAGACCAATTCGAGCTGGCGCGATCGCGTTGTCGGGGTCAACCATTCATAGGATAATCTGGAAGCTCTGCTAGTCCACGATTTAGCTATGCTTCGCGCATCCGAATCCATCCCTGCTTCTCCATCAGCACTTTCACCAAACGCAACCCTGAAACAGCGGATCACCCAAATCTATCACCAACCCCTACCTGACTTACTGTTTGAAGCGCAGCGAGTTCATCGGGAACACCACAATCCCCATGCTGTACAGCTCTGCACCCTATGCAATATCAAAACGGGTGCCTGTCCCGAAGATTGCGGCTACTGTTCCCAGAGCGCCCATCACAAAACCGACCTCAAACCAGAACCCTTGCTAAATCTGGATGCGGTGATGACGGAAGCACGGGCAGCGAAAGCCAGTGGTGCAACCCGATTTTGTATGGGGGCAGCCTGGCGGGATGTGAAAGATGGCAACCAGTTTGAGCAAGTGCTGGAGATGGTGCGGCAGGTGGCAGCCCTGGAGATGGAAGTGTGCTGCACACTGGGAATGCTGAAACCCCATCAGGCGAAACGTTTGAAAGCAGCAGGACTGACTGCCTATAACCACAATCTCGATACCTCCCCCCACTATTACGAACACATTGTTTCCACTCGCACCTACCGCGATCGCCTGGAAACCATTCGCGCCGTCAGTGATGCTGGAATTTCCGTATGTTGCGGTGGCATTTTGGGTATGGGCGAATCAGTACAGGATCGGTTGGACTTTTTAGAAGCCTTATGTGGGCTAAATCCACCGCCAGAGTCAATCCCCATCAATTGCCTAGTTCCAGTGCCAGGAACTCCCCTCCAGGATGCGCCTCCGGTGGAGCCAATTGAATTGGTACGCATGATTGCCACCACCCGCATTCTATTTCCCGTTGCAATGGTGCGCCTTTCTGCCGGACGCTTGACCATGAGTGATGAACTTCAAGCCTTATGCCTGTTGGCAGGGGCAAATTCCATCTTCACGGGGCCCAAACTCTTGACCACTCCCAACCCTGAAAGCTCTCACGATGAGCAACTGTTGCAAAAATTGGGCATGATTCCTAAGCCCCTCCAGGGTTAGAATTTGGGTGCCTAATACTGAAGTGAGATAGTGCAAGGCATGATTCAACAGCAAGTATCAACTGACTTACAACCTTTCAGCATCATGGGGTTGCCTATTCACCTCACGGATGACTATTTAGGCTGGCTGGTGAATCGCGCTCAACAGCAGCAGGGATGCCATGTGGTAACGCTGAACGCTGAGATGACCATGCAGGCAGAACAAAGCGATCGCCTTGCTGCCATCATCCAAAACGCTGAACTGATCATTCCCGATGGTGCTGGAATTGTGTTGTACCTCCAGCTTTACGGCAAGCGAATTCAGCGCCGCCCCGGCATTGAACTCGCAGAAGGTTTACTCCACGCCTTTAGCGATCGCAATTTAGGTAACGTGTTCTTTTACGGCGGACAACCCGGCGTAGCAGAGCAAGCAGCTCAAGCCTGGAAACAAAAATTACCCAATTTGCAACTCGCTGGAACCCAGCACGGATTTCTGAAGCAGGCAGAACAACCCGCTTTTGAAGACCATTTGAAAACGCTCCAGCCATCCCTGATCCTGGTAGGTTTGGGTGTCCCACGTCAGGAGTTTTGGATTACGGAGCATCGCCACCTGTGCCCCAACGCCATCTGGATCGGAGTTGGTGGTAGTTTCGACATCTGGGCAGGCACCAAAGTTCGCGCTCCTGAGTTCTTCCGTAACAATCATCTGGAATGGCTGTATCGCCTGTATCAAGAACCCTGGCGTTGGCGACGCATGATGGCACTGCCCCAGTTTGCCTGGCGATCTCTGCTCTACCGGCTCGGACTGAAAGCAGGAGTAGCGTAGTCCTTGTTTCATCCGTTGGCTTTTGTGTTGTAATAGACGGCAAGTTCTTGCTCGTCAGATCGTATGTCTCAAAGTTCGGTCAAACCTCCAGCCCATGCGCCTAACCCAGAAGTACCCCCAGTCTCTGAAGCGGATGATGCGATCGTGGCATTACGAGACGTAACTAAAACCTATGTCAGTGGCTCAAAAGCGCTAATAGATTTGAATCTGGAAATCAAGCGGGGCGACTTTTTGTTCATCACGGGACCCTCTGGCTCCGGCAAATCTACCCTATTGAAGTTATTGTATGGAGAAGAGCGGGCAACCGCAGGCAGGGTGTTGGTAGACGGCTTCAACGTGTGCGAGTTACGGGGCGATCGCCTATCAGAATTGCGCCGCCGCATTGGCATTGTATTTCAAGATTACAAACTGATTCCCCGTCGCACCGTCGCTGAAAATATTGCCTTTGTGCTGTGGGCACAGGGGTTTGATCGCAAAGAAATTGAACGCCGCTTGCCCCCCGCCCTAAAAATGGTGGGGTTGCCTCACAAAGCCAACAGCTTTCCAGAAGAACTATCAGGCGGAGAGCAACAACGAGTGAGCATTGCCCGTGCCATTGTCAACACTCCCCCGATTCTGCTGGCGGATGAACCCACGGGCAACCTAGATGCAGACAATTCCTGGCAGGTGATTAAAATTCTTAGGAAGCTAAACGCGATCGGTATTACCGTCATCGTCACCACCCACGACGAAGCGCTGATTCGCCAGTCAAATCATTCAGTAGTGCAACTTTGTAACGGACGCTTATATAGCCCCAAACGTTACAATCAGCCCAAAGCCAACTAACTGAAAGAACTGAACCATCATGCGGCTGAATGCAGAGTGCCAGCTTTCGTTTGATGCCAGCACACCCACCCCTACCATTTTCATGCTGCGACCCCGCAGCGGCAAGGGACAGTGGGTGATGCGAGAAGAATATTTGCTCCAGCCCAACGTGTTAGTAACTGAATACACCGATGGGTTTGGTAACCTTTGCCAGCGGCTTGTAGTACCAGAAGGACGATTCAGCATTCACACAACCGCGTGGGTTGATACTGCCGATGAGATCGATGTCACACCTGGAGCACCTTATATTCCAGTGGAAAACTTACCGGAAGATACATTGCAGTTCCTGTTGCCCAGTCGTTACTGCCAATCTGACCAAATGGGAACTCTGGCACTGGAGATTGTGCAAAACGCGATACCAGGATATAACCAGGTTGAGGCAATCCGCGCTTGGGTTCAGTCTAATGTTGAGTACCGTTACGGCACCAGTGACGCTTCTACCTCAGCGCTGGATACCGCCCAGCAAAGAATTGGGGTCTGTCGAGATTTTGCTCATCTGGGCATTGCGCTTTGCCGTAGTTTAAATATTCCTGCGCGAATGGTGGTGGGCTATTTGTATCAGCTTGACCCAATGGATCTCCATGCCTGGTTTGAGGCATTTGTAGGCGATCGCGCCGATTCTCTCACAGAAGGGCGCTGGTACACCTTTGATGCTACGCAAAAAGAACCACGCGGAAATCGAATTGCGATCGCCTACGGTCGTGATGCCGCCGATGTTGCCCTATCAACCCAATTTGGCTCGATGCAACTATTAGAAATGAACGTAAGCGTTGAAGCCCTAAAAAATCCAATCAACTCACCATAACAACAAAGACGAGCCATCCGCTCGCCTTTGGGTGTGAGAAGTCATCATAACCAGAGCAAGATCTACTTCGGCAGGTTGCCAACAATCTGATCTTTCAGACTCTCAACCTCATTTGCCAACTCCTGACGACTCGAGGCCCGCAGCAGATAACGATAAACAAACCAAGCTGTGTAACCAAAGCCGATTAGTTCAAACGCGGGGGCCAACAAGGGAATATCATCCACCGCATCCAGCAGGGCAAATGTCAACTTAACAGTAATCACCCCACCAAAGATCAGCCCTAAGGTGATTAAAGGACGTTTGTACTCACTAAAGAAATCAGTCAAATACTCTGGCAAACCAGACAGAATCGTCTTGAAACGATCTGCAATCTGTCGAAACTGCTCATTCGTTTGATTCACCTCCTCGTGAGGAGGCAGAAGCAGTGGATCAGAACTATTGTTCACAGGTGGTACAGGCTCTGCAAAATCGGGAGCACTGACCGTAGGCATTTCAGATTCTTTTACTTCAGGATTCATACTCTCAACCTGGGAATAACAACTGAGGCGGCGCGAACCAAGACGAATTCGTCGGCGCTAGAAAACTAACACATGAGACGCAACAGGCTTAGCTAAACTTCACTGTATCGACATTGAGACTTTTTTGGGTCACCAGTCAGATAGATAATTACCTAATTTCCCAACTCTGTAAACGGTACTCAGGAAAACGCCAGCCTGACGCTCTTAATTTTTGTTTACAAGATTCGTTGGAGAATCGAGTTGCTGAATTGTACTCTCAGGTTCTCTAACAAACACTAATTTAGTTTAAATTCTACAGGAGCAAATAACACAACGACCTCGATCGCCTAAACCAGACATCCCTAAACCTTTAAGACAAAACCTCTCAGCCGGTAGAAAGTGATGCCGCCTATGCATGAGAACGACGGATGCGTTGAGCCCGCTTGAAAAAGGTTGAGGTACAAGTGGTGTAAATTTCTTCTTGAGCAAAGTAAATAGAAACCCGATATACTCCAACAATCAGGTAAGCATATCTACTTAATTGGTCTAGATCACTAAGTAGTTGATCTACGATCCAGGGTTCAGAGCAATGAATTGAGAGCTTACTTTTCTGGTCTAAGTGTAAGAAACAAAACAGGAGGGTGTTGCTAAAAAAACAGCGGAAGCGTTCTAGGCGTTGTTTCTCAAGAAGCAGGAGATCCTCAGTCGTTAGTTCCAGAAGCATACGAGTTTTCCTTTGAAAAGTATGTTCTGATTTAATCGGACAGTTCCCCTATCTCCATACGGTGAAACTCACGATTTTCTAATTCTCTTTCACAAAGAGATAGGGGAATTTGCGGATCACCTGCTTCGATCAGGTGTTAGGAGTTGGCTGAAACAGAGAAACAGTGAACGTGGTTAAGCCGTTTTTGCTTTCTACCTGAATCGTGCCGCCTAGTTCTGCTACTAAGCGCTTCACCAGTGCTAAGCCTAAGCCAGTGCCCCCCTGTTTCCAGCGATCGCCGTTGGGTACCCGGTAAAACTTATCAAAAATCCGAGAAAGTTCAGCGTCTGGAATTTCTGCTTGATTCTGCACAATAAAAACCGTTTCGTTAACTTGTTTTAGATTGTTCTGCACTTGCTTTACCTCAAACAGAATCTCGCTGTTGGGGGGGGTATATTTGCAGGCATTGTTCAATAGTTCAGCTAACACTCGTTCTAGCGTGGGCTGATCGGTAGTAATGGCGTAAAGGGGGGGAGGTAAATTTACAATCAGCGTTTGCTGGCGTTCGTGAGCGCGGGAGCGAAACGGCTCGACTAACTTGGTGACGCACTCTTGCACATCAAGCACGACGGGCGATAAACAATAGGAAGCCGCTTCTAACCGTTGCAAGTCGAGCAGATCATTAATTAATTCAATCTCGCGGACGCATTCCGTTTGCAAAATATCCAGGTATTGCTTCTGGCGCTCTGGTGAATTCATATTTCTTAGCATATGAATCGCCATTTTCATGTTAGACATGGGTGTTCTTAGCTCATGAGACACTGTGCTGAGAAAGTCATCTTTGAGCTGGTTGAGTTCCTCTAGGGCGGTGACTTGCGCCTGAGTTGCCTGATAGAGGCGGGCTTGCCGAATCGCGATCGCGCACTGGTTTGCCACCTGTTGCACCAGGCGAATCTCCTGGTCGTTAAAGGCATCCTGCGCTGTCTTAAACAACCACAAATCACCCATTACGCCCTGGTCATCCACAATCGGGCACACGAGAGCAGTGTGCTGATTGGCTAACGGACGCAATTGAGACAGAGACGTGCGGCAAAACTGAAAGTAATCAAATTGCAGAATTTGGCTGTATAAATCGGGATAGTCCTGCATCTGAATTAGCTTGCCCTTGAAGGTAGGCAGGTTAGACCGGATGTATTCATAGCGAATGGTGGAAGTTTGCTGTTGCAAATCGTAAATACCCGCATCGCATCCATCTACATCCAGGCCCAGCGCCAATTCTTGTACGGCATTTTGAAGAATCTGGTCTTCATCCAGACTGTCGCGCACAGAATCCGTAATTCGTTTTAACGTTGCTTCATAATGCACGGCTTGCTGTAACTGGATTGTGCGCTCCTGAACTTGAGCCTCCAGGTTGGCGTTGAGCTGCTGCACCTGGTGATACAGTTCGGATTGCTGAATGGCGATCGCCACTTGAATCGCCAATTGCTCCAATAACCCAATTTCGTGAGCTTCCCAATGTCGCGGTCCCGAGCACTGATGCGCCACTAGCGTTCCCCAAAGAGCATCACCGTGCAGAATTGGTACTGCCAGAAAAGCTCGCACCTGGCGCTGGGCTAGAAAATCCTGAAATTCTTTAAATTCCTGCAACTGCATCGAGTCATCAATAACGACATTCTGCCCAGTTTGGTAGAGGGGGTAGCGTTGCTCAAACGAACTATCTTGAGTCTGCAATCCTAAAATTGATGGATAGTTAGGCTTAGCAGACTCTGCCATCACTACCCGATATTGGTCAGACTCACAGCGATAAATCACCACCCGATCCGCGTCAAGAAACTGCTGAACCTCCGAAGCCGTTGTATTCAAAATAGCTTCCAGATCAAGCGATTGACGAATGCGGTGAGCAATTCCGGCGGAGAGGCGTGCCAACCCTGCCATCAAACGCTCTCGCTCTGCCTGGTGTCGCAGCGCTTCCTCGGCTGTTTTGCGCTCGGTGATGTCGCGGGTAAAGCAGTGATGTCCAATAAATTGGTCGTACCAATCGTAAGCGGCGACCAGTACCACTTCTTTGTAAAAGGTACTGCCATCTTTGCGAATCGCTCGCACCTCTGCTTCGGCTTTTCCTTCACTCAGCATCCGTTGGTAAGCAGTTTCTAATACAGGAACATCGTCCGGTTCTACTGTTTGAAACCACGCCATGCCAATCATTTCTGCCTGTTCATACCCCAACGCTTCGGCATAAGCCCGATTTAGGGCAATGTAATGCCCGCGAATATTTAATCGAGCAATGCCTTCAACCGCATTTCCAAGTGCAGTGCTCATTTCTAAAAGTTCTGCTTGTGCTTCTCGCCGATCGGCAATGTCTACAAAGAAAATCGACAACCCATCAGTTGATGGAAAGACACGCACTTCAAACCAGGAACGGAGGAAGGGGTAGAATTCCTCGAAGGTGATGGGGATTTGCTGGTCTACGGCTCTGCGAGATTCAACGTCAAACGCGGTTCCGACAAATTCAGGGAACAGTTCCCAGAGGAATTGATTTAGCACATATTCTGGCGCGCGCTGAAACAACTGAGCCGCGCGCTGGTTGAGATAGGTAAACCGCCAATCATGCCCTAAAGACACAAACGCATCAGCAATACTTTCCAGAATATTGACAATTTGATGATTCGCTGATCGCAACGCTTCTTCTACCTGCTTGCGATCGGTGATATCATGGCAATTCACCACAACTCCACAAATTGCTGGGTCTTCCAGCAGACTGGTTGCTACCGCTTCAAAAAAGCGCCAGGAGCCGTTTCGATGTTGTACCCGGTATTCAATCACGGGTTGACTTACGTTAGGATGAGCGATTGCGCTCTGCAACACCGCCATCACGGTTTCTAGATCGGCTGGATGCACCAATTCTGAGGCTAATCGCCCTTCTACATCCTGCAAACGATAGCCCAGTACCCGCTCAGCCGAAGGGCTACAGTAGCGAAACACGCCATTTCTATCCAAAATAACAATGATATCGGTGGCATTTTCGATGAGTGAGCGAAATCGAAGGTCGCCCTCTTGAAGTGTTGTTTCCGCCCACTCGCAATCTGCCATATTCATCCATCACCATCCACCACAAATCGTTACTTTTGCAGTCTTCAGAGTTCTCACACAAACCATGAAACGACTGATTATTTGGCTGACTTTATGCCCCTGACATGATTCAAGTGCGGGAATTTACTCCAATTCACACTATTGTTCAATTATCATTGGTTCCGCATGGGATTAGAAGAATAGACTAACGTAGCTGAAGATGAATTTTCATCCCTTTACCTTGAATTCATTCCGTCTGTTTTGCATGACTGGCGACCAGCAGAGGCTGAGATTGGTGCCAGTACTTATATGCGGCGTAGGCAAGCGTCACCACTCCGGTTACAATCGCTGATTCATCGACCATAAAGTGAGGATGGTGCAGGGAAGGATTGCGGCGATCTTTGAACCCGGTGCCCAACCGAAACATACTGCCCGGTGCATACTGCAAATATACAGAGAAGTCTTCTGCGCCCAGCGATGGTTCCTGAATAATTTGAATGCCTTCCCGTCCCCAGGCTTCCTCGGCTGAACTCTCTAGCAGTTGCGTTAGGGTAATGTCATTCTGCACTGAAGGCACTCCCCGCCGATAGTTCACCTCATACCGGGCACCATAGGGCTGGCACACGCCTGCCACGATCTGCTCAATCCACCCTGGAAGCGCTTGACTGGTTTCGGGATGGAGCGATCGCACCGTTCCCAACAAGTTCACCTGATCGGCAATCACATTCGGTGCTCGCCCACCACTAATTTGCCCAATTGTAAGCACCACCGGACGTAGGGGATTTTGCGTTCGGCTGATCGCTTGTTGCAGCGTTGTGATGACTTGCGACGCAATCCAAATGGCATCCACTGCCTCATGGGGGCGCGCACCATGCCCAGACTCACCCATGATTGTAATTTCCATATCATCTGCCGCCGCCGTCAGCGCTCCATAGCGAATGCCCACAACTCCGGATGGAATGGATGGAAACACGTGCACCGACAGAATGCCAGAAACGCCATCCATGGCACCATCTTTCACCATCCAGTTTGCGCCCTGAGCAATTTCTTCTGCCGACTGAAACAGAAACCGCACATTTCCGGGTAAAGATTCGCCCAGTTGAGACAGTACCATCGCTGTCCCCAATCCAACCGTTGTGTGGACATCGTGCCCACAGGCGTGCATTACGCCCGGTTGACGCGACGCAAATTCTAGCCCAGTTTGTTCTTGAATTGGCAATGCATCCATATCTGTGCGAATTGCCAGCATTCGAGGGTCATCTCCCTGCCCGCGCAACTCGCCAACGACCCCCACCTTGCCGATCCCCTCCTTCACCTGCAAGCCACAGGATGAAAGCACCCCAGCCACATAGGCAGCCGTTTGATATTCCTGCCCGCTCAGTTCTGGGTGACTGTGCAAGTGGCGACGAATTTCGATTAGGCGAGGTGCAAGATTGGCAGCGAGGTCTTTGATTCGGCTCAACATGGGCAATGCTTTATTTTACTTAACCTCATCATAAGAGTTGTTAAGCTCAGGAGTCAGAAACGACTGTTAGGGACGGGCGATCGCTACGCCATTACCATGCCGCCATCCACATTCATCACTTGCCCTGTAACGTAAGCCGCTGCCGGGTCTGCCGCCAAGAAGCGAATCATACCGGCAATCTCTTCGGGCTGTCCATAACGCCCTAGAGGAATGAATTTGAGAATTTCATCCGATTTCAGATCGGCAGTCATATCAGTTGTGATAAAACCAGGAGCTACCGCATTTACAGTAATGCCACGGGGTGCCAGTTCTTTTGCCACAGTTTTAGTGAAGCCAATTACCCCAGCTTTGGCGGCGCTATAGTTTGCTTGTCCAGGGTTTCCCATTAAGCCCGCGACTGAGGTGATGTTAATAATTCGCCCCGATCGCTGCTTCAACATAATTTTGCTAACCGCTTTGGTACACAGAAACACGCCCGTCAGGTTGAGGTCAATGACTGCCTGCCATTCTTCTAACTTCATCCGCAGCAGTAACGTATCGCGAGTAATTCCGGCGTTGTTCACCAACACATCAATGTGTCCCCATTTTTCCATTACTGCACTTACCAGATTCTCCACCTGGTCGGCATTAGAAACATCTCCTGGCAATGCGATCGCCTGACTACCCATTGCCGCAATGTCAGCCACAACCTGGTCTGCCGCCGCTTGCGAACTGGCATAATTCACCACCACATTCGCACCTTCTGCCGCCAACGCCAGCGCTGTTGCCCGCCCAATTCCACGCGATGCCCCCGTCACCAGGGCTACTTTGCCTTTTAGCCGTTGCAACTGTTCTGGCACGTCCATACCTGATTCTCCCCGCTCGAATATCGCTCAATCATCATACGAGAAAGGGGAACCGTAGGGGCAATGCCTGCCAACCAGTGGAGCAGGGGATGGGGAGGAGAGGAAGGGAAGGAAGATAGGGAGGGAAATTGGGAATTGACTACCATAGAAAAGAGGATTGGAGCAGTGCAAAATATGGCAACGAAGAAAGAGTTTACGAGTTTCGAGGAGATGTTAGCTGGTTCAGATCTGCCGGTGCTGGTGGACTTTTACGCGACGTGGTGCGGACCTTGCCAGATGATGGCAAAAATTTTGGTGCAGGTGAATGCGGTCATGAAGCAGGAAGTCCGCATCATCAAAATTGACACCGATAAGTACCCAGAGCTGGCATCTCAACATCAGGTGCAGGCGTTGCCAACTCTGGTGCTGTTCAAGCAAGGAAAACCAATTGATCGGATTGAAGGAGTTTTGTCGGCGGAGCAATTGGTTGAGCGCTTGCGATCGCGGATCTAGCCAAGCACACAACGGCTGAAGGAAATGTCATTCGTTATTTATCCTTCGTCGTTTGACCAATGACCAATAACGCCTCCATCTTGATTCCCTCTTCTAGCTCCCGACTTCTGACTTCTCTCAATATTAAGTTTTGCAAAAAGCCATCTGGTAAATTCGGCTTATAGGAAGCGCCTGCTTTGGGCACCGCAATGAAGTAGCCGGAAAAAGCTTGCTGTGTTAATTGGAGACAATCGTGCGCGATCGCGGATACCGTCTCTGGGGAAGCAAATCCCTCAAACCCTTAGCTATCAGTTCTTTTCCAGGTTGCAGGTGAAATTAGGCTCAACGAGTTGCTATCACTCCATCACTAAACATCTATTTAGAAGTGGGTCACATACTTAGCGGAAACGGACTAACAGAAGGGCAAACAGCCCTTTTTTGATAGGCGAGGCTTATGACTGCACTGGATTCAAACTTCTAGAAAATGGCTGAAATCTAAATATCTTAAAGGTTTCAACGATCCAGATTTGAAATAGAGACTTTAGAATAGGGCATTGAAAATACGCTGCTAAAGGAGTTTTGGCGTTTTTGCCATTGATTCCTGAAATGGTGTTTGCCAATTTCAAAAACATATTTCGCAGATTGTTCTCTAGCAAAAGGAGATCCCATGAATAAGGGCGAATTAGTCGATGCTGTAGCTGATAAAGCCAGCGTCACTAAAAAACAGGCAGATGCAGTTCTGTCTGCGGCACTGGATGCGATCGTCGAAGCCGTTAGCGGTGGGGATAAAGTAACTCTCGTTGGATTTGGGTCCTTTGAATCCCGGGAGCGCAAAGCCCGCGAGGGACGAAACCCCAAGACAGGCGATAAGATGAATATTCCAGCAACGAAAGTTCCCGCTTTTTCGGCTGGTAAGTTGTTCAAAGAGAAGGTGGCTCCTGCTGCTCCCGCCGGAAAGAAAAAATAGTGATTTAGAGTGGGCATCCCCGCCCATCAATCGTCCTTCGCACGGGGGAAATCTAGTATGGGCATCCAACCTGGCAGACTGTTCCCCCGATGCCATTCTTGATTTCTCTGCCAGCATCAATCCGTTAGGACCTCCAGCCTCAGCGATCGCCGCGATCCAACATCAATTAAGCAATCTCGTTTCCTACCCAGACCCCTCCTACTCCCGTTTGCGGCAAGCGATCGGACAGTTTCACCAGATTGCACCCGACTGGATTTTGCCTGGCAATGGGGCCGCCGAATTGCTGACCTGGGCATGTCGAGAACTTGCCGAACTCGACACTATTTATCTATTCACGCCCGCCTTTAGCGACTACACCCGCGCCCTCAACGCTTTTGAAGCAACGGTTCAAGCAATCCCTCTGACAGTTGGGTTAGAAGCCTCCAATGTTCTTCTCCCAACTCCTCCTGCAGCTACTGGCTTATTGCTCAACACACCACACAACCCTACCGGACGGTTGTTTTCCAGAGAGTCCATTTTGCCGTGGCTAGAACAATTTTCGCTGGTGGTAATCGATGAAGCATTTATGGACTTTTTGCCACCAGTTCAGCAACAGAGCTTGATTGAGTGGGTAGAAGATTATCCCAATCTCGTGATTGTGCGATCGCTGACTAAGTTCTACAGTTTGCCGGGGTTGCGCTTGGGCTACGCGATCGCCCATCCCGATCGGCTCAAACGCTGGCAACAGTGGCGCGATCCCTGGTCGGTCAACTCCCTTGCCGCAGCCGTAGGCGAAGTTGTGTTGCAAGACACCGCCTTTCAACACCAAACCTGGAATTGGCTTGCCACTGCCCGCCCCCAATTATTCACCGGACTCGCCAAACTTCCCGGACTCCAACCCCTCCCCAGCGTCGCCAACTTCCTCCTCGTGCAATCCGATCGCTCAGTGGTTGACCTGCAAACAGAGCTGCTGAAAACCCATAAAATCCTGATCCGCGATTGCCTCAGCTTTCCCCAACTCGGCGATCGCTACTTCCGAGTTGCCATCCGCACGCTGGAAGAAAACCAGCGATTGTTGAATGGGTTGAAGGAGATTCTGGGGAGAGGGGACGGGGTATAAGGTGTAGGGTGGGGAGGAAGAGGGGGAAGGTAGAGGAGACAGATGTCCGTTGACTACGATTTGATCATTTTTGGTGCGACTCCTGCCGGAGTACAGGCGGCGATCGCGGCGGCAACGCTCAAGGCACGAGTAGCGCTGATCACGCAAGGCATTACGCCAGCCAATTTACCGGAAGCGGTTCCCCACCAGGCACTCTTAGACTTGGCTACCAGGATGGCTACTCATCCACTCACCGTTCGGACGTTCGGCGAGACCTCAGTCGAGCCGCTGAGGCTCACGGCAGAAGCCCACTCGCCAACTGGCTCTGGTTTGCCTCTACCGTGGGAACAAATCAGCGATTGGACAGCGGCGATCGCGGCGAATGTGGAAGCGGCTCGTTCGGGCAATGGGCTGTCCCATCGTGGCATTGATGTTATCCCTGATATGGGGGAGTTCTGCCGTAAGCCTGCGCTGGGGGTGAGGGTGGGCGATCGCTGGCTACAAGCGCGGGGCTATTTACTGGCGATGGGTGCCCGTGCCTGGATCCCTGCGATCGCGGGGCTGGAAACAGCGGGCTACCTTACCACCGAAACTGTTCAGGCTCAAATTCAGAAATTTGCCACCTGCCGAACGATTGCCGTGATTGGTAGCGGCAAAACCGCCGTTGAACTGGCGCAAACCCTGATTCGACTGGGCATTGCGCCAACGCTGATGACTCAGAATGAGTCGCTCTTACCCAATGCGGATGCAGAAGCAGCACGGTTGATTCAGGCACAGCTAGAGGCAGAAGGGGTGCGAGTGTTGCTGCAAACCAGTGTTACTCAGGTGCGATCGCTGGCTGCCAAAAAGCAACTGCAATTGGGTAACCAAACTCTTGAAACCGATGAAATCATCGTAGCGGCAGGGCATTCTCCCAATGTCAAAGCTCTCAACTTAGAGGCGGCAGGAGTCGGCTGGAACGCCAACGGCATCTGGCACAACGCCAAGCTGCAAACCACCAATCCCAGAGTGTACACGTGTGATGGGCTGCTGGGCACAGAGAGCTTTACCCAGGTGGCAAATCAAGAAGCCGCGATCGCCCTTCGCAATATCCTCTTCTTCCCGACTGCCAAAATCGATTACCGCACCATCCCGCTTGCCGTCCACACGTCTCCCAACCTGGCATGGCTGGGATTAACCGAAACTCAGGCAGCTCAAAAATACGGCAAACAGGTGTACGTGTTGCGGCAATCCTTCAACGCTTTACCCCAGGCGCAAATCCGCAACGACCTGACGGGCTTGTGCAAACTGATCGTTCACCGCAACGGCACGATTTTAGGTGCCCATCTGGTTGGCGCATTTGCCAGCGAATGGGTCGGGATTCTGGCGCTTGCGATGCAGCAAAAGCTCAAAATTCAAGCGATCGCGTCTCTGTCCCTGCCCTCCCCCACCCTGGCAGAAATTTTGCACCACACCGCGATCGACTTTCGCCGCCTGCAACTCAAACACCGCGATCGCCTGCAAGACCTGTTCGATCACTTCTTCGATCTCCGCCGCGCCTGGTCAAAGAACTAAACAAATAACTTGGATTACTTTATCCGCACTGCCCCTTTTATTTGAGGCAGTATTAAATTACGCGTCTATTGACCTCCACATGAGCAGCGATTCTCGGATCAAGATTTTGTTTCTTGCAGCAGATCCTAGTGATGTTACTAGATTGAGACTAATGCAGGAATTACGCGAAATGTGATTTACGACATCTCAGCACCACCGGGACATCTCCCAACAGGCATAGGATTGGGTGCTCAAGGTGCTCAAGGATGGTGGCGAAGATTAGTAATCCTTGCTTCGCGCACTAAATGCAAACTATGAGAGGCAGACTAGAATCAAGACAATGGCTGAGAGGATGAAGGTTGCTTTATGGAAACGTCCATGTCTCCGGTTCAGGCAAATTCTCCAATGCTCTACGAAACTGACTACTTGCAATGGATTGAAACCACGGTTGAACAGTTGCAGCAGCGTGACTATGCCCAGGTGGACTGGGTAAATTTAATTGACGAAATTGCTGATATGGGGAAGCGTGAGCGGCGGAGTTTGAAAAGCAATTTCATCGTTGTGTTACTGCATCTGCTGAAGTGGCAATATCAACCGGAATGCCGCAGCGGAAGTTGGGAAGGCAGCATCCTTGAGCATCGCAGACGCGTGAATGATGCCCTTGCCGACTCGCCCAGCCTCCGCCCCTACCTGGAAGAGATTTTCGAGGAATGCTACACCCAAGCGGTGAAACAAGCCAAAGCCGAAACGGGCTTGCCAATGAAGACGTTTCCGCAGCAGTGCCCGTTTCAACTAACGCAAGTTTTGGCAGATGATTTTTTACCCGAATAATTACCACTTCTTATAAGACAAGAACTTGCCGTTCATGGTGACGACGACGCGATCGCCCTTTGGATCTTCTTGCTTATCAACATCCAAAGTAAAATCGATCGCGCTCATGATGCCATCCCCAAACTTCTCCTGAATTACGTCTTTCAATGCCATGCCGTAGACCTGCATGATTTCGTAAAAACGGTAAATCAGGGGGTCGGTGGGCACAATTGGACCCAAGCCTTTCACCGGATAAGCCGTCAGCTCAGAAGCCAGATCAGTGCTCAATCCCAGCGCTTCCAGCAGCTTCAAGGCTTCATCTTCGGAGGCGGTGGATTGACGATAAAACACCGATGCAATCCAGACTTCATCTCGTCCCAGAATTTTTTCTAAATCCGCAAAAGTTAGCCCTTTCGCTTTCTTGGCGGTCAGTAACTTCTCGGTAATCATGGGAATTTCGGCTTGTGGCATGGTTCGCTCCTGTAAGCTCATCTAAATTTGTATTTCTGCTAGTAAACGTGTGCCCTCATCCCCAGCCCTTCTCCCAATGCTAGGAGAAGGGAGCCGGAAAGAGTTTTAAGCTCCCTCCTCGCCCAGATTTGGAAGAGGAGGGTTGGGGAAGTGAGGGCGAAATGGTCACCCATCGTGCTCCTAAGCGGTGGCTTTAATACGAGATTCTTCAACCACACGGGTTTCAAAGGAAAGATGGTGTTCCATCGCTGCCTTTAACTCGTGGTATTCGGGGTATTGGTCGAGTTGTTCGCGCTTGCGGGGGCGAGGAAATGGGACATCCAGCACCTGAGCAATGCGGGCAGCGGGGCCACGAGTCATCATTACAATCTTGTCGGAGAGTAATAAGGCTTCTTCGATGCTGTGGGTAATCAGGATCACAGTTTTGCGCTCCTGCTCCCAGATGCGTTCGATTTCGTCTTGCAAAAAGCCACGAGTCAGGGCATCCAACGCGCCAAAGGGTTCATCCATCAGCAGCATTTGAGGATTGATCGCCAGAGCACGGGCAATCCCGACGCGTTGCTTCATGCCACCAGATAGTTCATGGGGATGTTTGCGCTCCGCTCTCCGCAACCCCACCAGGTTGATATATTCGTGCACGATGTTCTTCTGCTGTGCCAGCGGCATGGCGGGATAGACCGTTTCAACGGCGAATCGAATATTTTCTGCCACCGTCATCCAGGGCATGAGGGCATAGTTTTGGAACACCACCCCGCGATCGGGTCCAGGTCCGGTAATCGGTTTACCGTTGAGGACGATCGCGCCCGTGGTGGGGTAAGACAATCCGGCAATGATGTTGAGCAGTGTCGATTTGCCGCAGCCCGATGGACCAATGATCGAGACAAAGGTATTGGGTTCAATTTCCAGGTCGATGTCAGCGATCGCAGTGAAATCGGGGGAAGTGCGGCGCAGGGTTTTATCCAGCAGCGATCGCCGTCCTGGATAAATTTTGGAGACGTTTTGAATCGAAAGATGGGCAGCGGTTTCCATCGGGGCAGATACGGGATTGATGTAGGAGGAGCGCATAGGTTAAGACCTCTGTCCAAAGGACACCCAACTTTGCAACAAAGCAAACAAGCGATCCAGCAACACCCCCACCAAACCCACAATCAAAATTGCCGTGATGATGCTGGTGATTTTCAGATTGTTCCACTCATTCCAGATGAAGTAGCCAATGCCGCCACTGAGCAGAATTTCTGCTGCCACAATCACCAACCAGGCAATGCCCATGCTGATCCGCAACCCTGCCACGATGCTAGGTGCCGCCGCAGGCAAAATCACTTTGCGAATCGTGCGCCAGCGGGAGGCACCCAGCGTTTTCGCCACATTCAGATAGGACGAATCCACATTGCTCACGCCAAATTTGGTGTTCATCAAGGTGGGCCAGGTACTGGTAATGGCAATTACAAACAGCGCCGTTTTTTCAGAATCGCGCATTAGTGCCAGCCCCAACGGTAGCCATGCCAGCGGCGATACCGGGCGCAAAATCTGGATGAACGGGTCAACAGCTTGGGAAACGACGGGCGATAATCCAATCAGAATGCCGAGGGGAACAGCGATCGCAGATCCGATCAAAAACCCGATCATGACGCGCCGCAGACTGGTTAGCAGCAACAAACCAATCCCTTTGTCATTTGGACCATAGTCGAAGAACGGATCGGAAATCCAGAACCAAAAATCCTTGAGGGTTTGGCTGGCAGAGGGCATGATCGGCAGAAAGATCTTGAGCGCCGCGCCCAATTCCCACAACGCCAGAAAAACCGCCAGAATCACGAAAAACAAGATCAGCGCTTTTTGGCTGGTGTTTAACCGGAATGGTTTTGCCTGAGGCGCGATCGCAGGCTGAAGTAGGTCATTCGTCATGAGTTGACTCACTTACACATTAAATTTCTTGACCTGAGCTTCCACGTAAGCCGCAGGATTTGCCGGGTCAAAGCTATCGAACTTGAGTTTTTCGACTCTGGCAGTTTCAGTGGGAGGAGTTTGCCCCACTTCTTTTTGGAGTTCCGCTGCTAGCTCCGTCATAAAAATGTCGTTGGCAATTTGGTCGTACTTGGCTTTGTCGGCTGGCATCAAATCCCAGCGCACCAGTTGAGACGCGATCCACTTGGCAAAACTCTTCCAGGGATAGGGATCGAAACCAATGCGATCCGGAACATTCAGCGTCTCGCCTAGCCCATTCTCAAAATTGCCCGTCAACACTGCCTGCACCACAGGGAAAGGTTGGTTCAAATACTTGCGCTCAATCAGGGCTTCGGCGACTTTCGGACGATTCTCTGCCTTACTGGCATAAGCTGCCGCATCGATAATTGCCTTATTCACCGCCCGGAAGGTGTTGGGGTTAGCATCAATCCAGGATTGACTGGCAGCAAAGGCGCAACAGGGGTGTCCATCCCACAGATCTTTGCTCAGCATGTGGATGTAGCCGACTTTCTCAAACACCGCCCGCTGGTTGAAGGGGTCAGGCATCAGCATCGCATCCAGTTCACCTGCCGTCATCTTGGCAACGCTGTCTGGGGGGGGAACCGGGCTGATTTGCACATCTTTATCGGGGTCGAGTCCCCCAGCAGCCAGATAATAGCGGATCAGCAAATTGTGCATCGAGAAGGGGAACGGCACACCGATCTTGAAGCCTTTGAAATCTTTGGCTTCCTTGACTGTGTCCTTATGCTTCATCGCTACGGTGATTGCCTGCCCGTTGATATTTTCGATGCTGGCAAGCTTGATTGGGAAGGCGGCAGACCCCAACCCCATCGTGATCGAAATGGGCATTGGAGAAAGCATGTGATAAGCATCCAGTTCACCGGCGATCGCCGAATCTCGCACCGCCGCCCAGTTGGGCATTTTCTTGACTGTTACCTTCAGTCCATACCGTTCGTAAAAGCCGAGCGGGTCAGACATCACAATTGGCGTAGCGCAAGTAATGGGAATGAAGCCAATCGTCAGGTCTTTTTTCTCCAGATTGCCGCCCCCTGTAGCGGCTGGAGAAGATTCTGCTTCCGGCTTTTGCTGGGAGGCGCAACTTGCCATTCCCACCAGCGCTGCCGATGCCACAACCCGCTTCATAAACTCCCGACGGCTGTAGCTGCCCCGCTTGATCGTGTTGCCAAAAAATTCTGCCGCATGGGGACCAAAGGCAGCGGTGAACGCTTCTTCAAATCCACCCGCCTCTTTGATCAATTCTTCGCAAAACTGCCTGCGAACCGAACTTCCCCCCGACGCTTGCTGCAAAAACAACTCTTTGCGAAACTCGGCACCAGTCAGGCTATTCGCCAATGACAATACATCAGATTTATACAATCCCATCTTGATCAAGTCATCGATCAAATCCACCGGGTCTTGAGGCATCCCTTCCGTGTACTTCCAGTGGTCGGTTGGCAGATGAGTGCCACCGCAAGGACATCGAAGCGATGCTTGGGAAAAATCATGGATTAATGCATTCATAGGAGAAGCCACAGGTTTGCTCGTTTGCGGTTGTTTAGTACAGTATCAGGAGCTTGGGGAGATGACACTGGAGCCATTTTTGAGAAAGTAGGATTTTTTTTCGGTTCTAACTTGCGGCAGCCCCAATCACTTTCTCTGGAGCTTTGCGCCATGCCTGCGGCGACTCTCCATGCACCTGCCGAAACTGCCGGATGAAGTAGCACACATCCGAGTAACCCACGGCTTCGGCGATCTGGCTCACCGATTGGGCAGAATGCCGCAACAGCGATCGCGCCTCTACCATCCGCCGTTCCGTAATCCACTGTTTCACCGTGCGCCCTGTCAGAGTTTGCATCAAACTGGTGAGATAGGCAGGTGAATAGCCCACCGCTTGCGCCACATCTTTAAGGGTGAGTGATTCGGCATAGTGCGCTTCAATGAACTGAAATACGGTTTCCAGCTTGGGGCAGTCGGGGAAGAGGGGCGCAGTTTTGATAGAATTTGATTTAGTAGAGCGACTGTACCAGTGTTTGAGGGTTTCCTGGCGGGTGAGGCGAGTCGCGATCGCGGCTAAAAACTGCTCCACCGTGCAGGGCTTGGTCAAGTAATCATCGGCTCCCAATGCCATCCCCTGACGCAGATCTGCCATCGTGACTTTAGCAGTCAAGAAAATGACCGGAATGGCAGCAGTTACGGCTTCCTGGCGCAGGGCAGACAATACGGCATACCCATCCAGATCGGGCATCATGATATCGCACACGATCAGGTCGGGCAGATGGGTTTGAGCCAGTTGGATGCCGGTTGAGCCACTCTCGGCGGCGATCGCTCGAAACCCTTCAAACTCTAAGCAGCGTGAAAAAATATCTCGTGTCTGCGCTTCATCCTCAATTACCAGAATTGTTTTCATGGTTTTTCAGCACTGGACAGCAAGGGTTACAATCCAGTTAAGAAGTTGACCGGGATCGACGTAGTAGCGATCGCTACGATCTGCTTAGAGGAAAAAGGGGATCGAGGAATAGGGCAAGAGTCACTATATAGTGAAGTGAGGTTTTTGGTCTTAACTTCTGCTTCGTTATGGGACAGCAATCTTTGCATCGCGATCGCGCCCAACCGCAACCAGTCTTCCCTTTATCCGATTCCTTGCCAATCCTTGAGCATGAACCGCCCAGCATCAACACCAACCTGGAAACCCTGCGGCGGCAGCATCAGCTTATTCTGAATTCTGTAGGAGATGGCGTGTACGGCGTGGATCTGCACGGCAACGTCACCTTCGTGAACCCAGCAGCGGCAGCGATGATTGGCTGGACAGTAGAAGAACTGATTGGGCGATCGATGCACGCGATTCTGCATCACTCCCATGCCGATGGAACATCCTATCCCCTGCAAGCCTGCCCAATTTATGCCGCATTCCAGGATGGAATTGTGCACCGAGTCAACGACGAAGTGTTTTGGCGCAAGGATGGCTCTTGTTTTCCCGTGGAATATATCAGCACACCCATGCACGATGAGCAGGGCAAACTGATCGGCGCAGTCATTGCCTTTCGCGACATTACCCAGCGCAAGTGGGCAGAAACCGTGCTGCAACAAGCCAACGAAGAACTGGAACTGAAAGTGCAGGAACGCACTGCCGAATTGCAACAGCTCAACGCTCAACTGCAAGAATTGAACGAACTCAAGTCGCGCCTGGTTTCGATGGTGTGTCACGAGTTTCGCAACCCGCTGAATAACATTTTGCTGTCGGTGTCCTACCTCGATCGCTACGACGAACAACTTCAACCCCAGCAAAAGACCCAGCACTTCAGCGATATTCACACCAACGTCGATCGCATGACGCAGATGATCGACGACATTCTCGTCATTGGGAAAGTAGAGGCGAAAAAAATTGAACTTCAGCCCGTCTCTTTGAACTTGGTAGAGTTCTGTCGCCAACTGGTAGAAGAAATGCAGGCGATCGCCCCCGCAAACCCAATTCACTTCATTTGCCAGCGCAAAACGCTTTCAGCTCTTATCGATGAACGGTTACTGCGATCGATCTTGACCAACATTTTGGCGAATTCGGTTCGCTATTCTCCCGCAAACTGTCCAATCCAGTTCAAGCTCACCTGCCGAGATGAGCAGTTCACGTTCCAGGTGAAAGATCAGGGCATCGGCATTCCAGCCGACGACATCCCCTACCTGTTTGAACCGTTTCACCGCGGGCGCAACGTCAGCAACATTCCCGGTACTGGATTAGGACTCAGTATCGTCAAGAAATTTGTGGATTTGCAGCAGGGCGAGATCGCGGTTCAAAGCAAAGTAGGACACGGCACCACCTTTACAGTGCGACTGCCCCGCCAATCAAATCACACAGCTTAAATCGCCTGCCCGTTGAGAGAAGCGCAGGTTTTCCTGATAATCCACCGGGCAATCAATCACCGTTGGAATGTCTTGCTCTAACGCATCTTTGAGAATGGGCACCAGATCCGTGCAAGCCTCCACCCGATAGCCTTTCAAACCCATGCTTTCAGCAAATTTGACAAAATCTGGATTGCCAAACTTGATAAATGCCGATTCCCCAAACTGGTTATGCTGCTTCCACTCGATCAAGCCATACCCACCATCGTTGAAAATTAACGTGACAAAGGGCGTTCCCACTCGTTTTGCCGTTTCCAATTCCTGGCAATTCATCATAAAACCGCCATCGCCCGTGACTGCAATTACCTTATGTTCGGGGTGAACTAATTTCGCTGCGATCGCCCCTGGAATGGCAATCCCCATCGCTGCAAACCCATTGGAAATAATACAAGTGTTGGGACGTTCGCAATGATAATGCCGCGCCATCCACATCTTATGGGCACCCACATCAGAAATCAAAATGTCATCCGCCCCCATCACCTGGCGCACATCATACACAATCTTCTGCGGCTTCACCGGGAAACTATCATCTTTGGAGTAATAGAGATAATCCTTTAAGATATCTGCCCGTAGTTCCAGGGCGTAGGGTTCAGGCTGTCCCGTGCGATCCGCCCGCGCCAAAATCTCCTGCAACGAATCAGAAATATCTCCAACAACTTCCACTTCGGGAATGTAGCTACTGTCTACTTCCGCAGGTGTCATGCCAACATGAATAATAGGGATTGAGCCAGTAGGATTCCACTTCTTCGGTGAATACTCAATCAGGTCATAACCGACGCATATGATCAGATCGGAGCGATCGAAGCCACAATTGATATAGTCTCGCTGCTGCAAACCCACTGCCCACAGCGCCAGGGGATGGGTGTAACGAATCACCCCTTTGCCCATAAACGTATTGGCAACTGGAATATTGAGGCGGGTCGCAAAATCAGTCAGCATTTTACTGGCATTTGAGCGAATTGCCCCATTCCCGACCAAGATCAGCGGGTTGCTAGCTTTGGAGATGAGTTCAGCCGCCTTCTCAATGCTGGAGAATGCAGCGTAGGTTTTTGCCTGACCATCTTTTGCCAACGGCTTACCAATGACTGGCATGGCAGCAATATTTTCTGGCACGTCAATATGCACAGCACCGGGTTTTTCGGTTTGGGCAATCTTAAATGCCTTACGCACAATTTCGGGAGTATTGCTGGGTCGAACAACTTGGGCGTTCCATTTAGTTACGGGCGCGAACATGGCAACCAGATCCAGGTATTGGTGCGATTCGATATGCATCCGATCAGTTCCAACTTGTCCAGTAATAGCAACAAGCGGAGCACGATCAAGATTGGCATCTGCTACACCTGTCATCAGGTTGGTTGCGCCTGGTCCCAGGGTAGATAGGCAAACGCCTGCCTTGCCTGTTAAGCGACCATATACATCCGCCATAAAGGCAGCGCCCTGTTCGTGCCGAGTCGTAATGAATTGAATACTTGAGTGCTTGAGTGCTTCTAAAACATGAAGATTTTCTTCACCTGGCAACCCAAAAACGTATTCAACTCCTTCGTTTTCCAGACACTGAACCAGTAATTCAGCGGTATTCATTTCGCCCATACCTTTCCCCTCCCTCCGTTAAGTCTAAGAGTTACATCTTTCTCATGTGCGATCGCTACCTGAATCAATTTCAAATAGTTCTTTCTGAGCCTATCGTTCCAATCCGTTCCATCATTCCGACAAATTCGTAACATCTCTTTAGATGTTGATGCATTTAGAGAGTTCCCTTTACCAAAATCAATCAAATTACTCCCTAACCAAGTTTTTTTGTAACTCCAGACCCAAATCAGTCTCAATTTGAAGTGTATTGCTAGACTCAGTAATTGCGTTAGCACCTCAATCTTCACTGATACTGAATAATATAGTTCCGTAAACACCGAATCTTAATTTGTTAGGATTAATACTCTGCACTAAACTACTAGATAGAAATCCCATCTCCAGCCTAGCTCAGAAATTTTGGTAAAAGATGCTACGTCAATCATTTCTGAAATCAGGCTTAATAGTAGGGCAAAGCAGTGTTACAAAAACAACCACACATCACTCTCCTGGGTGAATTCAAGTAACCACTCACTTGCAATGATTAATCTATGTTGTGTACCTGGTTGTGCACGTACTTGAACTGGGAATCATCTACCAACTTTTAACAAACACCCTTTCAAGTTGCTATCCCTGTTGAACAGTTGAGTAGTTGATATGCGTGTTCTTAATTCGGTTGATATAGTTCCAATTCCCGATACGATCCGATATCGCATTACCCCACATGGGGATGGTGTCACATTTTGTTTATGGGAAGTTGCCCGATCATCCACGCTGCGAGAGCCATCCTTTCTCTTCAAAGTGAATCATCGTCTTACCTCAAAGGAAGAGGCTCAACAATTATTGAGAAATTATTTAGAAAGTTTTAGAGCAAGCTAAGTTGGGCAGGTGGTTGCTCAAGTTGGTTCCACGGCAAAGGTGGAACAGGCAGTTGATGATGCTCTAAAAGTTGCTGAATCGCGCGCGCATTCGCAGGCGATCGCACTTCTAACGGACAGTGAACAAAAAAATAAACCCGCCGCTCTTGTCGCAACCATTGATTAACCGTACTGACCCAATCTTCTAGAAATGGGAGATTCACATCCCATTCAGGATGGCTAATGTAGCGGATCAAACTGAAGGCTGCGGTGATGTTTAATTCCAACGGCACTCTTGGCTTTTTGCGCTCCGAGTGGAGTTGTGGATCATCGGGCACGTCATAAATTGGGCGTGTATCGAGCAGCACTCGCCCCGTATTGAAGCGGGTCAACAGTTCGGCAAGTCGCTCGGCATGGGGCGGCTGAAACCAATCAAGATGACGAACTTCTAACGCAAATTCCATGTTCGCATGAGGCAATTTCTCCCAAAAAGTTACCAGATCATCCCACTGCTCAGGGCTGTAGCTAGGTGGCAGTTGAGCAAAGATGGGACCGAGGCGATCGCCCAATCCTTGCATCCGCGTTACAAACTGTTTCGTCTCGTCCAGTTTCGTCGCCAGCACCCCATTATGGGTAATCCTTCTAGGAAACTTTGGGCAAAACTGAAACCCAATTGGCGTTTCTGTTGCCCAACGCGCTACCGTCTTCTCATCAGGCAGCGAGTAAAATGTGGTGTTGCCTTCAACAGCCGTAAACCGCTCCCCATACAGCTTCAAAAAATCTGCTGAGCGACTGTCTACCGGAAACAACTCACCGACCCAATCTTTGTAGCCCCATAGGGCACACCCCATAAAAAAATTCCGCATATCCGTTGGGTTGACTCCGTGCATAATTCTCAGCGATCGCGTTCTTGAACCCGCATCATAGAAGATCGGAACGCAAGTATCATCTGTTAACCATGCAAAACACGGCTGAGTTTTTCTGTGCCTTTTGTGGCGAACCTAATACTACTTTTGTAGATTTGAGTGCTGGGGGACAACAGTCCTACATCGAAGACTGTCAAGTTTGCTGTCGCCCAAATCAACTTTATGTGCGAGTTGACGAAGACACACTAGATATTGAGATCGACACTGAATATGTTGGCTAAAAAAACAAATGCCCTGCGTCTTACCAAACAGGGCATTTGATTTAATGTTTTGAACACATGCATAAACCGCATGAAGCAAGCCGCTTAGTTCAATCCGATGTAACTTGCTTCTGCTTCTAGTTGACGAAGCAAATTTTCATCGCCGCTTGCCCTAGCAGCATCCATCCGACGCTGTAAATTTCTTTGTAGGTTCATCCGATGGGTTTCGGAGACTTTTGTTGTTTTTTCCTGACGTTTTTTGTTCAGCATGGACTTTTTCTTCCGGTTGTTTATGTGTCACCTATCCTTGAGTTTAGCATCAGGAATATTAAACTGTAGTTTTTGTTACTAAAAATTTATGCTGAAATGGCATAGCTATGAGCCGATCAGGTATTCTCACCCTCCTTACAGATTTTGGTACTCGTGATTCCTATGTGGGAGTTATGAAAGGCGCGATCGCTCAGGTGAACCCCTGCCTCACCGTCATTGACCTGACCCATGATGTTCCACCGCAGAATATTGCTCATGCCCGTTTCGCATTAATGAGCGCAGTGCCCTACTTTCCCAGGGGAACCGTTCATATTGCTGTAGTAGATCCAGGGGTGGGGAGTGATCGCCGGGGCGTTGCGATCGCCTTTGGTGATTCAGCCACTCAACCCACTGGATTTCTCGTCGGCCCTGACAACGGTTTGTTTAGCGGTGTTCTAGCTCAATACCCGGTTCTAGCCGCTGTTGAGTTGACCAATCCTCAATATTGGCGAGAGTCCCAACCCAGTTCTACCTTTCATGGACGCGATATTTTTGCCCCCGTCGGTGCTCATCTGGCAAGCGGCATATCATTAGAAGTAATAGGGTCTGCGATCGCACCCGATACCCTAACTTCGTTTCCATTGCCCCTCTTAACCCGTCAAAATCATTCAATCCTGGGCTGCATTCAAGCTATTGACCACTTTGGCAACCTGATTACGAATATTCATAGCAATGATGTTGCGGATTTCGCCTGGGCTGTACAGATTGCAGACCTTTCTATAGATCGAGTCACTGCCTATCGCGATCGCCCTTCTAGTAGCCCGCTTGCCCTCATCGGCAGCCACGGCTGGGTAGAAATCGCCATCAACTGTGGCAACGCTCAACAAATGTTAAATCTCCACATTGGCGATCCAATCCAAATCGTTCTAGAACAAAGAAAAGAGTAAAGTATTCATTCCCCATCCTTCTTATCCACCACCCATCTACCTCACCGACCCCATCCCCACCCCTTTTATGACTCAAACAACTGAACCAATTATTTACCAGGGACAATTTGGCGAATTCACGATTAATGATCATGATCGGCGGGAAGTCATCATTTATCGCAGTGGTTTAGCGATCGCAGCATTGTGTTTTGCAGCGGCAACGGCTGTCGCATTTTGGCAACCTGATAATCTGGAACGCCTCAAAATTATCAGTCCCCTCTACTCGGTCTTTTGTGCATCGTTAGGAGTGAGCCTTTTTACCATTCATATTTATATGAAGATGCTCCATCGGGTGCTGCAAGCGTTCTGGTTGATTGGAGTGGTGGCATCAGTCGCGATCGCTCACTTCTACCCAGAATCCTTTGCTTTAACGGTTTATGAGCATCCTTTAACAATTTTTGGAGTAGGTTTTGTCTTTGCAGCTCTCACAGGCATCTACTTCAAAGAAGGAGTATGTTTCAACCGCCTGGAAACCAAAATCTTAACGCCTTTAGTTCCAGTGCTGCTGCTAGGGCACTTAAGTGGCATCCTTCCCGTTGCTGTAGAGAAAGCCTTACTCATGAGCTGGGCGGTTCTCTTTGCAGTTTTCGCGTTTCGTAAAATGGTTCAACCCATCCCACCTGATATTGGCGATAAAAGCGTCTTTGCTTATCTGCGGCAATCTCATCAACAGGCAAAGCAGGTTTAGCCTGAATAAGTTGCAATAAAACTTGATAATGATCTATGACGGCTGAAGTGCTCACATCCCACGTTTGGCAGGAGATTGACGCGTGGGTGTGCCAATTCTTGTTTCTATCAATCGGATGATATTCGCTCTGCCAAATGGCGCATATCATTTTAGTACCGTTTTGGTTCTTCTAAAGAGAAAGAGCAAAGCGGACTGATGGTGTGTTTTGGAGGCGAATCCATGCATAATCCTGGTCTCGTTGTTGGGGCAGCAACCGCGATCGCGTTGGGCTGTTCCAGTATTGCTTTAGCAGAGGAGGTATTAAATCCTCCGGCATCGTTACAAAAAGTGCAATCCCCAGGTAGAGTTTTGCTTCAACCTGCTGCAAAATCAGCGCCGAACCTGGTTATTCCCACTGAAGAAGTATCTACCAACAATTTTTCTACTCAGACTCAACCTGCTGTTGAAGGCGCTTCAAATCAAGCTATTCGTAAATCGCTCGAATCTTCAACCAATTCACCAGAACCAGCTCGGTTTTCAGATACCGCAATTGATCCTGAAATCACTTCTCCAGCTTCGTCTCTAGGAGGCGCGATCGCGGTTGATATCAAGTCAGCAGCTTCCAACTGTCCCCTTAAAACCGAAATGCTGGCATTTACACCTGAACAGATTGCTCAGGCGGCTTCGGGTCCCTGTCCTCGTCCGCCCGCGGTTGACCCCCTAATCATCCCAGAACCCTACAAGGCTGAAGCATCTCCAGCCCTCAGCATCTACATTCCCGTAGGGTATGGGTTAGATGGTTGGTCCGTTTGGGGAAGTGGCAGTTTCCAGGCAGGCGTGCGCGAAGATACCGGATCTGTCGGTGCTGGCGGTGTTGGTGTTGGCTTGGGCGATGCCCGCAAATACGTTGGCTTGGAATTGGGTTACACCTTTGCTGATAGCGAAGATACAGGAGAAGGCGGTTTTAGCGGGAAACTGCACCGTCGTTTTCCGGGGGATGTCAGCATTGCCTTTGGCTGGAACGGCTTTGCCAATATCGGACGCAATGATTTTGAACAATCGATCTATGGGGTTGCTACCAAAATCTTTCGCCTCAGCGATTCGTTAGACGACCCATTTAGCCGCATTTCACTCACGGTGGGTGCAGGAAATGGACAGTTCCGCTCCAATACCGATCGCGATAAATTCCAAAATGGCACCAACATTTTCGGGAATGTGGCATTTCGCATCATTCGCCCGGTGAGTTTGATTGCGGAATGGACAGGCCAAGACCTGGCTCTGGGATTGTCGATCGCGCCCTTTAGAAATTTTCCGCTGGTGATTACTCCCGCCTTTCGTGACGTAACAGGGTCTGGGTATGAGCCGCGTTTCGTTCTTGGTGCTGGCGTATCGTTTAAGTTTTAAGCAGGGAGGAGTGAAGCAATGAAACCACAAACATCTTTGAGTTTGGCTATTGGATTATCAGCGATCGCCGCGCTTGGCATCGCCAGTATCGCTCAAGCGGGTCCCGGTCCACGGGGAGACAATCGCAGCTACTCCAACATCACCGGAACCAACATCTGGAATAGTACGGCTCCCATCATTGACGAAGACTTCCCGATCGACCCTGAATTGCTAGCCAGAGTTCGTCAGGTAAATGAAAATTCGGCGGCGAAGTACCAGGAATGTTTGGCAGCGATCGCAGCGGCAGAGCAGAATGCGCCTACAGTTCCGCCTCGTCAATTTTTACGACGTGACCCACGGGTTCCCTATCCTCAAGCCTGTACAGATTTAGAAACGCTGCGGGCAGAAGCAGACACGCTGCGAGGCAAAATCAAAGAAATTCAGGAGGCTGCCGCAAACCGCACCACGGCTACCTGGTAACTCTACTGTGTGACATAACTAGTTTTGTTGTTTTTTCTCTCTGCTGAAAGCTGAATGCTCATTAGGAGTCGCAGAATGATCGATCCGTTGAATTTTTCCTACCAATTTCTCGCTCAACCGTTGATTCCCCTAAAAGCAATCCGTCGTGTTGCGATCGCTTGTCTTACAAGTTTTGGCATACTCAGTGCCCTGCCTCCTTCTGCTCCCGCACAGGAAGCCCTCAGCAACACCACTATTCAATTTCAAGAAGATACGATCGTTGAGTTTGAACTCATCGATACCCACGGCTACTTCCAATCCACCTTCGGTGTTTTAGACACCCGTACAGGAGTAAAAACTCCTTTGTTTATAGAAGTCAAACCCTTCAACGAAACAACTCCCAGTGTGCAGGGCAGAAATGATACAGGCACCGAGCCTGACTTTAGAGGCACTGTGGAAGGTGGTGGTGTTGTGAATGGCGAAAGACAGGCAAGCAATTTGATTAAATTTCGCTTTCAAGCCGGAACTCCCTACGCCTTCTACCTCGATTCGGTCGATCCTCGAACTGGACAAGCCAAAACAACCTATGTGTCAACCAATAGTGTTGCTGCAGCATTCTCCGGAAACCTTGAAGCGGGTGAGACAGGAAACCTAATCAAGTGGGACGATAGCGGATTTCCTCGCCCCGGCAAAGACTCTGACTTTGACGACTTTGCCATCATCGCAGGTGGGTTCCCCATCACCCCGTGCCCGCTTAAACCTTAACCGTTTCAAGCTTCATAGTGTCGCTATTGAAGCTTGGTAGAGACGAGTTAGAAAACTAAAAACTGATCAGCCGCCCTCCTGGAGATTTTCTACAGAGGCGGCTTAAATTTTCTCACATGATTCTGTTCAGGGGATCTAGACAAGAGCCGTAGCATCCGAATCAGATTTGTCTTCTTGCACGATCGCTTGCACTACTTCCCGTTCTTGCAGCAGCAGTCCTCCCAGATGAACGATTGACAGCACCACCGCTGCAAACGCCAAGACGTAGCTGTGCAACGTGTACAAATGTTCCACAGTGGGAGTACCGATGCCACCGCCGCCGGTTAAAATGTTGCGAATTTGTGAACCAACCACAGGCACCGACTCAATAATTCCTAGCTCAACTCGCAATCGCCAAAAGCCGATCTGTGACCAATCCAGAATCATGGAAGTCCACCCTAGCGCGATCGCGACCAGAATGAACAAAATGCCGCTAATCCAGGCAGTTAGCCAACTACGCCGAAATCGTTCTCCCAAAAACATCACCACCATCTGAATCAGCGCTAACCCAATGACCAAATTACCCGCCAAGTCATGAACTCGGCGAATCAGCCAACCATAGGGAATACGTGTCGTCAAGTCCGCTAGTGATTCATAGGCACCACCAGCCGTTGGCTCATAATTGAATGCCAACAAAGCTCCCGTCACAGCAGCAAGCAGGGTAAGAGTCAAAACACTAACTGCCAGAATGGTTGAAAGGCGACGGAGCACAAATGCGGAGTTTTTCATAGGGGTACACGTTGCCTGAAACTAATGTGTACTTTTACTAAGTACAATCTTAACGAAATATTAAACACTTAGGCGAGGCAGTTTGATAAACTTTGCTTCGGATTTCATTTCCATTTGCATGGACAACCCACTGATGCCCACTGATCCAGTAGACACACTCCAAGAAAACCGAGCACACGTTGCTCTGGCAATTCTCTGTCAAGATGGAAAATTTTTGATGCAACTCCGAGACGACTACCCTAACATTCTGTACCCAGGACACTGGGGCTTTTTTGGTGGGCATCTTGAGCCAGGAGAAACCGCAGAACTGGGTGTGAGACGGGAACTGCTAGAGGAAATTGGATACTGTCCACCTCAATTGACTCTATTCAATTGCCAGGAAGACCCGGTGGTGGTTCGTCATGTCTACTACGGTAATCTGGAGGTAGACCTGAGCGAGTTAATGCTTACTGAAGGGATGGATCTGGATCTGCTTACACCAGAAGATATTCACCGGGGCGATCGCTACTCTGCGCGAATTGGGCAAGTGCGTCCACTAGGAGCACCCCATCGGAAAATTTTGCTGGATTTTATGGAACGCTTTAGCTAAAAAATTGGAGTATCAGGCGAATAACTTACAAATGTCCGAGCAAATATCGCTTCAAGTCAATGGAGAAGTGCGGCAATGTAGCCCCCACACGCGACTGCCTGATTTTTTGCAGCAGTTAGGCATGAATCCCCGCATGGTCGCAGTGGAATACAACGGTGAGATTTTACATCGCCAATTTTGGGAGAACACTGAAATCAAGCCCGGCGATCGCCTGGAGGTGGTCACAATTGTTGGAGGTGGCTGATTCAAACGGCGGTTGATTCAACAGTCTACCCCACCTGGGTAATTTTACCTTTACCGCATGAAATCACGCCTCTACATCTCGTAGCTCTAACTATACGAGTTTTTTCCGTTAGAGGTGATGTATGGCTGATCTCGAACAACTGACACTAAATGGTGCTGTGACGCTGTTGACCTATCTTCAGTGTGCTCAAACGATCCATAACCAGGTCAAAGCCGAAGCGATCGCAGCAGTTTTATGTGAAATGCTCTGCCAACTTGAAACCAACTTTCCAGGTATTACTCAAGAGTATGGCTGGGAAAAAGTTACGCTTCTGTCGAACGAGCGTAATTCAACAAATCAGACCTACTTGGAAAGCGATCGCGCTCTTTCATCAAATGTCTTCTAACCAATCTATACATAGCGTGTGAGTTGTACTCGATAGCGGTCTTTCTTAGTTACCGCCACTTCACCAACCTCAACCCGCCCTTTTCCCCGAATAGCAATTAAATCGTGCGCTTTTACGAGGTAGCTGGCGCTGGTGGTTTCTTTCCAATTCACTCGCACATCTCCGGCCTCAATCAAATCCACCATCTTGCTGCGTGAGATGCCAAATCCCGCAGAGGCGATCGCGTCCAGCCGCGTAGACGCTTCGACCGTCATCATCTCTTTTTTCTTCGGTTCGCGAACTTTGAGTTCGTTAAAATCGATTGCGCGAGTTTTAACGGGAACCGAGCGCACCTGGGTCAAGCTCATCGTTAGAAACCCAACCATTTCAGGCACAACAATTGCCTGAGCACCTCGCTCTCCCAACACCAAAACATCACCCACTTTATCGCGCACAATTCCAGTGCCTAAAATCGCTCCTAAAAAGTCTCGATGAGAAGCTGGATCAAACAAAAAATTGCCCGCAATTTCTAGGGCAGATAGTTCAACTTGCTCTGTTGACAACGGCAGTTCCGAGCGAGCAATCGCCAGTCGCTGCCGTTCCGCTTGAGGATAGCCTCCCCAGCTAACCATCTGTACTTCCGTTAACCGCACAAAAATTTCCTGAATCTCAACCAGTTCAGGAGGTGATAAAAAATCACTACAAACAACTTCCCACGTTTTGATTGCCAACTCTGCTTGATCAATAACGCGTGCAACAGCCTCGCGATTCTCAACTCCTTTCAGCAAATCATCTCGCGGTAACATGACTACGCAACCGAGGGTTGACCATTGCTCTCTTCTGTCGCCAACTGCTCCAGGCGCTCTTGCTGATCGCGTGTGATGCAGGTTTGAATCAACTCTTCAATATTTCCTTCTAAGACGGGAGCCAATGAGAAGTTTTGATTCAACCGATGATCCGTCACTCGATTGTCTTTGTAATTGTAGGTACGAATCTTTTCAGAGCGAGCACCTGTACCGACCTGCATCAACCGGGCTGACCGTACTGCTTCTTGCTGCTCCTGCATCTTGATTTCGTACAGTTTTGCCCGCAAGATTTGCATTGCTCGTTCACGGTTCTGAAGCTGCGATCGCTCTTCCATACACTTAATGCGAATACCAGTCGGTTTGTGCAGCAAGTCAACGGCTGTTTCCACTTTGTTCACGTTCTGTCCACCTGCACCACCCGAACGCATGGTAGTCATCTCGATATCCTTCGCGTCAATGTGGACATCTACCTCATCCACTTCTGGCATGACTGCCACCGTTGCCGTTGACGTATGGACCCGTCCTTGCGCTTCAGTGACCGGAACCCGCTGAACTCGGTGTACCCCAGCCTCAAACTTCAGCTTGCTGTAGACGCGATCGCCCTGAATTTCAAGAATTGCCTCCTTAAATCCCCCCATATCCGCAGGAGACTCGCTCACCAGTTTAATCCGCCAACCTTGCGTCTCCGCGTAGCGAGAATACAGACGCAGCAAATCTCCCACCCAAATGCTAGCTTCATCGCCACCCGCTCCAGCGCGAATTTCCAACATAATGTTCTTGTCATCATTTGGATCGCTGGGCAACAGCAAGATCTTGAGTCGAGTTTCTAACTCTTCCAACTTGCTTTCTAAATCTTCAACTTCCAGTGCCGCCATTTCCTGAAGCTCAAGATCCCCCCCCGCCTCCTTTAAGATCTGCCGAGCACCAGCCAGTTGTTCTTGAGTTTGCTTCCAAGTCTCAAAAGTAGAAACGACCTCTTCTAAAGAGGAACGAGCTTTTGCCAACTTTTGAAACTCAGCATGATCTTTCGCCACGTCCGGATCAGCCAGTCGTCGCGTTAGTTCATCAAACGTCTGTTCTACAGAGTTGAGCTTGTCAAGTAGATAAGCTTCAGCCATAAGAAGTCGTAATCACCAAAAGAAGGAGCATTTGGAAAACCAGATAGACAAGACTATTGTCTACTTATTGCCTTGCCCAGCCCCTTCGTCCATCATGCCGTACTTCCGCAAGAAGCGCTCAACTCGACCTTCAGTATCGATAATCTTCTGAGTTCCCGTGAAGAAAGGATGGTTCCCCGACCACACGTCAACATGCAGTTCCGGCTTGGTCGAACCAACAGTCATTACCACTTCACCATTGCAGTAGACTTTTGCCTCAGGATACCAGGTTGGGTGAATATCAGGCTTTGCCATGATTCAATCTCTAAAACGTCTCTAACTAAATCAATTGTAACGAGCAGTACTCAATAAAGTGAAAGCAATCCACACTCTACCGTTTGGAGAATTGAGGCGCTTTCCGAGCCTTCCGCAAACCATACTTTTTACGCTCCTTCGCACGAGGATCGCGAGTCAAATAACCCTCAATTTTTAATGGTTTACGATTGTCAGGGTCGAGTTGGCATAAAGCGCGAGCAACTCCCAAACGAACAGCATCCGCCTGTCCCGTCAACCCCCCTCCACTGGCGTTCACCAGAACATCGTATTCATTCTCTAAACCGAGAGTTTCTAAAGGAGCTTTTGCGATTGCTAAATAGTCCGGGTTGAACTGGAGATACAGATCCCCAGGTTTGCCATTGATGATTAGTTGACCATTACCGGGAACTAGACGCACGCGAGCGATCGCCGATTTCCGACGACCAGTTCCAAAATACATAACACGCCCTTCCGTTGCTTGCATTAAGAGTCTCCTCCTGGAATAGTGTTAATTTCAAGGGGCTGAGGCTGTTGAGCTTGATGTGGATGATCAGGTCCGGCATAAACCTTAAGCTTCGTAAACAATTGCCTTCCCAACGTGTTTTTAGGCAGCATTCCCTTAACTGCCTGCTCAATAATCCGCTCAGGAATACGAGCTTGCAGCTTGGCAAACGTTTCTACCTTCATCCCACCAGGACGACCAGAATGACGGCGGTAAAGCTTCTGGGTTCGCTTCTTACCCGTCACATCAATCTTTTCAGCATTAATAATGATGACGAAATCACCCGTATCCATTGAAGGGGTGTAGGTTGGCTTGTTTTTGCCACGTAACACGCGAGCAACTTCCGTAGCAAGTCGCCCCAACCGTTGGTCTGTCGCATCAACAACATACCAGTTGCGCTCAATGGAATCTAAAGGAGGGAGGTAAGTCTTGTTCATCGCAGTCGTTCCTGAGAATTGAGTTCAATAACTAAAAATCGAAAGTCAAAATATCAATCTACATGGCTATGCTTCCTGAACTCGTCAACGAGGGAAACACAAACATTGGTTGAGTCTCGTACCATATCTCTTGAGAAAAAGGAAAGTCTGGGTAACCAACCCTCAAGAGACAAAGCCCTTGAGGAGGGGCCGCATACTTCACTTCATCCCGACGCTGGGAAGCCCAAAGTTCAGTAAAACTGCTAGGGGAACGCGCTCCCCGACCCACCTGCACCAATAGCCCAACCAGCAACCGCATCATTCCATAAAGAAAACCACTTGCCTGAACTTCAATCGAGATAAAGGAACCGCTGCGACGACACTCAGCCGCCTGTAAATCGACCCATGAATGGGGGCGTTTTGAACCTGCTCGATGAAATGCTGCTAAATGGTGACGACCTACCAATGGAGTAAGCGCTTCTTGCATTAAAGACTCATCCAATGGTTTGTGGTAGTAATGCCACGAAAAAGGGCGAACAAAAAGGTTTGGACACGCTTCTGTATAAAGCAAATAGCGGTAGCGCCGCCAGATTGCTGAAAATCGTGCGTGCCAGCTAGAACCTACAGATGCCGAAGCTCGAATCAAAATATCAGCAGGGAGACGAGAATTCAAAATGTCCGCCCATCGATGAGGCGGGACTTGCTCTGGTGCTTCAAAATGGGCAACCTGAGCAGCCGCATGTACACCAGTATCAGTACGACCAGCTCCATGAATTCTAACCGGATATCCAATAACACTCTGTAATGCCTGCTCAATCTCTTCCTGGACAGTACGATGATTCGGTTGCCACTGCCAGCCATGAAAATGAGTGCCCAGGTATTGAATAACCAGGGCGACTCGTTGAGTTGGCTGTGATGAATTCGCAAGCATTACGCAAAAATTCAGGTCAGTTCGATGATTGACATTTCTGCGTTATCACCCCGACGAGGAATGGTTCGCAAAATTCGAGTGTACCCGCCGTTGCGATCGCCATAACGAGCACTTGCTTGCTCAAACAATGCATGAACAAGCTGCTTGTCATAGATGTATCCCATCGCCTGACGACGAGCTGCGAGAGAGCCATCCTTCGCCAACGTAATCATACGTTCAGCTTCAGAACGCACTGCACGAGCACGGGCTTTTGTAGTCTTGATTCGACCGTTCCGAATCAACTCAGTCGTAAGCGCCCTCAAAAGAGCTTTACGCTGATCGGCAGGCTTGCCTAATTGTGAAACACGACAGCGATGACGCATAGAACAAAATGAAGTAACTTCTACCAATTCTCTTTAACAAACACCAAAAACAATCAACTAGTGGTTGTTTTTAGAAGATTTTTCTTGAGGAAGTGTAATTCCCAATCGTTGCTGTAAAGCTTCTACAACTTCCTCAGCAGACTTTTGCCCAAAGTTCTTAATTTCCAGCAGGTCTTCCTGGGTGTAGTCCAACAAGTCAGACACGGAATTAATCTGAGCACGTTTTAGACAGTTATAAGCTCGGACAGAGAGTTGGAGTTCTTCGATTGGAATTTGATTATTCGGATCATCCCGCTCTCCTTCATCTTCCTCCGCAGGCTCAAACGTAATCTCTCGAAGAGGGTTAAATAAATCAACCAAAATATTGGCTGCTTGACTTAAAGCCTCTTGAGGTGTCAGGCTACCGTTAGTCCAAACCTCCATAATTAAGCGATCTTTTTCTAACGCTTCACCAATTCGGGCATCCTCAACAGAGTAATTCACTTTCCGAACTGGCATGAAGATGGAATCGATTTGAAGGAAATCAAGGGCAGAGGTTTCGTCACGACCTTTCTCAACGGCACGATAACCTTTGCCCTTCTCAATGCGAAACTCGATCTCAAGCACTGCGCCTGGAGACAAAGTCGCAATATACTGATTTGAATCTACCAATTCCACCTCGGATGGAAGTTCAAAGTGAGCAGTAGTGACCGTCATCGGACCTTGCACTGTCAAACGACCAATCTGAGGTTGAGAAGAGTAGCTTTTTAACACTACCTTCTTCATATTGAGTAAGATGTCTAAAACATCTTCTCGAACTCCAGGAATTGTGGCAAACTCATGGCTCACTCCTGCAATCCGCACAGCGGTAATTGCAGTGCCTTCGAGGTTAGAAAGCAGCACGCGCCGCAGAGCATTGCCCAAAGTAGTCCCTTGCCCACGCTCAAGGGGTTCTATAACAAACCGACTAATCTGACTTTGATCTCTTTCGGTTTTAGTTTCTACACATTCAACTTGAAACTGTGCCACCAAGCGACCTCCCCCTCTAAATCACAAACAGTCAAAGCTCAAACAAACCGAACACATCAATTAACCTCGCTACCTCGCAAATGATCTCAAACAGTTTGCCAAACTTATTTCAATGCCTAAAAGAGTTATTGAATTACAAATACGAGCGCAGGTACTAAACTCGCCGCCGCTTGGGTGGACGACATCCATTATGGGGAATTGGAGTTACGTCACGGATTAAAGTGATTTCAAGCCCCGCTCCTTGAAGCGCACGAATTGCAGTTTCGCGTCCTGCGCCAGGACCACTCACCATTACTTCAATCTGACGCATTCCCTGATCAGAAGCACGACGGGCAGCATTTTCAGCGGCTGTTTGGGCAGCAAATGGGGTACCTTTCTTGGCTCCCTTAAATCCGCTTGAGCCAGCAGATGCCCAGGAAATTACCTCACCATTGGTATCTGAAATCGTCACAATCGTGTTGTTGAAGGTGGATTGAATGTAAGCCACTCCGTTGGGCACATTCTTTTTCTGCTTGCGAGGTCCTGATCGTTTGGATGGTTGTCTTGGTGCCATTGTCTGATTCTATGAAGTATGGATGTTGGGAGGCTTAAATAGAGTTTTTTGCCTGAAGCCGAGCAAAAGGGCGGCTTGAATGAATAGAACAGTTCTACAAAGACTAAGGCGAAGCATCAGATTCTTACACAAACCGCTCCAAGCTGAACTTTACTTCTTACCAGGTGCCTTCTTCTTACCTGCCACTGTTCTACGTCCGCCTCGACGTGTCCGAGCATTTGTTCGAGTTCTCTGACCTCGAACTGGTAACCCCAAGCGATGTCGTCTGCCTCGGTAGGTACCAATGTCCATTAGACGCTTGATATTCATTGACTCAAGTCGTCTGAGATCTCCTTCAACTTGATAGCTCCCTTCAACCTCTGCTCTTAAAGCAGCCACGTCAGCGTCACTTAGATCTTTGACGCGGGTATCAGGATTTACTCCAGTTGCCTTCAAGACGGCTTTGGAACGAGTCAATCCAATTCCATAAATGTAGGTTAGACCAATCTCGACTCGCTTATCGCGAGGAAGGTCTACTCCGGCAATCCGTGCCACGCTTCTCTCCCTTAGTCCTAATTGCTGCTTTAACTAAATCACTCACAATTTGCGCTTTCAAGCCAAATCTAAAGACCTAAACCTATCTCTCCTAACCCTGTCGCTGCTTATGCTTCGGGTTTGAGCAGATGACCATAACTCTGCCCTTACGGCGTATGACCCGACACTTTTCGCAAATTCTCTTGACCGATGCTCGAACTTTCATATTCTTTACGGCGGTTCTACAAACTCAATATAGTATCAATTTTGAAATCACAATGTCAAGCGCTTATTCAGGGTTTACTCTGCCAACGATGGATGTTTCAACTATTTCTTGTTACGGAGTCGATATGTAATTCGTCCTTTGGTCAGGTCGTAAGGGGTTAGCTCGACTTTGACGCGATCGCCCGGAAGAATCTTGATGTAATTCCGCCGAATTTTACCTGAGATGTGGGCTAAAACGTTGAATCCGTTATCAAGATCGACCCGAAACATTGCATTTGGGAGCGACTCTGTAACGGTTCCCTCCATCTCAATCAAGTCTTGTTTTGACAAAAGAACCTCCTACAAATCTTGAAACACTGGTTGAGTAAAACATCTTAACGCGTTTATTTAACTTTGGGGTTTAACCACTTGACTAGAAAACTGGTTCAGTGGAAATAACTTGAATCACACAAAGCTACAAGCTTGAAAATTTTGAGCAAAGGGAGATTAAACCAATTTTTTGATAGCGGCTGTAACGTCTTCCATAGACTGAGAACCGTCGATATGGGCAAGTTTTTCACAAGCTTGATAAAAATCGATTAACGGGGCTGTTTTTTCTCGATATACCTTCAAGCGGTTACGAATTACTTCTTCTGTATCATCAGCTCGTCCACGCCCCAACATCCGGCTAACCAGAACCTCATCGGGGACATCAAAATTCACGACATAGTCATAGGGCTGATGAATTTTATTGAGCAAATTATCCAAAAACTCAGCTTGAGGAACGTTTCTAGGAAACCCATCTAGAATCCAACCAGATTGAGCATCGGGCTGGGCAAGTCGCTCACGAATAAGATCAACAACTAGCTGATCTGGAACAAGATCACCTCGATCCATGTAAGTTTTCGCCTGAATTCCCAACAAGGTATGGTCCGCAACGGCTGAACGCAGAATATCGCCCGTAGAAATGTGAGGAATTTCAAACAGATCGGAAACTGCTTCCGCTTGAGTTCCCTTTCCGGCTCCAGGCGCTCCCAGAAAAATGAGTCGAGGCACTACTGATTCACCATTCCTTCATAACGTTGAGAGATAACGTAGGTTTGAATCTGTTTTGCAGTATCAATGGCAACACCAACTACAATCAACAGCGAAGTTGCACCAAATCCTCGAAAGGTTTCTACGCGGGTAGCGCTCTCAACTGCTGTTGGGACGATCGCAACTAAACCCAAGAAAATAGCACCCAAAAATGTCAGTCGATTTAAGACTCGCTCAATGTAGTCACTAGTTGCTTTACCGGGACGAATCCCTGGAATACTGGCACCCATTTTCTTAAGGTTCTGCGAGAGATCGACAGGGTTAATCACCAGAGAAGTCCAAAAGTAGCTGAAGAAAAGAATCAGCAATAGGTAAAACGCAATGTACAGCCAGGGAGTGGGTCCACTTGGACTCAGATATGAAGCAACCTGTGACAGAAGAGGATTACGGGTGAATTCAGCAATATAAACCGGAAGAAACAAAACAGCAGACGCAAAGATGATAGGCATTACACCGCTTTGATTCAGCCGAAGCGGCAAATAACTACTGCGTTCCAAATACGTTTTGCGACCCACCTGACGACGAGCTGAAATAATTGGGATGCGACGGGTGCCTTCCTGCACGAACACGATACCGACAATCATCACCAAAAAGACTAGAAGCAGTATGATGATCCCACCTACCAGGCTGCGATCGCCTGTTTGAGCAAGTTCCAAAGTTTGCCCTAAAGATCGAGGTAGACCCGATACGATGCTCACCACAATCAGCAAGGAAGCTCCATTACCGATCCCGCGCTCAGTGACCAGTTCACCGATCCACATCACCAGCATTGAGCCAGCCGTTAAAGCCAGCGCAGTGGAAGCAATAAATGGAATCAGCGCAGCCAGCCCCACTGCCTCGCCAGTCTGCGTTACAAATGACAAGGCACCGTTTGCCGCTCGCTGTGCCAGCACCTGTTGCCCGTTAATCTGAGCGGCTCCACTGTTAACCACCCACCACGCTAATCCAACACTTTGAACAACTGCCCACCCCAACGCTACATAACGAGTGATTTGAGAAATCTTTCTACGTCCTGCTTCACCTTCGTTTTTTTGGAGATTCTCCAACGAAGGAAGCGCGGCTGTTAATAGCTGAAGAATAATAGAGGCATTAATGTAAGGCAAAATTCCAAGCGCGAAAATACCCAGCGCGGAAAGCCCACCTCCTGCAAAAATGTCCAAGAAACTGATTACGGGGTTGTTTTGGACGCTCTGGGCGAAGGCTTGGCGATCGATATCAGGAATGGGCAGAAAAATTCCCAGGCGAACCAGGATCAGCATTCCAATTGTCAACAAAACGCGACCACGCAATCCAGCCGCTTGAGCCATCTGGGAGAACGTTTCTTGAGCACTGGGTGTCTTATCTCGGTTCACAACCATGAAAAGTTCCTCTAAGGTGCATTTTGGAAATAAACTCGCTTCTCAATAGAGTTGCTGAGGGCAACAGACGCGGCAGCGAAAATACCAGTTGGTTGAAAAGCTTTCTTCTTTTAAGCCCCTAAAACTTCGCAAGTCCCTTTTGCTGCTTCAATCTTAGCGCGAGCCGATGTCGTGAATGCGGCTGCCTTCACTTGCAGCGCAACATTAAAATCTCCGTTTCCCAATACCTTTAAAGGACCGTCGTTGGATGTGAGGATTCCAGCTTCCAGTAAAGATTCCAAAGTCACTTCTGTATTGGCTGGCAAAGAGGCCAATTCACCAACATTGATAATGGTGTATTCTTTCGGATTGACAATCGGAAAATGCTTCAACTTAGGCAAACGACGATAGAGCGGAGTTTGCCCCCCCTCAAATCCGGGGCGAGTTGGACGACCAGAGCGGGATTTTTGCCCTCTCATTCCAAAACCACAACTAGCGCCTTGTCCAGCCGCAATGCCTCGACCAACACGGCGACCACGTTTCTTTGAACCTTGTTTTGGTAGAGCGTCAGTTAGTCTCATGGCTGCTAATCTCGCTTACGATAACTCTTTAAATGATTCAGTAATGGTTGACTAGGAAGGAGCTTTCTAGGCGTACAAATTCTCAATAGGAATTCCACGCTCCTCAGCCACTTCGGAGAATGTTCTCAAGGCAGCTAAAGCTTCTACAGCAGCTCTGGCATTGTTTAGCGGATTGTCAGATCCAAGCTGTTTTGCCAAAACATTTTTCACACCAGCAAGTTCTAGAACTGTGCGAACTGCACCCCCTGCAATTACACCAGTACCAGGAGCGGCGGGACGCATCATCACTTTAGCGCCACCCCCTGCGCCTGTAGCAGGATGGGGAATGGAGTTATTTTTTGTTAAGGGGACTTCGACTAAATGCTTTTTGCCATCAGCTACACCTTTCTTTACCGCGCCGATGACATCAGCCGCTTTGCCAACTCCGACTCCCACTTGTCCACGTTCGTTTCCAACGACAACGATTGCCCGGAAGCTGAGTTTTTTACCACCCTTAACAACCTTAGTCACACGGCGGATTTGGACAACGCGCTCTTGCCAATCTGTTTCCTTTTCACGAGCTTTTGCGCTCTTACGACCTTTCGCCATAATTCCCTTCCTTAGAATTCCAAGCCAGCTTCACGAGCAGCATCGGCTAATGCCTTAACACGACCGTGATACAGATTTCCACCCCGGTCAAACACAACTTGTTTGATTCCTTTCTCCAGCGATCGCTCAGCAATCAGCTTTCCGACTTTGGTAGAAGCGTCACAATTTGCTCCAGACTCCAGATCACTTTTCAGGTCGGGATCAACGGTGGATGCAGAAGCGATCGTGTGATGCTGCGTATCGTCAATGAGCTGCACGTAAATGTGCTGATTAGAGCGAAACACAGCAAGGCGAGGGCGTTCTGTAGTACCGAGGACCTTGCGACGAACCCGCGCATGGCGACGACGTGTAGATTCTCTGCGACTTACTTTCATAATTACTTCTTACCTGCCTTTCCAGCCTTACGCTTAATCACTTCACCAGCGTAGCGAATCCCCTTACCTTTATAGGGTTCGGGAGGACGAACCGCACGAATTCGGGCGGCTGTGTTGCCAACAATTTCTTTATCAATCCCAGTTACGATCACGTTCGTGTTATTTTCAACAGCAAATTGAATCCCATCAGGTGGTTCAATCTGAACAGGATGGCTGTAGCCCATATTGAGTGTCAAATTTTTGCCCTGCACCTGAGCACGATAACCAACGCCTGTAATCTCAAGCCGACGTTGGAATCCTTGAGATACGCCCTCAACCATGTTGGCGACTAAAGTCCGACAAAGCCCGTGCCGTTGACGTGCTACCCGTGAATCATCTCGACGATTCACAAGTACGGTTTCTCCTTCCTGGGTCACCTCAACCTCGCCTGGCAAAACACGAGATAACTCACCCTTCGGACCTTTGACCGTTACAGATTGACCGTCAATGGCGACAGTCACTTTATTGGGAATACTAATGGGACGTTTACCGATACGCGACATAGTTTGCTCCTAATCCCTCGATCGCTGATTGAGGTTGCATACTTTTGAATGTTTGTCCTTCAGTCAGTTACCAAACATAGCAAAGGACTTCACCACCCAGGCCCTGATGCCGAGCTTCACGGTCAGTCATAATGCCGCTTGAGGTGGAAATAATTGCTATACCAATGCCGCCCAAAACTCGTGGCAAATCCTTTCGGTTGGAATAGACTCGAAATCCTGGCTTACTAACTCGTTTCAAGGAATTGATAATTGGGCGCTTACCCTTGCCCTTATATTTCAAGGAGATGACTAAATGCTTCTTAACACCCTCGCCAACTTCCTCAAATTCGCCAATAAAGCCTTCGTTCTTTAGAACTTGAGCAATGCTGCGAGTCATTTTGGTGGAAGGGACTTCAGTCGTTTGGTGACGAGCCAGATTCGCGTTACGAATCCGGGTCAACATATCTGCAATCGTGTCGTTTACCGCCATAGTGTTCCCTTAATCAATCTGCCTAGCTGTCCCGGAAGGGCATTCCAAACTCTTTCAACAAGGCTCGACCTTCCTCGTCAGTGTTTGCCGTGGTGATGATAGAAATATCCATTCCGCGAATCTGATCAATGCTGTCGTACTCTATTTCTGGGAAGATGAGTTGTTCTCGAATTCCTAGAGTGTAATTACCACGCCCATCAAAACTCTTGGGGCTAATCCCTCGAAAATCCCGAATTCTTGGAAGAGAGAGATTCACGAGACGATCCAGAAACGCATACATTCGATCTGAGCGCAGGGTTACCATGATCCCTACCGGCATGCCTTGTCGCAACTTAAAGCCTGCGATCGCCTTCTTTGCCCTTGTTACCACAGGCTTTTGCCCAGTAATCGTTGCAATCTCAGCAAGCGACGCTTCCAATGCTTTCGCATTTTGAGATGCCTCTCCCAGTCCTCGGTTCACTGTAATTTTGACCAGTTTGGGCACCTGATGAACGTTAGTGTAGCCAAACTGCTCTTTCAGTTTCGGGACGATTTTCTCTTGATAATGCTCTTTCAGTCGTTGTGGCATGGTTTATCTTCCTCGCATATCCCTGGGCTTGGTCAGGGAATGGTTTAAGTTAATCAATAATTTCGCCTGTCTTCTTGAGCATTCTCACTTTCCGTCCGTCTGCATTGAACGTGTAGGAGATGCGACTAGCGACTTTCTGCTTCTCAGAGTAGAGCATGACATTGGAACTGTGGATAGGCGCTTCCGCCGTCACAATTTGTCCAGACTCACCTTCCTGCTGAGGTTTAACGTGTTTGGTGCGGAAATTAACACCCCTAACCAAAACCTTGCTTTCCTTTGGAAAAGTTTGAAGAACCTCACCAACCTTTCCTTTGTCTTTGCCAGCGATGACCTGAACCGTATCGCCTTTTTTGACATGCATTTTATAGCGAGTTACTGTTTGAGTCTTTGGCATTACAGCACCTCCGGAGCCAGCGATACAATTTTGGTGAATTCTTTATCCCGAAGTTCACGAGCTACAGGACCGAACACACGAGTTCCACGAGGATTCTTATCTTTATTGATGATGACAGCAGCGTTATCATCGAACCGAATACTCATACCACTTTCCCGACGTAGTGTTTTACGAGTCCGTACAATTACTGCCATCACTACGTCAGACTTTTTGACTGCCATGTTCGGAATTGCATCTTTCACGACAGCCACAACGATGTCTCCAATGCCCGCGTAGCGACGATTGCCACCGCCCAACACGCGAATGCACATCAATTTACGAGCACCGCTATTATCTGCAACATTGAGATAGCTCTGCGGCTGAATCATGGGTCACCTTCCTCTACGCTTGGGTTGCTGTGGTCAGAATATCGATCACTTGCCAACGCTTAGTGCGGCTCAAGGGACGGGTCTCCTGAATACGAACGCGATCGCCAATTTTGCACTTATTCTCTTCATCATGAGCTTTGTAGCGCTTGGTTTTGGCAACAATCTTGCCGTACTTAGGATGAGCTGCTCGGTTTTCTACCGCAACCACCACCGTCTTTTCCATCTTGTCGCTGACAACTAAGCCAACTCTTTCTTTTACTGCCATCTCGATTACTCCATAAGGAATAAGATGAAGGATAAAAATGTGTGTATTTCGCTCTGAGAAATTAGCTATCAGCCTGCGACTGCTGACGCTCCCATTCAACCGTCATCAACTGAGCTAACCGATGACGGTGATGTTTGAACTGATGGGGCTTCTCTAATCGTCGCGTTCCTTTCTGGAACCGCAGTTCAAACAATTGTTTTTTGACAGCAACAATCTGCTCTTCTAGCTCTTGGTCACTCAGACTGCGAACCTCATCGATCTTTGATAGTGCCATCTCAAGATTCCTCTGTCGTTTCGCGGGTAATGAACTTTGTTTTGATCGGCAACTTGTATTGCGCTAATCGCATTGCTTCACGAGCCGTCGCCTCAGGAACTCCAGCAATCTCAAACATGATTCGCCCTGGCTTGACAACGGCAACCCAAAATTCAGGTGCTCCCTTACCAGAACCCATTCGAGTTTCAGCAGGACGCATGGTGACAGGCTTATCTGGAAAAATCCGAATCCAGATTTTGCCACCTCGACGGATGTAACGAGTCATTGCACGACGACTGGCTTCGATTTGGCGAGATGTAATCCAGGTAGGCTCCAAAGCCTGTAGCCCAAATTCACCAAAGTTGAGTTCATTCCCACGGGTCGCCAAACCCTTCATGCGTCCGCGTTGTTGTTTACGAAATTTTGTTCTTCTTGGGCTTAACATGGCTCAATACCTTGAGAAGTCAATCGATGAGAGGTTAAGAGGGAGAGTTATGTCTTCCACTTCATGCTCTATCCTTCATTTGAACGATCTTCAAATTGTTGACGGCGACGCTGCTGACGACGACGTGGCTGTTGATTAGTTGGAGCTGGGCGTTCTTCCTGTCCAGGAAGAATTTCGCCTTTGAATACCCATACCTTAATGCCGAGGGTGCCGTAAATTGTGCTAGCGGTGCAGTAAGCGTAATCAATATCAGCTCGAAGGGTATGGAGTGGAACCCGCCCTTCACGAGTCCATTCAGGACGAGCAATTTCAGCACCATTTAAGCGACCACTGACCTGAATCTTGATCCCTTCAATGCCTGCTTTTTGTGCCCGCTGAATCGCTTGGCGCACCACTCGCCGAAACGAAACCCGTCGCTCTAGCTGTTGGGCAATGTATTCACCAATCAGCGCTGCGTCAGCATCGACTCGTGCCACTTCAACCACGTTGATTCGGATTTGGCGATCGCCGCCCAATACCTTCTGCAGTCCACTTCGCAGTTCCTCAATCCCTTGACCGCCGCGACCTACCACGACACCAGGACGAGCTGTATGGACTTCCAGATCGATCTGATCCGCTTTGCGCTCAATCCGAATTTGGGCAATTCCAGGACTCTCAAGCCCTTTCAGCTTTAGAGGATTCTTCTGGAAAAAATGGCGGATTTTAAAGTCCTCTTGCAGCAGTTCAGCATAGCGATTCTCGTCAGCGAACCAACGAGAGCGATGCTCCTGAGTAATACCTAAGCGTAGACCAGTTGGATGAATCTTCTGTCCCACAGGATGCGTCCTCGTACAAGCTCAATACACGGTTTAATAACGAACTACTCGTCTCCGGCACCCGGAGCGACAGCGATTGTAATATGACAAGTCGGTTTCCGAATCTGGTAAGCACGTCCTTGAGCACGAGGGCGATAACGTTTCAACGTTGGTCCCTGATCGGCGTAGGCAGTGCTAACAATGAGGTTGGCTCGGTCGTACCCTTCGTTATGCTCTGCATTTGCCGCCGCAGACCGGAGGACTTTCAAAATTGGCTCACAAGCACGATAGGGCATGAATTCGAGAATAATCAGAGCCTCACGGTAAGAACGTCCTCGAATTTGATCAAGTACGCGCCGTACCTTATGCGGAGACATGCGGATATAGCGAGCGATCGCTTTAACTTCAGTTGCAGTATCAACAGCCATTTTTTCTCCCTTAGCAGATAGCTAGTAGCCACGCCTACCGACGAGCTTTTTTGTCGCTACCCGCGTGCCCCCGGAAGGTGCGGGTTGGTGCAAACTCACCCAGCTTGTGCCCCACCATTTGCTCGGTCACATAGACGGGTACATGGGTTTTTCCGTTATGAACAGCGATCGTATGACCAATCATCTGAGGCAAAATCGTGGAGGCACGAGACCAAGTTTTAATCACCTGCTTATCACCTTTCGCGTTCAGAGCTTCAACCTTCCGCATCAGATGATCTGCAACAAACGGACCTTTTTTCAGCGAACGAGACATTTTCCTTTTCTCCTATCACCCTACGAATCCCGACCGCCTCTACCACGCTTAGAAGACTTACGACGGCGACGAACAATCAAAGCGTCGCTCAGCTTACGCTTCTTCCGAGTCTTCCGCCCTAGAGCAGGCTTACCCCAGGGAGTCACAGGACCAGAACGTCCAATCGGTGCACGCCCTTCTCCACCACCATGGGGGTGATCCACCGGGTTCATCACGCTACCACGAACCTCTGGTCGTCGCCCTAAATGACGTTTGCGCCCAGCTTTGCCCAGGCTAGCGTTACGAATATCGGCATTACCTACTTGCCCAATCGTTGCGTAACACTCTCGACGAATCATCCGCACCTCACTGGAAGGCAGCTTGAGCGTGACAAAATTCCCTTCCTTTGCAGCAACTTGAGCACTCGTCCCCGCGGCCCGTACAATCTGTCCGCCCTTGCCAGGAGTAAGCTCCACGTTGTGGACAGTGGTTCCTAGCGGAATGTTAGCTAGCGGTAGAGCATTACCAACTTCGATTGGGGCATCCGCTCCTGCAATTACCGTGGCACCTACCGCCAAACCCGCTGGATGAAGGATATATCGCTTTTCCCCATCCTGGTAGTACAGCAGTGCAATTCGAGCGTTCCGATTCGGGTCATACTCAATTGCTGCAACCTTTGCTGGAATGTTGTGCTTGTCTCGTCGGAAATCCACCATCCGGTAAAGCCGTTTGTGTCCACCGCCACGATGCCGACACGTAATCACACCTCGGTTGTTGCGTCCTTTCGCTCGGTGACGAGATTTAGTCAAAGACTTCTCAGGTTCACTGCGAGTAATTTCAGCAAAATCCGAAATGCTGCGCTCACGAGTGCCAGGGGTATAGGGTCGATATATACGAATGCCCATAACTTACTCTCTTAACTACCTTGCCTAATAGAGAGGCATCAAACCTCTGGAAATAAAGTGATGGAATCACCAGGAGCCAATGTTACAATTGCACGCTTGTAGAGCGATCGATGCCCCATAAACTTACCAACCCGACGCTTCTTGCGAGGCGGATTTAGGGTACTAACTCCTACGACTTTGACATCAAACAGGGTTTCAATCGCTGCTTTGATTTCCGGTTTAGTGGCCTTAGGAGCCACCTCAAAGGTGTACTGGTTATTCTCTAATAGCAAAGTCGCTTTCTCGGTGATGATAGGGCGACGAACCAAATCCATGAGATCACGAGGATTAAATTCAGCCACCGTACACCTCCTGAATTTTTTCAATTGCAGACGCTGTTACCACGATATAATCGGCTACCAGCAAATCAAATACGTTCAGATTGCTAGCAGAAATAAGACGTAGCTTTTCAATATTCCGAGCTGATAAATAAATCATCTCGTTGCGCTCTGCCAAAATCAACAGCACCTTAGATTCAGCAGTGTCAACACCCCATCCCTTCAAGGCGTTCACCAAATCCTTTGTTTTAGGACGTGGTAGTTTATCTGCAAAATCTTGAACAACAATCAGATCATCGATTCGGCTCTGAAATGCAGTTCTAAGTGCAAGACGACGCTCCTTACGATTCATTTTTAAGGAGTAATCTCTGGGTTTGGGTCCAAAGATAACACCACCTCCACGCCACAGTGGAGAACGGTTAGACCCTGCTCGTGCCCGTCCGGTACCTTTCTGTCGCCAGGGTTTACGTCCACCCCCACTCACTTCCGCACGAGTTTTGGTAGAAACCGTCCCTTGTCGAGCATTCGCAAGCTGGCGCACCAATGCTCTGTGAACAACGTGAGAAGCACTTTGTTCAGCAGCCACCTTCAGATCTAATGAAGTGCTGCCAACGTCTCTCCCTTCCCAATCCTTAACCGCACAATCAACCATAACTCGTTAACCTTGCTCTACTCTCAACGGCTATTGAGGCAAAATACTGAACATAGATGCTCTTGGTATTCAACTCAATCCCACTAACGTCCAACAATCTTGGCAGGCAACACGTTCACTAATGCACCAGGTTTACCAGGAACTGCGCCCTTGATCAGTAGCAGGTTTCGCTCAGCATCAACTCGGACGACCGTCAGCTTACGAACAGTCACTCGGGAGTTTCCTAACTGACCAGCCATGCGCTTACCCGGATAGACACGCCCAGGGGTTGTACCCGCTCCAGTAGAACCAGGCAAGCGATGATTTTTAGAACCATGCGCCATCGGCCCGCGCTTGAAGTTATGACGTTTTTGATAGCCTGCAAAACCGCGACCAATGCTAGTACCGATTACATCTACTGTCTGCCCAGCAGCAAACTGGTCGACTGTAATTTGCTGCCCTAACTCAAATTCGCCAGCGCCCTCCAAGCGGTATTCACGCAGATGCCGAACCGGAGAAGCATTGGACTTTGCCAAATGCCCTAGTTCAGGCTTGCTTAAGGCTTTCTGGGTTACCGCTTTAAAGCCAACCTGAACAGCAGTGTAACCATCTGTTTCTTTCGTTTTAACTTGCGTGACGGTGCAAGGTCCTGCCTGGATGACAGTGACCGGGATGGCTTTCCCTGACTCGTCAAACACTTGGGTCATGCCAAGCTTTGTGCCGAGAATACCGACAGACACGGTGACTAAACTCCCTTTTCTTACACACTCATATAGAGATAGACACAACGCAATGGTTGGCGGTCTACTCTTGGCTATCTATTCGCCAAAACAGGTTGAAATTCTAGTCCCACTACGATCGCTCACAGGTGGGCAAAGATATTAACCTGCGTTCAGAGCCTACAAGGCTTGACCAATACGCGAATGTAACGACCTAGCGCCAATTGGAGGACTTGAGCAGAAAACTACTCAGTATCCGTGTCACAGGAGCAAATTGAATCGAGATGCCGATTCAAAGTAGCCTTTTCGAGAAGCCACCTGCGACGAGCATTTAGGCAACAGCTATCTAATATAAATGAAATTTTAGAACTTTGTCTACTTATTTGTAAAAATTTTGAGGTTGCAGAAACTATCTCCCTTAAACAATGTCTTTGAATCTCTGAATTAAACTAGGAGATCTTGGCACTTCCAATTTCAGCTAGCGATGGCGTTGCACGCCGATTTGTTGGCACATGTGTCTAAGGGGGCAGGTGGAACACTTGGGGAGTTGCCCCATGCAGATATGTTTTCCAAAAGGAACAAGCAGGCGATTAATTTCAATCCAGTAGGGCTGAGGAAGTTTTGCCTCAAGCGCCAGAGTTGTTTTCTCTGGGGTTGTGGTTTGAACATACCCCCAGCGGTTAGTAACCCGATGAACGTGAGTATCGACGCTGACATAAGGCAGGTTGCAGGCAACTCCCAAAGCCAGATGGGCGCACTTTGGTCCCACACCTTTAAAGGAGAGTAGAACGGTGACATCCTGCGGTAGTTCGCCGCTGTACTCGGTCATGATTTGGTCAGCGATCGCGTGAATTTGTTCAGCTTTGCGATTGGCGTAGGTGCTCTCGCGAATCAACTCCTCAATTTTGGCAAGAGATAGTTTGCTCATCTTGTCCGGAGTGCGCGCTTGGGCGAACAACCGTCGAGACACGGGCAGGCTCACTTCATCGTAGGTGCGGATAGAGATAATACAGGAGATGAGTTGCTCAAAGAGCGTATTGAACCCCTCATCGGCTAAGGCAAACATTGCGGCTTGAGGAAAGGGTTTCACCGCTTCACGGAGATGGGTGATCGCGAGATCAATATCAAAAGGCTGCATCATTATCTCTATTGAAGTGATAGTAAACAGCAATCATTTTCAACTTTGAGCTTCTCTCAGGAGTATGCGAGACTATAACGGGAGAAAGGCAGTTGGCACATGCCGTATCTGCCTGCTGAGGTAAAAGAAATTATCAGTTCGGTTAGAGATAGGCGCAGAGGGATTTATGGCACTGCTGACAACTGGCAAAAAGTTGATTCGCGACCTGGAAACGCATGGAGCATTAGGGTTGTATGTGCCGTTAGAGGGCGGGTTTGAAGGTCGGTACCGGAGACGGATTCGGGCGGCGGGTTACCAGTCCCTCTCAATTACGGCACGCGGTTTAGGAGACATTGCCACTTATCTTACGGGAGTTCATGGAGTTCGTCCGCCTCACCTGGGTAAGAAAAGTACAAATAATGGAGCAGCCGTTGGCTATCGTTACTTCATTCCACCGATTGTGACGTATAGATTGGAGCAGCTTCCGGCTCAATCTAAAGGGTTGTTGTTATGGATTATTGAGGGCAATATTCTTTCTAGTGAAGAAATCAATTATTTATCAACCCTACCTACCCTAGAACCCCGGGTGAAGCTGGCAGTAGAGATGGGTGGAGAGCGCTACTTCCGTTGGGAACCACTCAAACAGTCGCAGTTGTCTGCATAGCGTCTGAATTTGTAAGACATAGCAGGCTTTTAACTACGCTGAGTTTTGGCTTCAAGGGACGCTATCCAAAGCGTCTCTTTGTTTTATGGAGCAAATTCCAAATAATTTTGGTTTCAATCTCCAAATTTTTCGGATTGCACATTAGCATGAGAGGGTGACTGAACAACATAATCCTTTGCAATCCCTGAGGGAAGGTCACTGGTTCAAGTTAATTTGCGGAGCCAGCTTTCAACACCTCCCTGCCATTCAGAATCTGACGTTGGCTTATACCTTAGCTGGGGCAGATTGTATTGACGTAGCGGCTGATCCAGCAGTAATTATTGCTGCTAAGGAAGCGCTGGATGCCGCAGTTTGCATTGGCGAAGCCCATCGCCAATATAGGACTTTACCCATTTTTGGCAGCCCGCTGTTGATGGTTAGTTTGAATGATGGGGAAGATCCTCACTTTCGCAAAGCAGAGTTTGTTGCAGCAGATTGCCCAGCGGAATGTGTTCGCCCTTGTGAAACAGTTTGTCCGGCAAATGCGATCGCACTGTCGGGGGTAATTGCTGATCGTTGCTATGGATGTGGACGCTGCTTACCAGTCTGCCCGGTTCAGCATATTTCAACGCGCTCCTATGTTTCTACGGCACACGCGATCGCGCCTTTGATTTTAGAAGCAGGAGTCGATGCAATTGAGATCCACACCCAGCCGGGACGATTGGAAGATTTTCAGCGCTTATGGATGGCAATTAAGCCTTGGATCGAGCAACTAAAATTGATTGCCATTAGCTGCCCAGATGGAGACCACTTAATCGACTATTTCCGAGCATTGTATGACATCATCGCACCCCTGCCTTGCCCTTTGATTTGGCAAACGGATGGCCGTCCTATGAGCGGAGATATTGGAGTTGGAACAACAAAAGCTGCGATTAAACTAGGGCAAAAAGTTCTTCGGGCAAGGCTTCCAGGCTATGTGCAGTTGGCAGGTGGCACTAACCACCATACGGTACCCAAGTTGAGATCGCTAGGACTCCTCAAATCCACTGAACCGATTGAGCAGGAAACCAGTCATTCTTTGACTCCTTCCCCACCTGAGCAACCCTACATTGCAGGAGTTGCTTACGGCAGCTACGCCAGAGTGTTACTGACACCCATTCTGGAACAGTTAGAATCCGTTTCTCTCCAAACGGTTGTTTCAACTTGTATCCAAAAGTTTTCCTCAACGGCGATCGAACCGTCCACACTTACCCAGCTCACCCAACCTGTACAACTCGAAAAGGCTCCCGAATTGCTTAAACAAGCCGTAAATCTTGCCGATTCTCTTGTTTCTCAACTTAAACCCACCCCCAAAATCATGCATAGTCCATCCATCCATTCCCTCCTTAGTTGAACTAGTTCTGCCGTTCTTTCGCCTTGAAACAACTTGCCATTTGTGCCACTGTTCATGGTCAGCCAAAACGCCCCAAATCAGCCCGATCAACCCACCAACGCCTACTCTCTAGAGCGTCAATTAAGCCCAGCAGGCAATATTTCTCAAATGCCTGACAATTCTTCTAGTAATGCATCCAGGGTGGACAACTCCGCCTCAACCGATATGCAAACCACGGACGATCTCAACAAACTGCTGCATATTCTGCCACCACACATTCAACAGAAACTGCGAGAGCATCCACAACGGGATACGTTGGTTGAAGTTGTGTTGGATTTGGGTCGTCGCCCAGAGGCTCGGTTTCCCGGTCGAGCAGAGTATTTATCTGAAACGCCTGTAAGCCAGGAAGATATCGACGAGTGTATTACTCGTGTAGGAGATTTTGGCGGCGATAACCGGGCTGGCATCGAACGTACCCTCCATCGAATTAGTGCAATTCGCAATCGGCGTGGAGACATTATTGGGTTAACTTGCCGGGTAGGTCGTGCGGTGTTTGGCACCATTGGCATGATTCGCGACCTGGTTGAAAGTGGGAAATCAATCCTGATGTTGGGTCGTCCTGGAGTTGGTAAGACAACCGCTTTGAGGGAAATTGCACGCGTGTTAGCAGATGAACTTGAAAAGCGTGTTGTGATTATTGACACCTCCAATGAAATTGCAGGGGATGGAGATGTGCCTCATCCAGCGATCGGGCGTGCCCGTCGAATGCAGGTTGCCCGCCCTGAACTTCAGCATCAAGTCATGATTGAAGCAGTGGAGAACCACATGCCAGAGGTGATTGTAATTGATGAAATCGGGACGGAGTTGGAGGCGCTTGCTGCCAGGACGATCGCGGAGCGAGGTGTACAACTGGTGGGGACAGCCCACGGTAATCGGTTGGAGAATCTGATTAAAAACCCAACCCTGTCCGATTTGGTGGGAGGTATTCAATCGGTTACCCTAGGCGACGAAGAAGCACGGCGGCGCGGTAGCCAGAAGAGCGTTCTAGAGCGGAAGGCTCCACCCACCTTTGACATCGCCGTTGAAATGTTGGAGCGGCAACGCTGGGTGGTACACGAGCACGTTGCAGAAACCATCGATAGTTTGCTGCGCGGGCGGCAACCGAATCCACAAGTACGCACTGTCAATGAAACGGGCAAGGTGGTGATTACGCACGAACTGTCGAGCGATGAGTTTGCTGCAACACAAGGGCGAAACCGTGCTACAAAAGCAGATTTTGGGCATCGGGATGCCTTTTTGATTGACTCTACCCCGCTTTCAGGACGGCTTGACGGAAGCCGCAGCAAAGGATGGCGGTCTTCTGGGCAAATGCGCCCCGTGCTATCGGAAGAAGCGCTGCAACAATTGCCCGAAGAGCAGCAGTTTGAAAGCTTGCTGGATGCATCCTTGCAAAGTTCATTTCTGCCTCCAGAACCTGCGAACGAATTCTCACCTCGGTTGATTCCTGGGTCTCCTGAGCTTGACAAGGATGCCCGTCGTTTAGGTCCCAATGGGGAAGACATTCTCTATTTGTATCCTTATGGAGTTAGCAGACATCAGCTAGAGCAAGTAGTTCGCACGCTTAGTTTGCCTGTCATCCTCACAAAAGATATTGATAGTGCGGATGCGGTGCTGGCGCTGCGATCGCACGTCAAAAATCACTCAAAATTGCGGCAGATTGCGAAGTCGCGCCAAATTCCAATTCACACCATCAAAGCCAGCAGCATTCCGCAAATTGCGCGGGGACTACGGCGAATGCTAGATATGGATGACCCAGGAAATCCTGAGGCTGCTAATCTTGACCTCTTCATTCAGGGCGATAACGACGATGAGATTGAAGCGCTGGAAGAGGCAAGGCTGGCAGTTGAGCAAATCGTAATTCCCAGAGGACAGCCTGTAGAACTACTGCCTCGTTCAGCCAATGTTCGTAAAATGCAGCACGAACTGGTAGAACACTATCACTTGAAATCCCGCAGTTTTGGCGAAGAACCCAATCGACGTTTGAGAATTTATCCAGCTTGAGTTATTCATTTGTAATGCAATCTGTCAGGATAGAAACGTTATTCATTTTTATCCCTCATCGCCTGTTCTCCATCTTTCTACTCCATGCTGCCTTTTATCCGTTCGGACTTGTCGCAACTCACTGCTTACATTCCTCACAGTCAAGACTCCTTAGACTCTGTAGACTCTGTAGGAGCCAAGCAGGAATCAGAATTGCTTGTTGTTGATCGACTTGATACCAACGAAAGCCCCTACGACTTACCCGACGAACTGAAACAGGAGTTGGGTTGGGCACTCCAGGATGTGATTAAGTCGAATCGCTATCCTGATGGGGGGCATTACGCCTTGAAGCAGGCGATCGCGGACTACGTCAATGAATCAGCAGGGTTAACACACTCCCCATTGACGGCTTCCCACATTTCACTGGGAAACGGTTCGGACGAACTGATTCGCTCCATCTTAATTGCGACTTGTTTGCGGAGCGAAGGTTCGATTCTGGTCGCCGATCCAACTTTCTCCATGTACGGAATTTTGGCACAAACGTTGGGAATTCCAGTTGTGCATGTAACTCGATCGCCCGATACATTTGCAATTGATCTTCAAGCGGCTCAAATTGCCATCACTCAACCTCAACAACTTCCCGTCCGGGTTGTGTTCGTTGTTCATCCTAATTCACCCACTGGTAATGCTTTAACTACGGCAGAAGTTGCTTGGCTGAAAGCATTGCCAAATAACATTTTAGTAGTGATTGATGAAGCCTACTTCGAGTTCAGCCAAACTACCCTTGCAAGTGAAATCCAGCATCATCCTAATTGGGTGATCTTGCGGACTTTTTCAAAAGCGTTTAGGCTGGCAGCTTATCGGGTCGGCTACGCGATCGCCCATCCACAAATTGCCTCTGTACTGGAAAAAGTGAGACTCCCCTACAACTTACCCAGCATTTCTCAAGTGGCAGCTCAGTTTGCCTTAACGCATCGCCAAAAGCTTCTACAAACTATTCCTCAAATATTGCAAGAGCGAGACACCTTCATTACAACTCTTCAACAGCAGCCCCTATTAAAAGTCTGGCAGAGCCAGGCAAACTTTGTTTTTACAGTTCCTGTATCAGAGACACCTGGTTTTGCAGAAATCATTTTTCAGTCTCTTAATAGACAAGGAACAGCAATTCGTTGTATTTCTGGTGGCTTAAGAATCACCATCGGGACTCCCACAGAAAATTCCAGAACCTTACATCGTTTGATCCACATTGTCGGCTCCACCCCCTTGCCTAGTGCAATGCCATCAAACGCTTAAAAGCTGGTTTAAGCTCTCACACCTAAATTTGCTGAATTTTGGCGTAACATTCTAACCGTTTGTGGTAAAACTCCAACCAGCAAAGCAAATGCTTCATCAGGAAGCTGCTCAACTGTTTCAGCCCCAAAGTAATTCTCAAACTGGTTTAATATCATTTGCGCTCTCTGCATTGGCAAGGGATTATCAGTCAATTGATGCGTCAACCGAATCCACTGCCGCCGAATTAAGTAAGCTTTCTGCCGTTCCTCTTGATCCGCCGGATAAACCAAAGAGAGTTCTCCCACGGGCAAAATTTGTTGGCAATCGACATCAAAAAAGCCACCGACTGCCGCACCAGGTCCCGCAAACTCAGCATAATACTGCTTGTAAATAATCAATCCGTTGCGTCTGCGGCTATTAACTATCAACAGTTCTTCACTTGCTAGACGATGCAAAATCTCTTTTACATCCTGTAGCTCAACTGATTTCTGGTTATGACTCAAAACTTCATTTGCCATACTTGTACTCATGAGTCACTAGAAAACACCTAGCATTGTCGCCTCAACCGTTAGTCTGGGTGATTGACAATCGTTGTCTCATCAAACATGGCAGCGACCATAACACATTTGTAGCAAAAACGTCCAAGCATATCTTTAGCAGAGCTTTAAGCTATCTGCAAAAATCTTGGACGAACAACTCAGGTAATGGAACCTGAATACTTAAATTAACTTCAGGTGAATTACTTACCAATTCTGGGAGGTTCACGGAAGGCGATCGCAAAGAACAAAACCCCGATCGCCAGAGTCAAAATCAGAATGTAAGCTACGCTCTCCATAATCACAATCTCCCAACGAGTACGTCCACTAGAACAGTCTATCAAGATAAAGAGAGAGGTCTAACTCATTCTCCATAAAGTCATGGCAACGTTAAACCTCTCTCCTTTAGTCAAACGATGGTCTTAAATAGCTTCTTTTCGACGGGTACTCTTGTCACCCACCTTCTGATAGAAGCCCCATTCAACCTGCTCTTCCGAGAGATCAGGGTCAATCCCTGCAAACACATCTCTAAACAGGGTTCGAGAACCGTGCCAGATATGCCCAAAGAAGAAGAGCAATGCAAATACAGCATGTCCAAAAGTAAACCAACCACGGGGGCTAGTACGGAAGACACCATCCGAGTTCAAAGTTTCACGATCAAACTCAAACGCTTCACCTAATTGAGAGGCACGAGCGTAGCGCTTAACCTCTGCTGGAGCACTGAAGGTTTGTCCATCCAGTTTGCCCCCGTAGAAACTAACCGTCACACCTGCCTGCTCAAAGCTGTACTTAGACTCTGCCCGACGGAATGGAATATCAGCACGAACCACCCCATCAGCATCAGTCAAAATTACAGGGAAGTTCTCAAAGAAGTTGGGAAGACGACGAACTGAGAGTTCACGACCCTCGCGATCTTTGAAAACTGCATGACCAAGCCAGGATTGAGCAATCCCGTCACCCTTGTTCATTGGACCAGTACGGAATAAACCACCCTTAGCAGGACTGTTCCCTACATAGTCATAGAACGCAAGCTTTTCAGGAATTGCAGACCAAGCCTCACTCAAGTTAGCGCCTTCTGCCAAGCTTGATTGAACACGCTTTTCAATCTCCTGCTTGAAATATCCACTATCCCACTGGTAACGAGTAGGACCAAATAGTTCGATCGGTGTTGCAGCATTGCCGTACCACATCGTGCCAGCCACAACAAAAGCTGCAAAGAAAACAGCAGCAATACTGCTAGACAGAACCGTTTCAATATTCCCCATACGAAGCGCCTTGTACAAACGCTCTGGTGGACGAACACTGAGGTGGAATAAGCCAGCAATTACACCAACAACACCAGCAGCGATATGGTGAGCCACAATTCCTCCCGGGTTGTACGGGTTAAACCCGGCAGGACCCCATTCGGGAGCGACTGGCTGAACGCTACCTGTTACTCCAAATGGATCAGAGACCCACATTCCTGGACCAAATAGACCCGTTAGATGAAATGCTCCAAAACCAAAGCAGAGTAAGCCAGAAAGGAGAAGATGGATGCCAAACATCTTAGGAAGATCGAGCGCAGGTTCCCCTGTTCTCGGATCTCTAAATAACTCAAGATCCCAGTAAACCCAGTGCCAACAGGCAGCCAGGAACAGCAATCCTGAGAGAACAATATGAGCAGCAGCTACCCCTTCAAACGACCAGAAACCAGGGTCAACCCCGGTTTCGCCAGTAATACTCCAACCACCCCACGATCCAGTAACACCCAAGCGCGCCATGAAGGGCAACACAAACATACCCTGCCGCCACATAGGATTAAGGACTGGATCGCTGGGATCGAAAATTGCCAATTCGTACAACGCCATTGAACCAGCCCATCCAGCAACCAGGGCGGTATGCATGAGATGTGCAGCGATCAATCGTCCTGGATCATTAATCAGGACTGTATGTACACGGTACCAAGGTAGTCCCATCGACTACGCTCCTCCTTAAGCTAAGTTGCTCAGATTCGATGCCTCTTTGTGCATTTTATTAGAGTGCTGGATACTGGTAAATGTACCAGCCAGCTTTTATCTCAATTTTGTATCCTGCTGACCATGCTCGATCTGCACCAATTTCCAAATCGCTGTAGTCAATTTAGGAAGCATCCGTAAAAATGAAAGTGTATAAAGAAGTGTAACCATCGGTATGGTCTATTGCAAGCAACCTAAAGCTTCACAACGCTCTAATTGCTTAATAGATACATTTCTTAACACGCATCGGATACCCATAAGAATTTTGCTATATGTAGAGGTTTTCATGGTATCGAGCATCTTGGTATCAGTTTTCTTTACCCTTTGAAGGGGCAGATGTTCGACCTAGCAAGATAGCAAAGGAAGAGTGATGCTTGGTTCACATCCAGATCCGTCGTTTTACCTTAGAAGAACCTCGGTTTTCCAGTTGGATGCGATCTAGTTATGAACTGTTGGGGAACGTGCTGGGTTTGCTACATAGGCAGATTAGGAAGGTAAAAGGACTCTATCCTTAAATTAAAGTTGAGTAAATGCAACGATGACTGTAATTAGTTTTGTCAAAGAAAACAAAGAGGTTATTGCGGCTAATGGCGCAAACCTGAGATTTAAAGCACTTGAAAATGGTATAGACATCTATACATTTATGGGAAAAATGACGAATTGCGGAGGCTATGGTCAGTGTGGCACCTGTGTTATAGAGGTGTTGGAAGGAATGGAAAACCTTTCCCAAAAAACCGAGGTTGAGAAGCGGAAGCTTAGAAAGAAACCAGATTCTTATCGATTAGCTTGCCAAACGCTAGTTAATGGTTCGGTGAGTATTCAAACGAAGCCACGGCAGACTTAGATTTATGCATAGCTGGAATGCTTCTGACAGCTCTAACTTACAAACCTGTTTAGGATTTGTGCGAGTTTGGATGAGGGAGCGCGATGGTATTCTGGTATCAGTCCATTGTTCATCGCTTTTGGGAGGGGGTTGAGATCCTATGCAAGTCAACGATTTAGGTTTCGTAGCCAGCATCCTGTTCGTGTTGGTTCCATCTGTCTTCCTGTTGATTCTCTATATTCAAACTGCGAGCAGTCAGGCTAATAAGGATTCTTAGTTCGGATGGTTTTTGAGGGGTAGTAGATATTAACCCTGCTACCCCTTTGCTATTGAGTTTGCTTCCAGGCTTTACTGCGATCGCAAAGTAGTTCGCTATCCCCTACAACTCAGATTGGTTACTAAAGGGTGGTTGAGATGATTGCGGGAAAATTTCCTCTATTTCATCTCTGCTCATTTTCTCCATCAGTTCCTGTAGTTTCACACGATAGATGTAGGGCCATCCACCTTTTGCCTCAATGTCCTTCAAAAGGGCGTACAGCGCCTGACGATTATTTGGCAGTGATTCTTGAAAGAAGCTATCACGAATTTGTTGGTGCAAATTTTCGAGCTTCCTCAAGATTTCAAGCAACTTAAGCGTTTCAGTTTTTGATTCGTAGGCTATGTCCCAGATGAAGTTTAGAGCCTCTTGCATTCGGCTTTCCAACTGCTCAAGTTCAAAATCGTTATAGTTATTCATCTAGGGCGAGTCCTCAATGTAATGTCTGGGGCTTTAGCTTTACAAACATAAGCCACTGCGAATGTTGCTGAATCATAGTGAGACTAGCAAACTCAAAGTTCACGGGTGGTTTTGATCTATTATCTCAAGCAATTTGGATATGCAAAGAGGATATGGTGATTTTGGGTCGCAGAAGGTGCTCCATTGCCATGTAAAATGCTGTAAGTAGAATGGCCGAAGATTTTGGCGATCGCTAGCCTCGGGGACAAGCACGTCTCTGTCTACTACACAACATCCGGTAACCGTTTAGTACCTCCGGCTGTTTCATGTAGCTTTTGAGAATACTGTTTGCTTGGCACCTTTATCTATTACAAGTCCGTTCGGGTTTCCCTGGATTTCAACGGAAGCCGGAGAGATAAACGTTACAAAGTTATACCGCTATCGAGGTTGTTCATGAGGTACCGTGCTTTAGTCGTTGCACTTCTGGCGCTATGTGTCAGTTTTCTGACTGCTTGTGCCGATAGCCCTGCTCAAAGTCGTGAGACTCTTACTTACGAACAGATTAGAGGTACTGGGCTGGCAAACTCTTGCCTACAAGTGGCAGAAACCAGCCGTGGCTCTATTCCAATCGAGCCTGGCAAATCTTACAAGCTCACCAGTCTTTGTCTTCAACCCACCTCTTTTCTAGTGAAAGAGGAAGGTACAAAGCGGCAAGCCGCAGAGTTTGTATCGAGTAAATTAATGACTCGTTATACGTCAACCATTGACTCAGTTCAGGGACAACTGAAATTAAATTCAGATGGCAGCCTAACCTTTGTTGAAGAGGATGGATTAGACTTCCAGGCAGTCACTGTTCAACTACCTGGTGGTGAGCGTGTTCCATTTTTGTTTACCATTAAGGAACTGATTGCAACGACCCAACCTGGTCTGTTTGCAATCAACGCCTCCACCGATTTTGAAGGGGAGTTCAAAGTTCCATCCTATCGAACAGCGAACTTTTTAGACCCGAAGGGACGTGGTCTAACCACAGGCTACGATAACGCTGTTGCTCTTCCTGCTCAAGCAGATAGTGAAGAACTGGTGAAAGAGAACGTAAAACGATTCCAACTTGATAAGGGAAAGATTTCGCTACAAGTCACTAGAGTAGATGGTTCAACAGGTGAAATTGCTGGAAACTTTGAGAGCAACCAACCTTCTGAAACAGACATGGGTTCTCACGAACCCAAAGAAGTTAAAATTCGTGGAGTCTTCTATGCTCGTATTGAATCTGCTGCCTAAGTTTTAAGGCTTGTAGAATGAGCAGTTGAAGATTAGAATTCAAACTTTGATCACTAAAAATTTCTAAAGGGGGAATTTAACCCCCTTTTTTATTTTCTTCTCCGTAAGATTCGGGAGAGTCAATAATTGGATGGCAGTTGCAGAAGTGCATAATTTATATGCAGTTGACGTTTATTTTGAGGAGGAAGATAGCAAAACTAAAGAATAATCAAGCGAAATGGGGAGCATAACTCCGTGAAAACGCTATTGTTGGAAGAGACCTTAAGCGAATAGGTTTATTATGCGACGGTTCATCATTTCGTGCTTAGGGAATACTGCATCAGGGCATCTCGTTGTTATTTGAGAAATTGTTTCGTAAGGAATGCGGCTTGTGGTTGATTAGTTCATTTCTAAGTTTGGTTGTGCTACCAATCACTGCACGATTCCCAAGATCGAATCACCCTTAAATTTAAGAGTTTAAACAACTGCTCTACCAACTGAAATTCGTCATGTCTACTGCTGCTAACTGTGAACTAAAAAGCGAGAGCTTAGAGCTTTTGCGTGAGTACCAACAATTACCAAATCCTCATGTTCGTAATCGTCTCGTTGAGCTGAACTTTGGTTTGGTGAGACGAGAAGCGCATCACTGGATTAACCAGTGCACTGAAAGTTATGAAGACCTTTTGCAAGTTGGTAGCATTGGGCTGATTCGCGCGATCGAACGGTTTGATGTTTCAAAGGGACATGCCTTTAGCTCATTTGCAATTCCCTACATTCGGGGAGAAATTCAGCACTATCTGCGAGACAAAAGTCCTTGTGTACGGATTCCCAGACGCTGGCAAGCACTTCAGCGAAAAGCAGTTTGGGTTGTGCGAGAGTTACAAACGAGTTTAAACCGTTCGCCCAATGATACCGAAATCGCCGCAGCTTTAGAAATTTCGGTAGAGGAGTGGCATGAAATTAAATTGGCTTGCCAAAATCGCGCTCTTTTGAGTTTAGATGCGCCGATTCGAGATGAAGAAAGTGGAACCTCGTCTTTGGCAGAGCTAGTACCCGACAGTCGTTATCGGAGTTTTCAGTTGGCGCAGGAAGACCAAATTCGCTTGCAACAGGCTCTGACTCAACTGGAGAAGCGTACTCGTCAAATTTTGGAGTTTGTGTTTCTCTACGACCTGACTCAGAAGGAAACTGCAGAGCGATTGGGGATTAGTGCCGTAACCGTGTCGCGTCGCGTTAAGAAAGGGTTGGAGATCCTCCAGGGGTTGATGAGTGGCTCGGATGGTTGAGCACGATCGCAATCTCCAGAAGCAAGGTTGGTAGAGGCGATCGCACCACTTACCATTCCCCCAGACTTTGCAATCCTACAGATTCAAGAAAAGCTGCTTTGAACAACAGGCAGCTTTTTTGCTTTTTTGTAATTTTAAAGATAGAAACGCAGGTTCTTGCCGAAGAAAAATTAAAATCACGTAACAATCGAAGCTGACAACCCAAAATTTATAATTTTCAACATTCCGCCGAGCCTGCCTCAAACTGCGTCAATCCTTTTTCTTGAAAAGCCCATCCTCAGCCCTATTTGTCAAAGGTTTGACAACAACAACCAGCATCCTGCACTGAGTAGCGGTACTCTTGAACCTTCACCTTAGGTGAATCAAGGAAAACGTAGGCTTTTATGACCCCAGAAAACTCTGGTTGTAAGCCTCAATCGTTTTTATCATTGTTTCTTTTTATATAAAGATAGGGGTATAAAAATTTTTTTATGCACTCTAAGAAGCATGAGCGGCTATTAAGCCTTTTTGTTAACTAAAATCTCTTTTCAACCTCACTAAGAGTGCTTTTACGGCATGATCTAATTTTCAAGACCCTTTCTTTACTCCAGCAGTTTGACAATAATGCTGTTAGCAAAGCCGAAGGAGAGGTTAGCGTTTTTAGTCAATATGCTTTTGAAATTGCTTTGATGGCTGGGAGACCAGGAAAGAACCTTTCAGCAGAGTTTGAGAACAGAACACCAGGAGACAGTTACAGTGAAACTCGCAGTTTACGGAAAAGGCGGCATTGGCAAATCTACAACGAGTTGCAACATCTCGGTTGCTTTAGCTCGTCGTGGCAAGAAAGTACTGCAAATTGGATGTGATCCGAAACACGACAGCACATTTACATTGACTGGCTTTCTGATTCCAACTATTATCGATACCCTTCAGGAAAAAGATTATCACTACGAAGATGTGTGGCCCGAAGATGTTATCCACAAGGGATATGGTGGGGTGGATTGTGTAGAAGCGGGAGGACCTCCTGCGGGTGCTGGTTGCGGCGGCTACGTTGTGGGCGAAACCGTTAAGCTACTGAAGGAACTGAACGCATTTGATGAATATGATGTGATTCTGTTTGATGTGTTGGGCGATGTAGTTTGTGGTGGATTTGCCGCCCCGCTAAATTACGCCGACTACTGCATGATTGTTACGGATAATGGCTTTGATGCGTTGTTTGCAGCCAATCGCATTGCCGCATCGGTACGCGAAAAAGCCAGGACTCACCCCCTTCGGTTGGCAGGATTGATTGGCAATCGCACGGCTAAACGAGATTTGATCGACAAGTATATTGAGGCTGTGCCAATGCCAGTGCTGGAGGTGCTGCCATTGATTGAAGATATTCGTGTCTCGCGTGTTAAGGGCAAGACGCTGTTTGAAATGGCAGAACGTGACCCATCTCTGAGTTATGTCTGCGATTATTACCTGAATATTGCAGATCAAATTTTGGCAAGACCAGAGGGTGTTGTGCCAAACGATGCCCCCGATCGCGAACTGTTTTCTTTGCTGTCAGACTTTTATCTCAATCCTCAGCAACCCAAAGTTCAGACTCCAGAAGCAGAACTGGATCTGATGATGGTTTGAAAGAAGTTGTGAGTTTTGATGAATTATTCCAGACGTATCTGAGAATAGCGTTGAACGCAAAACTCACAGCATTCTATTCAGGTGTTCCGTGAATACTCGACAGTTTCGCAAATCCATTAAAGAAAAGTGGCTCAACTACTATGCCGACAATCGCCAATGGATTATTTGCTTACGAATTTGGGTCAACTGCGATGGACAGCGCCGCCCTTCTTCTAGCTTTATCCTGGCGACATTATCGATTCTTGAGCCACAGCTCAATCAATTATTACCCCTCATTGTTGACCTGAGTAGCAATCCAGACCGAATTGTGGCAGCGTTGGGGCTGAACTTTAATCCCGACGAGCATCCAACAGTGACTGCCAGAATCAAACAGATAGAAGAGGATGCAAAGAGCAACTCTGAAATCGAAGAGACAAATGGGTCTGTGAAAATGCTGCCTGCTGCGACAACTGAGGTTGAACTACCCACTCCTAAAACTGCCAGTTTGGTATCCAAGATGGATGAAGGTTGTGAGGGAGGACGCTACCGAGAATAGGTGACGATCTAACGAATAGCTTGAGAGGAATTTTATGACGCTTGCAGATGCACAACCCCAATCAATTTCGTTTGAGTGCGAGACGGGTAACTATCACACCTTTTGTCCGATTAGCTGTGTGGCGTGGTTGTACCAAAAAATTGAAGATAGCTTCTTTCTGGTAATTGGCACGAAGACCTGCGGCTATTTTTTGCAGAACGCGATGGGTGTGATGATTTTTGCGGAGCCGCGCTATGCGATGGCAGAACTGGAGGAAGGGGATATTTCCGCACAGTTAAATGATTACGAAGAGTTGAAGCGGTTGTGTACGCAAATTAAGCGCGATCGCAACCCATCGGTAATTGTCTGGATTGGAACCTGCACCACTGAAATTATCAAGATGGATCTGGAAGGACTCGCCCCCAAGCTAGAGTCTGAGATTGGCATTCCGATTGTAGTTGCTCGTGCCAACGGCTTAGATTATGCCTTTACTCAAGGCGAAGATACCGTACTAGCAGCTATGGCGCAACGTTGCCCCGATAAAGCGCCAGACGTAGAAAAAGAAGACCGCAACGCGATCGCCAAACTGCTGAACTTTGGTCGCAAGCAAGAAGAAGTCAAAGCCGAAGAATCCGAGTACATAGCTCATCCACCCTTTGTTCTATTTGGCTCTCTGCCCGACCCAGTGGTAACGCAACTCACCCTAGAACTGAAGAAGCAAGGCATTAAAGTATCGGGATGGTTGCCATCCAAGCGGTATACCGAACTGCCCGTGGTTGAAGAAGGCTATTACGTAGCAGGCGTAAATCCATTCTTGTCTCGCACCGCCACCACTTTTATGCGTCGCCGTAAGTGCAAGCTGATTGGTGCCCCCTTCCCAATTGGACCGGATGGCACTCGCGCTTGGATTGAAAAGATTTGCTCCGTATTTGGTATTGAACCTAAAGGGCTAGCAGAGCGAGAAGCGCAGATTTGGGAGAATTTGGAAGACTACGTACAACTGATTCGTGGTAAATCAGTCTTCTTCATGGGAGATAACTTGCTAGAGATTTCCCTTGCCCGATTCCTGATTCGCTGTGGCATGACTTGCCCCGAAATCGGCATTCCATACATGGATAAGCGCTATCAAGCCGCCGAACTGGCACTTCTGGAAAAAACATGTCAGGAAATGGGCGTTTCTACTCCCAAAATTGTAGAAAAACCTGATAACTACAACCAGATTCAGCGCATTAAAGAGCTAAAGCCCGATCTGGTGATCACAGGCATGGCTCACGCCAATCCACTGGAAGCACGAGGTATCAATACCAAGTGGTCGGTAGAGTTTACCTTCGCTCAGATTCACGGATTTACCAACGCCCGCGACATTCTAGAACTGGTGACCCGCCCATTAAGACGCAATAACTCACTGAAGAACTTGGGTTGGGACAAATTGGTGAAAGAAGAGGTGGGGAATAGGTAATGGGTAATGGGTGATGGGGAATGGGTAGTTGGTAACAGGGATGAACCTCCTCCAATTCCCAATTCTTTATTACCAATTACCTACTACTCATTCCCGCTACAACCGAGTTAAGCAAGGAAGATTCATGGAGCCGAAGTGAATGGAAAAGGCGATTTGTAAGTTCTCCAGAGAGTCAACTAGCCACTCTACCCCGTCCATGACTGGTTCGTAATGTTTGTACAGAACTGCCAGGCGCTTCTCCAGACTGGATTTGAGATTGTTGTAGAGCAGCAGCAATTTGAGCAGTAATCCAGTGGTGACGGTTGCGCCTACGTTGTTGATCAAATCTACGAAGACGAAGTGATTGCTGACGTTTTGGGGTGGCGCAACGAGGGATTCAATCAGTTGATGACAGGTGCGAGTCACCAAGAAGCTGTTGAGTTGCTGGGTGTCGCTTTGGGGGAGGGTGTTTTTTAGCTGAGTGTAGAGCCACTGGTTGAAGTGGTGTTTGCCGTAGTCGGGTCTGGTGGAGTCGATGGAGCCAACCAGGTAGTGATAGAGTCCTTCTTTAAAGGTGCGGTAGGAGTCTACCTGGGAGCTATACGCCAGGAAGCGCTGCGCCAAATCTTTGTAAGTACCTTTGCGTTCTACTTGTCCGGTGAAGTGCTTGATGGTTTTGCGGAGTTGCGCGTCGCTGAGCAGGGTTGGATTTTGGATTGGGGTGGCTGGGGGGCGAGTTTGACCATTTGACTGTTGCACCATGTAGGTGACATAGCGGGACAGGTCATACTCAAACTTTTGCTGGCGTTCTCCTTGAAGATGGCGAATTGCATCAAATTCAGAGTCGCTGCTGTTGCTGCTGAGACAGTGGGGATAGAGATAGGGGTAGCGATGAATCAGATCGCGCAGCGATCGCCGTTGTTGAGGTCCCTGAGCTTGTCGGTGCTCGTGAGCATCAGACCATTCGCTGTGGGAGTGACGCGATCGCTGAGCTTTGGCTGCTTCCGAATCTAGCTCATCCCCTTGTTCAATCACCTGAGCCAGTCGTTGCAATGCCTGGTACTCTTCTGTCGTTATAAAATCGCGGACAAGTCTCCGTAAGCGTTGGGCATAAACAAAAGTTACCGTTCCTCGTGGAGGAACTTGCAGCAAATCAACAAGTTCTAAAATTGCCCATCGATACGACGGTTGAAACCACCAGAAGTTGATTAAAATTCGGCAGCAACGATTGAGGACAAATCTAAACTCCTCATCTGCTGTGCGAGACATGGCAATTTTGTGCAGCGTTTCTAAAATGTGAGGTTCAGAGTACTCTATGCCATCAACAAACAAACTCCGAAATCGCTCAAGCAATTCTTCGGGCGTTTCTACTTTACGGCAGGCAATTAAATGATCGTATAACTGCTGCTCTTCATAACTGGATGGTCGGTAATAGGGGCTAGACATGGGAACTCTGAACCTCGGTAGCGCTCACCTGAACTTTGATCAACAGACGTAAAACAAACGAAAAAAGACAGTCACTAATTTCGCCGAACACTTAACAATCAGTCGGTAAAAAACAACCAGTAGAAAAAATAAAATCTATCTGTGTTGAATGAGATTGTATGATGCTAGGTTTTTATATTTCGGACACATAATTGACAGTTGTTTAACTGACCACTAAACACTTGAGTTTGTTCTCGATCGCAGCTCACTTCATAGATATTCAGCCACATATTCAATCAACAGTGGTGGTAACGAGTAAGACGTTGAACTGCTTTTTAGCAGCGATCGCCGAACTAGTGATAACAGAACTTCTAGCAAATGGGGCGGCGAAATGGAAGTTTTTACGAATTGTTGAATGTCTTCAAGCGTGGCAGGTTCTCGATGCCGAGCAAGTTCTCGAATTACATTGACTTCTGGATAAGTTAAGCGGCTGATTTGTTGCTCCAATGCACGACGAATATCGCCCACAAAAACAGCTTTGTCTTGCTGATAATGGAGAAATCGAGAAATATCTCGACCAAAGGCATTGGCAATTGTGGTAGCAACCTGCTGCAAAAATCGAGGATTTCCTTCGTATTGATGAATCAGCGATCGCCAATCTTGCTCGGATGCCAGAAATGCGCCCCGTGCGAAAAACAGGTTTTGTACATCTTCTAGACATAATCCCGGCATGGTCTGCGAACGCACAGGAGCTTTTTCGCCTTCTCTTGCCTCAATTTCTCTCGGTTTCTCGCGGCTGGTGATCAGTACACAGCTTTGGTGATGGATATCGCACAATCGCCGCAACAAATCGCCGTAGCCTTCGTAGCCTGGTTGAAATTCCCCACTCAAAACTTTGCTCTGCAACACGGCTTCAAACCCATCCAGCACAATCAAGCAACGATGCTTGCGCCAGTAATCAATACAGCCAGCTAGGTCGTGCCGCGGGGGCGGTTCTGGTATGCCATGCAGCAAATCTGACAGCAACTCCGGCGGAGGGGGGGGTGATTGCCCGGTAAGCGCCGGATCCAGCGATCGCCATATCACCACTTCAAAGCGATCGCGCAAACGCTCTGCCAATTTAACCGACATCTCAGTTTTACCGATACCCGCCCTCCCCACCAACGCCACCAGGCGACAACCTTCATCTTCAATCCATTGGTATAAATCGGTTAATTCTTGAACCCGTCCTTGAAACAGCGTGACATCGGGCGCAGTTCCCCAATCTTGATAGCAGTTCAAACTCTCGGAACTCCAGGGATCATCCACACTATCGAACTCTGAATCACTCCAGGCAAACAAAGTTGGAGTGTCGTGCGGTTCGGTTTGCGGTAATAGGCGATCGCGTAAGCGCTCAATCGGACCGCGCAGGGAATCTTTGCGAACTTCGGTGGCTTCATCCAGTAGCTCACTCACCAAATCGCTCAAGAGCCGCCACAGACGTGGACCCACATTTCGCATAATGTGGTCTAGCCCTGCCTGGTTACAGTCTCGCTGAATTTCTTTGTAGTTTTTACCGAGCCACGCTCCTCGAAAAATAGTGCGCTGCAAATCGTTCAGAGATTTACCTCTCTGAGTGCGAATCAAGTCTTCAATGAACCGGAGCGCCTCATCCGCGTCCATAAGCGTTAGCGAGGGGTAGATGCTGTTCCCTAGTCTACGCTGAACAATACTGAACAATGCTGAAGTTTGCTGTACTTAATACAGAATTCAGCATTCTTCAGTTTGCAGAAAACACTTGAGTTCGCTGAATTGTAAGGCTTTAAAGGAATCGCCATAGTGATGACAGGAATTGGTTGACCCCCTTTCCTAGCCCACAAGCCCCCCGCATTTCTAATCCTCAGATCTAATCCTCAGAGCACGGTTACCAGAGTTCCTCAATCGTTTAGCAGAGAGACATTCATCCTATGTTCAAGAGTTCTAAAGATGATGACCAGGTTTTCATGGTGTTTTTTGGTACGCGTAATGGCGTTGATGATGATAACGGTGAATGCACCAGCGCGTTTATGGGCATCTTTGCAGTGGCGATCGTCATGATGCTGTTTGTTGGCTTGATCAATGATTCCGAACGGCGGCGGTTTCAATACCAAAATGCTCGTCCGGTGAGTACTTTCAGCCAGTTCAACTAGTTTTTGTTGAGCACGGGGGCGGGCACCAATTCCAATGCCAATTCTTCGATGTTTGGAGATCCCCTATGCGTCACTCATTTACTGCTTTGGCTGGAACGTTTATTGCCTTTCTCATGCTGGAAACTACCGCGATCCCGCAAGTCACTTATTACTCCTGTCTGCCGAATGTCGAACGTGGAGCTACTTACAACGGCAAGATTTACTGGGGTTGGACAAACCAGGGAAATCGCTTGGAACTTGATCCAAACTCTATCCGCTCTACCCGGTATGGAATGCAATTCACTTACTACTTAAATGGACAGGCGCTTGAAGGATTCACCAACTGTCGTGAATCTGCCTGGTATGTGGGTAGACAACGCTTTGCTGCCACCTCTCCTGCTGCTACCGAAATGCTGCGCTATGTCTGCGGGTCTCGTGTCAGCCTGGATTGGTAGATCGCTGATTTGAGGGAAAAGAGAACAATTTTGGGAGGAGACGAAGCGGAATCCTGCATGCACTACCGCGATCGCGTCCCTCCCTTTTCTCGTAACAAAGTAACTCAACATTAAGAAAACTGCGCGCTGGGTGAATGCTGAGAGAGGTTAGATAAGATAATCAGCACTCATGCAAACTCCTCTCCCATGAACACGCAGCCAAACACCCTCTCAACGGGACTTCAACACCAACGAGCCGGACGAGTTGCCGAAGCTGAGCAAGTGTATAAGCTATTGCTCCAGGAGCAACCCCATTCTGTGGATGCCTTGAATTTGCTGGGAGCGCTGGTGTATGAAGACAAGCGATTTGAGGAAGCCCAGAATTATTTTGAGCGAGTCTTAACCCTGCAACCGGGAGCCGAATCGCACAACAGTATGGGCATTGTGTTGAAGGCACAGGGCAAACACGCCGAAGCAGTGGAGCATTACCAGCAGGCATTAGCACTGAAGCCTAACCAACCGGAAGTGCTGAGCAATTTGGGCAATGCACTGAAAGAATTGGGCAAGCTGGAGGAGGCGATCGCGGCATATCAGCAGGCATTGAGCCTGAATCCGGCGTATGCGGAAGCTCACAGCAATTTGGGTATTGCTTACAAAGATCAGGACAAGCTCGACGCGGCGATCGCCTGCTATCGCGAAGCAATTCGGCTGAAACCCAACTATGCCGAAGCCCACCACAACCTGGGAATTGTGTTACGCCAGCAAAATCAGCTAGATGAAGCCGTTCATTATTTTCGTCAGGCGATCGCACTCAAGCCCAACTACGCCGATGCCTACACTAGCCTCGGTTCTACGCTCCAGCAGCAGGGCAAAGACGAGGAGGCGATCGCTTGTTACCAACACTTAATCCAGCTCAAACCCAACTACGCAGAAGGGTTCAACAATTTGGGATTAGCCTATCAACACCAGGGCAAGATCGAGGAAGCGATCGCCGCTTTTCAGCAAGCGCTGACCCTCCAACCCAATTTCCCCGGTGTTTGCAATAATTTGGGCAATCTCTTGCTGGAACTAGATCGGGTGGATGAAGCGATCGCCTCCTATCGGCAGGCAATTGCACAACGCCCCAACTATCCCGAAGCCCTGAACAATTTGGGAAATGCGCTCCAGCGGCAGGGCAAGCTGGATGAAGCCGTTACCCAATACGAAAAAGCACTGGAACTACGTCCTAATTTCGTGGAAGCCCTGAGCAATTTGGGAGCCGTCCTTAAGGATCAGCACAAGCTGGAAGCGGCTGTCTCTTATTTAGAACAAGCCGTTTCTTTAGGTCCAAGTTATGCCGAAATTCATAACAACCTGGGCAATGCTTACCAGGAGCAAAAGCGGGTGGATGAAGCGATCGCCTGTTATCGTGCTGCCGTTGCTCTGAAACCAGAAATGGCGGAGGTTCACAGCAATCTGGGCAATATGCTGCAATACATCGGTGAATTTGAGGAAGCATTTGAGCATTTCGAGCAAGCGATCGCTGCCCAGCCCGACTTTGCCGGAGTCTACAACAACCTGGGAATTGCCCGCCGCAACGCTGGACAAGTGCAGGAAGCCTTTGCAGCTTATAATCGGGCACTAGAACTGAAACCTGATTTCGTCGAAGCCCACTGGAACACCGCTTTAAATCACCTACTCCTCGGCAACTTGAAGCAAGGTTTTGAAGGGTACGAATGGCGCTTTCAGTGGAGCCGTTTTATTGAACAAAATCCTTCCCGCTCCTACTCCCAACCCCGCTGGGATGGCTCCCCCCTCGATGGCAAAACGATTTTGCTCTACGCCGAACAGGGCATGGGCGATATTTTGCAATTTATCCGCTATGTGCCCCTGGTAAAAGCCAAAGGCGGGCGCATCATCGTCGAATGCCACGCTCCGTTGATTAATTTATTCAAAGCCCTACCCGACATCGATCAACTCATTCCACTGGGCGAAACCATTCTTCCCAGTTTCGATACCCACGCGCCATTGATGAGTTTGCCCTACATTTTGGGGACGACGCTGGAAACGATTCCGGCGAAAGTTCCCTATTTGGTGTTGAAAGGGAGTCAGGAATCAGGCTTCCCAGAGCGACATTCGGCGAGCGCTCAGTCGAGCCGTCAGCCGACGGAAGGCAGGAGGCAGGAGGCAGAAGGTGAGGAAGGTGGAGGAGGTAAGGAGGTAAGGAGTCAGGGAGTAGCAACCAACAGAATACTGTTACCCCATTACTCTCCTACCCCTCCTTCCCTCTCTTCCTCACCTGCCCCATCTCCTATCCCCCATTCCCCAACCCTTCAGTTCAAAATCGGTGTTGTCTGGGATGGCAATCCGCAAAATCCCTATAACCGCACTCGTGCAGTGCCGTTAGCGGAACTTCTGCCCCTGGCAACCATTCCCGGTGTGATGCTTTACAGCTTGCAGAAAGAACCCAAACCAGAAGATATAGAGCTGTTGCAGGCGCATCCAGAAGTTCAGGATTTGCGATCGCAGCTCAACGACTTCACCGACACCGCCGCCATCATCAACCAACTTGACCTAATCATCAGCATCGACACGGCAGTCACCCATCTGGCAGGTGCTCTCGGCAAACCCACCTGGCTCTTGCTGCCCCTCGCTCCCGACTGGCGCTGGATGGTCGATCGCAGTGATAGCCCCTGGTATCCCACCATGCGGTTGTTTCGGCAATCCACCTATGGAGACTGGGAACCTGTGCTGGCAGAAGTACGGCAAGCGCTAGAGAAAAAGGTGGGAGTTGAAAGTCAGGAGGCAGGAGTCAGAAGGCAGAAGGCAGGAGGCAGAAGGCAGGCAGGGAAGAAGAAGAAGGGTCGGCGAGATAAGGGAGATAGGGAAGGTTGGGAAGGTAAGGGAGAGAAAGTAGGGGTTTCTTCTAAATCTTCCTCATCTCCTCCACCTGCCCCCTCTTCCTCACCCTCCTCATCCACCCCATCTTCTCCCCCCAAAACCACCCTGCCCACAGAACTGCGAGCGGTGGTCAAACTGCATCAGGCAGGACAAATTGAGGAAGCGCGACGAGGATGTGAAGCGTTTTTGCAGCAAAGTCCTGACTCGGCGGATGGCTGGCATTTGCTGGGCTTGATGGCACACCACGATCGCAAGCTGGATGAGGCGATCGCCCATTACCAGAACGCACTCAAGGCAGACGACAATCATCTGGATACGTACAACAACCTGGCAGTGGCGTTGCATGAGCAGGGCAAACTGGATGAAGCCATGCCCTATTACCAGAAAGCACTGGCACTCAAGCCCGATAATCCCGATGCTCACAATAATTACGCCAACCTGCTGCGGGAGCGATCGCGGCTGGATGAGGCGATTTATCACTATCAGCAAGCGATCGCAGCCCGCCCCGACTATCCCGATGCCTACAATAATTTAGGCTTGGCGCACTATGCGAAGGGTGATTTTGCCAGTGCGGCAGAGGCATATCGACAGGCAGTAGAACGCAAACCCAATTTTCCCCAGGCATTAAACCATTTGGGCAATGCCTTCAAAGAACTGGGCAACTTTGCCGAAGCCGCGAAATATTACCAGCAGGCGATCGCGCTCAAACCCGACTATGCCAAGGCATACAACAACTGGGGCAACATCTTTCGAGATGAGGGCGACTTGCAAACCGCTGTGCAGTACTACGACCAGGCAACCGCGATCGACCCCAACTTTGCCGAAGCCCACTGGAACAAAGCCCTGACCCTATTACTGGGTGGTGATCTTCAGCGCGGGTTTGAAGAATACGAGTGGCGACGGCATGTTAATCTTCCCAGTTTCAAATCTCTCCGCGACTTCCCCGGTCCTCGCTGGGATGGCGCGCCCCTGAACGGACAACTAATTTACCTCCACGCCGAACAGGGCATGGGCGACATCATCCAGTTCGTGCGCTATGTGCCACTCGTCGTACAGCAGGGTGGACGAGTGATTCTGGAGTGTCACCCCCCCCTGATGAACCTATTCAGCAACCTTCCTGGTGTGGAACGGCTTGTGCCCTACGGCAGCTCTCCCCCCGGCTACCACATTCAAGCACCGCTGCTCAGCCTCCCCTATATCTTTGGCACCTCGGCTGAAACGGTTCCTGCAACAGTTCCCTACATTCACCCGCCGCGCTCCAGTGTTTGCTTACCAGCAAGTAACTCACCCTCAAATTTGAAGGTTGGGATTGTTTGGTCAGGAAACCCCGAAAACCCTTACAACCGCACTCGTGCCGTTCCTTTAGACCTTTTATTACCCCTTGTAAACTTACCCAACACCACGTTTTATAGCCTACAGAAAGATCTTCAACCCACCGACCAGTCGCTGTTAGCAGCCTATCCACAGATTCACGATCTGCGGAGTTTGATGCCCGATTTTGTCGATACTGCTGCCTTGATTCAGCAGCTTGATCTGGTTATCAGCATCGATACGGCAGTCACCCATCTCGCAGGTGCCCTCGGTAAACCGACCTGGCTCTTGCTGCCCTTCGCTCCCGACTGGCGCTGGATGCTACACCGAGACGATAGCCCCTGGTATCCCACCCTTCAGATTTTCCGCCAACCCACTGCTGGCGATTGGGAGAGCGTATTGCACGAAGTGAGAGAGAAAATTGGCAGGCAGGAGGCAGAAGGTAAGGGAGTTAGGGAGTGGATGAGTGGGCGAGTGAGTGCCATTCCATCGCACCATCCACCCATTCACTCTTCTACCTCCACATCATTCTCACCTCCCTCATCATCCCCATCCTCCATTCCCACTTTCACCGATCGCGCTCAACTCCTGAACGCGGCTCTCCAGATCTATCAGAGCGGCAATCTAGGAGAGGCAGAAAACCGATTGCGGCAGGTGTTAGAGCAACAACCAGATGATGCGGATGCACTGCACATTTTGGGTGTGATTTTGTGTCAGATGAAGCGATTTGAAGAGGCAATACGGCACATTCAGCGATTGGTGGAATTGCAACCCCAGTTTGCCGAGGGCTGGAAAAACTTGGGCAGTGCTTTGCAAGAACAGGGCAAGTTTGAGGAGGCGATCGCCAGCTACCAACGGGCGATCGCTCTGGAACCCAATCATCCCGATGTGCATCAAAACCTGAGCACGGCACTGTTAGAAATGGATCGCCCGTTTGAAGCCGTGACTCATGCTGAGCGGGTGGTTGCGCTCAAACCTGATTTTGCCGATGGTCACTATAATCTGGGATACGCACTGCGACGGGCAGGACACATCGAAGCCGCGATCGCCAGTTATCAGCAAGCGATCGCCCTCAAGCCAGATATGGCACTGGCGCACAAAAACCTGGGACACGCCCTATTGCTTACAGGCGAGTTTCCTAAAGGATTCCAGGAGATTGAATGGCGTTGGCAACAGCCCGGCTGGGCACCTCGTCCCTTGACTCAACCCGCCTGGGATGGCTCTGACTTAACTGGAAAAACCATTTTGCTCTACGCCGAGCAGGGTATGGGCGACACGTTGCAATTCATTCGCTACGTGCCATTCGTCAAAGCTAAAGGTGGTCGTGTGATTGTGGAATGTCAAGCAGCATTGCTCCCCTTGTTGTCGCTGATGCCTGCGATCGATCAACTGGTTGCTCAAGATTCATCCCTGCCCGACTTCGATGTGCACGCGCCATTGATGAGTCTGCCCCGCATCTTTGGCACCACCGTTGAAACGGTTCCGGCTGATATTCCGTATATTTTGGTGGAGAAGAGTCAGGAGTCAGGAGCTGAAGGAGTTAGGGAGTGGATGAGTGGCCGAGTAAGTGAGATTCCATCCACCGTTCGGCTGAGCGTCTCGACGGTGACTCTCGACGAAACTGCTCACGCTGAAACCCATCCACCCATCCACTCTTCTCCCTCCCCATTCCCCACTCCCCATCACCCATCATCCATCGCCAATCCTCTAAAGGTCGGTATCGTCTGGGCGGGCAATCCGGGGCATCGCAACGATCGCTTCCGGTCTTGTAAATTAGAGCAATTTCGTCCAGTGCTGGAAGTTGCCAATGTGGAGTTCTACAGCTTGCAAAAGGGCGAGGCTGAGAAACAATTGCAGGCGCATCCAGATTTGCCCGTGCAGGATTTGAGCGATCGCCTCCAGTCGTTTGTGGATACTGCGATCGCCATATCCCAGCTTGATCTCGTCATCACCGTCGATACTGCCGTCGCCCATTTAGCGGGAGCATTGGGTAAACCTGTGTGGTTGCTGCTCATGTTCGCGGCTGATTGGCGCTGGATTGCGGATCGGGACGATACCCCCTGGTATCCCACCATGCGGTTATTTCGTCAAACTAGCCCCGGTGATTGGGCAGGCGTGTTTGAACGAGTTGCAGAAACATTGAGGGAGGAAGTTAGGGCAAGAAAGCAGGAGGCAGGAGATGAGGAAGTTGGGGAGTGGATGAGTGGGGGAGTGAGGGAGATTCCATTCACCCCTTCACCCCTCCACCCCTCCACCCCTCCACCTCTCCCCTCTACCCATTCACCCATTCACTCTTCTACCTCCCTATCTTCCCTACCCCCTCTCCCCACTTCCCCATCCCTCACCCTCACCTGGCAACTGGATGACTTCACAGATTGGGGCATTGTGGGCACGCAGTTGGCGCTAGGGTTGCTGCAAAGTCAACGGTTTGAGCCAGTTCTGCTGCAAGCGTTATCTGAGAATTCCCATGCTAATCCGTTGCAGCGATCGCGGTTGCAGCAGATAAGAAGGGTAGGCTCTCTCACAGACGAAATTGGACTGACTATCCTGGACGATCGCCTGCATCCCGTTACGCTATCGTCGCCCAATCCTGAAAAGGTAGTGGGGCTGGTGACATTGGAAAATACAACGCTGGATGCGGAAGCGATTGAACGGGCAAAACAGTTTCGGGCGATCGCAACAGGGTCTCGCTGGAGTGCGGATGTGTTGCGAAGCTATGGGCTGAATCCTGTGCAAATTCCGTTGCAGGGCATTGATCCAACGTTGTTTTATCCAGGTGCGAAGACAGGCATTTGGGGCGATCGCTTTGTCGTCTTCTCAAACGCGATTAGTCATGTCAAAGGACACGATAGTTTGCTGGCAGCATTCACAGCCTTCCAGGCTCGTCATCCCGATGCGTTGCTATTGCTGGCAGGGGCAGGTTCTGAACCGTTGCCAGAGTTGTCACCAGATGCAGTTTTGCGGATAGAGGCGATCGCTTATCCGTTGTTGGGGCAGGTGTTGCGAGAGGCAGATGTAGCGGTGTTTCCCAGCCGGTGTGAAGCAGGACTCAATCAGGCGATCGCGGCGAGTCTGGCTTGTGGCATTCCCACAGTGTTGTCAAACAATACGGCAAATCAGGATTTGATTCGTCACAACCTGGGTTTTCCGCTCCATGCTCAGCGTCCGGTTAAAGCGACTGCGGCAATGGGCACTGAAGGCTGGGGCGAATCGGATGTGGAAGAACTGGTGGAAACGTTGGAGTACATTTACACTCATCGACAGGAGGCTCGCAATCGCGGCATGGTAGCTGCCGATTTTCTCCGTGAATGGACGTGGCAGCAGCAGATTCAGCAGTGGATGACACTTCTATTTGGCTGATTCCAACCGCTGCTTACAGTTGGCGACGCAGAAAGGAGAGCAGGGCATCGTTCACTTTTTCGTGCCAGTCTTCCTGCGGGTAATGTCCCACTTCTTCCAGTTTCACCAATTCCGCATCAGGAACCAATTGGGTGAAGGATTCGGCGATCGCCATCGGTAACCAGGGGTCGCGATCGCCCCACGCAACCAGCACAGGCTTTTTCCAATCCCGGAATCCGGCTTCAATTTCAGCCGTGATTTGCTTGAGCTGAAGATTTTGCACGGTAGCAAAAAGTGCCCGCCCAGAATCGGAGGTTTGCAAAAAGGGGCGACGATACACATCCAGGTCGGCATCTTCCACGCGGTAACCACCTCCGCCTTCCAGTGTGCGATCAACCAGGAGCGGATCTTGGGTAATCATCTCGCCAACCAGGGGAATGCCCAACTGCTGCATTTTCCACGGCAACTTGGCAGCGGAGGTAATGGGAGCATTGAAAATCGCCAATCGTTCGATGCGTTCTGGATGGCGCAGGGCATATTGCAGCCCCACCGTACCCAAAAAGCCCTGAACTACGAGAGAGTAGTGATCAAGCTCTAGCGCTTGCAAAAAATCATTGAGTGCAGTGATGTAAGCTTCTGGGGTGTAAGGAAAATCGCGCCGATCAGGTCGTTCGGAAAAGCCAGAGCCCAGCCAATCGGGAGCGATCGCCCGGTAGTGGACTAGACCTGTGGATCTAGTTAGACCTCTAAACCAAACTCGTAGCGGTTGATAAACAAACCAATGACAACGTCATGCAACCAGATCGATTTAGAAAAACAAATCGTTTTGCGAGCTAAACGTTTAATTCGAGTGCGTAAGGTTAAATGCTTGCGCTCAATCGTCTGAGTATAACGTTTACCAACCGTGTGAAAAGCTGGATCGATATGCCGGTCATAAGCTCCCCAACCATCGGTGTAGAACTGCATGATGCCAAAGGGTTCTAACAACGCTTTGAGTTGGAGAAATGCACTATCTTGGTGGTGAGAAAGCACATACGCTAACACTTCGCCTGTAGCATGGTCAACCGCGTGCCACAACCACCGTTGCTGTTGTTTGGAACCTACAAAACTCCACATTTCGTCTGCCTCAGCTTCTAAATCCTGCCATTGGCACAGGCAAACGATGGTTTGAGTCACCTCAAGTTCTGCCAGTCGCTTCTGGTTAACTGCTTTCAGGTGTCGATCTTTTTTTTAATGTCTCCGTCACTGTAGTGCGACTAATTGTGAGGACTCGTGCTGTGTCACGAGTGCCACTGCCGTTAATTGCCATGTCCACAATCTGTTGCTTCACTTCAGGCAGATACCCTCGATAGGCATAGGTTCGAATAAACGTGCACCGAGAGCACTCGGAATTGCGACATTTGTAGCGTTGCTTTCCCTCACTCGATTGTCCATGCTTGACGACATCGCTACTTCCACAACTTGGGCAAAGAACTGGTTCAAGTACCATGGCAGAAACTTTAGGCAAACGACCTTTTTAGTTTCTCTCACTTCCACAGGTCTAGTCCATTACCCGATCGCCCAGAAACCATGTTGCGCCAGCGCCGGCAACACATTCCGCCAGCCATAGCTCTGACATACCAGCCCATGCAGCAACACCACCACTGCTCGCGGCTCCCCCACAGGCTTTGCTTGCCGGTAAAACCACTCAAATTTTCCTGCCTGAATCCCATGTTCGCTATTGGTCACAGCATTGTTCACCCGATCACACGTTTCGTATTCCTCAGAATATCGCTCATTGGGCACCAAAAATGTAAAGCAGGCTTAACAGCAGGAGAGTGAATGCAAATTTAAAAATTCAATGAACTACCCCGCCGCAAGCGGACGGGGTATCAGAATCAAAAAAGAGCAAG
>JACYLN010000139.1 GCA_015272515.1 Leptolyngbyaceae cyanobacterium C42_A2020_001 | reverse complement strand
AGTCCTGAAAACATCTCCCTACGCCATTGATCTCTATCCAGTTCAGAACTTTGAGCCGATTCGGCACCGGGGATGACTGGCTCAGGAAGTTGAATCGAATCAGGGTTCAACTTCAGCACCACGCTAGAACCTTCAGGACGTAGATTAGCTTCAAAAGAACTCCCGATCGGTAGCTTAGGAGTATCCGGTGAGAAAGTGCCCAGGTTCTTATCGTCGATCTGGACGATCGGGGTGCCGTTATAACGGTAATACTCTGGATGCGATTCCGGCAGTTCAAACTCCCCCACCTGAACACTCACAGACTGATTGCGCCATTGCTTACTGGCAAAGTTCTCCCCAGCAAAGTCATTGTGGCGGATACCCAAAACCTTAATCTCATCGAACTGAAATGCCTGAAGCTGCTGACAGACTTCCTCAGTCAACAGGTTGTATGCCAGCGCTCCCACGCCTGAATCCTGCCGAGATTCCGCCCAGATATGATCAGCAGGAGGAATAATTCGCAAATCATCGGGTACACAAAGTTCATCCAGATCGTTAACATTCTTGCCAAACTTCGCCTCCAGCTTTTCAACCAAACGGGGCGGCAGATCTTTGAGCGCAAACTCAATCATCGGTAGCTGCGGATGAATCATCGCATCAAATTGAATGCCTTTTTGCTCCAGGGTTTCCTTCCACCGAATCGCATCCGACCCAAACGGTACACTCAACACATAGGCATCTCTGGGTAGCGCTTCACTGGGTACTTCATAGCCATGCTGAAGGGCAAAGGTGATATCCATTTGCTCTGCCAATGCCAGACAATCCCGACGATGCCGATCCATTTCCGGGCGCGTGTGCTGGGTATACCAGAGTGCAGCGGCTCCTTCAAACCGTTCCTCTGGGGTCGGAAACAACTCATTGATTTCAGCTCGATAGCTATCGTAAAGCTTGCCCAATTCCTCATTGAACGCATCCCGGTCTTCCCCTACCCTTTCTTGAATCTCATCTCTGGCTTGCTGGAAGCGAGTCTTTAATTCCTCTGCCCACTCCAACGCATCCACAGACAACTCATCTTTGGGAAATAAATAGCGGAACTCGTGGCGTTTACCCCTTCGGGGAACTGCGAAGCAAACGCGGCTCCGAATGCGGGTCGGCTCCCACAACGGGTTAACTACTTCTCTAGCAAGCACATTGATCGAGCCAGGAGCATCGGCAGGCATCGCAAAACTCCGATAGAGGCGATCGTCCTTCTTAAAGTCAAAAAAGTGGCTGGGATGAGATTCTGACCAACGTTTTGCATCCGAAAGCAGATTCTCCCCTTCGATCTCCTTGATATCCTCCAACCGCTCTGCACTTTTGGGCGAATCGACCTCGACCTGAAGTGCCTGAAACAGACGGTTGAGTAGTTTTCGTTGACGGCGCTCAAACCGCTCAATATTCTCCCCTTCCCCCGGCATCGACGATTGCACCCGCCCAATGTTGGTTGCCACCAAACCTACCTTGTTCTGATTCGCTGCCGCCGCAATCTGAGCCAAATTCTGATACTTTGAGCCACCATCATCAGTGACAACTTCGCTGTAAGCCAGCTTGGGGCGTTGCTTTACTGCCTCAAACCGTCCTGGCTCGCCCGCTCGCAGCGTTTCTCTGGCAACGTTAGGCAACTGGCTAGCAGAGCTAACCATGAGTTGATCGCCATCAAAGTCTGCCTGATGATATTCCTCCGCATCTTTGGGGTTAATCCAGATGACATTGCGAGTTTTCTTCAGCTCAGGGTTGTGGCTGTTGCGGTAGAGGCGAATATTGTCTGAGTTAACGACTTCCGCTGAGGCGGAACGCTTCGCGAACGGTAGCGGGTCAGAATCACATCTCCTTCCGGCAGATGAGGCACACAAACCGTGCCACGCGGTAAGTCACCCGATGGCATTGCCATACCAGAACTATGGCTGTAGCCGCTCTTAATCGCTAAATCTCGCCATCTACCTGCCACATAATCCGTTGCAAACTTCCGAAACTTGGGCGTTTCAACCAATTGCCCATATTTATCACTCCGCAGCAACGAAATCCAGCGAGATTCTTGCACTTGGCTATTGGCATTACTATCCTCTTCTTCAAATTCTTCTTCCGATCGCTCCTGTCGCCGTTGGTGTTCCTTGTCGTATTCCTGCACGATGTACCGTGCCAGTGCCAGAGGATTTCGCTGTAAATCTGCCAAAACTTTGGCTTTTTCCTCCGTCGGCTGCTTCAAATCCTGCCACACTGCATCCTCGGAATACCAGATGGTAAATTGCCAGCTATTGTCGTAACTGGTGGCTCTGGCATTGCCCCGGTTGCCCATTGCGGCTTGAGGAAACTCATAATCTCCACACGGAACCAGCTCATCCAATCGGGCTTTTTTAATCCCCTTAATCGACGATCGATCCATGATGATGTCATAGCCTTCTGCCTCAGTCAGTCGGGCATCGGGCAGTAGCGTCCCCTTCGATAAAAAACTAACGCGAGGACAGTTTTCCTCGCTTCCTTCTACCCACTGCCTCTTCCAGGCAAACCGAAATTGAAACGGACAGTTCTGCTCACCTCCTAATTGACGCGCAAGCTGCGGTGAGATTTTTCCGTGACAATCTCCAGTCTTGTAGTGGGCATACTCTGGGTCATTGAAATCCACAATTTTGACCCGCAGGTTCTCCAACGTGTCAGACCCTTTGTAGCAGTTACTCACTAACAGAGAGCCATACCGACAGGCAGTATCCGGCTCTGTCGCAAATAAGCGCCGGATCTTCTGACGCAAGTCATCATCTGCAAAATAGTAGCTATTGCCAGAACTAAACGTGAGCCGCCGTGAAGTGCCATCGGCAAAATTGCGCGCCCGCAGATGATTTGCATCAGGACTACGATGGTCAATTTTTACGAGCAGCAACGATTGCAACTCCTCTGGTTCAAACATCTGTTCCAGCAAGGAGTTTTTGATAATTTCCGGCTCCGACAAATACCGTCCCTTCCCGTTGTTGTGCGCCCCATCAAAAATCGGGATGCTGAGACCGGAACCTTCAATGACCCGCGTGGTCAGATCCATTACCTACGGCTCATGATATAAACGTACTATTATCTAACCTAGAAAGCGTTAGACTGCTTTTTGACCTTTGCACAAAGCAGCACTGGCAAAATCAGCCAGGTGGCTATTCTTGAATTGAACAGCAAGGAGGATAACGATGCCGTGGCACATTAAACGTCTGGAGAACGGGTTGCTGGTGCAGGCATACGATCAGGAACCCGATGATGAAAGCGAAGAACTCCTGACCCCAGATGACAGAACTCAAGATGAATGTCACCCGCGCTTTGCTCATCTGAAGCCTGGGGAAACTATGGTGCTACCTGATGAACCAAAAACCACGACTTCTGGCTCCTGGTATCCCAGCCAGTATGAGGATCTAGGCGAATTTTTGAATGGTGATCCAGGGGCGATCGCTAAGTTAGATAGCGGTAGCGGCTCTCGTCGCTACAACTGGCGATACTATGAACCCGACGAATCTTTGTAACTAAAATCTATTGTTGGTCGAGCCAATTCTACTGGAACCATATGTCTTCGTATATTGAGGAATTTGCATCCCAAGCCAAACTAGAAGATCGGCAAGCAGTAGTCCGCCAGTTACTCAAGATTCGGTATGAAACTAGAAATGAAGTATCGGCAGAGGTTATCGAAAAACTGGCTGAAATGTCATCGAATAAGATGCTTCGCCTCTTGTTAACTCATTCATGGGAAGGATTGTTGACAAGCTTGGAAGAGAACTCAGTAGGTATGAATTCCTCAACGCTTGAACATGATCTGTTCAGAATTATTGGTCCCATTGAACAGTACTATCTTGAGAAGCAGGGAGAAAAGGAAGCTTTAGAAGCTTTAGCAGAATTGAGGTTTGGAGAAATCGACGAGACCGTTAGATCAGCGATCGCCTACCTCCTACAAAATCCAGCCAAGAACTCTGTCCAGATTTTGTATACGTTGAGTCGAGAGGAATTAGAGGTGCAGTTTGGCAGAAAGTCAGTCTGGTAAATGCCAAATGCCAAAACCTCGAACCACAAAATTCAGATCTCGCTCCACTACACTTCCTGGAATCCAGCAGATATCATCACCAAATTTTTCGACGTGTTGTCCAGCTTGGTGAGAGACTTTCCATTCCCGCCCCACCAATGGTTCTATCTCACCCGTTGCTGCTAAACCTGTTGATGAAGCATGGGCAAACATGGGGGCATTTGCTGAGACTCGAATCAGAATAGAGCCATTTTGTTCTTGCCAAGAATAGTTTTCCGAATTAAACAAACGAGAATCCATGATTGGCTCTAACTTTTCAATCAACTGCACATCACCCCAACCATAACCCCGCTCACCCCCCATTTGTAAGCGTTGACAGGCATCTTGCCACTGAAGATTAGAGCCTTCTTTCTCAAATACGTAGCCAATCAGATAAACCTGTTTTCCTTCGTCCAACGTGCGTGGTGAGAGAAACTCTACTTCATGCAATAGCCCTTCATCTGCTGCTTGTCGCGGGTAGACCAATGCAGTACTCGCATAGCTGCTAAGAAAACGGCGACGAAACTGACTTTCGTTATCCCAGGGAAAGGCAATTTCATAACCTTCTGAGTGATTTTCTTGAAGCTTTGCGATCGCTGGATAGAAATAGGTGAACGCTAAGTGGCTATTGACCTGATCTCCAAAAGTCTTGTACTGGTTGGAATCGGTTGCAGATCCACTGGTTGCATCACGGGTAAGCCGCATAGTGAGTGCGCCCCAAAATACTCGTCCAGTCACATAGGGACGGGTGCGCTGCACGTTGCCCACTTTGCCACAGCCAATGTGCATAGGGGATTTGAGCTTAAACACCACTCGATAGGCTCTCCAGGTCACGACTGATTATCCTCCACCTGTCTGTTCTCCGGATCTGCATCTTGCCGCGCTTTCGCTCCATAACGAGCATAAATTAGCATCTGTTCCAATGTTTCTTTTGCTAATAGGAGCCGTTCCAAATTAACTGTGACTTTTTCAGTAATGTGCGAGAGGATATCTTCAGGTTTGTTACTGGTTGGTTTGCTCCAACCAAATGTCAAGCCATCGAGCAAGTTAAGCATTTCTGCAACAGTTGCTTTCCCGTTTTCCTTCTCTTTTGCCAGTAGATACAAAAAGCAGGCGTATACGCCATCTTCTTGCAATACACCTAACGCTTTAGTGACGGTGGTTTCGATATCGTCTTTAGTATTCTTAATCAGTGCTTGAGCGTGTTGTGCAGCAAGGCGATCGAGATTAGTGAATGTGCTCATTACTCTGCTCCTTTCCAAAGCTTTCTTCCCTGGGCTTGCCAACGGTAGCCATGCGTCCAAAGCCGCGTGTACCCATACCACCGACTCCTAGCCACTCGATCATGCCAAAGCCTGCTTTCACGACGCATAGTGGACATTGCCAGGGATCTCCTGGTAGCGGCTCACCTTGAGCGGTTTTACCCTCAGGAAACGGACGATCTTTCTCACCATCACGGTAATCATCCAGCACTACTTCGGCGGTGAGAAGTGTGGCACGGGGAATAGCTTCGTAGGTGAACAGTGCGCCATCTTCGGCTGCTCCAGTTTCAGGGTTGATGGCTACTGATGTTCGTACTTCCAGATTGCTGTTCACGATCTGACTGAAGAGTACATCTTGGACGAGAACAATCTTTTTGATAGCTGTCCAGCGTGGTTCATGTTGCCAATTTTGGGGTGGTGTTACCGTTACCTCTCCCGCAACACCCAGCATCAACCATCCCAAATTGATTGGATCGGTGCGATTCCAGGTCAACACAGCCTGGTCAGCATTCCAAGAACTGGGCGGAGTGCTGACTGTAAACCCTGCATCCTCTAGGCGTTCTACTGTACTGACCCACACGGGTCCCACCATCGAATGCACCGGGAATAGCAGCACATGAGCATCAAAAATGTTGACCACACCGGAATAGATGGGAGTTTGGTCATTAGTGTTGCCATTTTTGGACTTTTTGATGTAGCCAAAGGTGTAACAAACAGGATTGTGACCTAGATCAAAATCTGAATTGTCAGGGTTATCGTGGCTCTGTCCTGCTGCCCACGGGGTTTCGTACAACTGGGCGGAGTAGGATCGCGCTGCCCCATGCAAACTGGTGCCCGGAATTTTGGGAATTTTGGTGCCGGGTTCTCTCACGATGCTGTTGTCTACCCGTCCCAGGCGATAGCCCCCAGTACCGATATGCACCGGGTCGAGGGTGATGAATAGATAGCGTTGTCGTTTATAGGTTGCCATTTTTCTTTTCCTTATCGTTCTCTCGTTCTTTCAGGATTTCCATGTGCAATTCTGCTAAGTCAGCTAGTTCGCCCCGTACACCAGCGTCGATGAGTTGCTGACGTTCCTCTTCAGGCAAATCTCGCCATTTCTTGTCCTTGCGCCATGCGGCATTGGCTAGAGTATCTTCAACAAACTGCTGAAACACCAGATCGCCGACAGAATGGTCGTAATTGCCTCCGTACCACATTTCACGGGTGGCTTCAATGCTGTAAATCACCTGATGGCGTTGGGATTTTTCTAGGGCTTGCAGGATTTTCCAGAGGGTGTCGAAGCGATCGAGATCTTCCAGGTAAAAGGGGCGCTTGTGGCGGGGACGGCGACCGTCTTTGTCGTAGTAAATCTCGAAGCGGCGGGCGGTGCTGTCGAGGAATTCAAAGTCGAAGCGGCTTGGTCTAATCCATACCTTCTGATCTAGATAGCAAGCATCTAATTCACACAATTCACTGACATGACATGGTTGCTTCTGTGTCCATTGATCGCCCTGATAAAGTCGGGGATACCATTGATCTTTTGTATTACCATCCCCAGCAACCACTGGGATTTCCCAGGTAATGCCATTGTCAAACTCCAACTTGCACGGACTACCAGAGTTATCCTTTCTCATCAATCGCCAGTCCTCCCAGCCTTTACCATCGTTCATGTCAAACTGCTCCGATAGGTTGAGCAGTGCCCGACCAGCTTCCAGTACAGAACGAATTGGGGTACGACGATTACAGAAGACTAGCCCTACGCTTAAGGGAAGGCGATCGCGCACCCGCCCCATTTGTTGTTCATACTCCTTTTTCACTTGAGCTGCTAATTCCAGAGCTTTATTGGCAGGGATCAGCATTAAACATAGGCTTGGTTCAGTTAGCAGAGGAATAGCGGGTTGATAGCCACCAATCTCCTTAACTTCTTTAATCGTCACTTCAGCCTTTTTGCGGCTAGATTGTAAAAAGATTGAGGGTTCCAGGATTTGAAATCTCCTTCCTGCCAACTTCCTAATCCAGGTATCTCGTGCAGTTGGGGGCAATTGAGCAGCAAAATAGCTCAAATTATCTGTTGTTAAAAATCTCTGGTGTGGCTTATCCCAAACTACGCTCAGGATCACGCCATCTATGTCTAGGTCATAAGCATGATAATCGCCCAACTCGTCTAGATTATTTGTTTTTGGGTGTAACTCTAGGCGAAAAGGGGACAGCCCAACTGCATTAGGCATTATTTCACTGGTCACCTTCTTCCAAAAGGCACGGGCTGTCTCTGCAATGCGATATAACCGAGCCGGGGAGGGATTTTTCGCAGTGTTGCTAGTCACTTGAATCGTAGAAAGCAATGCTCCATCAAGCCAACCCTCTAGCCCTAACTTGCCAACAAATAGAGCCAAGCGACCATTATCATCCGCAACTTCATCTGTCCAAATAGTCTGCTGCAAACCGTCGTTAATCCATTGTTCCGAGCGTCGCCCTCGCCGATCTAAGCAAACACGGCAGATTTGGCGTTGCTTTCCTTTATCTTCTTTTGCCCAAGCAGACAGCGTTTTCTCTACATCAGGTTGAGAACCGTGACGCGGATAACCCACAGGTCGCATTCCACAGACGGTGCAAATCTCAGCATTTCTAGGACGACCTTCCTTCCACTCTGTTTCAAACAGGTAGAGATTGTTATCAGCGTTTATTGGTTCTTGATTTAATGCCTGTTTACGGGGTTCAGCCACTAATTCCCGTGAACGCGATTTGTCATTATCTAAATAACCCGCTGTAATTGGAGGATAGCTGAAATAAATTTGTGGACGTAAATCGGGTGGAAACAATACCTGAATTTCTTCTCGTAGTGTTTTCTGTTCTATGCAGTCAAAAATGGCAGGCAGTAGATAATAAGCACCCGTTTCATCTCGATAAAACTGATTCCCAAAAGCGTAAGTTTCTTCTAGAAGTGTTTGTGTGTTCTTGAACGCATCATCCAGAACTTGTTTAATTCCTAATAAATCACTGATCTTATCGCTATGGGTATAGCGATCGAGAATATCCAAGTTAATTCTCAGGGTACAGAAAGGCAGATTTTCGATGTCAGGGAGCCAACCGTTTTTGAAGATATAAGCTGCTGCCGCTTTAGTGAGTGTAGCAACGGTATAGCCCCAGTCCCAGAGAGAGATTTCGTTATGAGGACGACGATTATCTGCTAGGCCTCGCTTCATCAATGCCTTCATCTGCATCAGCCAATCAGAACGTTGGTCAGCGGTCATTTTCTGAATGTCACATAGAGGTAAAGCTTTGAGTACATTAGTCAATTTATGAATTGAACATTTATCTGGTTGCTCTTCACTTGTATCAACTTGCTCCTCAACACCAAATGACATAACCCGAAACACATGACTGTAAGGTTGCTTGTGTTCTTTAGGATCTCCTTCCTTCTCAATATGAGCAATACCGTGCAGATAGCCTATAAGCAGCCCAGGTTGCATCGATTTGCCAACAACGCCATTCCAGTTGGGGTGCTTTATCAATCCAGCATTAGTTAAAAGTGGCATTAATTCAGCAAAGGTGTATTGCTCACCTATCCAGTCAAACTTAACTCCCTTCAATAGATCATTTAGATCTGCTCTCTCACTAAACGCGCAGGGTTTAGCAGAATCGTTGGTCAAAATCTTTTGAACAAATTTAGCACTGGGATCTTTGGGTATGTTCGTATGCTTTGTGTATGTGTCGATAGTACGTGGGTCAGATAATAAAACATTTTTATACTCCACCTTGGGTTTACTGGGGTCTTCAGGTTCCTGGCTTTCTAGGAAGCGATCGCTCAGTTTACCCAAATCATGAATTAATCCAAGAGCTTCCATCAACAAGATTGTCCGCCGTTGCTCATCAGATGGTCGCCAGAAAGAATGACTCATGCTTTACCTCCATCACGCAACTGATCTGCCATGCGCTGGGCGCGATCGCTCATAACTCACTCCTCTTGCTTTGGTAACAAAGGTTCCAAACTCACCAGCAATGCTGGAACTTCAACCGAAACGACATCCCACAGTATATCCAGATCGATGTTTTTATAATCATGTACCAGCCGATCGCGCAAACCCGCTAATTCTCGCCAAGGCAACTGAGGATATTGCTCCCGAAATTCCTCTGATAGTCTCTTGGTGGCTTCTCCCATAATGGCGATCGCATACATCACCGCTGCGATTGTTTTTTGATCTGCCGCAAACTCGAATTGCGTCATTCCCGATACAAAAGAAAGAATATTGCGACCATAATAGTCAATGTCAATCAGGGATTCTAAATCTCTATTGGTCGGCATAAATCACCTTTGCCGATGAAAGAATATTGCGTTTTCGGAGCCAGTTGTGACTTTGCTCAACACTGGCTTTGCCAACCAAATCGACTTTTCTATCCAGTAATTGGGTCAATTCCTTTTCAGCCTGGATTAGATCACTTAATCTCCAGTGTGTATCGGGTTTGAGAATATACAAAAAATCCACATCACTATCAGCATGAAAATCATCGCGTAAAATCGAACCAAAGACTGACAATTCAGCGATATGCCAGCGTTGACAAAAAGCTTGGATAGGGTTCATTGGGAGGGCGATCGCCAATGGTGTGAGTTCGTCTGAATCTAGTTCAATCATCGCCTATGCCTCTTTTTTTAATTTGTTGATTGCAACACTCTTCTGCTGTTGTCATTAGGGATTCAAATGATATAAACTCTCTCCTCCTAAATAACTTCGGTAATTTAGGCTTATCATTTTTAGCTTCCCACCATTTTTTAGCGTCTTGATATAGTTTTTTGTTATGTGGTTTTTCTTGGCTTTGCAGAAAATTCTTGTATTGCTTTTCAGTTTTGAAACTGCCGTCAGTATTCAGAAATTCTTGCTTCAAAGTTCCATCGTCATTCAAAAACTCTAGCTTTTGGTTTGAAATTTCCTCTAAACACAACCAATCTGCCCGAATCCCAAATTCTATTTTGCCGTTTAACTCTGCAACGCCAAAGCCGCTACTGGTCTTTGCGCCAAAGCCGTAGATCGTGAGCATTTCTTTTACTCCCTCAGCAATCAGTTTCAAATCTTTGGTAACTTCCTTCTTCTGAACTTTTCCAAAGGGAACATACAGCAACACAAAGTCGCCTGTTGCCCCAATTGGAACGCACTCCAGCAAAATTGGTCCTCGTTTGGAAGTACCTTTTGCGCGATCGTGCGGGTTAATCACCTCTAGCTGTTTTGTCTGGTCAATGTTTTCAAAGAAAGTGGGATAAAAATAAAGCCAACCTGCCTGTCCTTTCCCATCTTCACGGGCATCCCCAAACAGCCGAATAATTTGGTCGTTATCTTCCTGATGTCCCAATTGCCATAATGCCGCCCGTAACGCTCCCTTCCAACTTGTGGAGGCAACCATTGGGGTTTGAAACACCTTGTCTTTGCGGACGGGGTTATCGAGGATGTGGAAGGTGCGATCGTCCTTGCTCAGGTAGGGCTTTCGCAGTTTGAAGGGGACGCGCAGCATGAAGCTGAGGGAGGGGAGGTTGTCGAGTGCATTGGTTTCGGGTACAAAGTGAAACTCACTCGGAATTGGGCTAGTAGTTAGGTGTTTTTGCCAAGCATCACGAATAGAATTTTTGAGATCAGAACCTTGGGCTTCGTACCACAGATAGGATAAGTGAGGTTCAATCTGAACTGCTTTTGCAGCAGATTGCTCTATTCCCTGTTTACGGGCATTTTTATCCCTTTGTTGCTTTGCTTGCTCCAGTTCATTCAGCGGATCGCTCAATTTTTCTTTCCGAAAGGCGTAGTAATCATATTGCATCACGCACCTCTGCATCTTGCGTCTTTATGCCTTCGTAAATCTCCTCCAGACCGATCGCAACGTCAACAGAGGCAAAGGCTAAGGTTTGCTGCGTCTCTCTATAATCCTTCAGCAGCCAATACCCTTCCGCTGTCTTAGTAAACTGCTTGACGTAGACCTGATACTGATCGACCAACACATATTCTTGAAATTCAGGAATGGTGCGGTAGGCATCAAACTTATCACCCTGATCATAATTTCGGGTACTTTTAGATAACACTTCGACAATCATCTGGGGATTCGTCACTGTATCTGTGCGGTCTGGATAAAACGCAGGCTCTCCCGCAATCAGCATGACATCGGGGTAGGTAAATAGCCGATACACTGGAATCCAAAGCCGCACATCGCCAATGAAAACCTTGTAGGGTTGCTGTCGCAGGGCAAACTTCAAGTGAGCATAGAGATTGCCAGCAATCTCGTTATGATCGGTGCTGCCACCCGTCATCGGCACAATCTCTCCATCACGATATTCACTTTTGTCTGATGCGATCGCTTCCAAATCCAGATATTCTTCTGGGGCATAAAAGCGGGGCTGAACTTGGATCACCATTGGTTTATCTCCAATTATTTCCCTATGTTGCTGCTCTCTTCGGCATTTAATAAGCTGCGTAGAAATGACTGGGCATTGTTTTCATTTGGTGTGACTTTATCTCTTGCTGAGTTCATTTCACGCCAATCATGCAAGGTATATTGTGTCGTCAGATGTTGATAAATAACATCTACAACCTTTTCTCTTTTGTAAGCATCTGATTGCATGGGAATCCAGCCCCACACCCGCATAAATTTTCTGTTGTCATCAGGGTAAGGACGAGAAATTTTGATTTTGGCAGCCATCCGTTTATCTTCTGCTTC
>JACYLN010000130.1 GCA_015272515.1 Leptolyngbyaceae cyanobacterium C42_A2020_001 | reverse complement strand
TTCGCCAGTGATTGGGCTAAGTTTGATTATTGGTGTACACAGTAGCTTTCGCCCCCTAAATCCCCCAAGCTTGGGGGACTTTGAATGGCTTAGTTCCCCAAGCTTGGGTTTGGGATAAGGGCAAACGCAAACTCTCTCAGCACTATGAATCGATCCTACTTAAAGTTGAGGGAGAAGTAACTTCTGCTGTTTGGGCAATATGAAGTAAAACAGTTTGCAAATCGTTCAAAACTTCTTCATTGGTAAATCTCAATACTCGGTAGCCGAAGGATTGAAGTTGCTGAGTTCGAGCTTCATCATAGAGGATTTGCTGAGTATGAACATCTCCATCTACCTCGATGACCAATTTACAAGATGGACAGTAAAAATCCACAATGAACCGCCCCATAGGATGCTGACAGCGAAACTTGAGTCCAGCTAGTTGACGCTTCCGCAACGCACTCCACAACAACGCTTCCGCAGGAGTTAAATGGAGCCGTAGACGACGAGCAGCCTGTTCTATTTCCTGAGTTGTACCCCGAATTCTAGGAGAGTCTTTTGGCATGAGTGGAAATTCTGGGGAACTTTGAAAGGTTTGGCTCCCCCAACGTTGGGGGATGGGGGGCAGTTCGCCAGTGATTGGGTTAGATTCGATCTTTTGTTTGTATGCAGTAGCTTTCGCCCCCTAAATCCCCCAATTCTGGGGGACTTTGAATGGTTTGGCTCCCCCAACGTTGGGGGATGGGGGCAGTTCGCCAGTGATTGGGCTAAGTTTGATTATTGGTGTATACAGTAGCTTTCGCCCCTAAATTCCCCAATTCTGGGGGACTTTGAAAGGTTTGACTTCCCCAACGTTGGGGGATGGGGGGCAGTTCGCCAGTGATTGGGCTAGATTTGATCGTTTAAGCCGCTTCCAGCATCACGTAGCCTTGATGCTCTAGCTCAATCAAGCGTTGCTTCACGGTTTCAAAGGCTTCTTCCTCAGTGGTGGGTTGCAGGGTCACGGGGTTGAGGGGACGCAGGGTTTTCCAGTGATGCACGATCGCTTGCACTGGGCGGGGTTGCTCTAACAGCAGCAGCAAACAACTGGCAATCAGGTTATCCACATTGATGGGGGTGTCGGTTTTTTGCAGGTACTGGCTGATTTCAAACAGCTTAAACTCTGAAATACAAGAAACAAGCTCTTGCTTGAAGGCATCGGTTTTTAGCTGAGAGTTGATATAAACCGTTCCCTCCTGCCACTGCGATTCTGACCAATCATCGACAGGAGCATAAGGTTTTCCTTGTCCTGGGTGCCCGCACCAGACATCGAGCAAGCGGTGATAAGGATGAAGCAATTCAAACAGGTGCAGTTGCTCTTCAGGCGTTTTATCCGCCAGAGTAAACGCAACTTCAACGGGTAACTCGGTAAAATCTTTGAACAGTTCGATCAGGTTCCACTGCCACCAATTCACCATACTGATGAATTCCAGGTTGGCGGCTTGCAAAATGGCGAAAAATTCGGGGATGTTAACGCCTTTGTCTCCGCGCAGCAAGTGATTTGCCAGCAGGCGCTGATCATCGGTATCATAGGCTGGATTCCATGTTCTAGATTTGATTAACACTCCGTCTTTCAAGCTCCGCATAATGTCTCGCACCGCTGTCAGTTCAGCTTCGTTAGGTGAGTTGTCCATCAACCCCATCAGCGTGAAAAACTCCTGTGCTTGGTGAAACACCGCTCTCTGTAACCTGCTGTGGAAGTTGGCACGGATAATGCCATCGGGTTTTAAGACCGATTTCATTGCCTGCAAGCCAACAACGGGATCGGTGAGCAAATACAGCACTTCATCGCAGTTAATGTAATCAAATTCCATGCCTAAGCTGGGCAGTTCCTCAATCGTCAGTGCATGAAATTCAGTATTCTCAAACCCGTGATATTTCAGACGCTCCCGCGCCAGTTTGACCGACTCTTCCGATAGGTCAATGCCGACAATTTTTGCGCCTGGGTTGGCTTCTGCCAAGATTAAGGATTTGTAACCAGACCCACAACCAGCATCCAAAATCACTTTGCCTGCTGGGTTAACCACTTGCTGATTTCGCACGTAGTAAGGAGTGACGAGATCGTGAATGTAGAGATTCTGGACTTCTCCCTTGGGCGATCGCTCTAATGGCACTCTGGGATAGGGAGCAGTATCAAATTGTTGACGAATTTTTTCGAGCAGCCCAGCTTTTTGGTCATCCATGAATGGTTTCTCCTGTAAACGGTATCCCTGGGTGTGGGATGCTAGGTAAGGACGTTATATGTCAATCTTGCCCTTTTGTGTAAAGCTTCTATCAAGTTAGGCGCGATCGCATGATTTCTGGTGTGTATACGGTAGACGAGTTGCAGCAGGCAATCCGCACAGAGCCGAAACGTTGGCGACCCCTTGTTTTCACCAATGGATGTTTTGATTTGTTACACGCGGGGCATGTTCGCTATTTGCAGGCGGCAAAAATGCTGGGGCGATCGCTGGTAATTGGCTTAAACAGCGATGAATCCGTCCGTACGATTAAACCTCAAGCCGCCGGAAAACCGCCCCGCCCCATTGTGCCGGAAGACCAGCGGGCAGAAGTGTTAGCCGCTTTAAAGCCAGTAGACGGAGTCGTGATGTTTCACGAAAAAACCGCTAGCGAATTGGTTGCAGCACTCCAACCAGATGTGTACGTTAAAGGAGGCGACTACAACCTGGTGACCCTTCCTGAAGCGGCGGTTGTGCAGGCTTACGGTGGACGGGTAGAGTTTGTGCAAATCGAAGTGCCAAGTTCCACCTCTGCGATCGTAGAACGAATTTTGGCGGGAAGAGGCGATAGGGTATAGGAGGGAAAATGACAGTTCTAGAAGATAGATTGAAACCTCATCCAGTTTGAGAACCATCGTTTTGCCCTCACCCTGCCTTCGGCACCCCTCTTCCAAACTTGAAGAGGAGATAGGGGAGAGGATCAGTAGAAAAAACCTAAAGTTTTCAAGAAGGACAACATCTAAGTAAGCTTCGATTTCAAATACCCTCTCAATTTGTCTTGAATCTTATAAAAATGAGCAGTTTTTCTATCAATTCGTTTGATTCGACCGCCACTCCTGATGCTTTTGAACAAGTAACTGAGGAGCTTTTAACCCGATTGAGATCCACTCCCGAAAAAGGTTTGTTCTCGCTGATTCAAGAACTGGAAGCTAACGGGGAAGCTGGATTAACCGTTCTGATGAAACTTTTGCAGGAGCGATGTGGCGATCGCTGCAGTTTGCTGGAATCATCCAGCACTGGCGAAAAACCCGACCTAGTCGCTGGAGCAATTTATCAAGTTTTGTTTCGAGCAGAGTCACCAGCCTGTGCAGACTTTTTGCAAACCCACTTTCCAACTGGGGTAGTGCCGCTGCGATCGCAGTCCAACATTGATTACCATCCCTTACAAATTCTCCTGGCAAAACAAGATTTTCAAGCAGCCGATCAATTAACACTGCAAAAACTGTGTGAACTAGCTGGAGAATCAGCCGTACAGCGCAAGTGGATTTATTTCACTGAAGTAGAACAATTTCCTGCGATCGATCTGCAAACCATTGATGCCTTGTGGCTCATTCACTCCCAGGGACAATTTGGGTTTTCGGTACAGCGAGATCTTTGGCTCAGCGTGGGTAAAAATTGGGACAAGTTGTGGGCAAAAATTGGCTGGAAGGATGGCATCAACTGGACTCGCTATCCTCAGGGCTTCACCTGGGATCTGACTGCACCCAAAGGTCATTTACCATTGTCTAACCAACTTCGGGGCGTGCGGGCGATGGCATCTCTCATGGCTCATCCAGCCTGGAATCAGTCGTAATTCAAAGGTCAGTATCCCTGCGTATTTCTCTGACTTTGCCCTAAAAAGTTCCGTATTCTCTCGTGGCTGCAACGCGTTCATCGACTTGAAAGTCAGGGAATGCTTTGTATAGTTAGAGACCCTTGAACGGTTTTTCATAGGGATTTACGCGACACACGGGGGTTTACGGATCAGTATGATCAGTCAAGAAAAGCGGTTGTTTTGTCGTCTTGACGGGCTGTCTGCATCAGCTCGCGAGCAGCAACGAATGAAGAAAATTACAGAACTAGGGTTGCTGCACGCTGAGAGCATACCCGTTTTTGAAGAAGCAACTCAAACGGCAGCTCAAACGCTTGAGGTGCCTATCTGCATCTTGGGGATCATGGAAGAAGAACGAGCGCGGTTTAAGTCAGCGGTTGGCTTATCTCGCCTGGGCTTGATGAACGAATTGGCAACCTCTCGCTCTCTTCCTCGTTTGGAATCGTTTTGCACCTATGTGGTGGATAGTCACCAACCGCTTGCGATCGCCGATACCCTCGCCCATCCCGCCTTTGCTAACAGCGTTTTGGTGTATCAGTATGGTATTCGTGCTTATCTGGGAGTGCCGTTGATTGCATCTAACGGTTGCTGTATTGGCACATTAGCCGTAATGGATATCCAACCTCGGCAGTTTAATGACCGGGATCTTGAGTTTTTGCAGGTGATGGCTCGCTGGACGATGAGTGAACATGAGCGATCGCAAATGGTCAACTCCAAACCAGTTCCGCCGCCAGAACCAACCCCTCATGCTCAGCCAATTCCCGCAGATTTTTCGATTGCAAACCAGCTTCGCGTCGATTTGCTCAGCCACCTGGCACAGGAATTGCGAACTCCGTTGACCTCAGTCATGGGAATGGCAAGCGTGCTGAATCGAGAAATCTACGGGCCGTTAACAGGTAAACAAAAAGAGTATCTCAACATCATTCACAACAGTGGGCAGTATTTGCTGTCATTGATGAACGAGATTGTGGAATTGTCTGAGTTTAAGGAGAGCAACCAAAGCCTAAATCTCAGTTCAATTGATATTGAAATGTTGTGTCAGCAAGCAATCAATACTCTAGAGCAAGCCGCCCAACGTCGCGAACAGCAGATTCGTCTTACCGTAGAACCAGGTCGCCGGATTTGGTTGGTAGATAAGGACAAAGTTCGGCAAATGCTGTATCACTTGATTTTTAGTGTGATTCAAGCATCCACAGCGGGCAGCATTATTCGGCTCCATGTGTCGCGGCGGGAGAGCACGTTGAACTTGTCTATTTGGGTGTCTCATCCCTGGTTGGGAGAAGGGCTGCCCTATGCCGAGATGTATACTGAACCTTCTCTAGTGGGAGTTGGCAGTAATAGTAAGCCGTATGAGTATGTTGATAACTATGATGTGGAACTTGAGCCTTTAGGGTTTACGGATGATAGTTCCTTAAGAGGGGTGGAATTTGATCGCGATCGCCCAGTTGAAGCACCGCGCAAAAATTTAGGACTCTTGCTTAGTCAACACCTGGTCGAGCTACACGGCGGGCACATCACCACGCAAGGCAGCACTGAAACTGGTTTTCGCTACGTGATTCATCTACCCCGCCTCACTGAAACGGTAGAGAGTTAAGAGTTTAAGGTTGCCTCTCGTTCCAGCAAAATCGTCACAGGTCCATCGTCTTCAATTGTCACCTGCATCATTGCACCAAATTTGCCCGTTGCCACATTCAATCCACTCGTCCGCAGTTTCTCCACAAACTGTTCATACAATGCTTCCGCCACTTCAGGAACTGCCGCGCGATCAAAAGAAGGGCGACGACCTTTGCGGCAATCCCCATATAGGGTGAACTGACTGATCACGAGCAATTCTCCGGCAATTTCTTGAATGGAGCGATCGAAGCGTCCAGCGTCACCCTCAGGAAACAGCCGCAATTCCAAACACTTACGAGTCATCCAGTCGAGTTCAGCTTCGGTATCCGTATTGGAAATGCCAACCAGCAAGTTCAACCCGCGTCCAATTTTGCCAACCACCTGCCCATCCACACTAACCTGAGATGATTTGACCCGTTGAACCACAACACGCATCGCTCACTCGCACTATTCATTTTCACCTACAGCTTAATAGGAATCGGGAAGCGGGAACGGTGTATAGAGTGGAGGGTGTGGGTATGCTTTTAGGAAGTTAGTAGAAAGAGCGATGCAGCGGAAGCAAAAATTTCCCCATCTGGTTGGGTCTAAATGGACAGCTCAAGCCCAAGTGGACGGGTGGCGACATTTTCAGGTGGTGAACCGCAAGAATCAAGGGCAGTGGGTGTTTGCTGAAATGGTTGCCGCGTGTGACCCCACGGTTTGGTTTTGGGTGAATGCCAGACAGCTTAAAGATAAAGCGCTCTGGCAGGCTGGTTGGCAATCACTTCAAGAAATTGGGCATCAGTGATTGGTCACGAGGCATTGGCTTTGCTGTGAGCCGCCACTCCTTACTTCTTCATCCCAAGTAAATGTGCTGCAAAATCTGAAACTTAGGCTTAAATAGCATCAACTTCTCGATAGCTAGTGTTGAGCATTGCTTTATGAAATTTCGATTCCTTCCCCTGATCACCTTAGCAACCTCGCTCAGCCTGCCGCTTCCGGCTTATAGCGAAAACATTGAACACACTCGCCAACTGCTATCAACTCGGCAATGTGCCCAGTGTGATTTGAGTCGGGCAGGGTTGGTGTTTGCAGAATTAGCAGGGGCAAATCTGGTTCAAGCCAATTTGGTACAGGCAAATTTAAGCCGTGCCAATTTACAAGGAGCAGATTTGCGGGGAGCGAATTTGGTTGGGGTGTCATTTAATGGAGCGAATCTGGTTGGGGCGCGGTTGGATGGAGCAAATTTAACGGGTGCGGATTTGCGAGGAGCGTATCTAACGGGTGCCAGTTTGCAGGGGGCTGTGATGGAAGGAGCTTACTTGCAGGGGGCGATTGGGCTAGCGGCAGAAGTTGGGAAGGTAGAAGATTTTTATCGCTGGGCAATCGAGGATGAACGGCAGAAGAATTATGTGTCTGCGGCGAATAATTTTACGCAGGTGATTGAGCGGAAACCGAACTTTGCGCCTGCGTTTATTGGGCGATCAGCGGCACGGTTGCAGGGAGGGGACTTGAAAGGGGCGATCGCAGATGCCCGTCAGGCAGAAACGCTCTTCACAGCTCAAGGTGATGCCAAAAATGCTGAGATCGCCAACAAAATTGCAACAACTCTGGAAAAACCGCCAGAGGAGCGTCCTAAGAAGGGTGGAGGGTTTGGTAACTTCCTGGTAGGACTCCTCGGCGGCGCGCTTCAGCTATTTCTCACGCGCTTTCCCATTCCATTCTTCTAGGTCAAGCCACAATATCCCACGAGCCAGCGATCGCATTAGTGGGGGCGGTTCCAGTGTAGGCGGCATTATCCAGCATCCAGACAGCCATTTCTCCAGTGCTGTAGTTCCGCACAATCAAGTCTGGGGTACCATTACCATCAAGATCTTGAGTGTCTAGCAGTGCCATGCCTGTGCCATTGTTAGGGATAGCGACATTGGTAGAACTGACAAAATTGCCATTGTTTAATTTCCAGATGGTGATTTCACCTGTGGAATAGTTGCGCCAGAGCAGGTCGGGCTGGGTGTCATTGTCAAATGTTTCCAGGTAGTAGGGAACCCATTGGGTTGGCAGGCTAGGGAGGGCGAGCGCGCCGACAATGGCAGTAGAATTCATCAACCAGAACTCATTTGCACCGGAGTTGGAGTTGCGCCAGAGCAAATCGGCAAAACCGTCACTGTTGATGTCTTCTACACCCCCAATCGACCAATCACGGGATATTGCAGGCAGAAATTCGCATCCAACCACACTGGTTCCACTCATCAGCCAGAAGGCAGTCATCTCAAGCTGGCGCGATCGCCACAGTAGATCGGGAGTTCCGTTCAAATCAAAATCCTCCACTCCCACAATTTGCCAGTCAGTTTTAGGAGCGGTGGAAGGCAAATAAATTCCGGCTGCCAGCGCTGTTCCCTGCATTAGCCAGAGCGCGTTCTCTCCGGTGATGGGGTTGCGCCAGACTAAATCTGCCTGATTGTTCCCATCAAAATCTGCCACATCAACCAATTGCCAACCGTATCCTGGTGTGGCTAGCGTCACTGTATTGAGAATGGTGCTTCCTTGCATCAATTGAATGCTCACCGGACCTCCCAACAGGTCGTACAGGATCAAATCCGGTGTGCCATTGCCGTCGTAGTCGGTTTCAGCGAGTGGGGTACGCAGAGTCGTAATGTAGGCAGAATTTGCCCCTCCATTGGGAAGACCCAGCGTTCCGGTTGTATTGACGCTGTATTGAGCGGCGGCGGCAATTTGAGTATTGGTTCCTAAAAATTCCACAATTCCCGTTGTGCCGTTGCTGGGCGCGGTTGCCAATGTTACTGTTGCGACTGTGCCAAAGGTGCCTGGTGTGGGGTCCCAGTTGACCGAATGAATGGAACTGGTTCCGGCAGGGCTGCTATCAACCCACACAACATCGGTTGCCGCAAAATCCCCCTGATTGGGAGAGCTTACCCACTGAACGTAGGTGCCCTGTACTTGTAATGCCAGGTTCCAAGCAGCATCGTTTCCAGGGAAGGTAGGGTTGTAGGTTAGGTCTTCAGTGGGGATAGCACTCGTGCCGCCAATGGTGATGATGGTACCTGCTTTGAAAACGGGGGCGATCGCGGCTAAATTTTGAAAGCGATACACCCCAACCTTCCCATTGGTTGCGGCTGAAGAATCTCCAAAATACAGGCTTTCCAGTTGTGTGGCGGTTTGGTCAGCCGTCAGCACAAACTCAATATATTCGGTGTTGTCAAAGGTTCCAGATCTGCGGAACTCGTTGATGATGATGCTTCCGCTCAGGGTGTGGTCGTAGGCGTTGAGGGCATCCACCTGAAAGGGCAGCGTTGCTTCAATCGCTCCCTGCTGAAATTCCAGAGTCCAGTTGCCGTATTTGCCAGTGAGATCAGTTGATGCGGCAACATCTGCCTGGGTCAACTGGCTGAGAATCTGAACAAATTCTTGCCCCAGTTCTCCCGCTGCCACGTTGCAGCCATATAAGAGAATATCAGCATCCTCAGTTAGAGCGGTTGCCCAGGATTGGAGGGATTGGGAGTAGGTAGAAAAATTATCTACCGTTAGCCCGTTGCCCCCTAGCTGAAGGTTGCCCGACGCTCCATGAGCCAGGATATGCAAGCTGGAGATGCCACTGCGACCTGCGAGAGTTGCGGTGATTTGGGCGATCGCATCGTGGGCTGAATCGAGAATATAAACTTCTACCCCTGGTGCTGCTGCTGCTAGCAGAGCGGAGTCGGCAACGGTTTGGTCAATAAACAGAAGTGAAGAAGAACGCAACGGAGCGGGAGAATCAAGCGGAGCGGGAGCCGTTGCGGCAGATAAAGGCGCTTGCAATGATGTAGGAGTTGCGTTCAGAGGAGTCGCTAAACTCAGAAGCGCACTGTTTGAACTGAATAGTTGAGCATTCATAGAGGCACCTGGCGCGATCGCATCAGGACAAGATTTCTCTTGCAGAGTGCCCTGCTTCACACCCATCCTTCTGAGCAAAAATCCGTAAGTTTTTTATAAAGTTGAAAATTTTGTTCCGTAAGCCTACGGGTTTGAACCCTGGGATCAAAATAAGGCAGGCGATTGGATGAAAAAGGTCTTTTTGCAAGTCTTACTCAAAATCGTTATGACTATGATATAGTCGTAACTGTTGGTAAGTATTTGTCGCTACTGACTCTCATTGAGCACTCTAGGCGACTGTTTGTTCGTCCTGAAGCTTGAAGACGCATTTATTACAAGGAGGCTACTATCTCATGCATCATGAAGGATGCTTGCGCGTTGGGCAATCTGCTCCTGACTTTACCGCAACTGCTGTAGTCGATCAGGAGTTCAAAACCATCAAACTTTCCGACTATCGTGGCAAGTACGTGGTTCTGTTCTTCTACCCTTTAGACTTTACCTTTGTTTGCCCAACCGAGATCACCGCATTTAGCGATCGCTACGAGGAATTCAAGAGCATCAACACCGAGGTGTTGGGAGTCTCTGTGGATAGCGAATTCTCTCACCTTGCCTGGATTCAAACTGATCGCAAATCTGGCGGCGTTGGTGATTTGAACTATCCTCTAGTGTCCGACATCAAGAAAGAAATTAGCAGCGCTTACAACGTGCTAGCTGATGAAGGCATTGCCCTACGCGGTTTGTTCATCATCGACAAAGACGGGGTCATTCAGCATTCGACCATCAACAACCTGGCATTTGGTCGTAGCGTTGATGAAACTCTGCGGACTTTGCAAGCGATTCAATATGTGCAGTCTCACCCTGATGAAGTATGCCCTGCTGGTTGGAAGCCCGGTGATGCAACCATGAACCCTGATCCTGTGAAATCAAAGGATTATTTCGCGGCTGTGTAACTGTAGCAACCTTCTAGCTTTTGAGGGTGGGCATCATCGCTCACCCTTTTTTATGCCCATGTTTTTATGCCCATTGAGACGGAAGTAGTGGAAGAAAGCAGGGATTCAACCTCTCATCGAGCTGGAGATTTAGGTTAAGATATGTAAAGAAATGTTTGACATAAGGTTGGAATTTCTGAGTAACTTTTATGTTGACTTCAACGGATTTTAGCGGTCTGCTCAGCGATCGCTTCTTCAAAAACTTTTTGCCTATCCCAGCCAGCAATGACCTGAGTTATGGCATGGTTACGCCTGATTTTGTGCTGCCAGACATCACTAACGGTGGTACAGTTCAGCTTTCCAGCTATCGGGGGAAACAACCCGTCGTACTGGCATTTACCCGGATTTTTACCGAGAAGCAGTATTGTCCGTTCTGCTTTCCCCATATCAAAGCCTTGAACGAAAGCTATGAGCAGTTTCAAGATCGAGGCATTGAGCTATTGATGATTACTAGCACTGATCAGCGACAAAGCCAGATTGTTGTACAGGAGCTAGGGTTGAACATGCCCCTGCTCAGTGATCCGTCTTGTCAGGTTTTTCGGGTTTATCGAACCGGGCAAGCGCTCGGTGCACCCCTTCCTGCCCAATTTGTCTTAGATCGGCAAGGAAGACTGCGCTACAAGCACCAATTTTCCTTCCTCAATCACAACGCCAGCCCAGAGTTACTTTTGCAAAGCGTTAACTCTTAATCACTTAGCTTTCTTGCGGCGATCGCGTTTTTCTTGCACTTTCTTGCGAACCAGAGAATAGTCAATTGGGAAACCTGCCAGAGGAATCACCTGATACTTTCGTTCCTCTTCGAGCTGTTTCAGTTCTGTATAACCCACCCAGTGGATACAATCAACTGGACAGGTATCAATTGCTTCCTGAATAACTTCTTCAACATCTCCAGTCTGGCTGATAACTCGCGATCGTCCGTAATCTGGCTCGATGTAAAACGTATTTCGCGCCACGTGAGCACAATGCTTACAACCGATACAGGTGACTTCGTCTACATATACCCCTTTCTGGCGAAACAGTCCGCCCAATTCCGGCTCAAACCCTGAGCGCTCCGGAGCCTCTCTTAAAAACCCTCCTAACTCAGGCTCTAGCCCAGAGCGGTTTGAAATGTTGGTAGATAGTGGAGCAACATCCCTTGAAACATCTTCCATAGGGCAGTAACCAAAAAATAAATGCTGTTAATGTTGTCGTGATGTGCAAAGGCGAAGTATCCCCTCAAAACCTGCCAAACACGTAGAGGTTTGATGCATACTTCGCCAGAAAGGTTTTCACTTGGTTAAAAAAGTTTAAGCGCCCCAGCGTTGAAGTACGAGACGAATTGAACCATCTGAGTTTTGCTGTTGCTCGGAGACTTGGAAGCCCCGTTGAACGGACTCGTTTAGTACAGTTTGGAACGCGTAACGCTGAGTCACTTTACTCAAGAAATGGTCAACCGGAGTAGGCTGATTCCAAAATTGCAGATCAGCAACTAATTCATACTCAGCACCATTCCAGCTAAAGCCAATGTCATATCCATTGCTTTGCTCAATGACAACATCAGCCGTATGCGTTTGCTCACGGTATCCACGGACTTCTTGCGGACCGGGCTTCCAATCGATGCCAAGATCGGTCAAAGCCGCTTGCAGGGAGGAGAGATTACGAATCTGAGTTTTGATTTGGCTAAAGTGTGACATGGCAATTTCTAACGAACGGAAGTTGGACAAAGTAGTTTGTGAATTACCACTCGCTAAAAGTGGTGTGATTTGTTGCCGCAGTTGATTGTTCAATCTTCTGAGCAAAGTATTCGGAGGTCATTTCTTGGCTAAGAACGTGACCGAGCTGAGCTTCAATGGCGGCAGTTACCTCAGCGCAGGAAGCGCCAACAATGCCTGTCACCTTCTCTTGCACCCGTCCATCGGGATAAATAATAAACTCTAGAGTTTCCATGCTCTCAACCATTGTTTCGAGTGTTTCGAGGCTCCTTTGCCAAAACGACCCGCTGATTTAACTCAACAATCGTGACAAAAAAGCGTTCTTGGATTCAGCGAACCACCCGGTTGCTAAGCTACAGTCCGGATCGAAAATCGACCAAAATCAAATAAACTTAACACTACTTAATAAAAATCGAGGGTGGAAGCTCAGTTATCTGACAGTCTCGCTTAACTTTCAATTCCAGTCAAGTCAGGGGTTTTAGCTGACTAAACTTTATGAAAGTTTATAAACTGCTGTATTTATTTTCCTCTATCGGTTGGTGGATTCTGAGACGGTCGGTAAGCTTCAGCGGATAATAGGAGTTGTTGCAAATTTGGTAAGAACAGAGACATGGTTGAAAATACTGCTGTAGCACCAGCGATCGCTTCATCTTCGGCTGGTCATGCTTCCCCGATTCGCGTAGGAGTTCTCGGCTTTGGTGGTTTAGGACAGGCTGCCAGTCGAGTTTTGGCTCTGAAGCAAGAAATGCGCTGGGTCGCTGCCGCTGATCAAAAAGGGTTTGTTTACAATCCCGCAGGACTGAACCCTCAAGATTGTATTACCGCATATCATGCTCAAGGTTCATTGGGGTATCTGGAGGCAACTGGAACCCTAAGCAGTGACAGCATTCAAGACTTAATGACAAAGGCAAGTCAGGTGGATGGCTATTTCCTGGCACTGCCAAACTTACCGAATACTTTTATGGCATCGGTTGCAAAGCAATTCATCCAGGCTGGATGGCGAGGGGTTTTAGTTGATGCGATTAAGCGCACCAGTGCGGTTGAGCAATTACTGGAACTGTCTGATGAACTACGTTCAGCCGGGATTACGTATATGACTGGCTGTGGTGCAACGCCGGGACTGTTGACAGCAGCGGCGGCTCTGGCCGCTCAAAGCTACAGTGAAATTCATCAGGTAAAAATTACCTTTGGAGTGGGAATTGCCAATTGGGAGGCTTATCGCGCCACAATTCGAGAAGACATTGCCCATTTGCCGGGCTACAGCGTTGAACAGGCTAGAGCTATGACCGATGCAGAAGTTGAAGCCTTACTCGACCGAACAAACGGTATTCTAACGCTAGAAAGTATGGAACATGCCGACGATGTGATGTTGGAGCTGGCAGGAATTTGCGATCGCGATCGCGTTTCAGTTGGTGGTGTAGTAGACACCCGTAACCCTAAAAAGCCGCTAAGCACCAACGTGCAAATTACTGGGCGCACCTTTGAAGGCAAAATTTCTACCCACACCTTTACATTAGGCGATGAAACCAGCATGGCAGCAAACGTGTGTGGTCCAGCCTTCGGCTATCTCAAAGCTGGAGTTGAACTGCATCGTCGCGGCATCTATGGCATCTTTACCTCGGCTGAAGTCATGCCCAAATTTGTCCGGTAATCGGGCAATTTCCTTCCGGCCAGTTAGATAAAGAATAACCCTAACCCCCATCCCCCATCTCCCATTCCGACCAGCTATCTCACTAAATGAGAACTGCTACATCCCCATAGGGGGTCTTGCACCGTGGAAAATTCCCCATCAATACGCCAAGATGGGGATCACCCATTGGTGTGATTTTTCTGAAGGAGTGCGGATTTGTTATGGTTCCTCCAATTCCTTTGGGAACCCTTCTAAGGCAGCGGTATTTGATTCAAGCCATCTTAGGGCAGGGTGGATTTGGTCGTACCTATCTTGCAGTTGATCAAGAACGGTTTGATGAGCGCTGTGTTTTAAAGGAATTTGCCGTTCCTTACGAAGACGAAGCCCTTGTCCAAAAATCTCAGACTTTATTTCAGCGAGAAGCCAGTACTCTGTATCAAATTCAGCATCCTCAAGTTCCTCGATTTTGGGCAGCATTTGAGGATAGACAGCGCTTATTTTTGGTACAGGATTTTGTAGATGGGCAAACCTATCGGCATTTGTTGAATGAGCGTCGGCAACAGGGACAAACCTTTTCTGAATCAGAGGTTTGCTATTTCTTGGATAAGATGCTGCCCGTGCTTACCTATATTCACGATCGCGGCATTATTCATCGCGACATTTCCCCCGAAAACATTATTCTCAAACCTCAGTCTGCCGTTGGCGATAGTGGTTCAGGGCTGACGGAAACTGGATTACCAGTGTTGATTGATTTTGGTGCAGTGAAAGAAGCAACCAATCATTGGCCGCTCACTTCAGCCGTCACTCGCGTTGGCAAAATTGGCTACGCCCCACCTGAACAATTGCAAACCGGACAGGTGTATCCCAATAGTGATTTGTATTCTCTGGCGGCGACGTGTTTGGCATTGCTGACCGGAAAAGAGCCGCGATTGCTGTTAGATAGTCAAACTTTGGAGTGGCGTTGGCAACCGTATGCCCTAGTGAGCGCTGAATTGACCAGTATTTTGAAACGGATGCTGCAAGTGTATCCGGGCGATCGCTACCAATCAGCCCAGGACGTTTGGCAAGAACTGCAACCTCTGCTAGATCCCAAAACCTTTGCTCAACCCGCATTGACTAGCTTAGACACCGAGAGAATGGGTTCGATCCACCCAGCTTCTCTCACATCAACGCTGCTCAATTCCAATCAGTCAGGTTCGCCAACCCAACTAACAGGCACTTCATCTTCTAGCTCTAGCCGTCGGTCTTCCAACCGCTCTCGTTTACTTTCCCAGCCGCGATCGCGGCTGCATCCAGCAAAGAGCAAGAATCTACGATTCGCAATGACCGCCGCGTTCTTGTTGGGAACTGTTCTGGCTGGGTCTTTGTTCTGGAAGTTGTGGACAGAACCGACCAATTCTGGCGGTGAGGTGTGGGTATCAGGTGAGAAGCTATCCCAATCTGAAGTATCCAAAATCATCCAATCTCACGGAAACCACTCCGCGAATTCCCTCCTGCAATCCCCATCCGCTTCACCAGACTTCGCCGCTCAACGAAATGTCGCCATGAGTGCCGCTCCCCCTCAACGGGTTGAATTTCCTCCTGGCAAAATTTCTACTACGCTTCAAGGAAACTTACAAACACACAATCTTCAATCCTATGTTTTGAGTGCCGCTCAGGGGCAGATTCTCACCGCAACACTCAATGGAACAGGCGTGGTGATGAACGTATTGCGGTCTGATCAAGAGGGTGTAGACGCAGCGGCGTATCAAACCCGCAGTTGGACAGGTCAGCTACCTGCCAATGACCAATATTTGATTCAAATCTCTGGTTCCGGTGGCTACACTTTAGATGTGGCGGTAACTCCCACTTCTCGCCCGACTCAGGAGCAAACTGAACGCGTCTCTTTTGCGCGGGGAGCCAACGGCACAACCGTAACAGGCAGCATTTCCTCGCAGCAAATTCGGCGCTACCTGCTTAGAGCCAAGCAAGGACAACTGGTTCTGGTGAAAGTGCTTCAGGGAAAAGTTAGCCTTAGCGCGATCGCTCCTAATGGGCAGCGCATCGGTGGCACCACCACTACCTCTAAAGACTGGAAAGGTTCCCTCCCAATGGATGGGGATTATGTGATTGAAGTCTCCACAGCTCAACCAGAAAACTATGCTCTGTCTTTTGAGATTTTTTGACCCGTGATACAGCAAGGATTGAAACAACCTTATCCCTAACTTGTTTATACGCCGTAGCCCACATTGGGAGAAAGGTTGGGAATGAGAGCAGTGTAGAATTTGAAAGTTAAAAGTTAAGACAAACAAATTGTCACAGAAAATTAACCTGTGGATTTCACCCCAGTGCCTGACAAATAGATCCGCTATGGTTAAAAGTAGTAAATTTTTGAATTTGCTGCGCGGAGCTAGCGTTGCACATTGCCCATCCAGAGTTTGAGGAAGAATTCTAGTGAGTCCAGACGTATTACTTCAAACCCCTCCCACGGTCGCTGAACCCCTCAACGTCTCCCAGCCCTTCACCCCTGAAGAGTTTGATGAGTACGTAATGAGAACTTATGCTCGCTACCCGATTACGTTAGAGCGGGGTGCAGGATGCCAGGTGTGGGATGTTGATGGACGTGAATATTTGGATTTTGTCGCTGGGATCGCTACCTGTACTCTGGGACACGCCCATCCGGTGATGGTGCAAGCTGTCACCGAGCAGATTCAAACCCTACACCACGTTTCCAATCTGTACTACACCGCCGTTCAAGGAGAATTGGCGAAGTGGCTGGTTGAGCATTCTTGCGCCGATCGCGCCTTCTTCTGCAATTCTGGTGCGGAAGCCAATGAAGGGGCAATTAAATTAGCACGGAAATACGCTCACGATGTTCGCGGTATTGCTGATCCGGTGATTTTGACGGCTCATGCCAGCTTCCACGGGCGGACGTTGGCCACTATCACTGCTACGGGGCAACCCAAGTATCAAAAGGGGTTTAGTCCGCTGGTTCCTGGTTTCTACTATGTTCCTTACAACGACATCACTGCCCTAGAGCACGCGATCGCTGAACTCGATCAAAACCAACCCCGGGTCGCAGCAATTTTGCTAGAAGCGCTACAAGGAGAAGGGGGTGTGCGTCCAGGTGACACCGCCTACTTCCAGCGCATTCGTCAAATTTGCGACGAAAAAGACATCTTGCTGATTTGTGACGAGGTGCAAGTGGGCATGGGACGCTCTGGCAAACTTTGGGGCTACGAAAACCACGGCATTGAACCCGATATTTTCACCTCGGCTAAAGGGTTGGGGGGCGGCATTCCGATCGGAGCAATGCTCTGTAAAGCCTCTTGCAACGTATTCCAGCCAGGTGACCACGCCAGCACCTTTGGCGGCAATCCGTTTGCAACGGCGGTGGCATTGGCAGTTTGCAAAACTCTGGAACAAGAAAATATTCTACAAAATGTGCAGGAACGGGGAGAGCAACTCCGCGCTGGGCTAAACGCGATCGCTCAACGCTATCCTGACAAAGTGGCTGAGGTGCGCGGTTGGGGCTTGATCAACGGGCTAGAACTGAAAGCAGACATTGATCTGACTTCGGCTCAAGTTGTGCAATCTGCCATCGCTCAGGGTGTGCTTTTGGTGCCTGCCGGACCCAAAGTGGTTCGCTTTGTGCCGCCGTTAATTGTGAGTGCGGCTGAGATCGATCAGGCACTGCAAGCAGTAAATGCCGCATTGGCCAGTCTCTAAGGAAAGATTGGGTACGGATAAAATCTTTTCTTAAAAGCTAAAAATTCAAATCGGTTTCCAGTAGAGTGTTGCCACTTTAGCTGGCGATGTATTCTCCAATCGAGGCTTTACGCTTCCGCAATTTACTCAACGCTTCCCGTTCGATCTGGCGAACTCGTTCGCGGCTGATGTTGAGTTGGTCGCCAATTTTGGCCAAAGTGAGTGCCTGACCATCCTCTAGCCCAAATCGCAGCGTTAAAACTTGACGCTGTTGGGGGGTGAGATCTGCCATTAAAGTTTCTAAATCAGTTCGGAGCGAGGATTGAAGTGCAAACTCTTCGGGAGAAGTACCCGTATCTTCTAGGAGTTCGCCTAATTCAGTATCCTGATTGTCGCCCACGCGCAAATCCAGAGAGAGGGGTTGGCGGGCTTGCTCCAGATAATCCCGTACCTGTTTGGGAGTGAGATCAAGCTCTTGGGCTAGTTCCGATGCTGTGGCGGCTCTTCCCAACCGTTGTGAAAGTTGGCGCTGGGCTTTTTTAATCTTGTTGAGTTTTTCAGTGATATGGATAGGGAGGCGAATAGTACGACCTTTTTCGGCGATCGCACGAGTGATGGCTTGCCGAATCCACCAGTAGGCATAGGTTGAAAAGCGATAGCCTTTTGTTGGATCAAATTTCTCCACGCCGCGTTGCATACCAATCGTGCCTTCTTGAATCAGATCAAGTAGGTCCACATTCCGTTTGGTGTATTTTTTAGCGACGGAGACAACTAGACGCAGGTTTGCTTCCACCATTTTACGTTTGGCATATTCACCTTCTGCGATCGCCTGCTTCAGTTCGGCGATCGACAAATGACTTTCCTGTGCCCATTCATCAAAGGAAGGAGCACGTCCCAATCGGTTTGCTAACACATCTTTGACATCGTTCAAACTGGACAAACGTTGAACCTGTTTCCCCAATAACACTTCCTGTTCGTGGGTTAACAGGGGAACGCGACCAATCTCACGTAGATAGGTGCGAACTAGATCCGATGAGGTCTGGGAGGTCTTCATAACGCTCGTGAAGGAGTAGTGATAACGAAGCGGCGACTGGGAGAAAAGTCAGCCGTGAACGAAACGGAACAGGTGAAGAATGAAGGGGTAGTACAGACCGCAGCAGGCTAAAAATCCTCGCGTACCTTTACTGGAATTGCAACCGTGGAGGTATGTGGCTGAAAATTCCAGGTACGGAGAGCCAACGCACATAGCACGATCGCGATCGCCTCAGGAAGCAAATACGCAAGCAGATCAGGATGAATTGCCATAAAAGTGTTACTACTAACTCGAATATATTAAGTATTGTATCTTCCCTGAGTTGAGAAGTCTTTCAAAAGAATGAATTTTTTAAGATTCAGTGGAAACTTGGTCAAAAAAAGATGGCTTCCAAACTGCCCAAATTATTTAGAGAGTAACCGGAATCCCCTTTTTCAAATGCATCCTGGGCAACAAAACACGCCAAAGTTTACAATCTGCCCAATTCCTGCATTCAATCCTTTCTGGACGACGCTCTCTTAATTAAAGTTGACCTTTTCTCAGGAAATGCTTAGTTTCTTCTAATCTTTGTCGGTTTGGAGCTGACTGAGACAAATTCTGTTGGTTTTGTGGAATGTTCCCATGAACGCAGCGCCAGATTCAGAAATCTCCCCAGGGACCAGGATGTGGCACTGCGCTCACTCCACACAAAATGTAGAGGCGAGTCAGAACCCGTAGGAATGGGAATTGAAGACAGCTTTGGGCAAGAATAATTCAAGATCTAAAAGCGACAAAGCCTTACCAGAAAGCAGTTTGAACTTTAACTTTTCATTTTGAATTAATTCTCCATTTTCTGACTTGCTTCTGTCATACCTAACAAAGCAAAGCCTACTAAGAGGGGATGTACTCTTGAAGTGCTTTGACAGATAGGGATTGAGACTGCAAAGAACGAATTGCCGCTGCCGTTGCTTTAGCTCCCGCTAATGTCGTCACGATCAGAATTTTGTAAAGCAGAGCCGTTCGGCGAATCGTGCGCCCATCCATCCGGGCTTCTTCACCCGTAGGGTTATTAATAATGAGCTGAATTTGCTCGTTCTTAATCCAGTCGATCACATGGGGACGACCTTCGTGTAGCTTAAAGACTAACTCAACCTCTAGCCCATGTTCCATCAATACGCGGCGGGTGCCCTGCGTTGCCACGATATGGAAGCCGAGTTCAATCAGGTCTTTGACGATTGGCACAACAGCAGGTTTGTCGCGATCGCCCATTGAAACAAAGACGGTTCCTTTCAAGGGCAGGCGCTGATTTGCCGCGATTTCTGCTTTGGCATACGAAGTGCCGAAGTCAGTATCGATTCCCATCACTTCTCCCGTCGATCGCATCTCTGGTCCCAGAATGGGGTCAGTACCAGAAAACTTCTCAAACGGCAACACGGCTTCTTTCACGGCAATATGGGCTGGGATCACTTCCTGCGTATAGTTCAGGTCAGTCAGAGTTTTGCCAGACATGATCCGGGCTGCTTTTTTCGCCAGTGGCACTCCGATCGCTTTTGAGACAAAGGGAACGGTGCGGGATGCACGAGGATTTGCCTCCAGGATGTAGACCTGTTCGCCCTGGGTCGCAAACTGGATATTCATTAAGCCAATCACTTTCAAGGCTTTGGCCAGTTCAATTGTCCAGGTGCGAATTTGCTCCAACACCGTGGGGCTAAGGGAAACCGAAGGCAGGGAGCAGGCAGAGTCGCCAGAGTGAATGCCCGCTTGCTCAATGTGTTCCATAATGCCGCCAATCACAACATGCCCTGTGGCATCGGCGATCGCGTCTACATCAATTTCCACCGCATTTTCCAGGTATTGATCTACCAGAATCGGGTGATCGGGTTCCACCTGAACGGCGTAGGTCATGTAATGTTCTAGTTCGGCATCGTTGTAGACAATTTCCATTGCCCGACCGCCCAATACATAACTAGGACGCACCACCACGGGGTAACCAATCCGCCGGGCAATTTCTAAGGCTTCTCGCGAACTGCGGGCAATCCCGTTGGAAGGCTGGCGAATGTTAAGGGCACGGAGAATTTTTTCAAATCGCTCCCGGTCTTCGGCAGTGTCGATGGAGTCGGGGGATGTGCCCCAAATTTTGGTGGGAATGGTATCGGCGTTAGCTTCCAGATATTTTTGCAGGGGCAGTGCCAGTTTCAGAGGGGTTTGTCCACCAAATTGAATGATGATGCCTTCGGGTTGCTCTGCCTCAATGATGTTGAGCACATCCTCTTTCGTGAGCGGCTCAAAGTAGAGGCGATCGCTGGTGTCGTAGTCGGTGGAAACGGTTTCGGGGTTGGAGTTGACCATGATGGTTTCAAACCCGTCGGCCCGCAACGCGAAGGAGGCATGGCAGCAGCAATAGTCAAACTCGATGCCCTGCCCAATCCGGTTGGGACCGCCGCCCAAAATCATGACTTTCCGCTTGTCTGAGGGCAGAATCTCAGTTTCTTCCTCGTAGGTAGAGTAGTAGTAAGGGGTAAAGGCTTCAAACTCAGCGGCGCAGGTATCGACGGTTTTGTAGACCGGAATTACATTGAGGCTCTTGCGGTGAGCGCGTACCTCGTCTTCTGTGGTTTTGGTGGCAAAGGCAATTTGGCGATCGCTAAAGCCCTGCCGTTTAATCTCTAGCATTTGCTCGTAGGTGAGTCCCTTTAGCGACGATCGCTTGAGGAATTTCTCTGTTTCCAGCAACTCTTGCAACTTGTCCAAAAACCAGGGGTCAATGTTGGTAAGTTCGTAGACTTCTTCAACGCCCATGCCCATGAGAAAAGCATGGCGAATCGTGAACACTCGATCCGGGTTGGGGGTTCTCAGGTTTGCCCGAATCGATTCCAGACTGGGAAGTTTTTCTTGCTTATCGCAGCCCCAGCCCGCGCGCCCCGTTTCCAGCGATCGCAGTGCTTTTTGAAACGACTCCTGAAACGTGCGCCCAATTGCCATCGCTTCTCCCACTGATTTCATTTGAGTCGTAAGGACAGGTTGAGCATCGGGGAATTTTTCAAAAGCAAAACGGGGAATTTTCGTCACTACATAGTCGATCGTGGGTTCAAAGCTGGCAGGAGTTTTCTTGGTGATGTCGTTGGGAATCTCATTCAGGGTGTAGCCAACGGCGAGTTTTGCTGCCATTTTGGCGATCGGGAATCCGGTCGCCTTCGATGCCAGCGCCGAACTGCGAGACACCCGTGGGTTCATCTCAATCACAATCACATCGCCCGTATCGGGATTGACGGAAAACTGAATGTTGGAGCCACCCGTCTCTACACCAATTTCACGAATGATTTTGATCGATGCATCCCGCAGGCGTTGATATTCTTTGTCGGTAAGGGTTTGGGCCGGCGCAACAGTGATTGAATCGCCCGTATGCACGCCCATGGGGTCAAAGTTTTCGATCGAGCAGATGATCACCACGTTATCTGCCAGGTCGCGCATCACTTCCAGTTCGTACTCTTTCCAGCCCAGCAGAGATTTTTCAATCAGAATTTGCGATACCGGGCTGGCATCCAAACCGGATTGGGCAATTTCTTCAAATTCTTCCTGGTTGTAGGCAATACCACCGCCAGAACCACCCATGGTAAATGCCGGACGAATGATCAACGGATAGGAGCCAATCTGGTGCCCAATCTCGCGGGCTTCTTCCAGAGTGGTCGCTAAACCAGAGGGACACACGCCCACCCCAATCCGCTCCATCGCCTCTTTAAATAGTTTGCGGTCTTCCGCCATTTCGATCGCAGGCAGTTTTGCCCCAATCAGTTCTACGCCGTACTTGTCCAGGGTGCCATTCTTTGCCAGGGACACCGCCAGGTTGAGTGCCGTTTGTCCGCCCATCGTGGGGAGCAACGCATCGGGACGCTCTTTTTCAATAATCTTGGCCACCACTTCCGGCGTGAGTGGCTCAATGTAGGTGCGATCGGCGGTTTCCGGGTCGGTCATGATGGTTGCCGGGTTGGAGTTCACCAGAATGACCTCGTATCCCTCGTCTCTTAAGGCTTTGCACGCCTGAGTTCCAGAGTAGTCGAACTCGCAGGCTTGCCCGATGACGATCGGACCGGAACCAATCAGCAGAATTTTTTGGAGATCGTTACGACGAGGCATGGTGTAAACGTCCAGTCGAGCGCTTGAAAAATCCCAAATATTGTAGAGGAAAGCTCACGCCAGATTGGTAATCATTTAACTTAATCTCTATTTTTTGGGCGAATGGGGAATGGGGGATGGGGAATAGGGAAGGTGGGGGAGCGATCGCGATTGATAGTAACTCAGCATCACCTTCAACCTTTTGAGACAATCAGGCTACGATTTTAGAAGGAATACCAAGTGGCTAATAGCATGAAAACCTTTACCGCAATTATTGAAAGAGATACAGCCACGAACCTTTATGTCGGCTACGTCCCTGGTTTCGCGGGGGCACACTCTCAAGCTGAGACGCTAGATGAATTGCAGGCAAATCTAAAAGAAGTGCTTGAGATGCTTTTGGAAGACCAACCTTTAGACTTTAAGACGGAATTTGTTGGCACTCAGCAAATTGTTTTGCAATAAAGCATGAGTAATATTCCTGTTCTAAAACCATCCGAAGTTATACGTATTTTAGAAAATCTTGGATTTATCGAAGTTCGTCAAAAGGGTTCACACAAGCAGTTTCGACATGATGATGGTCGATGTACGACTGTGCCGTTTCACAAAGGGCGCGATATATCACCTACCTTACTTAGACAAATTGCAAAAGATATCGGCTTAACCGTTGAAGAGATTTTGGATTGGCAGTAAGCAAACAAAAGCTGTAATTTTTATTTCAAAGAAATACAAACTGATGACAACTATTCTCTGCTCTTTCAAGTTGTGTCAGTATAGGTGAGGCTTAACGTGGTATAGAACGGCACCTGATAGAAAGTTGATATGAAACGCGATCGCTGAATGAGCGCGAGCACGATCTGTATCTATCCGATCTGTCCACAAGTTGACGGTTCAGTATATTTGTACTGTCTTCCTTATTAAGTTCTGGAAAGAAATTAGTAAAACTGGGGCAAAAGGAGAAATGCATGACTACTGTTTCTAAATCCGATATTGAAACCATTGCAGAGATTTTAGATAGCCGCCCAGACGTTCCCGGAGTCTATGGCTATATCAATCGGGAAACCGGAGAGATAGGGCTTGGAGTTGATGGTGAGCATCGTCCAGACATGATTCCTGATGAAGAGGATGAAAATTATGACGAGTTGATGGATGAATTTGAACGGTGTTGGGTAGAAATTCCTCGACAAGGCTCACAAAGTGCTTACCATGACATGCAGAAGTTTATCGAAGACCTTAAAGATGAACATTTGCAAGATTTACTATGGGTAGCAATTCAAGGTAAAGGTTCATTTGGACGCTTCAGATTCGTGTTAAGTCAACCAGAGTATTCAGAACAATTGCAGCAATGGAATCTGTTTAGCTCGCAGTGTCAATACGAACGAGCCATTGAATGGTTGACCAAAGAAAGTTTCATTGTAGAACTTGAAGTTGCATAGTCCCGATAAACCAATAAACCTCCGACTTCTTGAGTGGATTTGACTGTCATTCAAAAACTCAACGCAGAAGTCGGAGGTTTGGAGCAGGAATCAGGAATATCTATTGGAGCAAGCATTTGAAAGTCAAGGAGATCATCAGGCGACTGGAGGAGGATGGCTGGTACTTAGCTCGCACAAAGGGAAGTCATCGCCAATATCACCATCCAACTAAATCTGGAACTGTCACTGTTCCGGGGAAATTGTCGAAGGATTTGGCAATTGGTACGCTAAAAAGTATTCTACGACAGTCGCAGCTTGAGGATGAACAACCGGAGGATGAATCATGAAACGCTATGCTGTGGTGATTGAGCAAGCAGAAGGAAATTACTCAGCTTATGTTCCTGATTTACCGGGATGTGTTGCGGTGGGAGACACATTAGAAGAAGTCGAAACCATGATTCGAGAAGCGATCGCCTTTCACCTTGAAGGAATGCAACTCAATGGTGAACCGATTCCCTCTCCTTCTAGTTTGTGTCAATACATCGAAATTCCTGACGTAGCGTAGCGCTTTCCATCGACACTCAGCAGAAATTAGGATATGAAACGCGATCGCAGTTTCGATAGAAGCACAGGGAACACTAAACCAAAGCATCCATATCAGGGAATTAAGCTATGTCTGAGTTGCTGGAACAGGGAATTGAAGCCTTGAATGCCGAAAACTACACAGCAGCGATATTATTATTCACGCACTTGATAGACACTGATCAAGAACCTGTCGATGCTTATGTTTGGCGAGCTTGGAGCTACTACTGCCAACAGGAATATGAGCAAACAATTTTAGATAGTACGAAATCGATTAACTTGCAGCTATCCTGGTTTGCCTATTGGGTACGTGGAAAAGCTTATCAAGAGATAGGTGATTTGCAAGCTGCATTGTCCGACTTCAACCGGTCAATCGACATAGAAACAACAAGCAGCAACTACTGGTCACGCGGAAGAATTTATGAACAACTGGGTGAGTTACAGTTAGCTCTTGATGACTACACAAGCTCAATCAATCTTTCTCCATCCGATCCGACTAATTACATCTCTCGTGCTTTTCTCTGGGAGAAAGCAGGCTATTTTGATCAAGCTGTTGATGATTATACAACTGCCTTAGAACTTGATCCCAAAAATGCAGATAGCCTCTTCTTTCGAGCCTGTGCTTATCAAGAATTAGGCATGGATGCTGAAGCTCTCGCGGATTTAATTAAACTTAGAGAAATCGATCCTGAACGTGACAATTTAGACGAACAGATTCAAGTCATTCAGGTTCGTTTAGGAGAACAGATTCAACCTGTTACTGCTCAAAATAATGAACTTGAAGAAACCGAAAATTTAGAAACATTGTTATCAAAATTGGATCAACTAACTGGCTTGCCCAATGTTAAGGCTGAAGTGAGGAAATTAGTCAATTTGGTACGAGTCCAACAACTTCGTCGAGAACGTGGTTTGGCAACTCCACCTCTTTCACTCCATCTGGTTTTCACAGGCAATCCTGGTACGGGCAAAATAACTGTAGCTCGGCTGATTTCACAAATCTATAAGGCTTTGGGGTTGCTTTCAAAAGGTCATGTTGTTGAAGTCGATCGCTCTGGTTTGGTCGCAGGATTTGTTGGGCAAACTGCATTGAAAGTAAAGGATGTCGTTACAAGTGCAAAAGGGGGAATTCTGTTTATTGATGAGGCATACACATTAGTTTCAGGCGTTAGCAATGGTAGCGACTTTGGACGAGAAGCGATCGATACACTCTTAAAAGCAATGGAAGATCATCGTGATGATTTTGTTGTGATTGTAGCAGGCTATCCCGAACAAATGTCTGCATTTTTAAGCTCTAATCCTGGCTTGCAATCTCGATTTAATAAGCATATTGCCTTTGATGACTACACAATCAATGAATTATCTGAAATTCTACAGAACTTATGTGCTTCCTCCGGATATTTTCTCAATGAAGCAGCAGTACATTATGCTACTGAATTGCTCCAGGATTTAGTTAATCAAGACCCTGTAGCATTTGGAAATGCACGAGGTGTCCGAAATTTGTTTGAACAAGCGATCGCTGCCCAAGCTAGCCGTGTAATAGAAATCAAGCATCCTAGTGAAGTTGATTTATGTACTCTGGATGCTACAGATTTTGTTAATACTCCATTAGTTTTTGCTGTTGCATAAGCTAACCTCACAATTGGCTCGATAAACCTCCGACTTCTTGAGCGAGTTTGACCAACATCAAAAACTCAATGCAGAAGTCAAGGTTTGGAACAGGGGCGATCGCTATTACTTAGCCCAGGCGTTTTCAGAAATACTGGGCTGAGACGGTGTAACTACTGATGGTAAAGAAATGGGCTTGAATGAGACTTCAAGCCGTTTCTGCAAATTCAGCATGGAAAATTAGCAATGAAGTTGATCAACGCCCTCTTGATTTCACTTTGCGTTTCGGAAGTCGTCTTACTCTCACCCAGCATTGTTTCTGCCAAAGGTACTCAATCCCTGGCTTTAGGGAATTCAGTCGCAACTACGCCTGACCCTGCGATCGCGCCTCTATTAATCGCTCAAGCCAAACCAGGCTCCATCGTGCTAGCCCTCGACTCCGAAGGATTGCGGGTAGTGAATGCCTCCACAGGGTCAACGCGATCGCTGGCTTTTGGCATGAAAGAAGCCGAAGTTGTGTCAATCCTCACGAATTTACGCGGAAAACCACGCAGTCGTGGAGAAAACAAGGAGTGTGGTGCGGGACCACTCAGGTTTGCCAGTTGGGCAGATGGTTTAACGCTTCAGTTCGATAAAGGACGTTTTGCCGGCTGGAATGTGGATGGTCGGCGCAGCGGAGCGAATAAACTCACAACCATTGCCGGAATTGGCACTGGCTCCACTCGAACTCAACTCAACAAAGCTTACACCGTGAATGTTAGCCAAACGACGTTGGGAACTGAATTTTCTGCGGGTAAACTGGGAGGCTTGTTGAGCGGCACCAAACCTACGGATCGCGTGACTAGCTTATGGAGCGGCACAACCTGCTTCTTCCGTTAATTTAACCGAAGTTTGCCTTTCACCTTTTGCCCAAACTCCTTCCATTTGAGGATTTTGTCCGTGCCTCTGTTCATTATCGTGGAAGTCATTCAAGCTCTTTAATTCGACTTCCCCCATGCCCCGCAAATCGCGATCGCTTCACACCCTGGCACAACAACGATTTGGCTACGAGCGTTTGCATCCAGGGCAGGAGCGGGCTGTGAAATCAGTGTTGGAGGGGCACGATACATTGGTGGTGATGCCCACGGGTGGCGGCAAGTCTGCCATCTATCAATTGGCAGCGTCGATGATTAAGGGTGCAACCATTGTTGTGTCGCCGTTACTCGCACTGCAACGAGATCAGGTGCAGGCGATCGCGCAACAGGACGTGGGCGATGCTGCCGTGATTAATTCCACTGTCCGAGAGCGCGATCGCCAGGAAATTTTTGAAAGCTGGCAAGCGGGAGAACTGGAATTTCTGTTTCTCGCGCCAGAACAATTTAGCAATCCGGAGACATTGGAGCAGTTACAGGCAGCAAAGCCGTCTCTGTTCGTCGTAGATGAAGCCCATTGCGTCAGTGCTTGGGGGCATGATTTTCGTCCTGACTATCTGCGGTTGGGTGAGGTGATTGAACAGTTGGGGCATCCACGCGTGTTAGCCTTAACCGCGACGGCGGCTCCGCCGATTCAGGAGGAAATTACCCGCCATTTGGGAATGGAAACCCCGGTGGTGATTGTGGAAGGGTTCGATCGCCCCAACATCTGGCTGGCAGCAGAACGCTACGATGACGATGGAGAAAAGCTAGATGCCTTGTGCGATCGCGTTGAGCAGGTAGACAAACCCGGCATTATCTACGCTGCCACCCGCAAGCGCACCGAAGACATTGCCCAACGCCTGACTGAAAACGGTATCCGTGCCAGTTTCTATCATGCTGGGATGAAAGCCGCCGAGCGAGAGCAAATAGAAGCAGCGTTCATGCAAGACGAGGTGGACGTTCTGGTGGCAACCACAGCCTTTGGCATGGGAATTGACAAACCCAATGTGCGCTTTGTGTTTCATGCTGATATCAGCAACTCGGTAGACTCTTACTATCAAGAAATTGGGCGGGCTGGACGAGATGGTGATCCTGCGAAAGCGCTACTCTTCTATAATCCCGCCGATCTCAACTTGAAACGGTTCTTCGCCAGTGGCAGTAAGGTGAATGCAGAACAAGTGGAGCAAGTAACCGAAGTATTGCAGCAGCAGGATGACGCAATCACCGTAGAAATCTTACAAGAACAAGTGGAGTTGTCCTCATCTAAACTGAAGACCACGTTGAATCGACTGGCAGAAGCGGGAGTAGTGGAAACCTTGCCCACTGGAGAAGTTGCGATCGCAGACTCCGAAATTGATCCCGATGAAGCCACAATTGCCATCGTAGAAATTCAGCACCAGCGCCGCCAGTGGGAACAATCCCGCTTAGAAATGATGCGCGGTTACGCAGAAGTCAAAGACTGTCGCCGCAAGTATTTGCTGAACTATTTTGGTGAAGCGTTTGATGCTCCCTGCGACCAGTGCGACAACTGCAAAGCCGGAATTGCAGTAGACGATGAGCATGGTGACAACCATCCCTTCCCGCTCAACGCACGCGTCAATCACAAAACCTGGGGCGAGGGCACTGTGATTCGGCATGAAGGCGATAAAGTGGTGGTTTTGTTTGAGAAAGTTGGATACAAAACGCTGGGAGCCGCGATCGCTCGGTTATACGGTGTTTTGCGGCGTGTCAAGCCATGAGGTGGTGGATCTCCAAAGTCTTGAGTAGGGTTGAGTAAAATCAGGAATCGAACGCAGAATTCGCAGGTCCAAAGCGGGGATCAAAGAAGAACTGCTACATTTGTGACATTTTGCCAAAGTGTGACTTTTTATACTAGTTGATAAGGTGGTTCCCAACGTCAGGGTGTTCCCGATCGCGTCTTTTTCTCTCACCCAAACTGTTTTATTCATCCAGCATTTTTCAATGACTCACATAACAAACGCCTCTCAGGTTGAGCTTGAGCAGACTACACCCGTGCGACTTCAGCGAAATTTGAGTTTAATCGAAACGTGGGGCTTTGGTTTAACGGGATTACTGCTGTGGATGGGCGTTGCGCCCGGTGCCCATAGTGAACTCGGCTCTCAGGCAATGTGGGTTTGGATTCCTGGCGCAATCATTGGAATTTTGATCAACCTGCAAGTGCGGCAACTGGGGCAGACATTGCCCGACGTGGCGGGCGGCACCCCCAATTACCTTACCTATTTATTGAAAGAGTATCCCAGGCTAACGAGTTACGCGGCGATCGGCTACTTCATCAGTTGGGTGGCGGTTTTACCCGTCAATGCCATCATCCTTACTGACTTGCTCAAAGCAAACTTTGAGCCATTGGGCATTGTCTTACCCGAAACTTTGCTCCGCATTGGCTTTACGGTGTTGGCATTTATTGTGGCGTTTAGCGGTAGCCATGCTCTGGGAACCCTGCACCTGGTTTTTCTGCTGCCAGCGGTTGGCTTTCTGCTCACCTTCTGTCTGCAAGGCAGCGTCTGGCTTTTGCATTCCTCGGCTGATTTGGGTCTGTTCCAAAATGATGGTTCCGCTTTCTCATTTCAAGGCTGGGCAAAGTGGTATCTCAACGGGACTTATGCCTTCTATGCCTGCGAAACCGCTTCGGCGTTTGTGGCAGACAGCAAACGTCCCCGTGCAACTCTCTGGAGTTTGCTGATTGCCGCCTGTTTGCTCCCCGTGGTGTATTTGGGTGGTTCCTGGTTGTTGATGCATTTGGCAACCGAACCAGACTTAAAGGGAAATACCTTTTTGACTTTGCTGACGGTGGCGAAGCCGTTTTGGGGGCATTCTGCTTCCTTTTTGGTGACGTTTCTGGTGGTTTCCAGTAGTCTTTTATCCTGTGCAACGGCGGTTTCCATTTGTCCTCGTATCTTGTATCAACTATCGCAAGATCAGCATCTCTCACCCATTTTTGGGGTGACTTCCCGGCAAGGTGTGTTTGCACCAGGTTTGATTCTGACTCTAATTCTGAGTTTGCTGTGTCTGGGTGTGGGCGATATGCACCGCATGGTGATGATTACGGGGGTGGGCTGGTTGGTGTCGTTTATTGTGCTGCATTGGGGGCTATGGCAACAGCGCGATCGCCCCAATGTGTTACTGCCTCGCTGGTCTCTGTTATTTTGTCTGCTAGAAGTAGTGGTGCTGCTAGTTGGGGGCTTTGCCTGGGGAATTCAGTATTTGCTGATTGGCTTGCTATTGCCCGCTGCAATTTTGTTGGCAGATTGGGGGATTCAGCGGGTTTCGTGGGATGTTTTGCAGCCGGAGTGGTGGTTGCAGCAATACAGTAGTCAGAGAAAAAAGCCATTTCAAGATTTCATTGCGCTGCAAGTGTTTGTGTTGATTGTGTTTATCTCTAGTGCAGCGGTGATTAGCTGGTTGATAAGCTCGCTGGTGTCGAAGCTGGCGATCGCGCAGACGGCTGATCTGCTGGTAGTGCTGATGCTGGTGTTGTCGTTTGTGGGGATTGCGATCGCCTGCTGGACCGTCTTTCCTCAAATTGTTGCTGTAGATCAAGCCCGCGAACAAGCCGAGCGCTTATCTGGTGAACTTCAGCAAACGCTGCAACAACTCCAGCAAGCCCAAATGCAAATGATTCAGCAGGAAAAAATGTCAAGTTTAGGACAATTGGTTGCGGGAGTTGCCCATGAAATTAATAACCCAGTGAACTTCATTCACGGAAATGTGAATTATGCTGAGGTGTACGTTCAAGACTTATTGAGCTTACTGCAACTCTATCAGAAACACTATCCTGATCCTGTACCAGAAATTCAATCGAAAACGGATGTGATTGAACTGGATTTCTTACAGGAAGATTTAGTGAAAATTTTGACTTCAATGCGACTAGGAACGGATCGGATTCGCCAAATTGTGTTGTCATTGCGAAACTTTTCTCGGATGGAGGCAGCAGCATTTAAAGCGGTTGACATTCATGAAGGAATTGAAAGTACGATTTTAATTTTGCAGCATCGATTGAAAGCTAAATCAAATTTGCCTGCAATTGAAGTGATCCGAGACTATGGAGAATTGCCGCCGATTGAATGCTATCCGGGGCAATTAAATCAGGTCTTTATGAATATTTTGGCAAACGCGATCGAAGCGCTAGAAGAGGCGGCAGAAACTGAGCACTCACCCATCAAAAACGGCTCTAAACAAATTGCTAACGATAAAGATTCAAGGCGAGTTCAACAGCCAACCATTACGATTTGCACGTCAGTCATTCAAGACCAATGGGCAAAGATCGCGATCGCCGACAATGGACCCGGCATTTCGGAATCAATTAAAAATCGAATTTTTGATCCCTTCTTTACCACCAAACCAGTTGGCAAAGGAACGGGTATGGGAATGTCCATTAGTTATCAAATCGTTACCGAGAAACATAATGGTAAGCTCGATTGTTTTTCCACACCGGGTATGGGAACCGAGTTTGTAATTCAGCTTCCCATTCAACAAACAAGCGAAAAAAACAACGATTAATTACGAATTACCAATCACTGCAATACATTCGATTTCTACCAATACATCTTTGGGTAATCGTGCTACTTCTACTGCCGCACGAGCCGGGGCTTGCGCTTGATCAAAATATTGAGCGTATACGGCATTCATTGCCGCAAAATCGTTCATGTTTTTGAGAAAAACGGTCGTCTTCACCACATCCGTTAGAGTCGCCCCTGCTGCCGTTAAAATCGCTTTCAAATTTTGCAGCGATCGCTCCGTTTGAACTGCCACATCGCCTTCCCCCACGATCGCGCCCGTTTCTGGGTCAAGCGGAATTTGTCCAGCGACAAACACAAACTTTCCAGTTGCGGCGATCGCCTGATTATAAGGACCTACTGGAGCCGGAGCCTGATTGGTACGAATCACTTCACGCATAAGGAATGGAGAATAGGGAATAGGGAATAGAGTACAGGAAAAGGGGAGATGGAGGGAGGCAGAAGGTGAGGGAGATGGGGGAGTGAGGACGTGGGTGTGGAGGGGGGTGATTCACTCTTCTCCTTTATCCCCTATCCCCACCCGTGGTCTTAATCCATAGTTCCGATAATTCAAGTAGTCGCGCAGGATGCGATCGTGATCGAAGCACAGGTTAGTGGGGATGCGCCAGGGTTCAAAGGCTTCCAGGTGTTTGACATCGTCTCCGGCTTTGGGGGTTCCCGTAGCAGTGGCGATGAAGACAACGCTTATAGTGTGATGGCGCGGGTCACGATTTGGGTCAGAATACACATAAAATTGTTCGATCAACTCAACTTGTAATCCGGTTTCTTCGGCGGCTTCTCGCTGAGCGGCGATTTCTACAGCTTCTCCATAATCCACAAACCCGCCTGGAATTGCCCAACCGTAAGGTGGGTTCAGCCGTTCGATTAACACAATCGGACGGTGGGGGCGATCGCTCAATTCAATGATGATATCAACGGTGGGGGTGGGGTTGCGGTAAGTCATGGTAGAGTCGAGGCTATTAAAGAATCTTGACAAACTCCATCCTGAGGATGCTGTTTGATTTGGGAGTGTTCAGTCAGGATAAACGGAGACTTTAATTTTTGGCATCTATTCAAATTTTTTGCTGTCTATTTCTTAAGGTTAATCATGCCGTCAACTAGAGCCAGTGGCATTTTGTTGCATCCTACGTCGTTACCGGGTCGATTTGGAATTGGAGATTTGGGGCTTGAGGCGTATCGCTTTATCGATTTTTTGGCAGGCAGCGGACAGCAGTACTGGCAGGTGTTACCGTTGGGACCCACGGGCTACGGGAATTCTCCCTATATGTGTTATTCCGCTGTGGCAGGCAATCCACTATTAATCAGTTTGGAGCTACTGCGAGATGAAGGCTTTTTAGCCGATGAAGAGTTGTGGCACGTCCCCAATTTTCCAGGCGATCGCGTTGATTATGAAGCTGTGGTTGCGTACAAGTTACCTCTACTGCAAAAAGCCTGCGAGAACTTCAAAACACGCGCCTCTGATATTCAAAAAACGCGATTTGCAGGGTTTTGTGAAAGCAAAGCCTACTGGCTCGACGATTACGCCATGTACATGGCACTCAAAGAAGCCAACGAGGGTAAAAGTTGGTTTGAGTGGGAGTCAGATTTAGTGACGCGATCGCCCGCCGTCCTGGATCAATGGGGACGACGGCTTAACACCGAAATTGTCTTTCACAAGTTCCTTCAGTTCGCCTTCTTTTCCCAATGGTCGCAGATTAAGCAGTATGCCAACGAACGCGGCATTGAAATCATTGGCGATATTCCAATCTATGTAGCTCACGACAGTGCTGATGTATGGGCAAACCCCGAAAACTTTTGCCTGGATGAAGAAACCTATTTGCCTGCGCTCATGGCGGGGGTGCCACCCGATTACTTCAGTGCAACCGGGCAATTGTGGGGCAATCCAGTTTACAACTGGGAGCATTTGCAGAAAACTGACTTCAAATGGTGGATTCAGCGTTTTGAGGCCATGCTGGATTATGTCGATATTATTCGTATCGATCATTTTCGCGGGTTTGAGTCTTTCTGGGCGGTAGAGCTTGATCCGGAGATTGAGCCGGAAAAACGCACAGCGGAGAAAGGCGAGTGGATTGAAGCACCTGGGAAGGAGTTTTTTGAACGACTGCGAGATCAACTCGGCAAGCTGCCGATTTTGGCGGAAGACTTGGGTGTGATTACCCCAGAAGTAGAGGAGTTACGCGACTACTTCGAGTTTCCCGGCATGAAGATTTTGCAGTTTGCCTTTGGCTCTGATCCGGCGAATCCTTTCCTGCCATTCAACTTTCCGCGCAACTGTGTCGTCTACACGGGTACTCACGACAACGACACAACTGTAGGCTGGTTCAACAGTCGCCCTGACTGGGAACGCGATGCAATTCTGCGATATTTGGGACACATCAGCCAGGATGGGATTCACTGGGACTTGCTGCGGCTGGCGTACAGTTCGGTTGCCAATCTGGCGATTCTTCCCGTTCAGGATTTGTTGGGACTTGGCAATGAAGCCCGCATGAATTTTCCAGGCAAAGCTGAAGGTAATTGGGAATGGCGCTATTGGGGGGGAGCATTGAGCAATGAACTCAGCGATCGCCTCAAGTCGATGGTTCATACCTTTGGTCGCGCATCGCAGCCAAAAGAACTTCATCAGTAGGTCAGTTCAGTCAATGATGGAGATCACACCTAAAAACTGGCGGGTTTCCCTACCGAGGCACAAACGAAACGCGATCGCGAATTTCTGAAGTCATCCCATGTCCACTCTCCTCTCCTGGGGTGATGTAATGAATAGCAAAGGAACGTCCTACCTGCTCTGGCTCTCAATTTTGCTAGGGATTGGTGGGCTGCATCGGTTTTATAACGGCAAAATGATTTCCGGCTGCATCTGGCTGTTGACAGGCGGCTTGTTTGGCATTGGGCAACTGGTTGATCTGTTCCTCATACCCGACATGGTTGACTCCCACAACCTCAAGCAAGTCGCTCGGCTGGGTAGCTCTCCCTATGCTCCGGCTCAACCCATCATTTCCCGATTGATTGATTCTCCTAAACAGCGGGAAGAAAAACTCCGTCGAGATCTGCTCAAAGCGGCGCAAAAACGTGGTGGCAAAATCTCTGTAACTCAAGCCGTTGCCGATACAGGCGCAGATTTTACTGAAGTTGAAGTCACGCTGTTAGGCATGGCGAAAAAGGGTCATGCGGACATCCAAAACGATCCCAGGTCTGGTGCCGTGGTCTACGCCTTTCCTGAACTGTAATCGCACATCGTAGGAACGATCGCTGTATCGTCCCTACGGTTTTGGAAAATCGGATGCGGGACGGAAGTTTTCTGCTGGCACTCCTTGCAATGCTCGATTCATAAAATTGCGCCAGATCGGAGCCACATAGGTTCCCCCCGTTGCACCGTAGCCAATCGGTGAGTAATCATCATTCCCCACCCAAACTGCCGCCGAAAGTTGAGGCACATAACCCACAAACCAAATATCTCGCTCAGACGAAGTGGTTCCGGTTTTACCCGCTGCCGGGCGACCAATATTGGCAGCGGTAGCAGTGCCTCGCTCAATTACATCTTGCAACACACTATTGAGTGAAGCAGCAGACCACGGATCCAGCACCAGTTGCGGCTTCGGTGTATTGTCTAGCAACACGTTGCCCGCACTATCTGTTACCTGAACAATAAACGTGGTTTCCGAATACCAGCCGTTACTGGCAAAGGTGGCATAGGCTCCTGCCATTTCTAGGGGGGTCAGATCAACAGAACCTAATGGCAAGGAAACAACAGGCTCAATTGGGCTGCGAATCCCTATCGTGCGAACCACATCAATCACCTTGTTGAGCCCCACTTCCTGTCCTAATTTCACGGCTGGCACGTTACGCGATACGGCTAGAGCCTGCCGTATCGAAATGGGACCAGAGAAGGAGCCATCGTAGTTCTGGGGATAGTACATCTCATAGCCATCGGGATAGCCGACCGGGCTATCATCCACGGTGGAGTCGGGACCGTACTTGCCACTGGCAAAGGCGGCGTAGTAAACAAACGGTTTGAAGGCAGAACCAGGCTGGCGTAAGGCTTGAATTGCCCGGTTATATTGACTCTTACGGTAATCAACTCCGCCCACCATTGCTTTCACAAAATGGGTGCGTGGGTCAACCGCAACCAGTGCCATCTGGTCTGCATAAACGCCTTGACTCAGCAGCGATTCGTGCCCCTCTTTAACAACTTCTTCGGCAATGCGTTGAAGTTTTGTATCGACCGTGGTCTGCACTCGCATCCCGCCTTTAAGCACGGCATCTCGCCCAAACCGACGAGTTAATTCCTGAACCGCAGCTTCTGTGACATAGGGGATTTGGCTAGTACGGAATGAGGTGATTTTGCCAAACTTAAGGGGTTGTTTTAGAGCTGCGGCTTCTTCTTGTGGCGTAATCCACTTAAGCTCCTGCATTCGGTTCAAGACTTCGGCTTGCCGTTGCTTCGCCAATTTCATACTTACGAAGGGGCTAAGGCTTTCAGGGGCTTGAATCAGTCCTGCCATCATGGCGGCTTCTGCCAGATTCAGGTTAGCTGCTGATTTGCCAAAGTAGCTTTGAGCAGCAGTTTCAACGCCGTAGGTGTTATGTCCCCAATACACCTGGTTGAGGTACATTTCCAGGATTTGATCTTTGGTAAAGATCTGTTCTACCCGCATGGAGAGGACCGATTCTGCTAACTTGCGGCTGAATGCTTGTTTGGGATTGAGGAACAGGTTTTTGACGAGCTGCATCGTGAGGGTAGAACCCCCTTCGACTGTTCTGCCTTCCGCCCAGTTAGCTCTAAAGGCACGGACGATCGCCCCCGGATTTACCCCCCGATGCTGGTAGAAGTAGCTGTCTTCAATCGCTAAAACGGCTCGCTTCAAGTCGGGAGAGATTTTGTCAAGCGGGATAACCTCTCGATTGGCTTCGCCATGCAAGCTTGCCAGCAACTTCCCTTTGACATCGTAAATGTGGGTGGTTTCGGTGGGAGCGTAGCTGCGGAGCACCCGCACATCAGGCAGGTTACGAAAACTGATGGCTAAACCCACTAAGCCGCCAGCAATGACGGAGCTGGTCAGCATCGTTGCGCCCAAGACAATGCCACCAGTGACCTTACTGATGGTGCCAACAAAATTCAGGAACGGAGCGGAACCTGGATTGGCGGTTTGTTTTTGGTGGAGGGTGTTGGATGACACAACTATTTCCTGAGAGTGCGGTGGGGTAGATGATAGACGACGTGGAGTGCTTTGAACCGTTTTTCAACCAAATCTGCCAATGAACCGGAAAGCTAGGGGATGAATTGGGGAGGGAAGGCGGATCGCGAAACGGGTTAGAGTAAAGTTATGCAGCAACTGACAGTAACTCAGTGAGCCTGAATGAGGCGATCGCTTGCATTATAGTAGTTTGTCCATCGTTATTGAGTGTTCTAATTAGCCCGTGAGTGTAGCAGACCTGACGACTGATCAGCAAAGTTTAACGACAAGTTCATCATTGGGGGAAAATCAGGATTTCGCCTGGTTGATGCGCGGTACCCATGAAATTTTCCCCGATCAGAAAGATTCCGACAACCCGGATGAGAACCTGGTGCAGCGATTGTTGAAAAGCGATCGCCCGCTGCGAGTCAAGCTGGGCATTGATCCTACTGGAGCTGATATTCACCTGGGGCACAGCATTCCTGTTCGTAAACTGCGTGCCTTTCAAGATGCGGGGCATACAGCGGTGCTGATTATTGGTGACTTTACTGCTCGGATTGGCGACCCCACTGGCAAATCAGACGTGCGTCGGCAGTTGACTGAGGCAGATGTTCACGCCAATGCTCAAACCTACCTCAACCAGGTGCGCCCGATTCTGGACTTTGACACGCCCGGACGCTTAGAAGTTCGTTACAACTCAGAGTGGCTCTCCAAACTTGATCTGTCAAAAATTTTGGAACTGCTCACCACCATGACTGTGGGACAGATGCTGGCGAAAGAGGGCTTTGCTGAGCGCTACGAAAAGGGTAACCCTGTTTACTTGCATGAGTTTCTCTATCCGCTGATGCAGGGTTACGATTCAGTGGCGGTGGAGTCCGATGTGGAGCTGGGTGGTACCGACCAGAAATTTAACATTGCCGTAGGGCGCGATCTGCAACGGCACTTTGGGGCGCGTCCTCAGTTTGGGCTGTTGCTGCCGATTTTGTTGGGGACGGATGGGGTACAGAAAATGTCGAAGTCCCTGGGCAACTACGTGGCGTTAACGGAAGACCCCTTGACCATGTATTCCAAGCTGGAGAAAACGCCGGATCATCTGTTGAAAGATTATTTTGAGCTTCTCACCCCACTGCCTCTAGAGAGTTTGCCAGAGAATCCGCGCGATCGCCAAAAGTGTTTAGCAATGGAGGTTGTGAGTCAGTACCACGGAGAAGCCGCAGCAAAGCAAGCACAGGAAGCAGCGATGGCACTGGTTCAAGGTACGGGAACGGCTCAGCAAGCTGTTGTACCCGAATTTTCGTTAGCAGACATTCAATTTCCTGCCAAATTGTTTTTCATTGTGAGCGCCAGTGGATTATGCAAGAGTAGTTCCGATGCTCGCCGTCAAATTCAAGGTGGAGCTGTTAAATTGGATGGCGAACGCATCGACCAGGTTGACCTGACCTTTGAGAACGCCGAAGTTTTGCACGGACGAACTTTGAGTGTGGGCACTAAGCGGTTTGTGCGTTTGGTTCGCTAATGCAATATCTAAATGACCGCTATGACCACTGTTTTTCGTCCTGCTGCACGCGTGTTGTTGCCCCTGGCGATCGCCGGAGTTGCGGCGGGCTGCACTCCTAGCAAAACATCTCAATGTAACAGACTGTTAGAGACGGTAAATAAAATTCGCCCGGTTGCCGAGCAGTTTCAGCAGGAGGGCAAAAGTTTTGAAGCCGCCGCCAAAGTAGCGGGAGCTAAAAACGATTTGAAAGGGTTCAAAACCTCCGCGGCGAATTCAGCCAATGCTTTTAGCGGGTTGACTGGCAAAATGGATGGCATTATCAAAGAAATTCAGTCCGTGGACTTGAAAGACGAAACCCTAGTGCAGTTAAAAGATCGGTACGTGCAAAATGCAACTGCCGTGAATGGATTATTCAAAGACACCACAACCGCTCTCACCACCATCAGCCAAATTGAGAACTCCCCAACTGGTTTAAAGCAACTAGACCAGGCAGATAGAAGCCTCACGGCAACTGCTGGCAAAATGAACAGTTTGGTACAAGAAGAAAATCGACTGGTATCAGATTTCAACAACTATTGTGAAGTGAAGAAGTAGGAGGCAATGGTGAAGAGGAAGCAATACTTGCGCCGAGGTCTACTGCTACTAGCGCCTGTCGTGTGTATGGGGTTGGTGAGTGCAGAGGCGGCGATCGCGGCTCCTAACAAAGCGGCGCAATGTGACAGGTTAGTCACTGCTGCAAACAAAATGGCCCCCATCGCTGAGCGCTTTTTGCAAGAGAGCCAGAATTTTGAGAAGGCAGCCAATGCCGCTGGAGACAACGGAGATTTATCGGCTTTTCAAAAAGCGGCAAGTAAATCTGCCGGAATTTTTAATCAACTAGTGACTCAACTGGATCGGGTTACCACCGAGATTCGCGGAGTATCGTTACAGGATCAGTCTTTAATCAACTTCAAAAATGAGTACGTCACCATCGCTACCTCAATCAATTCTGCGTTCAAAGATACGATTGGTGCACTTACAACCATTAGCAAGGCGCAAAATTCTCCAGCCGGATTAGAAGTTATTCAAAAAGCGAGCGAATCGCTGGATCGAGTGGCAAACCGAATGGATGGCGTGGCACAAAAAGAAGACAAACTGGTTGATAACTTCAACCGATACTGTGGTGCCCAGTGAGTAAACAAAGCGTGATGACACCAGGTTCTGAGCGAATTATTGTGCCATTGGATGTGCCGACGCAAGAAGCCGCGATCGCCCTACTGGATCAACTCCCAGACGTGAGCTTTTGGAAAGTGGGACTGGAATTGTTCGTGAGTGCGGGACCAAACATTCTCACCGAACTCAAAGCCCGCCAGAAGAAGATTTTTCTAGACTTAAAGTTTCACGATATCCCCAACACCGTCGCCGGAGCCTGCCGTGCGGTCGCTCGTTATGGAGTCGATTTGGTCACCGTTCATGCCACGGCTGGAAAAGCAGCACTCAGGGCTGCTCAAGCTGCCGCCGAAGCTGGAGCAACCGAAGCCGGGCACCCGGTTCCCAATCTGCTGGCAATCACTGTGTTGACTAGCTTAGATGCGCGATCGCTGGCATTTGACCTCAAAATTCCTCTGGAATTGCCCGAATACGCTCTACACATGGCACTTTTGGCGCAAGAAAGCGGCTTACCCGGTGCCGTCTGCTCACCCCAAGAAGTGGGGCAATTGCGGCAAACTTGCGGCCAAGAGTTTCTTCTAGTTTGTCCCGGTGTACGCCCTACCTGGGCAGAAGCAGGCGATCAACGGCGCATCATGACTCCCAGCGCTGCGTTCAAAGCCGGAGCCAGCTATCTCGTCATTGGTCGCCCTATCACTGCCGCCCCTAACCCCGCCGCCGCTTTTGCCCGCACTTGTGAAGAGCTGTAAATTTTCCTACAGGGTGTTTGGAGAAGACGTTTCGGCAGTGTGCCGGGTTTCTAGCTCTTGCAGGAAGAAATGGTAGCGATCGCGGATGAAGATGGCTTGCGATTCGCGATCGCGCTGTTCATCCATGACCTTCAGTTCCCATTCCACCACCGACACGTTGCGGTAAAGCTGATCGAGGATTTGTTGCCCTTGTTGAGTCACTTGGAGATAAGCAATCGCAGGCTGAATCAATGGCTGTACCACCGTTTGAAAGAAGCGCGGATAGCCCATTCGCAAATCACCGGGATGCTGATATCCCAGGGATTTATTGGTGCCAACTTCCTCAAATTCATGAAATAGGGCAGGCAATTTTTCCAAATAGCGTAAGTCCCCCAATTGCCCGATTAAATCCGCTGCCCGGGTCAATCCTGGGAAGTTGCTGGTGTCTTGATGGGCTTCGTCATTCGGGATGGGAAAGCGGGTTAGTTCAATCATCTGCTGAATCGTTGCAACGTTGAGGCTGCGGTAGTGTCCCAAGTTCTCGGCAACAAACTGTTTGCTCCGATCAACGTGATAGGGAGTGAGGCTGGCATCGGTTGCTCCAGGCGCGATCGCGATCCTTTCTTGTCCAGTGGTGTAAGTATGTTCTTCAACGCAATCCTGGCGGCAGATGCCTTTCAAATAGCCAATATCGTGGCACAACAGGGCAACGATGAAGTGCAGCCAGTCATCGGGCGACACGGTTGCTTCTAGCAATTGTTTACCACGCAAAATTTCTTGCCCCACCAGAGTTACCAAAATCGTGTGCTCAACATCGTGATATAGCGCATCGGTACGGGCGATCGCGTTAAGAGTGGTAGTAGCGATTTGCCCAATCAGCTCGGTGTGGCTAGGGGTGAGGTTGCCAAACACTTGGCGATAGCCCTGTTGTAAACGAGCGATCGCGTGGTGAATCATCGTGGCTGTGGGGTTAAACATGACAACCTCCTCAGGCATTTTCATCAAGTAGACGTTTCAAAAAACAAAAGAAACTTGTTTCATCCTGTCAACAGTCTGCCAAATATTTTCATCAACTGAGAACCATAAAATCTCAAAAAAATTGTGATCTTAATCAACATTGTTCGTGATTCAAAAACATCAGAAGAAACTCAGATTTTCTTCCTCTAAAAACCTCATAAAACTCCATAAAAACTCTCAGGAATTGAATTTCAATGAACTGAATGTTACCGTAGCTATATCTCACTCCTTGAGATGTTAGGGTGCGTCCATCAACTGAAATTCACTGCATGAGAGGCGGCTTCAGCTCACAATTTTTATGCTCTCAAATCAATCGTTCCGTGTGATCTCGATCAAGTTGTTAAAAATAACACACACTAGGATCAGGGGTATTGGGATACAAATCAATCTTGAAAATGTCAATTTTTAGGCGATGAAATATCCCACATTTATCACTCTTTTTACAAAGCAATCGATGTGGTTGCATTCACAGTATGGACGTTCGAGACGCACTAAAATTTGTTGAACAATTGGTTTATAGCCACACTGGAAAATACCTGAATGATTTAGAACGAGATGTATTTGTTGGTTCCTGGCAAGGGCAAACCTACGAAGACATTTATCCAACCAATCCGGAGTATGTCGAGAAATACGTGGGTTACAAACTCTGGCAGAAACTTTCAACCGTTTGCGGTGAAAAAGTCACGAAAAAACAGGTACGGGGCGCTGTTGAGCGGACATGGCAACGGCATTTCCATACCAATCCCGTTTCCGCCTGTCCCTCAAGCCAAGTTCAACACGTTTTCATTAGCTGCCGCTATCAGGAACCCGATGCGAGTCTGGCGAAACAGCTTTGTGAGGCGATCGCGATGGCTGGACATCGAGCCTGCATAACTGCCCCCTCTCATGAAACTGATTGGCTCAACCACTTAGAATCCAACCTGCGTCAATGCGATTACTTCCTGTTGCTGTTATCGTCTCAAGCCGCCGTCAGTGAAATGGTGCTGGAGGAATTGCAACATGCCCAGAAATTGAGTCATGACCGTCGCGATCGCCCCCTCACCATTTTACCGATCTGGGTCAACTGCCCTCTCAACCTCCGTCTCACCCACGATTTGCAAACCTTCCTGCACGATCTTCCCTGCTACGAATGGCACTCCCCCACCGATACTCCTCCCCTGATTCAAGCCATCCGCCACCACCTCAATGGCAACCCCTCCCTACTCCCACTGCCGATCCCGAACTCCCTCAAGGGCAAGTCCGCCTCGACTCCACCTTTTACATCGAACGAGTGCCCTACGAAGCCCAGTGCTACCGGGAGATTTTACAGCCCGGCACCCTGATCCGCGTTAAAGCACCCCGCCAGATGGGCAAAACCTCCCTCATGTCGCGCATCCTGCTGCGATCGCGAGAGCAGGGCTATCACACCGTTCCACTTAGCTTCCAACAGGCAGACATTGGCATCTTCGCCAACCTTGATGCTCTATTGCAATGGTTTTGTAGTAGAGTTGCCCGCAAACTGCGCCTCTCCCACCCTAATCAATACTGGACTGAAACTTACGGCAGCAAAGACAACTGCACCATGTATTTTGAAGATTGCCTGCTGTCTCAAATTGAGAGTCCACTCGTGTTGGGATTGGATGAGGTTGATCGGATCTTTCAATATCCCAACATTGCCGATGACTTTTTTGGGCTGTTGCGTGCCTGGTACGAGGAAGCTGGATATGGCGGCGGCGACAGCCAACTGTGGGAAAAGCTGCGCCTGGTTGTGGTGCATTCTACCGAAGTGTACATCCCGCTCGATGTGAATCAATCTCCATTCAATGTGGGATTGCCGATTGAACTGTCAGAATTTAGCCCGCAACAAGTCTTAGATTTGGCAGTTCGCCACACATTGAATTGGGAAATGGTTGAGATTGAAACCCTGATGGCGAGCGCAGGCGGACACCCCTATCTCATCCGTTTAGCGTTGTATCACCTTGCTCAACAAAACCTCACCCTGCCGGAACTGGTGCGATCGGCTGCCACCGAAGCTGGAATTTATGGCGATCATCTGCGCCGCCACCTCTGGAATTTGCGTCAGCATCCAGAACTCAAGAACGCCTTCAGCCGCGTCGTCAATAGCGATGACCCCGTTGAACTCGAATCCATCCTCGCCTTTAAACTCCATAGCCTCGGACTCGTTCACCTCCAAGGAAACGACGTTACTCCCCGATTCAACCTGTACCGACAGTACTTCAAGGAGAGATTGTGAAGCAGAAAAGTTAGAAGTCAGAAGTCAGGCTTCGGCGCGAGCGGTTCCACTGAGGTCACCGAACGCGCTCAGCCGAGCGGAGGCAGAAGATGAGGAAGGTAAGGAAGATGAGGGAGATGAGGAAGAAATGCAAAATGCTTCAACTCCTTCACCCACTCCCCCACTCCCCCACTCCCCCACTCCCCCACCCATGTCTTACCTCACCTCGTCTACTACATTCACTTACAAAGTTGGCGGTCACCTACCCCTGGATGCACCGAGTTACGTGGTTCGCCAAGCCGATCGCGACCTGTATGAGGGCTTGAAGGCGGGCGAATTTTGCTATGTGCTGAACTCGCGCCAAATGGGAAAAACTAGCTTGCGGGTGCGAACTTTGCATCGGTTGCAGGCAGAAGGGATTGTGGGCGCGGCAATTGATCTGAACAAAATTGGGAGTCAGGAGATTACGCCGGATCAATGGTATGCGGGGTTGATGCGTCGCTTAGTGACGAGCTTTAATTTGTCGATTGAGTTGCGGAGTTGGTTGCGCGATCGCGAATATTTATCACCTTTACAACGCTTGAGCGAATTTATTGAACAGGTATTACTGGAAAGTATTCCTGAGAAAATCGTGATTTTTATTGATGAGATTGATAGTATTCTCAGCTTAGGATTTCAAACAGAAGATTTTTTCGCCTTTATTCGCGCCTGCACAGAATATCAGCGGTTGACTTTTGCTTTACTGGGTGTCGCTTCTCCCTCAGACTTAATTCAAGATAAGAATCGGACTCCATTTAATATTGGGCGCGCTATTGAATTAGAAGGGTTTAAGCTATCTGAAGCGGAACCTCTGATAGAAGGGTTAGCTGAAAAATTTTCCCATCCCTGGAAAACCCTGGAGGCAATTCTGGAATGGACGGGTGGGCAACCTTTTTTGACTCAAAAAATTTGTAAGCTGATTCATACCGATGACCAACCCATGCCACCGATTTCAGAAGCCGAATGGGTTGAGGCGCTGGTGCGATCGCGCCTGATCAACAACTGGGAATCTACCGATGAACCACCCCACTTAAAAGCGATTCGCGATCGCCTATTACGCATTGGACAGCGTAGTCGGGGCGTGCTGGATGTCTATCAACACGTACTGAAAGTGGGTGAAATTGAGGCAGTAGATACACCAGAACAAATGGAACTGCGTCTTTCTGGGCTAGTGATTAAGCAAGCAGGCAAGCTCCGCATCAGCAACCGCATCTACAGTACGGTCTTTAACCGCCACTGGATCGCCAAAGCCCTGACCGATTTACAGGCAGACTTTATGCAGGTTGTTACCAGTCAGGAGCAAAAATTACTCTCCATGCTCAGCGTTATGGAAGGTAAAGACTTCTCCGACATTCTGCACGAAATTCTTGGGACGATTACTGTGCGAATGGGAGAACTCCCTGCACGAAATTCTTGGGACGATTACTGTGCGAATGGGAGAACTCCTCAATGCCGATCGCACCACCATTGTTTTCATCGATGAAGAGAAGAACGACATCTGGTCCATCATCACCCGCCACGAAGGCCCAAACCTGCCAGAAATTCAAATCCTTGCCAACAAAAGCTCTAGTGGACTGCTGACTCATATTAAAACCATGGCGGGATTAGAAGACCCAGACAAGATTAACGGCTACCCCGTCTACAACGATTTGGTGTTTCCTCTCACCAACGATCAGCACCATGTAGTGGCCGTAGTGCATCTGGTCAATAAACTGCGGCGATCGCCCTACCTCACAGGCACCCTGGCAGAACGCGTTCATCCCAATGGCTTTACCCAATCTGATCAACGCCAGCTAGAGGAATATGCTCCCGCCATTCTCCGCATTTTGGCGCGTTGTCAGGAGTGCTACAAACTCACCCAGCGGCTGCAAGCCTCCGAAGCTCTAACTGAAGCCACCCGTTCCGTTTCTCAAAGCAGCCTGGATTCGGAGGAAATTATTGGGCGGGTGATGGAAGCCGCCAAGAAACTGATGAATGCCGATCGCTCCACGCTTTGGCTGATTGATACGAACACAAATCAACTCTGGACCAAAATTCCGTTTCAAGATGGCACTTTCAAGGAATACCGCATCCAAATTGGCGAGGGGTTTGCTGGCATCGTTGCCAAAACCCGGGAACCGCTGAATCTCGCCTTCGATCTGTATCATCATCCCGATTCGGATATGGCAAAGTTAACAGATCAGAAAACCGGATATCGCACCTGTAGCCTTCTCTGTATGCCTGTTTGGAGTCCCGATGGAGAATTGTTGGGCGTGACGCAGTTAGTCAACAAACGCCGTCAGGGGGATTTTGCTGACTACGACCCCAGCCAGTGGCCCCAGGCACCGGAGTGCTTTCAGGCGAGCTTTGATAGCAACAGCGAGAAGTATATGCAGATCTTCAATGCCCAGGTGGGGATTGCGTTGCATAATGCGCGTCAGTTTGCGGCGATGAAGCAACAGGCAGAAAGCCATCCCCAGAGCGTGGTGCTGCAAACGCTGTCGATGCTGAACCAGGTGATGGATAACCAGGGATTTGACGATATTTTGGATACGACGCTGCGATCGATTACCTCCAAAATTGGCAAATCCCTGTGTGCCGATCGCACTACGATTTTTTTGCTAGATGCGGAACGCAACGAGTTGTGGTCGATTGTGGCAGAGTCGGAAGACAGCGATCGCTCTCTGGAAATTCGCGTCTCTGCGGACAAAGGCATTGTGGGAGAAGTTGCCCGCTTCAAGAAACCCATCATCATTCCCTACGATTTTTATACTGATCCTCGCTCTGCCACGGCAAAAGAACAAGACAAACGCAACCAGTACCGCACCTACACCATGTTGGCAATTCCCATGCTCAACGATCGCGGCGAATTGATTGCTGTGGTGCAGTTGATCAACAAGTTGAAACGCACGAATGATGTCAACGCTGACTTAAGCGATCGCATTGATCTGCAAGGCTTTACCCAGGCTGATGAAGCCCAGTTTGCTGCCAGCGCTCCCCTGATTCAAATGATTCTGGAAAGTTTTTGCTCGTATCACAAAACGGCGAGGGGGCAACGAGTTGCGGCGGCATTGATGGCAGCAACCCGTTCTGTCAGCCAAAGTAGTTTAGACCCAGACGAGATTCTGCTGCGCGTGATGCAAGCGGCTAAAGAGTTGATGAATGCCGATCGCAGTACCTTATGGCTATGCGATCGGGTGACTCAAGAATTATGGACAAAAATTCCGTTTGCAGATGGCTCCAGTCGCGAAATTCGAGTTCGGATTGGGCAGGGTTATGCCGGAACCGTTGCGGCAACAGGGCAACCGCTCAATATCTCCTTTGATCTCTACCATCACCCCGATGCCAATACCGCAAAACATACTGACCAGCAAACAGGCTATCGTACCTGTAGTTTGCTGTGTATGCCAGTGTTCAATCCAGATGGAGAACTCATTGGGGTGACACAACTGGTCAACAAAAAAGTGGGAACTGAAGCAGTGATTCCAGTTGACAACCAGCCTGTTCCAGAAGCATTTCAAACCAGCTTTGATGAAACAGACCAAAAATATATGCAGTTATTCAACAATCAGGTTGGGGTGATCTTGCAGAATGCGGAACTGCTAGCAGCCGTTCGCCGCCAGGAAGCTGTTCTACGCAACAATCCTTAGGACGATGAATCATTCAAAATGAAAAGTAGCTGTCAATCAGGCTTTGACACTTTTAATTCTTCTTCAACAAGCCTGAAACCGCATTTTGCACTTGAGCGATCGCACCCTGCAACGGATTGTCCTTGCCAGGCTCTGGGCGCACGGCTAATTGAATTGGCTCATCAGAAAACTCTTTCAAGCGATAGCCGTATTCCAGGTTGTTCTGGCTCTTGCGTAACACCGGAAACAAGCGAAATGCGCCTTGCAGCAACTCTGCTTCTTTCTCAAAAATGGCACGGCTAATCTGGTTGCTGCGATTCACTGCCAACGAACCGACTGGAAACCAGTTGTTTTTATCTTTGACGCGGATAAAAATATTAAACTCTGGCAATCCTTCCGATTTCATCTTGTCATACTGCTTGGAAGCAGCTACCCGCTTGTCAGCAGTTTTAGAAGGTTGCTTCGCTTGCTTCGGTTTGCCAAATCCAGTTGAGCTTGCCATAGAGGTATTTGACTAGTGATATGAAAACTTATTAATAAAAGTTTACAGCTTTTTAAGCTCGTTTGTGATCAACCATCTTATAAAGTTCCCACAACATACCTCAGCATCTAAAGCCTATTGAATTGCAGAACGCGATTGATAAGCGTAAGATTCATGAAAGATAAGTTGCAAAAAGATACCAGTATGAGAAGGCTCCTCAACCAACTTCCAAAGCAGATGCGATCGCTCCAGCAATGGCTGCTGCCTGTGATCATTCTATTGTTTGCAACCCAGCTTGTGGTGGCTCCCGCGTATGCCACTAGTCTGTATGAAATTCCAGCACTGGAAGAAGATACCTGGGTGGTTGACAAAGCAGAAATTCTCAGTCGCAGCAGTGAAGGAAAGCTGAGTTCAACCTTGTCTAACTTGGCAAAGGACACTGGCTACGAAGTTCGGATTGTCACGATTCATCGGTTGGACTATGACGAGACGGCGCAGGGCTTTGCCGATAAGCTTTTCACCCGCTGGTTTCCAGAGCCAGCAGACCAGGCAAACCAGGTGGTGCTGGTGATTGATAACTTAACCAATAACACCGGGATTCACACGGGTGAGAAGGTGAAATCCGTTATGCCGGATGCGATCGCCACTAGCGTTGCTCAGGAAAGCGTGCTGATTCCCCTCAAAGATGGCAACAAGTACAATCAGGCGTTGCTGGGAGCTAGCGATCGCATAGTCGCCGTTCTTTCGGGGCAAGAAGACCCTGGACCACCGGAAATGAAGGACGATGTCATGGTGGAAGGCACCTTTGCAACGAAAGAGGACACCAAAAAGAGCAACGCTACAGTTTGGGTAATTGGCTTCTTGATTGCCGCAACTATCATTCCAATGGCAACCTACTACTTTTACCAATACATGGGTTCGCGGTAGCCTCAAGTAGAGCGGTCACTCTATCAACTTATTAGTTTTGCCTTTAACCCCTATCCACAGGAATAGGGGTTAATTGTTTTGATCCTCGGAAATAATCTTTAGTTAACCAATAATGATTTTCATTATCAGCATCATTTCGGAATGATACTCATTATCATTGTGTAATTTCATACTTTTTTGTGATTTGGTGTGTTTTGGAGAACTCACCCTAGTAGTGACACGGATGCTATGTTGCATAGGGCATTGCGGGGAATGCCTACTACATCTAACAGGATGTAAAGGATTTGTAAATTTGTGTATATTTTCTGACGTTGTTGTTACTTAGCAGCGATGTCGGAAGGGAATTTTTTGTCCAAATTTGGGAGCTAGACTGCAATGGCTAAGAACGTCATCATCATGATTGGCGACGGTATGGGCTGGGAAATGGCTCGTGCAGCGGCAATTTATCAACAGATTCAAGAGGGTAAGACCGGCACTAATCTAAGCGACTTTTACACTTCTGGTAAGGGAACTGGGTTGAGTTTTCAAAACTTGACTGGTTACAGCCTGGTTACGACCTACGGAACCACAGTCGCGGGTGCCAACGGGACATTCAGTACAGGAAATTCCGCTCTTACAGGATCGGATGCAGTGACTGCTGGAAGCCCTGTGCTACCTGGTTTTCAATTCAATCCTGGATTTAACCCTGGCACTACTGCCACTGGTGGTGCAACTGTTGCCAGTGGTGCAACAGGTAATTTAGTCGGCTACGACCCGATTGAAGGTGGCTTTTTCCCCTGGGATGCCGCTTACTACGGTGGTCCAATTCCGGTTGGCTTCAATGAGGAATACATCAAGTACAGCTATCCCGATTCAGCAAACACCGCAACCACGCTGTACACTGGCGTGAAGAGCTACAATAACGCGATCGGTGTGGATATTTTTGAACAACCGCTCGAAACTATCCTAGTTACGGCGGCTCTGAACAATAAATCGACGGGTTTGGTCACCTCTGTCCCAATTGACCATGCAACCCCCGGTGCAGCAGCGGCTACCGTTAACCGTCGCGGTAAGTACGACAGTGAGTTTCCTGATCTGGATAGCATTCTGCAACAGGAATTGCGGATTTATCAGCCGACGGTGTTGTTGGGGGGTGGACATCCTCTCTCCACTCCTGCCAATCCTCTTCCTGAAGGCGTTGAACCTCCTCGCGATTTTGGATTTATTTCTAAAGATACGTATGAGTATCTGGTTGCCAACCCAACCGACAACCGCTACGGTTACACTTTTCTGGAGCGGGGTGCCAATGCTGCGAATGTTCTGGCAAGTACGGCGGCTGGGTTGGATCCAGACAAGGGCGATCGCTTAGTTGGGTTGTACGGAGCACGGGGACAAAACGGCAACTTGCCCGTTAGTTCTGCCAATGGTGACTACAGCACCACCGGGCTAGATATGTTCTCCCTGTTCAGCACTCAAGGGTTAAGACCTGACACCCAACGTCCCTTAAATCCTGGTGAAACCGATGCCGCTTTCATCGCTAGAGAACGCAATGAGAACCCCACCCTCAAAGATTTGACTAATGCAGCATTGGATGTGTTAGGTAAGGACAAAGACGGTTTTTGGCTGATGGTGGAATCGGGCGACCTTGACTGGTCAGCCCACGACAACAACATTGACAACCTCATCGGCACGGTGTTGGATTTTGACAAAACCATTGCATCTACTATTGACTGGATTCAAAGCAATGGAGGTTGGGAAAACAACCTGTTGATTGTCACCGCTGACCATGATCACTATCTCACGCTGAATCCCGATTACCCCTTACTGTTGCAAACCAAAGGAGCACAAGCGTTAACGTCAGAGACTAACCCAACATTAGCAGGCAATTTCTGGGGGTCTGACCCAACCGTCAAGTATGGCTGGGGCAATCATACAAACCGTCCTGTACCTGTTTACTATCAAGGTGCTGGCTCTGAAGTTCTCACAAGCTTTGTGGGGCAAGGGTTCGAGAGCTATGGTTTCCAAATTCCTGGATTTGTCAATGGGGTAGACCAAAGCCACATCTATCAAGCACAATTAGCTGCCATTACAGGTTCTACCGAGAAGCCCAACATTACCGGACCTCAAGTAGCAAATGCTTACTTCACGGCTGGACCAGGTGAGGATGCAATCATTTATACGGGTGCGTTTGATGACACCATTTACGGTGGAAGTGGGAAGAACTACCTCTACGCTAATAACGGTAACAACACGGTGTATGCCGAAAATGACGATGATCTGGTGTACACAGGCACTGGTGACGACACCATTATTGTGAACGCTGGTAATAACACCGTCTTTTCTGGTGCTGGCGATGACTACATTCGTGCCTGGATAGGGGATGACGTAATCTATGCTGGTGCAGGCAATGATGACATCGCGGTTGGTGATGGCGATAACTACGTCGATGCAGGAACTGGCAACGATATCATCTTTGCAGGCTCTGGCAATGATGAAATTCTTGGCGGTGCTGGTGACGATGAGATCTATGCAGGTGCTGGCAACAATATCATTAACGCGGGTACTGGCAATGACAAAGTGGTTGTTATAGGAGACGGTGCCAATATCTTTACCCTCAATGCGGGAACGGGTTCTGTTACTATCTTCAACTTTGACTCTAACGACAAGTTCACATTAGGGTCTGGTTTGACGGCTGCTAACATTACGCTGACCCGGAGTGGTAATGACACTCTGGTAAGCCAAGGCGACGATCTGCTGGCTACTCTAACTTGGACGAACCTGAGCACGTTGCCTCTGTAGGAAGTAAGGCTTCATACCCAACTGCTCTGGATTAGCGGAGCGATCGCAGAATTCTTAGAAACATCAGGTTTCTTCCAGATAAGCCGTAACTTTGATGCTTGCTGGATGCCCTGATGTTTTTTCTTTGGCAGCAGAGATCGCGTCGTAGGGTAGAGCACGATCAAGAATTACAACCTTCTGCCTTATAAGAATGATTTTGCTGCTTTGTTAGAGCTTTTTTAGAACGATCGTGATCTAGATAACTCATAACCGCAATATCACTGATGGTATGTTAGCTATGGCAATATTCAAATTTATAGAACTCAATCCAGATTAACGGAGACTTTTAGGGATCTAACTTTATCTCTTGCGATGAAAATATTAGGTCTATTGTCAAAATCAGTGAAAAATTGGTTTTTAACTCACCTTCTATTCCCTATCTAAACTTTTTAAAAGTTGAGTCAAGACTTTAAGTAAATTTCTATTAATCGACCTTTTTGGTGGGTCTAATTTTTATGATATTTACGATTATTTTAGGTATTTTTATTTAATTATTTGAGGCTAAAAATATCGCTAATAAGTGAAAAGATTCTTTTCTGAAAGGCATTTCACAAAGACGATTAATATGTTTTGCTACTCCTGATAACTTATTTGTAGCAGAAACATTGTCTTTTTGATAAATACATCCAGTTAATATTTTAGCTTGTCTAGATCAAATCAATTTTGATGGAATTTCAACTTTAATTATCCTGATCTTAACTTTTAAGTGGTTTTCTGATAAAGGGTTTTCCTAACATCATTACTTTGATAAGAGCAAAGGTGGCTTATTGCAAAATACCTTTGCTCAACGAGATCGCTGCGAGTGTTCTGCATCACACAACTATTACTTTTGGGAGTGCAAATGCCTAGTAATAATCACGTAATTTTCATTCACCCGGATGGAACAAGCCCCTCTCACTATGCGGCTGCTCGGTTTGTAGAATCTGGTCCCGATGGACGACTAAATTGGGACAAACTTGAGAATGCTGCCGTCTATTTAGGACACATGGAAGACCAACTGGGTGGTACTTCCAATGCAGGCGCTGTCACTCATGCCACAGGGGCAAAGGTCTACGCAGAATCGTTTGGACTAAATCAAGACAACACGCCTGTCACTTCTCTGGCAGGAACAACGGGCAAAACCATTGTGCAAGAAGCAGTGGAAGCCAATAAGGTCACTGCCTTAGTTCAATCTGGTGCTGCCTATGAGCCTGGTACGGCTGCGTTTGTGGCTCAAGTCGGTGAACTAGAGGTGAACGGGCAGCGGGTTCCCCCCCGTCAGCGGTTGGCAGATATCACTAGAGAAGTGATTCTGTCTGGAGTGGATTTTATTTTAGGTGGTGGCGAACTCAATATGATTCCTGTCGGTCAGGATGGGTTTCATGGAACAGCCGCTCAATACAACGCTCTCAGCACCAATCCATTGCAGCGCCCTTCCGAAAATTTGATCGATCTGGCAAAGAGTCTGGGCTATACCGTTGTTTACACCGAACAACAGCTTCGGGATTTATTAGATACCGCAAAGTATCCTACGCCTCCTACCAAGGTGCTGGGTGTGTTTGCGCCCATTCATACCTTTAACGATCGCCCCGAAGAAGTTTTAGCGGCTCAAAACCTGCCACTGTATAACCCCACGGCACCCGAAATTGGGGAAATGCTGGAGATTACCCAGCAATTGATGGAACGGCATCCCAACTTTATCAATGGTTCCATCACCATCGTGGAAGAAGAGGGCAGCGATAACTTCGGCAACAACAACAACGCGGCTGGCACGATCGAAGGCACCCTGCGGGCTGATCGGGCGATCGGGGTGGCGCTAGATTTCATTGATCGCAACCCCAACACGCTGCTGTTGACGGCGGCAGATAGTGATGCGGGTGGCTTACAAGTGGTCGATCGCAGCAGTGCGACTCAGCCCGTAGGCACGATCAACAATAACCCCACAACGACTGCTCGCAACGTGCCAATGGATGGGCAGACTGGCGCGAACACGTTGCCCTTTGTGACTCAACCTGATGCGAATGGCGATGTTTTCCCCTTTGCCGTAGCCTGGGCTGGAACCCCAGACTACAGTGGTTCTATCGTGTCGAAAGCACATGGATTGAATGCCGACAAACTGCCATCCACTGCTGACAACACGGTGATGTACGAATTGATGTACGAAACCCTGTTTGGCGTAGAACTCCAGCCTCGGATTCAAGAACCGATCGCCCAAGCTCCCAAAGCTACTCAGTCCACGGGGAACGTAATTTTCATCCACCCGGATGGCACCAGCCCCTCTCACTACATGGCGTTGCGGAACATTGACAAGGGACCCGATGGTCGCCTCAATTGGGACATGATGACCGATGCTGGGGTTTACCTGGGACACATGGAGAACCAGTTGACCGGAACTTCCAATGCGGGTGCTGTTACCCACGCCACGGGGGTCAAGACTTTCAACGAATCTTTTGGCTTGGAAGAAACCAATGAACTGCTGGTTCCAGCCTCCGGTCGCACGGGGATGACGATCCTGGATGAAGCGATCGCCGCAGGCAAATTCACCATGTTGATCCAGTCAGGTCAACTGGCCGAACCTGGCACGGCTGCCTTCGCGGCAAAAACCAGCAACCGTAGTGGCAACGAGACCCGTGCCCGCGACAAGTATGCTGAAATCATTGAGCAGGTGATTCGTTCTGGTACAGACGTGATTATGGGTGGTGGGGAGCTGTATATGCTACCTGTTGGTACCACTGGCTTTCACGTCACAACCGCGATCGATGCTTCTGAAACGAATCCAGCTCGTCGCCCTGCCATCAACCTGATCGAATTGGCGCAATCCCTCGGTTACACCGTGGTGTATACCGAAGAACAAATGAATGCAGCAGTCAACAGCGCCAATCCTCCGGCGAAGCTGTTAGGGGTGTTTGCTGCCGAAGACACTTTCAACGACGTGACGGAAGAGGCGTTGGGCTTAAATACAACAAATCCCCAACCTTTGTATGTTGCAACTGCGCCCACCGTGGCAGAAATGTTGGATGCTTCATTGAAGCTGGCAAACCGCAGCGGTAAAAACTTCTTCGCGGTGTTGGAAGAAGAGGGTACTGACAACTTTGCTAACAATAACAATGCCGTTGGCACCGTGGAAGCAGTGCGGCGGGCAGATGCGGCGATCGGGGTGGCGATGGACTACGTCAACAACGTCGATCCCAACACGCTGGTCATTACCGCAGCCGATAGCGATGCGGGCGGTTTGCAAGTTGTCCAATTCGCGCCTTACACCCGTCCGTCCGGCAACTTCGATGCCAGCAATCCCAACTTGGCAGCTAGCCAGCCCGAAGTGCCTTTCTTCAACGTCAACCCTACAACGACCAACACCACCCGCGCCTTCCTGGATGGGGAGAAAGGGAGCACCGCCAGCGCAGAATTTCCCTGGGTTGCATTTCCCTCTCAAAACAGCATCGACGGTCCAATGGGCAACTTTGCCATCAACTGGGTGGGAACCCCTGACTTCCCTGGCAGCATTGTTTCCAAAGCCTACGGGATGAATGCGGATTTGTTGCCTTCCACTGTGGACAACACCGAAATTTACCGGGTGATGTACCAAACTTTGTTTGGACGGGATTCCTTACCCGACTACGCCAGCGGTGGTCCGGGTAACGACACTCTGGCTGGTGGGGCTGGTAACGATGTCTTAGTCGGTTTTGCAGGAGATGATTTGCTGGTGGGTTTGGCTGGTGAAGATTCCCTTGTAGGTGGATTGGGCAACGATACGCTGATCGGTGGACCTGGTTACAATGTCCTCACGGGTGGTGATGGCACTGATCAGTTTGTGATTTCTGCCGACAACCGCGATTGGATCGTAGACTTCAAAATTGGTGAGGACAAGATCAGATTAGCTGGCTTGACCTTCGACCAAATTGAACTCACTGTTGGAACGGGTGACTACGCAGGTAAATCCGTTGCGAATCGGGCTGGCGTGCAAGGTCAAGATCCATTGATTGTGTTTGCCAATCTTGAGCCTGGTGTAGTCAGCAGTAGCGATTTCATCGTATAGAGCTGGTATCAGAAGTAAGCTCTTCATCGGTTTGAGCAGACTGTGATCAGTAAGTTTTGAATTAGGCTATCACTCACTTAAATTGAAGTAGTGATAGCTTTTTTCTATATCAATTTATTTGTCATTTTGGATTTTTGTTAATTTCATAAACCTTGATATTCAATGTGGTTTAGATAACGTTGATTACTCTCTTGAAAGTGGTAATCTTTCGATTGCGTTTCAATGCAAAAAAGAATTATGAGGAGCTTTAAAAGATTTTTCTGTAAGGCTCTGAGTACTAGAAAAATAAGCGATCGCTGATCGGCTTCATGGTTAATCATTGAATTCTCAAGTCATTCTTTGCTTGATTCAAGAGGCATTTCATCATGTCTCCATTTTGGTGTGAAAACCTCATGCCAATCAAGGCTCGTTTCGTTTGGGAAACGCAACACCACCATCTACCGGGTTTAGCCCCACCACCAACACTATGGCAGATACCGTCATTCTCAAAGGCTTTGCAGTCCTTCCCGCCGACACCTTCGCTGAAGGTCCACCCGCTGGTAATTTCATCACTGGCACCACCAACGGACGGACAATTCCGTTCCCTAGTCAGCCCGTGCAGGGCTTCAGCGGGGTGCAGTTTGCAGGTGACAACACCTTTTGGTTTCTTTCCGACAACGGCTTTGGTGCCCAAAACAATAGTGCTGACTATTTACTGAGAATTTATCAGGCGGCACCCAGCTTCAAAGGCACAGAATCAGGGACGGGTGGTGTCAATATTCTGGGATTTATTCAACTGTCTGACCCGGATAAACAGGTGCCGTTCAAGATTGTGAATGAGACGACGAGCGATCGCCTGTTGACCGGAGCCGATTTCGATATTGAATCCTTTGTGATTGCTGATGATGGGAGCCTCTGGATTGGGGACGAGTTTGGTCCCTTCCTGCTACATACCGATGCCACAGGTAAGTTGCTGGAAGCTCCCATTCCCACCCCCAATTATTTCAATGTCCCTACCCTCAACGGTCAGCCACCACTTGTGATTGGGCACCGGGGCGCGAGCGGCGAATTGCCGGAACACACTCTAGAAGCCTATCGGCTGGCGATTCTGCGGGGCGCAGACTTTATTGAACCGGATCTGGTTGCCACCAAAGATGGTGTGCTGATCGCCCGTCATGAACCAATTCTGGGGGGAACAACCGACGTTGCCAGTCGTCCCGAATTTGCCGATCGCAAGCGCAGTGGAACGATCGACGGTGTGCTGTACGAGAACGAATTTTTCGCCTCCGACTTCACCCTGGCAGAAATCAAAACGCTGCGAGCGATCATGCCTCAGGGGTACCGCACCGATGCCTTCAATGGGGTATTCCAAATTCCCACCCTGGCAGAAGTGATTGAGCTAGTCAAACAAGTTGAAGCCGAAACGGGCAAAAAGATTGGCATCTACCCAGAAACCAAACACCCCACCTACCACGATCAACTGGGGTTATCGCTGGAAGAACCATTGCTGGAAACCCTGGAGCAAACCGGATTCACCGACCCCAGCCGCGTTTATATCCAGTCGTTTGAAGTTTCCAACTTGAAGGAACTGAACACCAAGACGGACATTCCCCTGGTGCAACTGCTGGATGCCTACGATGTAGATTACGCCACGGGCGAGTTGCTGTATCAGGATGTGAATGCTCGTCCCTATGACTTTGCAGTCAATGGTGACACCCGCACCTACGCCGATCTGCAAACACCAGCAGGGTTAGCCGAGATTGCCACTTACGCCGATGGGATTGGTCCCTGGAAGCGGATGATTGTTTCCGTCAAAAATGTAGACAACAACAACGACGGCAATCCTGATGACCTGAATAACGATGGCGTAATCAACGATGCCGATCGCGTTACCCTGACTCCCACCAGCCTGATTAGCGATGCCCACGAACAGGGTTTATTCGTCCATGCCTACACTTTCCGCAACGAAGTGCGCTTTCTGGCTTCCAACTACAACAACAATCCCGAACTGGAATATCGCCAATTCATTCAACTGGGTGTGGATGGCTACTTCACGGACTTTCCCGGTACGGGCGATTTGGTGCGCGATCAAATCACCGGACAATTCGTGCGATCGCCCCAAAATCCCGATGTGTTGAGTAAGCCGGAATTCAATACCCTCAATGGTCAAACCCCACTCGTGTTGGGACACCGGGGCGCTAGCGGCGATCGCCCCGAACACACTCTAGCTGCTTACAAAAAAGCCATTGCAGACGGAGCCGACTTTATTGAACCCGATCTGGTGGTGACCAAGGATGGTGTCTTGATCGCTCGCCACGAACCGATGTTAGCCGTGGTGCAGCTAAATACAGACGGCACGATTCGCCGCGATGCCAGTGGCAATCCCGTCTTGAACACCACCGACACCAGCACTGATGTCTACCTGCGTCCCGAATTCGCCGATCGCCTGACCGTGAAGCGATTGGATGGCAACCTGGTGGGCGGCTGGTTTGCAGAAGACTTTACCCTGGCAGAAGTGAAGCAACTCAACGCGATCGAGCGGATTCCTGCCATCCGGGGCACCACCTTTGATAACGATGGCTTGAAAGTGCCCACTCTGGCGGAAGTGATTGCGCTGGTGAAGGAAGTAGAAGCCGACACCGGACGCAAAATCGGCATCTACCCCGAAACCAAACACCCCACCTTTTTCCAGGATCAGGGCTATAACACCAGCCAGTTGTTAGTGAATACCTTGCAGACAGAGAACTTCACTGACCCTAGCCGTGTGTTCATCCAGTCCTTTGAGGTTGGCAATCTAAAAGCGCTCAGCGACACAATCATGCCTGCGGTTGGCGTGGATATTCCCCTGATTCAATTGTTTGGTGGCTCTGGCAGACCCTACGACTTTGTGGTTAGTGGTGACACCCGCACCTACACCGATCTGTCCACTCCGGCTGGCTTGGCAGAAATTGCGACCTATGCGACTGGGATTGGTCCAAACAAGCAACGAATCGTGCCCCTGTCCACCGTCGATCGCAACGGGGATGGGCAACCTGATGATTTGAATGGGGATGGGCAGATCAGCGATGGCGATCGCATTACAGGCACCCCCACTACGTTGATCCAGGATGCTCACAAAGCTGGCTTGCTGGTACACGCCTATACCTTGCGGAATGAATCCTTCTTCCTGCCTGCTAGCTACAACGGCGACCCCACGGCGGAATATCGCCAGTTAATTGACCTGGGTGTGGATGGCTTCTTCACTGATTTCTCCCGCACTGGAAATTCTGTGATTGTGAATGACTATCTGGCAGGAACAGGTTACACAGGCGGCAATCAGCCTTACTACGGTGATCTGATCGTATCCAATCTAGGGGGTTCCAGAGGTTACGAAGGATTGGCGATCAGTCCCGATAAGTCGAAGATTTACCCGCTGTTGGAAGGATCTGTCGTTGGCGATGCTCCCGGTTTACTGCGAATCCATCAGTTTGATGTGGAAAGTCGGGCCTTTGAAGGGTTGGTGGGCTACTACCAGATGGAAAGCCCTAACCATGCGATCGGCGATATTACCGTGATCAATGACGACGAATTTTTGATCATCGAGCGGGATAACGGACAGGGACCCACTGCTGCCTTCAAGAAAATCTACAAGGTGGATTTCTCTGACCTGGATGACCAGGACGTGGTGGCGAAGGAAGAACTGGTGGATTTGTTGAACATTCAAGATCCGGATGATCTGAACGGCGATGGCAGCACCACCTTTACCTTCCCCTTCCAGACGATCGAAGATGTGTTGGTGTTGGATGCAAATACCATCCTGGTGGCAAACGACAACAACTATCCGTTCTCGATTGGTCGTCCGCCTGCGATCGACAACAATGAAATCATCGTGCTGCACCTAAGCGCACCCCTTGATCTGGACCCACGAGTTGGTCGGCAAACCGCGCACGACTGTCCTGACGAACTGATTGGTGACATGACAGAGGCAAGCCATGATGATGCCGATGTCTTCGTTTTAGCCGCAGACAGCGATCTGGAGACGATCCAAAACTTTAACTTGAGCGAAGGCGATCGCATCGGTCTGAGTGGTTTGACCTTTGGCGCACTCACGGTTGCTCAAGGCTCTGGCAGTAATGCCAACGATACCGTGATCCGGCTCACCAGCACCAATGAAGTGTTGGCGATTGTGTCGGGAGTGTCGGCAAGCACCCTCAGTAGCAGCGCGTTTACCACCGTGTAAGCATCGATTGGCCGTTTCTTTCCTGGCTGAATTCGCGATCGCTCTTCCCGTAGGAGCGATCGTTTTTTTAATGAGCGCAGGTTTGTAGCTTTGGTGAGACCGCTTAAGAATGAGAACGAATTAAAAATGAAAAGTTCAAAGTGTTTATCGATCTGGGTTAAGAACTGGTAAACCACTCCGTATTTTTAACAATAAAACCATAAAGTTTCTCCCTTCACCTTGCTGACTAGAGACGGAAAAGAAAAGGATAAGACGTAGGCACCCTTAAAAGTGAGCAAGCCGTTTCAGTGATTTACTGACCGATTGAGGATTTATTTGATATGCGACTACTACTCCTTCAATATGCAGGCGACTACCGCGAAGCTGTTCAACGCTTTGCCGCAGGCGGAAATGAAAATTATTACGCTCAAAAATATACTGTTAATGGAATTGCAGAGTTAACACCGCATTTTGAAGAAGTTTCGGTTCTGTGCTGTCAAACAGATGAATTTTACAACGAAGTTTTAGACAACGGAGTACGGGCAATCGGTGCAGGGTTTTGCGGTTGGGTAGATGAAGAAAAAGTTGTCCAACTGATTGAACAGCAACGTCCAACTCATTTAGTACTTCATACGCCGCTACGTAAAGTCTTGCGTTGGGCAATTAAAAATCAGGTGAAAGTGCTGACCCTCATTGCAGAATCCATTGTGGTTCAAAACTGGCGCGATCGCTTACGCGGTTTCAGGTTGGCTCGCCTCTTAAATCATCCACAAATTAGCTGGGTTGGTAGTTATGGGTTAGCGTCATCCAAACGCATGAAAGCCATTGGAGTGAAGGCAGACAAAATTATTCCCTGGGATTTGCTGATTGAGCCAACCCCTGGCTCCTATGAACCTAAAACGCTGACTCAAGCATCTGAACCCTGGAAACTACTCTACGTGGGGGCAATCTCAGAGTTGAAAGGAGTAGGGGATATTTTACGAGCGGTAAAAATTCTGCGCGATCGCCAGTTTCCAGTGCGTTTGAGCATTGTTGGCAAAGATTCTGAAGGCGCTTTTGCGAGACTGGCAGAAACACTCAATGTTGCCGATGTTGTCGAATTTCTGGGTATGATTCCTACAAGTGAGGTCGTACCTCAGATGAGAAATGCCGATGCAGTGCTGGTGCCCAGTCGCCACGAGTACACAGAAGGATTTCCCCTTACCATTCATCACGCGCTCTGTTCTCGCACTCCCATCATTGCGTCAGATCATCCCATGTTCCAGGAGCATCTCAAGCATGAAGTTAATGCCCTCATCTTTCCAGCCCAAAACCCTGTGGCTCTAGCAGCATCAATCGATTCCCTTTTCAAAAATCCCTCCCTCTATGCGGCGCTTTCCCAAGCATCTTATGACACCTGGTATCATCTCCGGTTGCCTGTCAAGTGGGGTGATTTGCTAAATCGCTGGGTTTTCCCGTCCAGTGCTAATGATCAGTGGCTTTATGAACATCGCCTATCTGCCGTTAGCCCTCAGCAGAAACCGATAGCGATCGCAAGTTCTGTCAAAACGCCCCTTTCAACCAGGTAGAATCCAACTGCCAGAATCAAGGCTTGAGTAAACGACCTTAACCAATTCACAACCTGTTTTCAACGTGTTCATTGCGAGAATAGTTGATTGGGAATTCTAACGATATCGAGTCTTGAATTTACATGGTTCAAATCTTACAGCCCTCTTTCTCGTTGTTGACCACGCTCCGCGATCGCGCGAGTACTGTTGACGACTTACTTGCCCTGCTAAAGCACTACGGGTTGCTGCCCCAATTGCTGCGAGAAATTTTGATTGACCAGGAAATTGCTGCGATTCAGTTAACGTCTGATGAAACGCTGCAAGCCTGTCAGCAGTTTTACCAGCAGCAGCAGTTAAAGTCCGAAGCCGACGTGCAAGCCTGGTTGAAGGAAAAAAATCTGAGCCGCGATCAGCTAGAACCTGTGATTACCCGCACGCTGCGTTTAGAGCGCTACAAACAGGTAACCTGGGGGCACAAACTGGAACCCTATTTTCTGGAACGCAAAGCCAGGCTCGATCGCGTCATCTACTCACTGATTCGCGTGAAAGAGATTGGCACGGCGCAAGAACTGTATTTTCGTATTCAGGAAGGGGAAGAATCCTTTGAAAAAATAGCACGAGAACATTCCCTCGGCGCAGAAGCGGAGACTGGCGGTTTGTTAGGTCCGGTGGAATTGGGAGTGCCCCACCCCGCGATCGCAAAACTACTGCTCACCAGCCAACCGGGGCGACTTCTTCCTCCCACGCGGCTGAATGAGTGGTTTGTCATCTTACGGCTTGAAAAGTTTCTTCCTGCTCAACTGGATGAGGCAATGCAGCAGCGCTTACTGAATGAACTGTTTGAAAATTGGCTGCAAGAAGAAGCCACAAAAGCTCTAGCATCAATCGATACAGATCACTGAGCGATCGCCCCCTTCTCCCCAACTTGATAGCAGGAGAGCTGAAAACCGCATCCTTGCACGCTTAAAGCTGCGATGAAGCCAGGAAAGGGTTGCAATTGAATCAGGCTCCACGACGGAGACACCCCAGCTTGCAGCCCAAGTATTTTGAACGGTGAGGATGGATCAAGGTTCAGTTCTGCCTGGTCTAATCTCGTCAATCCTTGCCCAGTCGCTTTCAAGTAGGCTTCCTTACACGTCCACAGTTGAAAAAACGCTTCTGACTGATGAACAGCATCCAGCGAAGTTAAAACTGCATATTCTTGGTTTGAGAAAAATCGTTTCGCCAGGGATGGCAAATCCGACAGGGGGCGACGATATTCCAGATCCACTCCTACCATGCGATCGCGCCCAATTGCATACAACGCCATCCCGTTTGAGTGGGAGACATTAAACTGAGTTCCCGATTGATGGTTTGCCAGTTCTGGTTTGCCGCGATCGCCGTAGGTAAACTGCACCTGCGCTGGCTCCAAGTCTAAATAGGTGCCTAGCAGCGATCGCAAAATGCCCCGTGCCACAACAAAATCATTGCGGTCTTGCTCAAACCGAAATCGGCTTGCCCGTTGGCGTTCAACTTCTGCCAAAGTATGAAAAAATCCTTCTACGCTAGTTGCTGCAACCCGCAAATTAGCAGCCCATAAATGCACTCCATCCCTGGACAAATCAATTGCTTCAGTCACAAACGACTTTGCAAATAGACAGTTCGATAAGTAGGAGTAGTTTTTTGTAATAGCCCAATGAGATGAAGACAATGCACTCCTCCTGAAAAGGAGAAAAAGACGCTACAGCCCCATTCCTGTAACGTCTTTATATCGGAAGTGAAGTCACCAGAGCAAGTCTCTAGCGATTGTAGTAGCCAGCAGCAACCCGCTCCTGGAAAATCTTTTCACGGATTTCAACAACTTCAGGAAATAGAATCGGTTCAACGGTTGCAATTCCAGAGCCAAATTGCGCCGTTTCAAGCTGCTTACCTGCATTGCGACCATCACCCACAAACACAACTGATGTGCTGTCGTTGGGAACGATCATGCCGCAGTTATTCCAAACACGAGTGCCGCTGTTGCTATAGGGTTGGCATTTTGCCACAACGTTATTTTTGTGGGTCTTGTAGATAGGACCAAACACCTTGATCTCGCCACCGTCGTTGTAGTTCACAGGAGCATCGCCACCAACGCTCAACTTACCACACAAGAATTCGGCTTTGCTGTAGTCTTCCTTTCCGGCGGCTGTCAAGAAGCCCCGCACTCGTACTTCTGTAGCACAGCTTCCCTTGAATGCTTCAGCTTCTGGGCTAAGTTTACCTTGCAGGTTGTAAGACTTTCCGTTATACAGAAAACTTTCGCCCTGAATGGCAGAACTCCAATGAAATTGATCGGCAGGAATGGGCTTGGCATTTGCACCAGATGCGATCGCAACCATCGAAGCGCCAACAGCGAGAGCAAACAAAGTCTTCAAGTTCATACTGTATGTGTCCTTTGATGAGTAATGGATTGACCAAACAGAAGCAATTTGAATGAGACTGAAAGATGTAGAGAACATCCTTCAATCACTCCTGATTAAAATGCAGAGAGTATTCAAACTTGATGAATCAATGAGTCAGAATGCAGTTCTTTTACATGCATGATGGGATACTCTTCCATCATCAATTTCTTGTTCAAGAAACAAACCTAGACCTAAACTAATCGTTCTATTTCGATGGTAGGGGTAGAGAAAATACGTAATTTTTGCAAGCAAAAGTTAAGAAGGCTGATGTTACGTTTGTTCAATTGTAGTCATCAGCTTCAATCCGTTGCCTAAAAATCGCCTCACGCATTCTCTCAACTTCAGGCTGTAGAACGGGTTCCACTGATGTTTTTGGTGTTTTTGTAGCGAGCAGTTGTGCCATTTGAGCTGATGGGTGTACTCCAATGAACGGAAGTCGGGTGCGATCGCGCTCACTCATCAATCTTTACAATCAGTCACATAACTAGCTTCAATGCAAAGGCTTGTAGATTGCACCCCGTTGGACTCTATGATTTGAATAGATCTTGAACCATATTTGATAAAGATTAAAATCTCTCAAGCTTCGTAACTACCTGATTGTCAACGTCCATTTAACCTGAACAATCAAATTAAACCTTGTCCGCTTCTATCAGAACTTTCAGGTTTCCAGCAAAACACGATTAAGTTCCTCCTACCAGCAAGCCATTCCTTGTCATGAAAAAACTGATCCGGGGTCTGCGCGAATTCAAAGACACCTACGTTTCCAACCATCGCGACTTTCTTGAGCAATTAGCTCATGGGCAAAAACCCAGAGTTCTCTTCATCACCTGCTCAGATTCGCGCATCGTCCCCAGCTTAATTACGCAAACCGAACCGGGCGAAATTTTTGTTATCCGCAACGCTGGAAATATCATTCCACCGTTTGGTGCTGCAAATGGTGGGGAAGGGGCGGCGGTTGAGTATGCCATTCATGCTCTAGGAATTGAGCAAATCATTGTGTGTGGGCACTCTCACTGCGGCGCAATGAAGGGTTTGCTGCAAATTGGCAAGTTAGAAGATGAGATGCCTCTGGTGTATGAGTGGTTGCGCCATGCCGATGCTACCCGTCGCTTGGTGCAGGAAAACTATCAGGGCTACACCAAAGATGAACTGCTAGAGATTGCGATCGCCGAAAACGTCATCACCCAGATTGAAAATCTGAAAACCTATCCCGTGGTTCACTCCAAGATCTATCAGGGCAAGCTTCACATTTACGGTTGGGTGTATTTGATTGAAACGGGAGAAGTTCTCGCCTTTGATCCCATTACTCACAGTTACATGCCACCCCAAACCCAACTTGACTACCTGGGGCAACCCGGTCAATATCGCGTTACCCAAGCTCCTCCGGTGAGTTGCGATGTGCCTCCCTACACTGCCGAAGAACTGGAACGGCTAAAGACTTACGGAGTCACTCCATTACCCAGGCAGGAGCATACCTATGTACCAACCCCTGCACCAACCTCGGACAGCGGCAACCGCAGCACCAAAGATGCGCCTGGTGGAATCTCCTGGTTAAGTCCTGAGCAGGCAGATCGAATTTATCGGGGAACGGGGAAGTAGAAATCAGGAAATAGGAGCCAGGAGCGGACGGAAACGATAGAATCGATAGGATCGTGAAGGAATGTTTCTGTCGATTCCTATGTCTAAACGCCGCAACGGATCTGATCGTTCAACCCCAGCCTCGCAGAACGGTCACGCCGCCTACAACCCCCTTTTGCAAAACACCATCCGAATTCGCGGCGCACGGCAACATAACCTCAAGAATATTGACCTGGAACTGCCCCGCGATCGCTTAATTGTGTTCACGGGAGTTTCTGGTTCGGGCAAATCGTCCCTGGCGTTCGACACGATTTTTGCGGAGGGGCAGCGCCGTTATGTAGAATCGCTCAGCGCTTATGCCCGTCAGTTTTTGGGGCAGGTGGATAAGCCCGATGTAGACGCGATCGAAGGTCTAAGTCCCGCCATTTCTATTGATCAAAAATCCACATCCCACAACCCTCGCTCTACCGTTGGCACCGTCACCGAAATTTATGACTATATGCGGTTGCTGTTTGGGCGAGCAGGCGAACCCCACTGTCCCCACTGCGATCGCTCGATTGCGCCCCAAACGATCGATCAGATGAGCGATCGAGTCATGGAGTTACCCGATCGCACCCGATTTCAAATCCTAGCTCCCGTAATTCGCGGCAAAAAAGGGACTCACAAAAAATTGCTTTCCAGTCTCAGTACTGAAGGTTTTGTGCGGGTGCGGATTGATGGCGAAGTGCGAGAACTGAGCGACTCGATTGAACTTGACAAAAATCAGGCGCACACGATTGAAATTGTGGTAGACCGCCTGGTGAAGAAACCTGGCATTGAAGAACGCCTGATTGACTCGCTCTCCACTTGCCTCAAGCATTCCGGTGGTATCGCTGTCATTGACATCGTGCAAGAAGACTCTGTCAGCAGTCAGGAGTCTAGCAAAGTAGTGGAATTGCCCGTTGGCAAAAGTCTCAAAGCTGCTGAGAAAGGGGGGAGTTACGCAGACTCTACAGCCAACGATGCCTCTCCCCTAGCACCCCTCGTCTTCTCTGAAAACTTCGCCTGTCCCGAACACGGCGCAGTGATGGAGGAACTCTCTCCCCGCTTATTCTCCTTCAACTCGCCCTATGGTGCCTGCCCTGCGTGCCACGGGTTAGGTAGTCATCGCAAGTTTGCACCAGACCTGGTGGTGCCCAAGCCAGAACTGCCAGTTTACGCCGCGATCGCTCCCTGGTCTGATAAAGACAACACCTACTACCTGTCGCTACTGTGCAGCGTCGCCAATGCCTATGGGTTTGATATCCAAACCCCCTGGAAAGACCTGACCAAAGAGCAACAGCACATCTTGCTCCACGGTTCTAAAGAACCCATCTGGATTGAAGTGGATTCTCGTTATCGCGAAAGCAAAGGTTACAATCGCCGCTACGAAGGTGCTTTGCCGCTGCTAGAACGCCAGTATCAGGAAGCCAACTCCGACGTTTACAAGCAGAAATTAGAGCAATATTTAGTAGACCAACCCTGCGATGTGTGTCATGGCAAACGCCTGAAACCTGAAGCCCTCGCCGTTCGCCTGGGGCAGTTTCGCCTCACCGATCTCAGCTCGGTGTCGATTCGAGAATGCCTGAATCGGGTCAACGACATGCAACTCAGTCCCCGACAGGCACAGATTGGCGATCTGGTGTTACGCGAAATTAAAGCGCGGCTGCAATTTTTGCTAGATGTGGGCTTGGACTATCTCACGCTTGATCGTCCTGCCATGACTCTTTCTGGTGGCGAAGCCCAGCGAATTCGCCTTGCTACCCAGATTGGCTCTGGCTTGACTGGGGTTTTGTATGTGTTGGATGAACCCAGCATTGGACTACATCAGCGCGATAATTCCCGATTGCTGCGAACCTTGACGAGGTTACGCGATTTGGGCAACACCTTAATTGTGGTAGAGCACGACGAGGAGACAATTCGCGCCGCTGATCATTTAGTAGACATTGGACCGGGAGCCGGAATTCATGGCGGGCGGATTGTGGCGCAGGGTGGGCTAGACGATGTTTTGAATGCTCAAGAATCGCTGACAGGAGCCTATTTATCAGGACGGCAAGTGATTCAAACACCAGGGCAACGACGACCTGGGAACGGACGATCGCTCCATCTCCGCAATGCCCACCGCAACAACCTCAAAGCGATCGACGTGGAAATTCCGCTCGGTAAACTCGTCAGCGTGACAGGAGTTTCCGGTTCTGGTAAATCCACGTTGATTAACGAACTGCTGTACCCTGCATTGCAAAACCACTTTGGCAGTAAGGTGCCATTCCCTAAAGAAGTCACCAAAATTGACGGACTTAATTCACTCGACAAAGTGATTGTTATCGATCAGTCCCCGATTGGACGCACACCCCGCTCTAACCCTGCAACTTACACGGGCGTATTTGATGTGATTCGGGATGTGTTTGCCGAAACGGTGGAAGCTAAAGCCAGAGGCTACAAACCAGGGCAGTTTTCCTTCAACGTTAAAGGTGGACGCTGCGAAGCCTGTGCTGGGCAAGGCGTAAACGTGATTGAAATGAACTTTTTGCCTGATGTGTATGTGCAGTGCGAAGTGTGTAAAGGGGCACGCTACAATCGCGAAACCTTACAGGTAAAGTTCAAGGGTAAATCGATCGCCGATGTGCTGGGCATGACGGTGGAAGAAGCCTTAGAGTTTTGCAAAAACATTCCTCAAGCCGCGGCTCGCTTGCAAACCCTGGTAGATGTGGGCTTGGGCTATGTGCGTTTAGGACAAACGGCACCCACCTTATCCGGGGGAGAAGCCCAACGGGTGAAGTTGGCAACCGAACTGTCTCGCCGCGCCACGGGCAAAACCCTTTATCTAATTGATGAACCCACTACTGGGCTTTCGTTTTACGACGTTCATAAATTGCTGGATGTGATGCAGCGTTTGGTAGACAAGGGCAATTCCATTCTGGTGATTGAACACAATTTGGATGTGATTCGCTGTGCTGATTGGCTGATCGATCTGGGACCAGAAGGCGGCGATCGCGGTGGCGAAATTATTGCAGTGGGCACCCCTGAAGAGGTAGCAGAAAATCCGCGTTCCTATACGGGGCAATACCTGAAACAAGTGCTTCAGCAATATCCGCCTGTGCCTTGCACGGCCTAAACCCTATTCATATTGCAGAACCAGGCTTGGCATCAATCGTTGAAGGTTTTTCAGCGATTTAGTTTGCCAAAGCACCTTGTCTGAACCTTTGAAGATCAAATTCACGTCGCCGCGATCGCGCACTTTCACCACAAACATCGACAACATACTGATTCCCGAACTGTTCAAAAATTCCAGTTCCCGTAAATCGATCGTCAAGCTTGGCAGTTGATCAACCACACTCAACAACACATCCATAATGGACTGATATTTCTCCATACCGTCTAGGCGTAGCAATCCTTGCATATAAACTGTTGCAGAATCCGGATCATGCCAAATGCGGTAATCGTCGGTCTTAATTTCCACAACGCAGAACGCTCCATTCAAAATTACAAGCCAACGTATCTCTCTCGTGTCAGATTTGTTCAAATATCTAAATACGCCAACACATCCACACGAGCAGTGTTTATAGGCTTTTCCAGGGATTGAAATTTCCAACCAAACCGAGCAGCGTAATCATTCATCATTGTCAAAATGCCCAGACTAGAACCGCCATTCCCCATTGCTGTTTTTTCTAACTGTTGCATATAGTAGGCATCCAAATCTGCACTCAACACTTCTTGAATGAACTGCTGGTACTTAGCAGCAAGGGTTTGGTTCGTATAGTTTGTAACATGAAAGATAATTTGCTGCTCGTAGAGATGCAGGGAAATACTGATCGGCAACCGAGAACTGTCTTCGTTATATTTAACGGCGTTCTCTAAGAGTTCATTCGCAATGTAAGATACTGCCGCTTTTACGGTATCTCGTTGATTAATTTTACTGTGCGGCACTGCATCCCCTGGAAAGAAAGCGGCAAAATAATCTCCCAAAAAATCCGCAGACAACCCATAGTTGCCCCAGCGCTGTTTTCGGGGAGCAGAGTTGGGAGAAAAGTTGAGGGTGAGATATTCTTCACTCGCCGGAATGGGGTCAGAGAAAGCGCCATAGGTTTGGACAGGCGAAGTCTGGGTCATAATAGCGGCGGTTGAAGAGAGGCTGACTGGAAAACAATTTGATTTCTTCCCAGTTGCTTTGCCAAATACAACTGGCGATCGCTGAGGCGAATCAGTTCACTCGACGAAGATTGAGAGCATGGAACTAAACAGGCAATCCCGATACTCAGCGTAACCGCAGTGCTAACTGAGGAATCGATGTGAGGAATTTGTAGCTGATTAACTTCTGCCTGCATTCTTTCAGCCACACGAATTGCCCCCTCCAGGCTGGTTTGAGGGAGAATCGCCGCAAATTCTTCGCCGCCAAATCGGGCAACAAGGTCATGCGGACGACTGACGCAGCGGTTCAGTACGGTGGCAACCTGTTGCAAACAATCATCGCCTGCCAGGTGCCCGTAGGCATCGTTGAACTGTTTAAAGTGGTCGATGTCGCATAGGATCAGCGCCAGGGGCGATCGCTCCCGTGTCATTTGTGCCCACTGCTGGTCCAGATGTTCATCAAAGCGGCGGCGATTAGCGATTTGAGTCAACGCATCCAGGGTGGCAAGTTTATTAATCTCCGTCACCTTTTGCGACCATTGAGTGTCCATCACATCACCGTGCTCCATGATTGTTTGAACCACGATTTCAAGATCATCTTTACGTTTAGATATGGCTTCTAACAAAGCTTTGAGAGTAGCTTCTGCACGTTTCCGTTCTTCCACTTCAACCTTTAATTGCTCGTTCACCTCTTGAAGCTGTGCTTCAATAAAGTCGCCATGTTCTGCGGTGGTTGATAGAGCAATGTAGAGGTCTTGATTGGCTTTCCGTAGCCGTTCAATTTCCTCACGTAATCGGCTCACTTCAGTTAACAGTTGCGGCTCGTGGTGTGTCTGTTGAATATCCTCACGCACTGTCTTATGCGAGCCGTGTAGGAAGAAGTCCTCTTCGGATAAAAAAACTTTGCTCACTCCAGCGCCTCGCTTAACCGATAGTCCTACATGTGACCAATACAACTGATAGTACCCAGACTATTACCAACATTCGCAGTGAACCGTTTTATCACTTCGGTCAGCTATTGCAGAACCAATCGAACAGCTTGAATACCCGGTTTGGGTCGGCTTGCTAACTTGGCTCTGCTATGCTTCGCATGGCAATGGCTATATGACAGTTTTACGGAGAGATTGATATCGTTTAATTAGATATTAGTGTAAATCATCCAAGCAAATGCTGCTCAATCTACCAGAACAATGAATAATTCGGCGTTGCTGAATCCAACTATGATTCGCCCCCTAGCCCCCCCAACTTTGGGGGGCAACAGTCTTCAAAGGCCCCCAGAATTGGGGGATTTAGGGGGCAATGCAGAAACTCACTTTGTAATTTCATACTTCTATTCAGCAATGCCAATAATTCAAATTAAACATGGCAAACCCTGGTGGGAACGCAGCTTGAACTTTTAACTTTTCGTTTTTCTCATTTCCAGTAAGAAAAGTTTTTGCGCTCGATTAGGGTTTCTGGCAAGTTATTACGATGGTCAGTCACTCAGGACACAATTAGTCGGCTAAACCGTAGTCCAAGAGAGTTAATTGACAGCCGATGTCCTATCAAAGATGACAATGGTGATAACAGGAGGGTTTTACTTCTGTTTTAGAACCAGCAGTGTAATGTCGTCGAACACTTCTTGTGTACCGATGTGTTGCATCAGGTCTTCAATGAGTGCTTGGCGGATGGCGCTGCTGGGGCGATCGCGATGATTTTGGAGGATCGTGTGCATTCGCTCTAGACCGTACTGAATATTCTCAACATTGGTCGCTTCAGTGATTCCGTCAGTATAAAGAACAGCAACATCTCCCTGATTCAACTGAATTTTCGCTTCAGTAATGAACTGGGAGATGTCAGATTCTAGCCCCAGCGGGAATCCAAGCTCAAATGTATCAATGTGTTCGATTCCACCATCGACTCGAACGACAATGAGTTCTTCGTGCTGCCCACTAAGTCGAAGAATGCCTGCCTCATATTCCAACAGCATCAGCGTCATGTTCTTGTACGATTGCATCCGCCGGGTGTTGTCGTAGATTAATTGATTGACGGTGTTGAGTAGTCTCACAGGATCAGTCTCACCGTTGGCAATTAGGGTTCTTACGGCGGTTTTTACCATGAGCATTACCATGCTGCTCTCTAATCCATGCCCGGTCACATCGCCAATACCAATTTTGACTTTCCCATTGTGTTGCAACACATCATAGTAATCTCCTCCAACTTCTGTGGCTGGCTGCATAAAGCCAGCAATATCTAACCCAGCAATTTGCTCTAATTCTTCCTCTCGCGGCAAGATCATTTGCTGAAGTCGGCGGGTCACTTCTAACTCTGCACTCATGCGAAGGTTTTCTTGCTTCAGGCACTCGTTTAACCGGGTGACTTGTTGATTCGCGTGAATCAGGGCTTCTTCGGTGTGTTTGCGATCGCTAATATCGCGCGCGACCCAAACAACAGAATTTGCCGACAAGGGCGCAATGTTTGTTGAGAACCAACGATCTTCACCCCGCAAAGGTAGGCAAAATTCCACCGTCATTGCTTGCTGAGTGGTAAGCACGGTTTGAACGTAGCCCACAAAGCGATCGGCCGTATCTTGAGGAAAAACTTCGTACTCAGTTCTACCGATTAGTTCCTCTGGGAGTTTGTAAAGGTTGTCTAAACGGGTGGGTGCAATTTTCAGGTATCGTCCATTGAAATCTTTAACAATCACAATATCGGTCATGGCTGCAAACAAGGCACGCAGTTCTGCTTCAGATGCTTGTAGCGCCGCTTCAATTTTCCTATGAGCTTGAGTATTGTTGGCCAGTGCCTGTTGAAGCTCTACTGTGGTTTGCCGCAAATCCGCAAGGTCTTGTTTCAGCTTGCAAATTTCTGCACGAAGCTGTTGATTTTCAGCCACCAGGGATTGCTGCTCGTCTTTCGACATACACGATGGATCAAGATAGGACTATTCCCGTTATTTTTGCATTGACTGACGGAATTTATTGGGAGTTAGTCGGTTCAGATTCCATGTCTTCTGATTTGGGATGGAAGTAGTCGTAGATTTGTTGAGCCAACCGCGAACCAATACCGGGAACCGTTGCAATTTGGTCAGGGGTAGCTTCGCGCAGGTAATCGATTGAGCGAAAGGTGGCGAGGAGTTGTTTTTGGCGATGAAACCCTAATCCTGGAATTTCATCTAAGCGCGATCGCCGCATTCGTTCAGTCCGTTTCTGACGATGAAAACTCACCGCAAATCGGTGGGCTTCATCCCGTAGTCGCCGCAGAAGCTGTACACCGGGTTGTTCGGCATCTGTAGTAAGGGGTAGCGATTCTCCTGGCAAAAAAATCTCTTCTCGCTGCTTTGCCAGACTCACAACCCGCACATCTTCCAGTAGATTCATCTCCCGCAGCACTTCAACTACCGCAGAAAGCTGTCCTTTGCCGCCATCAATCATAATCAAATCGGGAAAGTCAGAGGTGGCAGACACGTGACGATCTAGCACAGAGGCATCATCGCTGCGTAACAGTTCTCCCCGTTCCTTCATGGCAGCGTATTTGCGAAATCTTCGACCAATGACTTCTGCCATTGATGCAAAATCATCTGAATGTCCGGAGCGAACGGTGGGGTTTTTGATTTTGTAGTGGCGGTAGTGTTGCTTGGTGGGAAGTGCATCCACAAACACCACCTGCGAGGCCACTGCATCCGAGCCTTGAATGTGAGAAATGTCGTACCCTTCAATGCGGCGTGGTAGATCGGGTAGATCCAAGATTTCAGCCAAATCTTGCAATGCCTGGGTGTTGCGATCGGCAAAGCGTTGGGTGCGTGCCAATTCATAGTTGGCATTGCGCTCGACCATGTCCAGTAAATCGGCTTTGGTTTGGCGCTGGGGATGCAGAATCGATACTTTGCGTCCCTTTGTATCACTCAAAAATTCTGCCAAGATTTCGCTGTCGGGTAGTTCATGTTGTACCAGGATTTCAGCAGGGATTTCAATTGGGTCTACGTTTTGATAATGCTCCTCTAGAACGCGCTGCAAAATTTCGCCACAGGTGCCAGATTGCGCCTCCGCAACAAACCCTAGCCGTCCTACTAAGCGCCCTGCCCGAATTTGGAATAGTTGAATGCAGGCGTATTGTTCATCCGTGGCAAGGGCGATCGCATCCCGCGAAACCGTATCATCAGCCAACGCTACTTTTTGATCGGCTGCCAGAGTTTTGATCCCAGCAATTTGATCGCGAATCCGAGCCGCAACTTCAAAGTTCAAGTCTTCTGCCGCTTTCTCCATCTGAGCGGTGAGAATTTCCACCAGTTCATCTGTGCGCCCCTGAAACACCATTGCCACTTTCCGCACAATTTTGTGATAGTCCTCTGAAGAAATGAGCTGTTGACAAACTCCAGGGCAACGCCCGATGTCATAGTTTAAACAGGGGCGATCGCGAAACAGAGGTTGGGGACGCTGTCGTAGAGGAAAGATACGCTTTACCAAATGCAAGGTTCGTCGCAGCAGCCCTACATCTACGTAAGGTCCATAAAATCGGTCAGATTTTTTGCTTAAATTCTTCTTTCGGGTGATGAAAATACGAGGATAATTCTCCGACCATGTAATACAGAGCCAGGGATATTTTTTATCGTCCTTCAGCAGCACGTTGTAGTAGGGCTGATGCTGCTTAATCAAGTTAGCTTCCAGCGCTAGAGCTTCGGCTTCGGTGTCTGTGACGATAAATTCAATATCAACCACCTGCTTCACCATCATTCCAATCCGAGGACTGTGATAGTGATCATCCCGAAAATATGACCGAACCCGCGATCGCAGCTTTTTAGACTTCCCAATATAAAGCACTTGATCGCTGGCATCTCTCATGTAGTAAACCCCAGGTTCAGGTGGGATTTCACGCAAGCGATTTTCTAAGCGCTCTGGATCTTTAACCAGCGGCAGAGATTTTGCCGATACCACAACTCTTCTACAACAGTAGATTACTCTTTGATCTTAGCGTTTCCCAGCAAGTGCGATGAATGTCATCCTCAACGGAAGTAAGCAGTGCATTTAGAAAAACCAAGTTCCCAGCCAATTTATACCAACAAACTTCAGGAATCACACGGAAGTCTCGTGTATTATATTAAACACCTTATTTAAAGTAATACTTATGGAAATTGAAGAATTTCGTGCTCAAGCTCGTTCTGCCCTGGAAGACACTTTAAACAAGCTCCAAGCCGCAACGCTGTTAGTAACTGAACTAGAAACTCAAATCTCAGAGGCGGGCGACACCATAAAAGCTCTAACGCAGATGGTCGAACAATTCATTAACGCTCAAGCGGCTGATGTACCGTCCCAGCCTACTCAACCGTCCTCTCTTGAGGATGGTACTGCTCTGGAATAACCTTTAGATAGTTAAAAATTCCGTTTCTGCTTGCAGTGCCTCAATCAGTTCCATCAGTTTCACCGGTTTAACCAGGTAACGACGAGCGCCTAAGTCTAAGGCGCGTTGGCGATCGGTATGAAAGGCAAAAGCCGAGACAACAATGGTTGGAATTTCTTGCCATTCAGGTTTTTGACGCAGCTGCTGTAATAGGGCAAATCCGTCAATATCCGGGAGTTTAAGATCTAGCAATACAATGTTGGGCTTGAAGTGCTCCATGACTGATGCAAACGACGTTGCTTTCTCCAAACTCAAAACATCGTACCCAAAGTCGATGAGAAAGTCAGTCATAAGTTGACGACTTATATCATTATCTTCAATCAAAAGAATTTTGATGCCTTTGGCTATGTTAGACGTATGAGCGGAAACCATGCTGAATTCCTTGACAGGATTTCACTACAGCTAAACTAAATCTATAAAAGACTACATCTACAGAAGCAAATTTAATGAATTAGCCGGTCCACAAGAAATGATTGAAAGCTAGATTAAAATATCGGCACATTGCTCAATTGAGCAATTGGATAGTTGGAAAAGTATCAATTAAAGACTTAGTCGGGTAAGCTAAACTATTCAAAATTTGCAAAAGAGCTTGGAGAGAATGCCTAACAAAGGTTACGCTTTCAGTCTTTTTTGAGCAAAACCCGCAAGATAAAACTCTAGATGCAGTAGCTAATTAAAGACTTAGCAGTGCCTTATTGATGCATAGCATACATCAGTTTTGATAATTTGTAACGGCAGTGGAACAAACGATCGCACACTAGTTTTGAACCATCTTAGCTCTGATCGGATTTGATGGTTGATGGTTTTCCACTGGAACGGGGCGAATTGGGCGAGCACTCAGCATGATCACAGAGCAAGTAAGTTGCTCAACAGTTTGGGTTGTTAAGTCGTTTAAGGGTAATCCGATCGTTGTAAAGTGGCGCGGAGAAACTCGCAAAATCACTAGATCATAAGATTGGGCGGTGTTGGCGATCACCCGAGGAACGTTATCACTTTGTTTAACCACAACCTCGACAGATGTAGGAAATGAAAAGCTTTCAGCTAAACCTACTAATTGAGTCCGAATGGCATCCATCCGATTCGGTGTATAGGGGCGTTGTAAACGACGATCTCCCAACGGTGAATTGACCACGTGCAAAAAGGCAACCTCTGCTTGATTTGCGATCGCTAACACTCTAGCCAACCGCATCACTCGACTTTCGGGATTGTAAATGTTTTCAATCGGCACAAGAATACGCTTAAACTCTTTGGGAGACTCCAATAAGCGAGAGATGGCGACTGGGCAATGAGCTGACCACAACACACTATCGATCACATTCCCCAGTAAACGCGCTTGAAATCCTGTTCTCCGTCCCCATCCCATCACGATCAAATTTGCGTGTTGCTCACGACTGGCGCGGCTAATGCCCTGAGCAATGCTGTCGTCAATTCGCACTAAAGGTTCAGCCGCAACTCCCACTTCTCGGCTAAATTCAGCCGCTGTTTCAATTAATACCTGGCTCCGCTTTAGACCAATGCTGAGCTGTGGATCATCCATGTGGGTGCGCGCAGTCGCGATCGCAAGAGGCACAATTCGCCCATTGAAGTGGGCTGCAAGGAGGGCCGCTAACTCCAGCAGATTTTTTTCTGTACTGGGGTTATAAACCGGAATAATCACAGTAAATAACTCTTCCAGGGTAGGCGCGATCGGCTCAAACTCATCAGCAACTAGCACCTCAGCAGCCCCTGGAACTTGTAGATCTGGCGCAAACCGAGCCGTTAATATCGGACCCAGTGTAGATGTCACTAACATCAGCACAATCACACTATTCAACACATCTTCCGACAAAATGCCCGCCCGAAACCCCACTAGCGTCGCTGCCAACGTGGCGGCAACCTGCGGCAACGATAACGACCACATCACGATCATTTCTCGCCAGTCATAACGGTAAGCAAGTTTAGCAAGCAAGGCGGCTCCAAATTTGCTACCAATCAACCCAACGACGATCGCGATCGTTAACCCAAGCGATTGGGGAGTCGTCAAGTTTTTCACGAATACCGGAACGTTAATCAAAAATCCCATATCCACAAAGAAGATAGGAATGAACAAAACGCTCCCAACAAACACAATTTTTTCTTTAATGGGACCATTCCCTACTACGCCATTTACTGCCAAACCCGCCAGGAATGCCCCAACAATTTTTTCAACGCCAATCAGTTGGGCACCTGCTGAGGCAAGAAACAGCGCCAGCAACACAAACAAAAATTGCTTACCTTCCTCATCTCCAGAGCGTTCAAAAAAGGTTTTACCCAGTCGATTAATCCCAACCAACACAACTGCCGTGTAAACTGCCAACGACCCGATCAAAAAAGCGAACTTCAACGGGCTGAAATCTCCCGCCTTGACCCCTACACAAATCGCCAACACTAATAGTGCGCCAATATCCGTAAAAATCGTTGCCCCAATCGTCACGGTCACCGCTTCATTGGTAACTACACCCAATCGGCTCACAATGGGATAGGCCAGGAGCGTATGGGAAGCTAATAACGACCCAATCAAAAAAGAGGCATTCCAGTCGAAGTTAAACGCTCGCCCGATCGCCGTTCCCACAATCAGTGGCACCCAAAAAGTGAAATTACCAAACCCAATCGAACGATGCTTGGTTTGGTGAAACTGCTCCAACTCAATTTCTAAGCCCGCGACAAACATCAGGTACACCAACCCAATGTCTGACAGCAAGTTCATCGCATCGGATTCTTTCTGAAATAGCTTTAACCCATTGGGACCTAACACAACGCCAGCAGCTAAAAGCCCTACAAGTCCCGGCAATCGAATGCGTTCAAACAGGGGTGGCACTGCGAAAATGACTGCCAGCAACACCGCGAACGAAACAATTGGCTCTTCTTGAAAGAAATGCAATGTGGGTTCCATAACCAGCCATAAACGCACTTCTATCTAGAGAAACTTGAAATCTTTTGAAAGAGAATCTATCCCTGGAAGTGGATTTGGTTCAAAATGGCACGCAAACGATCATAGTCATCCTTCAGCAAAACACCTAATGTTCTGCCTGCCTGCACTAACCATTCTCGGTCGGCTTGCCGTAGCCGATATATTTCCCGGAGAGTTGCCGCAATCAGAGCATCTACTGGAACAGCACTCATCTGTAGGAGCGATCGCAAAAAATCTAATTTCTCGGTAAACTGCACCACTTCCTTTGGCTCACAAGCAAACACCGCCTGATGAAGCTGCGGTGGACGCGGCGGTAAATGCTGATAGATCGTGCCATTGGTTGCAGTAAACGCAGCAGACGCAGCATCGCTGGGTTGAAATCCCACGATCGCCGCTCGAAATTCCGTTTTCAACATGGCAAAAATCTGAGGTTGCTGCTCCCTCAATTCCTGAAGCGACAACCCCAAAGCACGAGCGCGATGCACCGAGTCGATCGGGCTGGTCGAGGCATAGTAAACCACGGCATAAACCAGATTGCCCGCCTCCTCTTCCATCGACTTCACCCAGCTACCAAAAGGTGGCATCGTCGAAAAGCTTAACTCTTCCACATCCAGGCACTGGGCCAAAAATTCTGTCGTTGCCGTCTCAACCACCTCTGCAATGTGATCGGGATGGCGATTTTTGGCAGCAAATTGAGGAAGAGGAAGACGCATACGATTTAGTTTCGAGAAGGAGTCTTGAGTTAACTTAATTCATTTGTTCTGATTATCTACTCAAAACCCCAAAACTCGTAACCCAACAACCACGTCCAACTCAAAAATGAAAAGTTTCTTTGGAAAACCCTACAGATTTGGATGGGGACAGGTTATTGACCTACTTGCCCTTTTTCTTAGCTGCCGTGGTATCGACCTCTTCTAACTCAGACAGGCGAAACGTCACCAGTTTGTCCCAGTTTCCACCTTCAAATAAAACGGCAACTTTACCATCACTAACGCGCTGCACCAACCCTAGAAACTGGTAGTAGGTATCGCTGGGATTAATGACACGAACGGCAGAACCTGGCAGAATCATGGCTTTACTGTTTAAATTCTCTAGTCCAGCTTACAGGTTGAACGCCTCAGAATGAAGGGACTTAGAATAAAAGCTGCTTTCAGGTTGCATTTTCTAGCCTTTATGGTTGCTAAGGGATGAGAACCAATTAAAAATGAAAAGTTGAAAATTCAAAATGCTTTTCAGTAAGGCTTTGCCGCTTTGAATTCTACGTTTTGAATGATTCCTGGTTCTAAGGGGCGTGCATTTAACCATAGCGCCTCTATCTCTTAACAATGAGTATTCCTAAAACTTCAGGCGCTGGCGAAAATTTGCTACAGATTCCACAACCCCGATCGCCAAAAAATTCATCAGCAGCGACGATTTACCATAACTTAAGTAAGGCAAGGGAATTCCGGTGACTGGAGACAAGCCAATCGTCATACCCACATTCACCGTCACCTGAAACACAATCATCGAAAAAACCCCGATCGCGATCAAAGACCCAAAATTATCTTTGGCATTTTGAGCAATAATGACCAATCGCAGACAAAGGAGCCAAAAAACAAATAGCACTACCATGCAACCGATAAACCCCAGTTCTTCTCCAATGGCTGCAAAAATAAAGTCGGTGTGCTGCTCCGGAATGAAGCTTAATTGGGTTTGGGTTCCCTGGTGTAGGCCTCGTCCCCACACTCCTCCCGCCCCAATCCCAATGCGAGATTGAATCAGGTGATAGCCACCCCCTAACGGGTCTTGATCTGGATTGAGGAAGATCACCAGGCGCTTTTTTTGATATTCCTTAAGCAACCCCCAAAGGAAGTGCCCCAACCCGCCGGAGAGCAAATTAATCACCACAGCTCCCAGCGTTCCCAGGCGATACCAGGGCAAACTCCGCCAGGCAATTACCGCAATTACCACAATCCAGGCAAACCAAACGGGTAGGAAAACGTTGAACAGAATCGCAGAAACAAAGGGCGAAATCAGCAGCAACAGCCAGCCCGGATTGGCATTGCCCCAATAAAGCATCCCCATCGTGATCGCGCCGAAAACAAGGGATGTGCCGAGGTTTGGTTCCAGGAAGACGAAGATCCAGGGAACTGCTGCAACGGCAAGTGCTCTCAGGGCGGCGGGAATGGTGGAAGCAGGACGATCGCTGAGCACAGCAGCAATCGTAATAATCACGCCCAACTTGGCAAACTCAGAGGGTTGCAGGTTAAAGCCGAGAATCGTAATCCAGCGTTGCGCTCCCAACCCTTCTGTACCAATAAATTTAACGGCAATCAGCAGCAGAATGGTGAGTCCATAAATCACCCAGTGCCAGTGCAGCAACCACTCATAACGCCAACGGGCAAGCGCCAGCGCCAGCACCAGCCCAATTGCAGCCGTGATCAAATGTTGAAAAGCCCAGTTTGCGCCACCCTGGTTCATCTCTACGCTGTGGATCATCACAGCTCCTAACAGAGTTAAACCAATTGGCAGGATCAACAGTAGCCAATCGATGTTTTGCCAGGGTTGCAGAATCGATTTCCAGTAGATTTTGGGAAAGGAGCGTTGAAGCATTCGACAGTCGGGATGAAAGAGTCAGGATTGGGCACAAACAACTAGAGGTTATTCTATCGTTCCTGACCCATTACCTTTACAATTGCGCCCTATGCCAACGCTGCGATAGAAACTTTTGCGGCAATTTGCTGAGCGATCGCCGTTAACGCCTTCGCCGAAGCCGACTCTGGCTCTGCCACCACAATCGGCAAGCCGCGATCGCCCCCTTCTCGGAGCGGAATTTCTAACGGTATACAGCCTAACAAGGGGACTTGCAGTTCTTGAGCCGTTTTTTCTCCCCCAGCTGAGCCAAAAATGTCATACTGCTTATCTGGCAAATCGGGCGGGATAAAGTAGCTCATGTTCTCCACAATCCCCAACACTGGAACGCCCAACTGTTGAAACATCTTCAATCCCCGACGGGCATCTAGCAGAGCGACCGTTTGCGGCGTGGTCACAATCACCGCTCCCGCCATCGGCACCGCTTGAGCCATTGTCAACTGGGCATCTCCGGTTCCCGGCGGCATATCCACAATTAGGTAATCCAGATCGCCCCACTGCACCTGATAGAGAAATTGTCGAATCACGCCATTTAGCATAGGACCGCGCCAAATCACGGGTTGATCTTTGTCAATCAAAAATCCCATCGATACCAGCTTCACTCCGTGGTTAAACGCGGGTTTGAGCACCTCGCCTTCAGCCCCCTGCTGCACGGTAACGTTTGCCCCTTCCAATCCCAACATGGTGGGCGCGTTTGGACCGTAAATATCCGCATCGATTAGTCCTACTCTGGCTCCTGCCTGTGCCAAAGCGACTGCTACATTGACGGCGATCGTACTTTTACCTACGCCGCCTTTGCCACTGGAAATTGCCAGAATATTCTTCACACCGTCAATTCTCTGGCGATCGGGTAAGGCTTTTTGCTGCGGTGTTTCAGCCGTCACATCCACCACTACTGCTTCCACGCCAGGTAGAGTTTTAACCACCCGCTCACAATCTTCCACAATAAACTGGCGCAAAGGGCAGGCAGGTGTAGTTAAGACCAATGTAAAGCGGACAGTGCCGCCATCAATTTCAACGTTTCGGATCATATTCAGATCCACTAAACTCTTGCGAAGTTCGGGATCTTGAACAGGCTTGAGCACTTCAAGCACAGAACTGGGACTGAGGGTATCGAGCATTTGTCACTCTGAAGGGAAATTGGGGTTGGTTTCTCGGTTGACTTTCTTTCCATCTCAATCTTAGAACCAGTTGAGAACCCAACTCTAAAACGGATGCTGATGGCACCTATTCATTCTCGTTATTACAGATCTAGACAGCTTCGCTTGGGAGGTTTAAGGTTGCCGGATACTGCCTGTTCAACGGACTGAACCAGTTGACGAACGACTTTTGCCGCACACGGACGCACTAAAGACCAAAATAGAGGAGATAACCAGCCTCGTAGGGTGACAGAGTAGGAAACACAAGTGCCGCATACCGTCGATCGCACCTGGTAAGTAACCTTCTCTTCCAGCCCCGGCATCACTAAGATCCGGACACTAAAGAGTTCTCTAGGACTGACTCGTTCGACAAAAATCTGAATGGGAATCGGGATCATACGGGTGAACCCCTGGTAAATCAGCCCTGGCTTGACTACTAAACCTCTAGGAACATTGGTGCTGGCAAGGATGGGATGCCAAGAGAGATCAGTTAAGTCGGTGATTTTTCTCCATAAGTCATCGACTGAGGCAGAACTGTCTGCCTGATAGGTTCTAATAAACTGATCGTTGGGATATTGCCTTTTAGAAGAGTTGTTGAATTCAGGCAGAAACCCAAGTCGCCCCATGTGCTTATCACCATCCAAACCCTTAAACCTTTATTTTATGCGCCTCGGCAATTACCGCGTTGCTTCTTTAGATAGGTATATCAACTCTTAATGTCTTACATGATTCAGGTTGCCTGCTGCTGATTTATGCCAGTCCTCGGCATGAAAATCTGGATTTGCGATCGCCTTTCTACGGATTGCTAAACATTTCTTCAAGCATTACCGTCCCTAACTATGCTCAGATGGAGAGTTGGAAGTAGTTGCTGCTTTTTGGCGCAAACTCTTAGTTGCAACTTGCCCACTATCAATCTTCTGCACAACATTCGTCGATTTATTCTTGGATTTTTAAACTATGACCGCGTTTTCTACATCTGAGACAACCACCACCAGCCAAGCATTTCCACCCAGCGACTCTCGTCAGCGAGTTAGCCAGTTGATGCGGAGCCTGCAAGATCACATCTGCGAAGGACTGGAACAACTGGATGGAGTTGGCAAGTTTCGGGAAGATGCTTGGGAGCGTGAGGAAGGTGGTGGTGGTCGCTCTCGTGTTCTGCGAGAGGGAGATGTGTTTGAACAAGGCGGCGTTAATTTTTCAGAGGTATGGGGCAAAGACCTTCCACCTTCCATCCTGGTGCAACGACCAGAAGCCGCAGGTCACGGGTTTTATGCCACAGGTACATCGATGGTACTCCATCCTCGGAACCCCTACATTCCAACGGTACACCTCAACTACCGTTATTTTGAGGCAGGATCCGTCTGGTGGTTCGGAGGTGGAATTGACCTCACTCCCTACTACCCATTTGTAGAAGATGTGATCCACTTCCACCGTACTCTCAAGCAAACCTGCGACGCTCACAATCCCCACTACTACCAAGCATTTAAACTCTGGTGCGACGAATACTTTTATCTGAAGCATCGGCAGGAAACGCGAGGCGTGGGAGGTTTGTTCTTCGACTATCAAGATACTCAGGGCAAGCTGTATCCTGTTTCTTATCCCGGTTCCCAAATTGATACTCCTGCTGCTCGTTACAGTCAAACAGTGGGCGATGTAAAAGGACGCACTTGGGAAAATCTATTTGCCTTTGTGAATGATTGTGGTAAAGCATTCCTGCCAGCTTATGTTCCAATCGCAGAGCGCCGACGTGCAACTGAATATGGCGATCGCCAACGCAACTTTCAACTTTACCGTCGAGGTCGGTACGTTGAATTCAACCTGGTATACGACCGAGGCACCATTTTTGGCTTGCAAACCAATGGGCGCACAGAATCTATCCTGATGTCTTTACCGCCGCTGGTACGTTGGGAGTACAATTACACGCCAGACCCTGGCTCTCCTGAAGCCGAACTCTACACAACCTTCCTCAAACCACAAGATTGGCTAAATTGGACTCAAACTTCCTAAGGAAATTAAGTTAGGCTGTATAGGGTAAGTTAGGCGTAAGATCAGTCATTAATTTGTTGCAATTTTAGATTTTGTGTCAAAACTAAACTGAGCAACACTTGATCGTTTGCAGCAACAAAGTTCCCTAAGCCATGCTTATCGAAGTTCATCATATAGAGCTTTGGTGGAGTCAAAAGCGTTTGTTGAGCAGTTTCCTGTCTCAGGTTGGCGCGATTGAGGCTCGTTGTGGATCTTGGTTCAACATCACCCCAGTTATCCGTAGCGTTTAGGAGAGGGTAGGCGATCCCTATGGAGCAGAAATCCATACACATGGAGCAGAAGACTCACACGACCCAAGATGGTACGACAGTCATTGTCCTCACTCCATCTGGGCGCTTAGACATTACGACTGCCTGGCAGTTCCGGCTCAAGCTACAAGAGTGTATCTCCAAGCTTAGCCGTCATGTGGTTGTCAATTTGGGTCAGGTCAATTTCATTGATAGTTCCGGTCTTACGTCTCTTGTTGCTGGCATGAGAGATGCCGACAAGGTAAGAGGAAGTTTCCGAATTTGTAATGTTCATCCAGAAGCCCGCTTGGTGTTTGAAGTGACCATGATGGACTCAGTATTTGAAATTTTTGATACAGAAGAAGAAGCGTTAGAAGGGGTTCCTCGCGGAATTGCCAGCTAATCAGCAGTTAAGTGATGGGTCTGTCATACTGAAAGCGTAGATTTTCTGGTCGCAGACCCTTGCTTTATGTTTGGTACGTTTCAGCAAAGCAATATTCGGATTGAGATAGCGGTGTCTGAACAAGCTCTGCGGGAGAGTTTAGTTCAGACAGATAAGCTACGAAAGTGGCTCTTTCCACAGCGCCTCTCTAATGGATTGCCTGAAGAATTACGTCCTGGCTTGTCATTCACAAGCTGGATTGGTCCTATCTCTATCGTTCACAGCGTTGAGTACGTGGAGGCTGATACCCTCCTTTTGCTACTAAGTCATGGAATTGATGGATTCCATGAATGGCGTTGGGGTGAAGGATGGGTTCAGTCTCGACTTGAGGGAGTTGCTCTGTTACCAATTAGTTTAGGACAAACGCTCAGCCTGAGTAGATTACGGCAATTCCTGACTACCTCGAACTCGTAAACGAACTGAGTCGGCGTGAGAGGGTAAACCTTCAGCCGTAGCCAATAAGTCGATCGCCCCTGCAACTTTTTGTAATGCTGTTGGAGAGTACTGGATCAGACTGGAATGCTTCATGAATGTTTCAACTCCCAGCGGAGAAGCATAACGGGCTGCTCCAGATGTGGGCAGCGTGTGGTTGGGGCCTGCCAGGTAATCTCCAACCGCTTCTGGAGTTGAACAACCCAGGAAGATTGCTCCCGCATGACGAATATGCTCCAGTAATGCCCAGGGATCAGCTACTTCCAGTTCCAAATGTTCAGGGGCAAACTCGTTAGAAAGCTCTGCGGCGATTTCTAAGGACTCGACAACCACAACTAAACCATAATGGGCGATCGCTTTCTCAGTCAGGAGTCGCCGGGGATGATCGCTTAATTGTCGTTCAACCTCGTCCACCACTTTTCGGGCAAGTACAGAATCATCCGTAAGCAAAATTGCAGATGCCATCTGGTCGTGCTCTGCCTGCGCCAGCATATCGGCTGCAACAAAAACAGGATTGGCAGTTTTATCAGCAATAATCAGGACTTCCGAGGGTCCAGCGAGAGAATCAATTCCCACCGTTCCAAACACCAACTTCTTCGCAAGGGTGACGTAAATGTTGCCGGGGCCTGTAATCATATCCACTTTAGGAATGGTTTCAGTACCATAGGCAAGTGCAGCGATCGCCTGCGCTCCACCCACCCTGTAAATCTCTTCGATCCCTGCTTCTTGAGCAGCCACCAGCACAGCCGGGTTAATGCCTTTCTCTGATCCCGGTGGTGTCACCATGACAATCCGAGGAACCTTCGCGACCTTTGCCGGAATGGCATTCATTAATACCGTACTGGGGTAGGATGCCTGTCCGCCCGGTACATAAATCCCTGCCCGATCAACTGGCAGATACCGTTTACCAAGCACAATCTCATCATCGCCAAAGTGCACCCAACTTTTGGGAATTCGTTGGCGATGGAATGTTTCAATTTGGCGACACGCAAGCCGAATCGCGTCCAAAAGCTCTTTCGATACTTGCTGATAAGCGGCATCAAGCTCTGAACCGCTCACCTGCAACTCGTCAGCCTTGAGATCGTGACGGTCAAATTCTGAGGTATAGTGCAGAATTGCTCTATCCCCCTGGCGCTGCACCGCCTGAAGCACTTCCCGCACAGTCGCCTCCTTATGAAGGACTTGGTCGTCATGGGTGCGGTCACAGATACGACGCAGTTCAGATCGTGCCTCAGCCCGCTGAGTGATAATTCGCAACATGGAGATCGAAGTGCCAATCTAATGGGTTGCCCTGTCGAGAACAGTGATGAAATTGGGGGACTCCAAAACAGCGCGGAGAAAATCCTGCCCCGCTCTCGTTACTCTAGCTTAACCTGGATTTTCGAGGGATTGGGCTATCTACTGACAGAGGTGTTATAGTAATTTATCTAGCATCAAATGCTTTTGTCCGATAGAGTTTCAATAGGTAGAGTTTCAGGATTTCCAGTGGCTAACATTAAGTCTGCCCTCAAACGGGTTGAAATTGCAGAGCGCAATCGCCTTCGTAATAAAAGCTATAAGTCAGCGGTCAAGACGTTGATGAAAAAGTGTTTTGCTGCTGTTGATGGCTATGCAGCAAATCCAACACCAGAGTCGATGCAAGAGGTGCAAACGCGGCTTGCGTCAGCTTACAGCAAGATTGATAGAGCGGTAAAGCGGGGAGCTTTGCATTCTAATAATGGTGCTCGGAAGAAGTCTAGATTGATGAAAGCCTTAAAAAAGGCTGAGTCATCTCAAGCAGTTGCTTCCTAAACAGTGCCATCCAAACAGTTAGGTGGGCGCGACTCCAGGGTTTAAGGCTTGTCGTTGAGATGAGCGTTGAAAGTTACGAGGTGGTCAGTAGCCCTCTATGTGTCTTGTTGATACTCACGTTCATGTAAATTTTGAAACCTTCCAGGGAGATCTGGAATTAGTTGCTCAACGATGGAGAGAAGCTGGCATTGTTCGTCTGGTTCACTCTTGTGTTGAGCCTTCTGAGTTTGAGCATATTCAAGCGATCGCTAATTCCTTCCCAGAGTTGTTTTTTGCGGTTGGGTTGCATCCCCTCGATGTTGAGGAAAAATGGCACCCGACTATTTCGGAAGAGATTCTGTGCCTTGCCAAGTCTGATCAACGGGTTGTAGCGATTGGAGAGACTGGATTAGATTTTTTCAAGGCAAGCAACCAGGATCAGCAGATGCAGGCGTTTGAATCCCAGCTTGCGATCGCCCAGCAACTTGATTTACCCGTCATTGTTCACTGCCGAGATGCGGCGGTTCCGATGGCAAACTTACTACGGCAATTTTGCCATCGGAATGGGCGTGTCAAAGGAGTGATGCATTGTTGGGGAGGAACACCAGAGGAAACCCAGTGGTTTTTGGAACTTGGTTTTTACATTAGTTTTAGTGGCACAGTGACCTTTAAGAAGGCAACTCAAATTCAAGAGTCTGCCCAGGTCGTGCCTGGCGATCGCTTGCTGATCGAAACTGATTGTCCGTTTCTCGCTCCAGTTCCAATGCGAGGAAAACGCAATGAGCCAGCTTACGTTAAGTATGTTGCTGAACAAGTTGCCCATCTACGCAATCTTTCTGTGGAGACATTGGCGGCAACAACAACCCGGAACGCTTGTGAACTTTTCCGGCTTCCGTTGCCTGAGTGTTTAGCAAATCAGAACAAACTATTGGTTTGAACGTGGGAAAAAATGTAATTTTGTAATTTAGACTGCCCAGCCCACTAGAGGAATCTTCTGGACAAGGAACATTCACTCTTAAAAGAAGTGAGTTGACTGAATCACAAGTTTTTGCTAAGAGGATCACCCACTTTGCACTCTTTGAGTCATAATGAAAAGAAGTGTCAACATTTGCCTCTTCGTCTGAGACACCGTCAGCGAAATGGATTTATTTTTTATTCGAGAGTTTTCTAAGCACCTCACTATCCATATTTTGGGTTTTCCAAGCTAACCCGTAGCATGTAAACCGAGATCAATATCTTGGTTTACATATTGACTTGTCTGCCCCGATCATCTACAATCCTACATTCGCGCTGGGCGTAATCCCTTCTGTAAGACGACGCATGACTAACTTCAACACACCCGCCTTCACTCTTCCGGATTTGGTCGAAATTCAGCGGGAGAGTTTCCGCTGGTTCTTGGAAGAAGGACTCATTGAAGAACTTGATAGTTTTTCTCCCATCACTGACTACACAGGTAAACTTGAGCTGCATTTCATTGGCAAGGACTTTAAGCTCAAACGCCCTAAGTATGACGTAGACGAAGCCAAGCGCCGCGATAGCACCTACGCGGTTCAGATGTATGTACCCACTCGGTTAATCAACAAAGAGACTGGGGAAATTAAGGAGCAAGAGGTCTTTATCGGGGATTTGCCCCTAATGACCGATCGCGGAACTTTTATCATCAATGGTGCTGAACGGGTAATTGTCAATCAAATCGTTCGCAGTCCTGGTGTCTACTACAAGTCTGAAACCGATAAAAACGGACGACGCACCTACAACGCCAGCCTGATCCCAAACCGCGGTGCCTGGTTAAAATTTGAAACCGACAAAAACGATCTGGTTTGGGTTCGGATCGACAAAACTCGTAAACTGTCTGCTCAAGTGTTGCTAAAAGCGTTAGGTCTCAGCGATGGTGAGATTTTTGATGCTTTGCGGCACCCAGAGTACTTCCAAAAAACCATTGAAAAGGAAGGGCAATACGGGGAAGAGGAAGCTCTGATGGAGCTTTACCGCAAGTTGCGTCCGGGTGAACCACCCACTGTTTCAGGGGGACAGCAGCTCTTGGATTCACGCTTCTTTGATCCTAAGCGCTACGACCTGGGTAAAGTGGGCCGTTATAAGCTCAATCGCAAACTGCGATTAAATGTTCCCGAAGCCATGCGTGTGTTGACTCCACAAGACATTCTGGCGGCGATCGACTATTTGATTAATCTGGAATTTGACATTGGCGCGATCGATGACATCGACCACCTGGGTAACCGTCGGGTGCGATCGGTCGGCGAATTGTTGCAAAACCAGGTACGAGTAGGCTTGAATCGTTTGGAACGGATCATTCGAGAACGCATGACGGTTTCCGATGCCGATTCCTTAACCCCCGCTTCTCTGGTCAACCCCAAACCACTGGTGGCAGCCATTAAGGAATTCTTTGGCTCGTCTCAACTTTCGCAGTTCATGGATCAAACTAATCCACTGGCAGAATTGACCCACAAACGCCGTTTGAGTGCGTTGGGACCTGGAGGGTTGACTCGTGAACGTGCAGGCTTTGCCGTGCGTGATATTCACCCGTCTCACTACGGTCGAATTTGCCCAATTGAGACCCCTGAAGGTCCAAACGCTGGCTTGATTGGCTCTCTGGCAACCCATGCCCGCGTCAATGCTTATGGTTTTATTGAAACGCCGTTCTACAAAGTTGAGAATGGTCAAGTTCTCAAAGATATGTCTCCGGCTTATATGACGGCAGACGAAGAAGACGATCTACGGGTTGCTCCAGGCGACATTCCGATGGATGAAGACGGGAACATTTTAGGTGAACAAGTTCCTGTTCGATATCGCCAAGACTTTACAACCACTACGCCCGACGAGGTGGACTACGTTGCGGTCTCTCCCGTACAAATTATTTCTGTCGCCACTTCCTTGATCCCGTTTTTAGAGCACGATGATGCGAACCGTGCTCTGATGGGTTCTAACATGCAACGGCAGGCAGTTCCTTTGCTGCGTCCAGAACGTCCTCTCGTTGGTACGGGCTTGGAAGCTCAAGCTGCAAGAGACTCTGGGATGGTGATTGTCAGTCGTACAGATGGCGAGGTTACTTTTGTTTCAGCCGATCGCATTCGCGTTCGGGATATGAATGGTAGGGAGCATGAGTATCAAGTCCAAAAATATCAGCGCTCTAACCAGGACACCTGCTTAAACCAACGTCCGATTGTTTTCATCGGCGATCGCGTATCGGTTGGGCAAGTATTAGCAGATGGCTCTGCCACTCAAGAAGGTGAATTGGCACTTGGTCAAAACATCCTGGTCGCCTACATGCCGTGGGAAGGCTACAACTATGAAGACGCAATTTTGATTAGTGAGCGTCTTGTTTACAACGATGTGTACACCTCGATCCACATTGAGAAGTACGAGATTGAAGCCCGACAAACCAAACTTGGTCCCGAAGAAATTACCCGCGAAATTCCAAACGTGGGTGAGGATGCTCTGCGTCAACTCGACGAAACCGGGATCATTCGGATTGGTGCCTGGGTAGAGCAAAGCGACATTCTTGTTGGGAAGGTCACCCCTAAAGGGGAATCAGATCAACCGCCTGAAGAAAAACTCTTGCGAGCTATCTTTGGTGAGAAAGCACGAGATGTTCGAGACAACTCTCTACGCGTGCCAAACGGCGAAAAGGGGCGGGTTGTCGATGTTCGCGTCTTTACACGAGAGCAAGGCGATGAACTGCCGCCCGGTGCCAACATGGTAGTGCGAGTCTACGTTGCCCAAAAACGCAAGATTCAAGTAGGCGACAAAATGGCGGGACGACATGGCAATAAGGGGATTATTTCCCGGATTTTGCCCCTGGAAGATATGCCTTACCTGCCAGATGGGACCCCCGTTGACATTGTATTGAATCCACTTGGCGTACCTTCTCGGATGAATGTAGGGCAGGTGTACGAATGCCTCTTAGGCTGGGCAGCCGAAAACCTCGGTGTACGGTTCAAAGTTGTGCCCTTTGACGAAATGCATGGTGAAGAAAAATCGCGTGAAACCGTTCATGCCAAGCTCAAAGAAGCCAGCGAAGTTCGAGGGGCAGACTGGATATTTAGTCCAGACGATCCAGGCAAAATTCAGGTTTTTGATGGACGGACGGGTGAACCGTTTGATCGCCCAGTAGCGGTTGGTATCGCCTATATGCTGAAGCTGGTTCACTTGGTGGACGATAAGATTCATGCTCGTTCAACGGGTCCTTACTCCCTCGTGACTCAACAGCCATTGGGCGGCAAGGCACAGCAAGGTGGTCAGCGCTTTGGGGAAATGGAAGTATGGGCACTGGAGGCATTTGGTGCTGCTTACACATTGCAAGAGCTGTTGACAGTGAAGTCCGATGATATGCAAGGACGGAATGAGGCATTGAATGCGATCGTTAAAGGAAAAGCCATTCCGCGTCCGGGTACACCCGAATCCTTCAAGGTGTTGATGCGAGAGCTTCAGTCGCTGTGTCTGGATGTGGCTGTTCACAAGTTGGATACTCGCGAAGATGGCACGAGTCGTGATACCGAAGTGGATTTGATGGCAGATGTAAATACTCGTCGAGCGCCTTCTCGCCCTACGTATGAATCGATTTCTCGTGACGAAATGGATGACGGAGATGAATAGAACTAAAAGTCTCAGGGCCGAGTGCTAAAGCGATCGCCTCCCTGGCACTTTACCCTGGACTTTTTAGCCTTGAAACTTATTGCTACAACTCGATAAGGAAACACACACGATGCCGAAGCTAGAGCAGCGTTTTGACTATGTGAAGATTGGTCTGGCATCTCCGGAGCGCATCCGGCAGTGGGGAGAGCGCACCCTACCCAATGGTCAAGCGGTGGGTGAGGTAACGAAGCCAGAAACCATCAACTACCGAACGCTCAAGCCGGAAATGGATGGGCTGTTTTGTGAGCGAATTTTTGGTCCAGCAAAGGATTGGGAATGCCATTGCGGAAAATACAAGCGGGTTCGCCATCGGGGTATTGTCTGTGAGCGTTGTGGTGTTGAAGTAACGGAATCACGAGTTCGCCGTCACCGGATGGGTTACATCAAACTTGCGGCTCCTGTTGCCCACGTTTGGTATCTCAAGGGGATTCCCAGTTATATGGCGATTCTGCTGGACATGCCTTTGCGGGACGCAGAACAAATCGTTTACTTCAATGCCTACGTGGTTCTTAACCCAGGTAATGCCGACAACTTAAGCTACAAACAGCTTTTAACTGAGGATCAGTGGATTGAAATTGAAGATCAGCTATACAGCGAAGATTCTCAGTTGACCGGGGTTGAGGTTGGCATTGGAGCGGAAGCACTGCAACGCCTGCTCCAGGATATCAAGTTGGAAGAAGAAGCTGAGAAGTTGCGGGAAGAGATTGCGACCTCAAAAGGGCAAAAGCGGGCAAAGCTAATCAAGCGCTTGCGCGTGATTGACAATTTCATCGCTACAGGTTCCCAGCCCGACTGGATGGTGTTGACGGTGATTCCGGTGATCCCACCGGATCTGCGCCCGATGGTGCAGTTGGATGGAGGGCGGTTTGCCACGTCTGACTTGAATGACTTGTATCGTCGCGTGATTAACCGCAACAACCGATTAGCCCGTCTGCAAGAAATTCTGGCTCCTGAGATTATTGTTCGCAACGAGAAGCGGATGTTGCAGGAAGCGGTGGATGCGTTGATTGACAATGGCCGACGTGGACGTACTGTAGTTGGAGCGAATAACCGCCCACTCAAATCCCTTTCTGACATTATTGAGGGGAAACAGGGTCGTTTCCGCCAAAACCTGTTGGGCAAGCGGGTGGACTATTCGGGACGTTCTGTAATTGTGGTGGGTCCGAAGCTGAAGATTCATCAGTGTGGGTTGCCGAGAGAAATGGCGATCGAGTTGTTCCAGCCGTTTGTTATCCATCGTTTGATTCGTCAAGGTTTAGTCAACAACATCAAGGCTGCTAAGAAATTGATCCAACGCAACGACCCTATTGTTTGGGACGTGTTGGAGGAAGTGATCGAAGGACATCCTGTCTTGCTCAACCGAGCGCCTACACTGCACCGCTTAGGAATTCAAGCATTTGAGCCAATTCTGGTGGAAGGTCGAGCAATTCAGCTACACCCTCTTGTCTGCCCTGCGTTCAACGCGGACTTTGACGGTGATCAGATGGCAGTTCATGTTCCTCTGTCTTTAGAAGCTCAGGCAGAAGCACGATTGTTAATGCTGGCATCGAACAATATCTTGTCCCCAGCGACTGGTCGCCCAATCATTACTCCTAGTCAGGATATGGTGCTGGGTTGCTATTACTTAACGGCTGAGAACCCGGAAGCCAAGAAAGGGGCAGGTCGTTACTTTGCTAACTTGGACGATGCGATTACAGCATACGAACAGCAGCAGGTTGATTTACATGCCTATGTTTGGGTGCGATTTGATGGGCAGGCAGAATCCGAAGTTCCTGATAACGACGTATTGCAGGAAGAGACTACTCCCGATGGGATTGTTACTCGCACTTACAAGTTTCGTCGAGTTCGGTTAGATGCTGAAGGCAATCTCATTTCTCAGTACGTTCGCACGACTCCGGGTCGAATTATTTACAACAAGACAGTTCAAGATGCCCTGGCAGGCTGACGAGATGACGGATTTTGAATTCTAAAGGGCATCGCAATTCGGAATCCGTCATCAACAATCCAACATTCAGTTCATGGAAGAGGCGGGGTCAATAATGGTAGAGCGTAACAATCAACCAGTTTTTCGCAACCAGGTTATCAACAAAAAAGAACTTACTAAGATGATTTCTTGGGCGTTCACGAATCATGGCACAGCGCGAACGGCCCAGATGGCAGACAAGCTGAAGGATTTGGGATTTAAGTTTGCAACCCGTGCAGGTGTCTCCATTAGTGTGGATGATTTGCAGGTGCCTGCAACCAAGCGGAAGCTTTTAGAAGCGGCGGAGGAGACGATTCGTGAAACGGAAGAGCGCTACATCCGTGGGGAGATTACGGAGGTGGAGCGCTTCCAAAAGGTGATTGATACCTGGAATGGTACTAATGAGGAGTTGAAGGATGAGGTTGTTCGCAACTTTAAGATGAACAATCCGCTGAACTCTGTTTACATGATGGCTTTCTCTGGGGCACGGGGTAATATCTCGCAGGTGCGGCAGTTGGTCGGAATGCGAGGTTTGATGGCGAATCCGCAGGGGGAGATTATTGACTTGCCGATTAAGACAAATTTCCGTGAAGGGCTGACTGTTACGGAATATATTATTTCCTCTTATGGTGCTCGTAAGGGGCTTGTGGATACAGCTCTGCGGACGGCTGACTCTGGTTACTTAACGCGACGCTTGGTGGACGTATCTCAGGATGTGATTATTCGTGAGATTGATTGCGGAACTCAGCGAGGTATTGCAGTACGGAGTATGCGGGATGGAGATCGCGTCCTGATTCCGCTCAAGAACCGTCTTTTAGGGCGAGTTGCGGCTCAGGATGTGCTTCATCCTGAAACAGGTGAGGTGATTATTCCTCGGAATCAATCGATCTCGGATGAACTGGCGGAACTAGTTGGCAAGGCTAACGTGGAAGAGGTTGTGGTGCGATCGCCCCTCACCTGCGAAGCGGCTCGCTCGGTTTGCCAGCAATGTTATGGTTGGAGTCTTGCCCATGCCAAGATGGTGGATATTGGGGAAGCCGTTGGGATTATCGCAGCACAGTCTATTGGGGAGCCAGGTACTCAGCTCACCATGCGGACGTTCCACACGGGTGGTGTGTTCACGGGGGAAATGGCACGGCAAGAGCGCGCTGGTTTTGATGGGGTGATTCGCTATCCTAAGCGGCTGCGTGTTCGTCCATTCCGGACTCGTCACGGTGAAGACGCGTTTGTTGTTGATTCTGCCGATAGCGGCTTGAAAATTGCTCTAGAGGGAGCAGACGGTCAACAGCAAACGTTCTCAGTGGCTCAAGGTGCCACTCTGCTCGTTAGAGATGGGCAAAAAATCAAAACAGGGCAAATCTTAGCAGAAGTTCCCATTACCGGACGTTCTCGAAAAACTACAGAGAAGGCGGCAAAAGATGTGGCATCTGATATTGCCGGTGAAGTTCGCTTTGCGGATCTGGTGCCCGAAGAGAAGAAAGATCGGCAAGGAAACACCACCCGAATTGCCCAACGCGGCGGGTTACTGTGGATTTTGTCGGGTGAGGTGTACAACTTACCTCCTGGTGCGGAGCCTGTGGTGAAGAACGGCGATCGCATTGAGGCGGATGGAGTATTGGCTGAAACCAAACTCATCACCGAGCATGGCGGCATCGTTCGCTTACCTCAGGAAGTGGAAGGCAGCAAAGGTGGACGTGAAGTTGAGATTATTACCGCATCCGTATTACTTGACCAGGCGCAAGTACGAGTCGAAAGCTATCAAGGGCGGGATCACTACTTAATTGAAACCAATCACAACCAAGTCTTTTCCCTGAAAGCTACACCCGGTACCAAAGTTACCAATAACCAGGTTGTGGCTGAACTGATTGACGACAGCTACCGAACTCAAACTGGTGGCATTATCAAGTACTCCGGTGTCGAAGTTGCCAAACGCGGCAAAGCCAAGCAGGGGTATGAAGTTGTTAAAGGTGGAACGTTGCTTTGGATTCCCGAAGAAGCCCACGAAGTCAACAAAGACATCTCACTGCTGCTAGTCGAAGACGGGCAGTATGTTGAAGCTGGAACGGAAGTGGTGAAAGACATCTTTTGTCAAAGCAACGGGGTGGTTGAAGTTACTCAGAAAAATGACATTTTGCGGGAAATTGTCATTAAACCAGGCGATTTGCACATGATCGACAATCCCGATGATATTCTTACCCGCGAAGCAATTCTCGTAAATCCCGGACAACAGATAATGCCTGGTCTGGTGGTCGATGAATTGAAATACGTGGAATACATCGAGTCGCCTGAAGGTCCAGCAATGTTGCTACGTCCGGTGACTGAGTTTACCGTTCCCGACGAACCCTCTGTTCCCAGTCAGGAATCGAGCAACGAAGAATCTGGACGCTCTATTCGTTTGCGGGCAGTTCAGCGTTTGCCCTACAAGGACGGGGAGCGTGTGAAGTCAGTTGAAGGATTAGAGTTGATGAAAATTCAGCTTGTTCTGGAAATTGATCAAGATGCGCCTCAACTCGCGGCTGACATTGAACTGTTGCCCGACGAAACCGATCCTGACCTGCTACGTTTGCAACTCGTTATTCTGGAATCGCTGGTAATTCGTCGTGACATAGCCGCAGACCAAACCCAAGGCAGCACGTTGACTCGCATTCTAGTAAAAGATGGTGATCAAATCGCGCCTGGGGCTGTGGTGGCACGAACTGAAATTCAGTGTAAGGAGGAGGGCGAAGTTCGAGGGATTCACGAGGGAGCTGAGGCAATTCGGAGAGTGCTCGTTGTGCGGGGTGCGGACTTGATGACCGTCAGCACTCAAGGTAAAACGCCAACTGTGAGCGTTGGTAGCTTGATTGTGGCTGGCTCTGAGATTGCGGAAGGAGTTGTCTTGGACGAATCGGGGTTTGTGGTTCAAGTTAACGATTCTGAAATTGTCATGCGGGTTGCTCGTCCCTACCGTGTGTCGCCCGGTGCTGTATTGCATATTGACGATGGTGATCTGGTGCAGCGGGGTGACAATTTGGTGTTGCTGGTGTTTGAACGAACAAAAACTGGAGACATCATTCAAGGGTTACCCAGAATTGAAGAACTGTTAGAAGCCCGGAAACCTCGTGAAGCCTGCGTATTAGCTGAACGATCTGGAACTGCTCAAGTTGTTTATGGCGAAGATGACTCTGTTGAGGTGAAGGTTGTTGAGTCAGATGGCAACTTACGTGAGTATCAAATTAATCCGGGGCAAAACGTGATTATCTCAGACGGGCAGGAAGTCAGCGCAGGTGAGCGTTTGACCGATGGTCCAGCGAATCCTCACGAGCTTCTGGAGGTGATGTTTAAGGCAAATCGGGAAACGTTGGGCGTTCATGATTCTTCACTACATAGTTTGCGGGAAGTCCAGATGTTTTTGGTGAACGAGGTACAGTCTGTGTACCAGTCTCAGGGCATTGACATTTCTGACAAACACATTGAAGTGGTAGTGCGTCAGATGACCTCTAAAGCGCGAATTGATGATGGTGGTGACACTACCATGCTGCCGGGTGAGTTGGTTGAGTTGTACCAGGTGGAACAGGTCAACGAGGCAATGTCCATCACAGGTGGTGCGCCTGCTGAGTATACGCCAGTGCTGTTGGGAATTACCAAAGCGTCGTTGAATACTGATAGCTTTATTTCGGCTGCTAGTTTCCAGGAAACTACACGGGTTCTGACGGAGGCGGCGATCGAAGGAAAGTCTGACTGGTTGCGTGGCTTGAAAGAGAACGTGATCATTGGACGGTTGATTCCAGCCGGTACTGGGTTCAATGCTTATGAAGAAATCGGTAGCCCAGATGTGGATCTGTCCTACGAGGCGATCGGTGTGTTTGATGACGATACCGACCTTACAGACGTGGTGTTAGATGATCGCACGGCTCGAACCTATGGTCTCGATAGCTTTGAAGATCATCCATCCTATGGACTCAATTACGGCATGACTCCAGATACGAAGGGTGAACTGTATTCGTCGATTCTGGAAGATGGCGAGGAGTACATTAGCGATGAAACAGACGATGATGGTGATGACGATGCCGATTTTGAGGAGGATTAATCTGGAAACGTCACGGTTGGATAGTTTTTAGACTGTGTTTCTAAAGGTCATTGGTTGCTTATGTGGTAGCCAGTGACCTTAATTTGCGATCGCCCTATGAGTTCTGACATCGAAACCTGTACTTCCGACTCTCTCGCTGTCTGCGTTAAGGCGCTTGGATTAGCTACCATTCAGCGGCACGTTTTTATTTGTGTCGATCAAACCAAGCCGAAATGTTGCGACAAAGCACTGGGGCTAGAAGCCTGGGATTATCTCAAGAATCGGCTCAAAGAACTCAAGCTAGATCAACCTACGGAAACATCTCCTGCGTGCGTATTTCGGACGAAGGCAAATTGTTTGCGGGTGTGCAGTCAGGGTCCGATTTTGGTGGTCTACCCGGATGGTGTTTGGTATCACAATGCTACGCCTGCCGTGATTGAGCGGATTATTCAGGAGCACCTGATTAGTAACCAAATTGTGCAAGAGTACGTGTTTCTGGTGCATCCCTTGCCCGAACCCGCGATCGCCTCAACTTAACCTGTCTCAAACATCATGAACATCACCATCGAGCATCAACCCACTCAAGCCCATCTGCAAAAACTGGGTGTTTTCCAGTGGGCAATCTGGACGAAGGAAGCGTCTGAGTTTCCGTGGTTTTACGACGATCGCGAAACCTGTTACTTGCTGGAAGGGGATGTTATCGTTACGCCGGAAGGTGGCGAACCCGTCCGGTTTAGCAAAGGTGACCTGGTTACCTTTCCGGCTGGCATGGCTTGTACCTGGAAAATCCTCAGTGATGTGAAAAAGCACTACATGTTTGGGTAAGGGCGATCGCTGAAAAGGCGAAACTGTGGCAAGATCACAGCCATGATGCAATTGCTTGAACACGGTCAACTTATTTCCAGCCCTGGCTGCCACTTCAATTACCGGGTCATTGGCCCCTGCTGTCGCTTGTTTGACCGCGAGCAACTTCCTTATCCCTGCTGCCGCCTCCAGTGGCGCAGCAAAGAACCCAGTTGGCGCAGAATTGGCAAACGTTTTGTGCTAGACATGGCAACCAGGGCACATCCCACCTACAGCGTGGAAATGCTAGACCAGGGGCGTAGTCGCCCATCTGCTCAAACTCAACTGTCTGAACCATTATTTCTAACGCTTTACTGGGTCAAACTGCCGCAGCCTTTGAATGAATGGTGGTATTCCGATCGCTCACGCCGAAGTGACCTGCTTTCAGCCCAACCACCACATATAACCGAGCTAGCAACTCGTTTAACAATGTCTGGATCGGCGGAAGCCAGAACAACCGATGGATAAACTGCCGTACCCCAGGCAGGATGCAGAATCAGAGAACAGCCTTCAATTTCAACGGTGGGGTATCCTAAACACATACACACCACTGTCACATCATCCAATTCCATCGAACCTGGTTTAGAGTACATTGGTCGCCCAGTTTTGGGATCAAACCCATCTGCTGAGTAACCTGAACCCTGCAACCTCACAGCGATCGTGTCTGCCAACTCTAAAAAGTTTTGGCGAAGCTGATTTTTGCTTACTTCCGTCGTTTCTGTCCGCTCTACCAACGGACAACTCGATCGCTGAAGCACAATCAGCACAGAGCCAATGCCACATGACCACTCAGGCAAGAGGTTGTGCCTGTGCCTGTTTAGAAATGGCGTGGGTGGGTGAACAGAATACTGCATCCAACAAGTCTCTAAACAAAAGGACGTATCTACATACGCCCCTACAGAAATATTATTAGAAACGGGCGAGGAGGGATTCGAACCCCCGACACCGTGGTCCGTAGCCACGTGCT
>JACYLN010000059.1 GCA_015272515.1 Leptolyngbyaceae cyanobacterium C42_A2020_001 | reverse complement strand
CTTCCCCCTTCCCCCATTTCCCCCAGCGTTGGCGCAACCTTCACCACCGGGCCGGGTATTGGCTACTCCAGTTCCTATACTGGGTTGAAGGGATTTATTCCCATCCAACAGCAACCGGGGCAAAATATCACATTTGCCGAAGCGCAAGCATTTGTGGATACGGGCGAGGGTAGCCCTGGAGCGAATTTGGTGCTGGGGCATCGGTTTTATGATTCCAAAAGCGATCGCATCTATGGCGGCTACCTGGCGTTTGACCATCGCAACACGGGCAAAAATGGCTTCAATCAAATTGGGTTGGGCGTTGAAACATTAGGTAAAAGCTGGGATGCACGGCTCAATGCCTATTTGCCCATTGGAGACACCCGTCAACTAGCCTCAGAAAGAACCAATTCATTTGCCACAGCCCTGTCTGACCCGTTCTTCCAAGGAAATTTCTTGGCGAGAAATCGCACGCTTCTGCAACAGATCGATCGCCGCTATGAAGCTGCTGCCGCTGGCGTGGATGTGGAAGCGGGGGGCAAGATTGCGTCTTTGGGACAGTTTGGAGAGTTACGCGGCTACGGTGGGCTATATTACTTTGGCGCACCGGGCGGCGAGGGCACAGTGGGCTGGCGCACCCGGTTAGAAGCTCGCCCCACCGAAAACTTGCAACTGGGCTTAGCTCTCTCCCGCGATAATAACTATGGCACCAATTTAGTCTTTAACGTTGGGGTCACCTTCCCCATCAATCGCTCCAATCGGGACTCGGTGAGAGAGCCGCTATTGGCTCGTTTAGGCGATTCGGTTTACCGCAACTCCAACATTGTGATTGATCAGCAACGGGAGGTTCGCCAAACAACGATTCAAGACACCCAATTGATTACCAATCCCACCACAGGGCAACCCTGGCGCTTCCGTCATGCAGTTCCGGGGGTGGGCACTGGCGATGGCACGTTTGAAAATCCCACGGGAACGGTTGCTGCTGCTCTGGCAGTTACCCAACCAGATGACATTGTCTATGTACAACCAGGAACGAATCCTGGCATTCCCGCCTTCACCATTCCCGATCGCGTGCAGGTGCTTTCCACAGGACCGATTCAGCGCATTGATACGGTAGAACTGGGGAATTTCCAACTGCCGTTATCGGGGGCGGGCGTGCTACCTTCGGTGGTGGGTACTGTCACTTTGGGTAACAGTACTACTCTGTCTGGTTTTGCCATCACGGCGGCAAATGGGGCGGGGATTGTGGGCAACAACATCACCCAAACCACAGTGCGGGATAATGCGATCGCCAACACGGGCACTCAGGGAATTTTGCTGAACAACGTGCAAGGGCAAGTTGCCATTACCGACAACACCATCCAGCAAGCAGGTGCCGAAGGAGTTTCTCTCCTTAATAATGCCGGGCAAGTGGATTTACTGCTGACTCGCAACCAGATTTCCAACAATGGCAGTCGAGCAGCCGATGGAGATGGTGTCAATATTGAACTGCGAAACAATGCAGGCGGCAACGTCACCATCACCAACAACACGATTACCAATAATCAAGGTACAGGCGGCATTGCCGATGGGGTAGACGTAAAACTCTTTAACGCCGCCAATAGCACTTTCAACATCGCAGATAACGCGATTACAGGCAATCAACTGAATGGCGTTGGCATTGACCTGGAGGCAACAGCGCAAGGCACCTTCACCATCGCCCGGAATAATTTGTCGAATAACCGACTGGATGGGGTGGCGTTGTTGCTCTCGAATGATGCACGGGGGCAGTTCAATCTGGATGGCAACACGATCGCCAACAATCAATTCAGCGGGTTTCAGGCAGTCGTGTCCGATCGGGCAAATGCCACCCTAAACCTGACCAACAACACAATTACCAACAATCAAGATACGGGAATTTTACTGCAAACATCCGATCAGGCACAGGTGACGGCGACGCTTCTGAGTAACTCCATCACCAACAATGTGAATGATGGTATCCTGACGCTCACAAATGATGCCGCGCTACTCAGATTCTTTGCTGCATCTAATATCATCACAGGTAATGGATTTTCTGGCATTTCGCTCAACACCTTCGATACGGCTCGTACCGCGGCATCGCTCCAGGGCAATACGATTACAGGCAATACGTTTAGTGATCTGGATGTATTCAATCTGACTCCCGGTACCACGACCTGCCTGCAACCGCTCAACAACGCGATCGGCTCTTTAGTGCTGGATGATAGCAACGGTGCCGCCGGACAAGTTCAAGTCGAAGCAGGTTCACTCCCCACCAACAGCATCACCACATCCGATCTCACCTTCTGGTCAGGAACAACGGTACCTGCTGGAACCTGTGGATTTTAGCAACAGATATGGGGTCTTTGTACTAGTTGGGGTTGGTTGAATGCTATAACCTTTAATACCCTTTTGGGTTGATCAAATTTCGGTGGAAGGAAGCTGAGATGCCAGCCAAACAGTCTCAGGCGAAGGTGCAACCCCCAACGCTACGCCCTTATCAACTCCAACTGATCAAAGACCTCTATACAAAATTAGGACAGGGACACAAACGAGTTGCCATCATCGCCGGAACTGGAGCCGGAAAAACGGTGATTGGCGGCAAAATTTGTGCCGATACGGCGGCGCGGGGGTTGCGCTTGATGTTTTTGGTGCATCTAGATGTGTTGGTGGGGCAAACGCATCGCAAAATGCAGGCATTTGGATTGCAGTGTGGCTTTATCAAAGCAGGCTGGCGGGAAGATCCCGATGCTCCAATTCAAATTGCCAGCATCCAAACGATGGAGAAGCGATCGTGGTGGCGGAAATATTCAGCCAATGTGGTTTTTTTTGATGAAGGTCACACGACGATCTTTAGTCAAATTGGGCAGGAGATTTTGTACGAAACGCATTCTCAGGCAATTCACCTGGCAATGACGGCAACTCCTTATCGTTTGGGGCGAGAGCAGCTTGGCGACCACATGGAAACGTTTGTTGCATCTCCAGTGCCCTCGGAATTGCAGCGGATTGGTTACTTGGCTCCAATGAAGTACTACGGCGTTTCTAAAGACTCACAGGTTAACTTATCTGCTGTGAAGACTGTTGCCGGAGATTTTGATGAGCGGGATTTGAAAAATGCTTGCGATCGCCCCGAATTGGTGCAACGCATCGTTGAAGAATGGAACCGACTCGTGCCAGGAAAACGCACGATCGCATTTTGTGTGGATATTGAGCACGCCCGTCACGTAGCCGAAGCCTTTAACTCAGTGGAAGTGCCCGCCGCGGTAGTAGACGGTAGCACCCCAATCAAAGAACGCCAGCGCCTATATCGTGAACTGGGCGAAGGCAAACTACTCGTTCTAACCTCCTGCAATGTGATCAGCATTGGATTTGATGAACCCAGTGTGGAAGTGGGATTATTGCTGCGCCCAACTCAGTCCCGGACACTGCATTATCAACAAATTGGGCGTGTGATGAGAATTTCACCAAATACTGGAAAAACCCACGGCATCGTGCTTGACCAGGCAAATAATTTGCAACGGTTAGGGTTTCCTGAAGATGTGCAAGAATATCGCTTGCCCAACAGTCGCGAACCTGGAGAAACGCAAGCTGCACCAACCAAGCAATGCCCAGATTGCAATCGCTTAATGTGGGCATTTGTGATGAAATGCCCGGAGTGTGGTTATGCCTGGGAAACAGAGCCACAACTGATTACCGACACAATGGTGGAAGTTTATAGTGAGGAATTGCTGCATCAAATTGAAGTCCGTAAGCAGTACGATTTTTATCGTGAACAACGAAAGAAAGCATTTCAAGAAGGTGCTTCACCGAATTGGGCAAAGCAACGATTTTTTCAACGATTTAATTGCGCTCCCAACCCCTCCTGGACGCTGGGTGCAGTTTTTGGTGATTCCCCAACCTTGCAGGATCAGTACTCCTACCGAGATTACCTCCGTAATCTTGCGAAGCAACAGGGGAAAGACATCGTTTGGGTGATTGAGGAATTTCAGCAAGAGTTTGGCTCAAATAGTTGGAAAGAAATCTTTTTGAAGTCAAAGCCGTAATCAGATATGGGCTGAAATTTTAAATTCGTCCCCCTAAATTTATCGTGCGAACATCTTTCGTTTCTCGAAAAAGATGTTCACTTTAGAATCTGAAGTATAGAATCAAATTAATCCAACTTTGAATTTACTAACCTCATGGCATTACAACCTCGCAAGCGCTCTCGTTCTACTATCGTTAACGCTGACTCTGTTGAGCAAGCCAGTCTTTTTTTACAAGAACTGCCTGAAAAGCAAAAAGAAAATTTATCGTTGCGAGAAGCCGTTGGGCAAATGCAGGACTCTATTAAGGCGGCTTTGTCTAAGGGCTATACCTACGATGAGTTGGCAAAAATGCTAGCGAATCAAGGAATACAGATCAGCGCCTTTACGCTCAAAAATTATGTTCCCTCTGGAAAGCGTTCAGCGCCGAAAGCTAAAACTACGCAAAGAACCAAAAAGCTTAAAGGGGATGAAGCATCTCAACAACTCGATTTAAGTGAATTAGAGACGGCTTCATCTCAAGAGTCTGATGCGGCAGTTGAAGCATCCGCAGGCACGGCTGAGACTTCTGATGCACCTCCTGCTGAAAAGCCCCGGCGTGGAAGAAAAGCAGCTACCTCAGACAGTGCAGCAAAGGCAACGGCAAAGAAACCGACTGCTGCAAAATCAACAACTAAGACGACAACAACCAGAGGGCGGAAACGCGCAACGGCGTAGTTCGTTCTGGTTTGCTGAGTTAGGGAATAGCAACGGTATTCAACAATCGCTCTGCGATCGCTTTTGATTGCCGTCCTCCTGCTGGGATCATGCGGTGAGAGAGTACGTAGGGCACTAAATACTTCACATCGTCAGGGATGGCATAGTCGCGTCCATCCAAAAACGCTAGCGCTTGCGTTGTTCGTTGCAACGCCACAGATCCTCGTGGGCTAATTCCTAAGGTCACTTCTTCATCCTCACGCGTTGCCCTGACCAGGTTCAGCATATATTTTTGCAGCGTCGTTTCAACTTTCACTTGGGCACTTAAACGCTGGAGTTCCTGAACTTCCTCCAACGAAATACACGGTTCAAGGTCATTCGTTTGCGGATGATCTTGAAGTCGTTGCAACATTTGTAGCTCCTCGTCTTCGGTTGGGTACCCTAACGATAGAGACAGCGCAAACCGATCCATTTGAGCTTCTGGTAAAGGAAATGTTCCCTGATACTCGACGGGGTTTTGAGTTGCAATCACAAAAAACGGACTTTGAACAGGGCGGGAGGTGCCGTCAACAGTCACCTGTTGTTCTTCCATCACCTCCAGTAAGGCTGATTGAGTTCGCGGGGTTGCTCGGTTGACTTCATCTGCTAACAACACATTGGCAAAAATAGGTCCAGGCATAAACTCAAACTCGCCCGTTCGGGGGTTCCAGATGCTAGTTCCAGTGATATCGGTTGGCATTAAGTCTGGTGTGCATTGGAGTCGTTGAAATTTGCCGTCAATCGATCGCGCCAGCGATTTCGCTAACAGCGTTTTGCCAACACCAGGAACGTCTTCTAACAAGATGTGCCCACCAGACAGCAGCGCAACTAGCACAAGCCGAATGGCATCCTGTTTTCCCACAATCACCTGTCCCAGATTTTTGGTTAAGCGTTCAATCCCGTCTCTCATGGTTACTCCGCGATCGCTGATTTGGCTCTAAATCCAGTTTGCCCAATCCTCCCGTGAAATTGCCTAAAAGACAGGGCTGAATGCTGACTCCAGTTCAAGCAAAAAAAAAGAGCTGCCTGTGTAAGTGCGTTCAATCCGTGTCTATTCTTTACCTAATACACCTAATCTCGGCGTTTTTAGTCCCGTGTCTGTGCTGTCGAATTCCCTGTCTCACTACCAGCCCCTTATGTTTCTGCACTCACCAGATTCACCTGAGCAATGTCATCTACGTCGCACTCCTATATCAACACAGCACGAACTTTGGCATCAATCAGCCAGCAACGGGCAACAGGAGAACTAACTCTGACCCAAAACGAACACAGTTGGCGATTGTATTTCTTCCAGGGTCGTTTAGTGTATGCCACGGGAACACTGCATCGTGTGAGACGCTGGCAAAGAGCCATTAAACAGCATTGTTCAGGAGTTGCCATACCATCGGTTGTAAATGGGGAACCGTGGGAGTATGAACTATTGAGCCAAAGCGTGGCGCAAAGCCATGTTAACGTAGCTCAAGCTCAAGGTGTAATCAAAATGAGTTTAGAAGAGGTGTTGTTTTCCTGGATTAGTGATTTAACGCTTCGGTCAGACTGGTCATCCTCGCAGCGATTCTCATTTAAAAGCAATGCGGCTCTGAGTCTACTCCTTTCCTCTACGCAAATCGAAGCTGTTTTGAAGCAGTCTCAGAAGTTGTGGAAACATTGGAAACTCTTGGAACTAGAGTCTCTCAATCCCTCTCTCTCTCCGGTGCTTCAGCAAGCATTTCAGGCAGAGGTTGAAAGTTTGTCGCCAGCCCTGGCACGGCTCAACCCGTTTCTAACAGGTCGCCACACGCTTTGGGATATTGCCTGTCATGCCCGCCGCCCTGTGACCATAGTGACTCAATTTTTGCTGCCGTGGGTGCAGCGCGGAGCCATTTCCCTAGAAGAGGTTGCCGACTTGCCTACTCCCATTCGGCAACCACCCGTTTCCTCAGTGCCTGCCACTGCTCAATACCGTCCCCTGATTGCCTGTATTGACGACAGTCCGACAGTAAATCAATTTTTGGCTAATATTTTGGAACCTGCGGGGTATCGAGTCTTGAAGATCCAAGATCCTCTAGCGGGGATGGCAGCGCTGAGCAAACACAAACCAGATTTGATTGTGATGGATCTGGTGATGCCGACTGCTAGCGGATACGACGTTTGCACGTTTTTACGCAAAACTCCTATCTTTCAAAATACCCCCATTATTATCTTGACGAGCCAAAGTGGTTTGGTCGATCGCACCCGTGCCAAACTCGCAGGAGCCTCCGATTTCTTGAGTAAGCCACCCGATCCTCAAACCTTGCTGAGCCTGGTGCGAACGCATTTGCAATCGGTGATGCCTCCCGCCAGTAGCGTGACCTGTCAGTGTTGGGAGGAGTGATTGAGGATTGGGAGTAGGGGATGGGGATGAGGTGATTGGTCATGGGCGATTGAGGCGTTGGAGAATTTGAATTTTGAATGTCTCCCTCACCTTCCTTATCTCTTCCTGATCTTCTTAGCTCCTGACTTCTGCATTAACCCAAGTAAAGAACAAGCTAAAGTGAGAAGGTACCACTTCTCCAGTTTGCGTTTGCCCCATGACTGCTCAATCTGACACTCACCCTCAGGCGTACCGTAACGGGAAAGAAACAGATTGGCGGTTGCTGCGGCGGTTAGTTCCTTACGGTTTGCAGCATCGGCGGCTGTTAACGTTTGCGCTGCTGTTGCTGGTACCAACAGCGATCGCGGGTGCCATTCAGCCGATTCTGATCGGGGATGCTATTTCGCTCATTCGTCAGGAACCCACCTGGTTGCCCTTTCTTAGAAATGTTTCTCTCTCAACCGGGATCAACATTATTTCCGTCACCCTGCTGATTACTCTGGCATTGCGGACGGTGCTGGATGCGTGGCAGGGCTACCTGGTGCAAGAAGTGGGGCAGGAAATTACGGCTGCGATTCGGAATGATTTGTTTTACCATGTCACCTCGCTGGCAATGCGCTTTTTTGATCGCACTCCCGTGGGTCGGCTGATTACGCGTTTAACCAGTGATGTGGAAGCACTGGGCGATGTGTTTTCTACCGGGGCGATCGGCATCCTGGGTGATTTGTTTTCCATTCTGGTGATTGCTATTACGATGTTTTTGCTCCAGTGGCAGTTGGCGCTGATGCTGGTTATTATGCTGATTCCGGTGACGGTGCTGATTGTGTATTTTCAGCAGCAATATCGCAAGGCAAATTACCGGGCAAGGGATGAACTGTCGGCGTTGAACTCAATGTTGCAAGAAAACATTGTGGGCATTGGGGTGGTGCAGTTGTTTCGGCGAGAGCAGTTTAATGCTCAACTGTTTCGTAAGGTCAACCAGCGCTACATCAAAGAGGTAGACAAAACAATCTTTCATGATTCGGCGATTTCGTCCACGTTGGAGTGGATCTCGCTGGTAGCGATCGCGGGTGTGCTCTGGCTGGGCGGCTATCTGGTTTTTGGGAATTCCCTCAGTTTTGGCACGTTGTCAGCCTTTATCCTCTATGCCCAGCGCTTGTTTGACCCGTTGCGGCAGTTTGCTGAAAAATTTACGGCGATCCAGGCAGGGCTAACCGCTGTTGAACGCGTTAGCGACATTATGCGAGAACCGATTGAAATTCGTGATTCTGAAACGCCTCAAACTTTACGCACCCAGTTCGATCGCTCCAAGGGCGAAATTCGCTTTGAGCACGTCTCGTTTGCCTATAAGCCTGGAGAGTATGTCTTAAAAGACCTGGACTTTACTATCCATCCTGGTGAAAAGGTTGCCCTGGTGGGTCCTACCGGAGCTGGCAAAAGCTCGATTATTCGATTACTGACCCGGTTATATGAAGCGAATGAAGGACGCATTTTGATAGACGGAATTGATGTGCGAGAACTCACTCAAACTGAGCTACGCCGCCATCTGGGAGTGATTTTGCAAGACGGGTTTGTATTTGCCGGAAATGTGAAAAGCAACATTACCCTGGGCGAAACCTACTCTCTGGAAGAAATCCGAGATGCGGCTGAACGCACCAACATCGCAAGCTTTATTGAGCAATTGCCGCAGGGCTACGACACACCGCTGCGAGAGCGGGGAGCTAACCTTTCGGGTGGGCAAAAACAACTACTCGCGTTTGCCCGTGCTACTATTCGCAATCCCAAAATCCTGGTGTTGGATGAAGCCACTGCCAGCCTGGATGTGGGCACTGAAGCACTGATTCAAGAAGCGTTGGAGCGCTTGCTGGAGGGACGGACTGCGATTATTATTGCCCACCGACTGAGTACCATTCGTAACTGCGATCGCATCCTGGTGCTGAAGCGGGGTCAATTGATCGAATCCGGCAACCACGAGGAGTTGCTGGCTCAAGGTGGGCTATATGCCAGTTTGTATTACCTGCAAATGCTAGAAAGCTAATCGTGAATAGAGCCATCTGGCATAATCGTCTCGCGCAAACAAGCTCCCGTCAGGTCAGCTCCTGTCAAATTCGCTCCCTTCAAATTCGCCTGATGCAGATTCGCTTCTTGTAAATTGGCGCGGCTTAAGTTGGCTCCTCGCAGGTTTGCCTCACGTAGGTTTACACGTGCCAGGTTTGCACCGTGCAGGTTGGCATCCTGAAGATCTGCCATACTCAAAGTTGCCTCGCGCAGATCCGCTTCCCGCAGTTTTGCCTCCACCAAACTGGTTTTATATAAGTTCGCTCCTAGCATCGTGGCATTGACCAGGCTGGCTCGGTAAAGACTGGCTCCCAGAAAGTTTGCCATGCACAAATTAGCCAAACTGAGATTTGCTTCTCGCAAACTGGCGGCATAAAGCGTTGCGCCCACCATATTTGCCATGCACAGGTTTGCCATACTGAGATTGGTCATACTGAGGTTGGCTTCCCGGAGGTTTGCCATGCTTAAGTCGGCCTCGCGTAGGTCGGCTTTATAGAGACTGGCTTCCCACAGGTTAGCTTTGTGCAGAATCGCGGTATACAACGTAGCTCCCTCTAGTAAGGAAGTGCACAAATTCGCCTCCCGTAAATTTGCCATGCTCAGATCTACCTGGCTCAAGTCGGCTTCACGCAGGTCGGCTTTGTAGAGATTGGCTTCGCGCAGGTTGGCTTTGTAGAGTACGGCAGTATAAAGCGTTGCCTCCTCTAACATGGCAATTCCCAAGTTTGCCCCTTCCAGGTTTGCCATACTGAGATCGCCATGACTCAATGTGACTTCTCGTAAATCTGCCTTGTACAGGTTGATTTCTCTCAGGTTGGTTTGGCGGAGATTGGCTCCCTCTAAGTTGGGAATAATTTTGGGATTGGTTTGCCACCATTCGTTCCAGATGGTTACTCCTTGCTTTAGTAGGGCAAGGTGTCCGTCGTTTGCCATCTAGTTTTCACCCCTGGTTGCTGTGGTTCTGTGAAAGACTGTGAATTTAAGTTCAGCATTCCCCAAAATGGGGCAAGTTGAACGAGGGGCGATCGCAGGATCAGCAATTTTGCTTAATAAACTGCTGAATAAGAACGATGAAGAGATGCGCCCGAGAACGAACGTAACAAAAATTAAGTGAATAGTTCGAGTGTAGCGGCGAAAGTTCTGCTAAATTTCATCTCACCGCACCTTAAGGAGGAAGAAACCTTGAAGTAATCTCGATATGATTGACTTCACGTAGTAAGCTGCAATTCTTTTAGTAACGCATGACAAAGATATGAATTGGGTTTGAGCGAGGGCTGCCATCTCTAAGGGCAATAACGTAAGATCGCGACTCAACCCCTTCATCCAACTTCAGCGCTGTCACTAGAACAATTGATGATTTTTATTCAATAACCAGAGAGAAAATTCTTCTGTTGAACCTATGACAAGCCATGAGTTAACTCAATCCCTCAATCTCGCCAGAGCACTCGACCTGGTAGTATCCAGCAGAATTATCAACGGAGTGCTATACGTTTATAACGCCACAGGGCAGGCAAAACCGTGGGAAAGCTTCTCGGCTGAGTTTCCGCTTGAACGATTGCAAGCAATGGCAACTCGTTCCCAACTTCGTCAGAAGTTAGCTAATTAGCCAGTTGCTGAGGATCTAATTATCTAACTTAGGCGATCGCGCCACCACAAGAGCTACCTGATCCTGCTGTACAGCCAAAGCAATGTCGGTTGGTAGCAATTTGCCGTTGAGCCAGCCATGCCATTTCAAAATTGTGAATGGTCATGGGCTTGCCGTTGGTGGGTTGACACTCCAGTTCCAGCATCTGGTTGAAGTCGCAATCAAACAAGCGTCCATCCCAGGAAATGGAAAGGGTGTTGCGGCACATCAGACCCGCGATCGCCGCCGGGTTGAAGGAGTTCACCAGCAACTCCATGTAATGTTGGAGATTTCCCGACTCCTCCAACCATTCCAGGTATCGTGAGATCGGCATATTGTTGAGGGTAATGAGGCGATCAAATGTAATACCGTGATGCTTCAGTAGTCCTGCTTTCCACTCCTGCTCCAGAGTTGCCTGTCCGCTAGATAGAAACGCCCCAACCGGATTACTCATAAGGGTTAAACGGCGTTGTGGATTACCTTGACCATACCCTGCCGCATTCAACCGTCGTAGTGCTTCAACGGATTGTTCATAAGTGCCATCCCCTCGCTGGGCATCGGTATTACGTTGACGGTAGTGAGGCAGGGAGCACACCACTTCAACTCTGCGCTCTGCCAACCATGCTGGCAAATCTTCCATCGTTGGCAGCAGTAACACTGTGAGATTGCAGCGATCAATGATGTGTTTTCCTCGGGCAAAACACTGATCAACCAGATAGCGAAAATGCGGATTTAGCTCAGGTGCGCCTCCAGTGACATCCACGGTATGAGCTGTTGTTTGGTCAAGTGCCCGCAGACAGGCATCCATCGTGTCTTTGCTCATGACTTCGCGCCGATCTGGACCAGCATCCACATGGCAATGCCGACAGGTCATATTACATAACTTGCCGATGTTGATTTGAAAAATTTCTAGAGAAGCAGGTTGGAAGGAGTTCCAACCATGATTCGCCAGGACTGCCGAAAAATCTCCACAGTTGGTTGTATCTAAGAGGTTAAGGGCTTCTAGTTTGGCAAGTTGATGACTGGCAGCGGCTAGAGGAGATTGACGACGACGCAGAGACACTGTTGCTTGCGGAGACGAGGACTGAGCGATCGCGGTTCGCTGTACGGGTGGCAGCGCTTCAAAATCATGCATTTGGGTCAACGTATTGCTTACGAGTGGTTTTAAGAGTACACGGGTATTGCACTGCTCATGTCAATGAGTAGGATCACAAAATTTTCTACGAAAAATCACAGAAATTTCCGCCAAAAATCACAAACGTTGGTGCGGGAATTGCTGATACTAATTGTGTCACTGAGTTGAAGGCTAAGTATTCTCTCTGAATTCATCGCTTGCTCTCAGTATTCAGTGTTTTCTAAAATACAATGCCCTCTTCTCAAAGAATCTTTGATCATCCTGAAGTTAAGACAACAGTCTATTTCCATAGTTCCGCAGTTCCTGTTATGTCCTCTGGTTTTCGCCCTGTTGCTTCGTCTGAACCCATTCTTTGCTTCTACATCAACCGCACAAATCACACGCAGATTGGACGAATCGCGAATCTTCCAAACTCCTTGCTAGAACGAGTGATCCGCCCTGGAGAGTCGTTTTTGTTTGAGACCTGTGTTGAGGCAGCGTTGGAAGTTCATCTGCTAACTCCAGACCGATCAATTTTGCTGAAAACTTTGCCATGTAGCGATTTGCGGGTTAGCAACGAGCTAATCGATAGCCTGCTGCGCTGGCTTTCCTAGAAACTAACTCTCTTGAACCTGGCTTTCCCAAAAAAAATGATCGCCCCCATTAGCCAAAGGGCGATCGCGTTTAGAGTGAAAATAGTTCGCTTGTATTGTACCACGGTTCTCACCTCGTTGATGAGGAATGTGTAATGGGGAGTGAGATGGTAAAAGTGGTTTGACCCGCCCCGCTCCGAACTGCGATCGACCCTCCCAAGCATTCCACTAGCTTCTTGACCAACGCCAGCCCTAATCCTGTGCCGCCTCGCTTCCACGGATCAGACTGGGGAACTCGATAAAATTTCTCGAAAATCCGTGGGAGTTCGCTATCTGGAATTTCGCTGCCCGAGTTGCTGACGACTAACTCCATGTGGGAGGCGGTTGAACTGGCTGAAACTTTAATTTGTCCTTCAGGAGGGGTATATTTGCAAGCGTTGTTTACCAACTCCATCATCACTCGCTGTAGGCTTGCCTGATCGGACACGATCGCCGGAAGTTGGGGTGCGAGTTCAAGCTCCAGGGTTTGGTGATGTGCTTCTGCCCGTTCATAGAATCCTTCAATCACGGGAGGCAACCAGTCTGCCAGAACAATAGGTTCTGCTGTGAAGGTTTGAACGCCCGCTTCCAGACGTTGTAAGTCGAGAAGATCGTTAATCAGATCCATTTCTCGTTTGCATTCGTCCTGCAAAATTTTCAGATAGCGCTTAGAGCTTTCTGCTGAAGTCGAAATTTTCAACAACTCGATCGCCATTTGAATATTTGCCATTGGTGATCGTAGTTCATGGGAGACCGTACTTAAAAAATCGTCCTTCAGTTGACTCAGCCGATGCAACTCCTGCACCTGATTTTCCAGGGTAATTTCTGCCTGTTTTTGCAGAGTGACATCGGTCAATACCAGCAAGATGCCATCCGGTACCCTATTCTGCTGCGAGTGCGGTTGCAGGCGGGCGGGGGTGTAGATGAGCGGCTCCAATTTCAACTCATACCAGCGATCGCCTCGTTGCAGTAGCAAGGGTGAAACAGCTAGGTGTTGCAGAGTTCGCAGCGATGCTTGCCACTGATCTGCATCGAGCCAGTCGGGTATTAAGCGGGCGGTTAATTGCTCACCTGGCTGAATATTCAACCAGGTTGTGGCAGTGGGATTACAAAACCAAACCATGCCATCCAGATCCGTTGCTAAAAGACCAACTGAGAGGCTGTGAGCGATCGCGGCTTGGGTAGACTGCGATCGTCCAAATTGTTCAGCCAGCATCGCCAACTGGTTGACACTCTGAGACGACTCTAACTCCTCTTCTAGGGGCAACGGTGCCAACCGTGAATGTTGGAATCGAGGTTCAATCAAGTCGTGATGGTAGGTTTGCCACAAGTGCTGGATCTGCCGCTGAAGTAAGGAATTCATTCTCAACCGTTGGCTGAAACTAACGGTGAGCAGTGTTACAGTCAACAGGGTGAGTGGCATTGTAGTAGGGAGCCAAATATTTGCTCGGAACGCTATCACTCCCAACGCCACCCATCCTGCACAAGCACTCAACCATATTAAAAGTTGATAAGAATATCGATAGCGACTGAGAAGCAAACTAAAAACAGGACCTCCAATTAGCAAAAAGAATGGAAACCAGATGCGTGGACACTGCCACAAGGAGTTCTGCCTGAGCAGGTTATTAATCACGGTTGCATGAAGATGTACCCCACTGGCAGGAGGATTGCGATCATAGGGGGTGACGAGCGGATCAATTGCGCTGGCGGTTACCCCAACTAACACAATTTTGTTATGAAAGGCTTGAGCTGGAACTTTTCCCTGAATTACGTCAACAAAGGAGTATTGAGGGATGTGGTGAACGGGACTGACCCAGTTAATCCAGACGCGATCGCTCAAATGGTCAATCGCAATCTTTTCGCGAACTAGCGAGTACGCTTGAACCGTTGCCAATCCTAAGGTGGGAACGTTTTGAACGCTAGTAGGAACGCTGCGGGTAATGCCATCAGAGCTTTCCATCCGCAGAATATGCCCAACTGCGATCGCCGATGTTTCTAAGGTTGCCACTGGCGACAACCGAAATTCAGCTCCATTATTGGCTTGTGCCAGCACTACACGACCATACTCACTCATGGCACGGGCAAACGCAGCATCATCTGGACTCGATTCTGAAAACACGAGATCAAGGGTTACGACGCTAGGGTCAGCTTTGGATAAAACTTGTAACAGCTTCGTATATTGCTTCCGCGACCAGGGAAATCGTCCAATTTGCTGAATGCTCGAATCGTCAATCTTAATGAGAACCAGGCGATCGTCCCAGCTAAGGATTCCTCGCAAGTTCAGCAGCGACAGGTAGGCGGCTTGCTCCAATGGTTGAAACACACCCAGTTTCAGCAGGATCGCAACACCCAGCGCGATCGCGCCTCCCGAAAGTAATTGCCAACCTTGCCTACGGAATCGCCGATTCATAAAGCCTTACAATCCTGCCGGGTAGGCACCACTGTTGCACATTATCGGAAGACCAAATCATATCGTTGTTCCTTACCTAAGGGCGTTTGAACAAGCACCTGAAATGTTGGCGGCGGAAAAAATTCTAGTGCTGCTTTGAAACGTCCCGTGCGGTCAGTGACTTGCGGAATGCCATTCACCTGCACTGCATTCACTGGGTCTACCTGTCCAATCAGTTGAACTTTGCGGATTCCTCCCTGAATCACACGCTCAAACGAGTAAGTTAAACGCGTATCATTCCGAAGCGGTACGGGTGCTGAGGGCGGTTCGTTGGGTAAAGTGAAGTTCTGAAAACCTCCAGCCACCCCTACCTCTTTGCCCAATGCCGCGCTGGCGACTTGCCCTTCCATCACTGCCAATCCTGTTTTGCCGTTAGGCTGAATGGCGATGCCAAAATCAGTTCCTCGAACACCGCTCAAGCCAACAGGGGTGCGGATCTCCAGTTTAGAACCACGATGGGTAAACGGGCGAACTCTCAATCGGGCTTGCCCCTGAGAAACAAACAATCGGGTAATTCGTCCGTTGTCTGGGGCAAAAGACAATTCTTGAACAACTAAATTTGTGTTTTCTGCAACATCAACTACGCCAATTCCGGTGTCAACAAAGAGGATAGCTTTAGCCCCTTTACTTGTGGCAACTCCATCACCAATGACCTGTAACAAATCGCCAACCCGTGCTGGTTTTACCCCCGCCTTCTGTAAACGGTTGACTTGACCCACCAGGCTACGAACTTCCAGTCCTCGATCGACCCGCACTGGAAGCGTTTGCTGTGCGTAACTATTGGTTAAAGCTAAAACAGAGATTATACCGAGAGTGATTAACCCGATGGCGATGGGACTTTTCATAAATCCACCATTTTTAAATTTATTCAGTTGGAGGAGTTGAATGATTCAGTTTACTAATAAGAGTACTTAGAAACGTATGTCTAAATTGCTATATAAAAAAGATGATGCCCTAACTACTTAGGGCATCATTGGCTGTTTGATAAACTGGCACATTCAATCCAGACAAACTTTGAAAAGTGCTGCTAGGAGAATACGGTATTTCCTGATAGAAAGAAATCAGTATGCTTCCCTTTACAGTTGCGCCCCTTTCGCAGTTAATTCATGCTTCTAAGCCAGCGTCTCTTGCATGAGTGGGATGTTTTCTGGCAGTTTTCCAGTTAATAGCCAGTTCTCCGTTTCTGCGGGAGCCGTGGCTTGCTGGAGGCGATCGCGGAGTGTGTCTCCTTCCAGTACTTCTCGATTCAGCAGATCTTGGGCAGTTTCTTCCAGCAGATCGCGGTTCTGGTTCAAGATGGCGAGGGCAACGTAATGAGCATTGTCCACAATCTCTTTCACCTCGCGGTCAATTTCTTCAGTAACTTTTGGGCTAACGGCACGCCGCGGAGATTGATAGCCATCGAGAAATTGCATTTGCTGTTTCTCAAAGGCGATCGGTCCCAGGTGATCACTCATGCCGTATAGGGTCACTGAGCGTTCTGCCAGATCCGTTGCTTTTTGAATGTCGTCACTGGCTCCAGTTGAAACTTTGCTAAAGACGAGTTCCTCTGCCGATCGACCGCCCAGTAGAGTGGCAATCCGCCCTCGAATTTCATCTTCTGCCATTAAGAAGCGGTCTTCTTCCGGTAGTTGCAATGTGTAACCAAGTGCACCTACGCCACGGGGCACGATGGAAATTTTTTCCACCTTTCCAGCTCCCGGCATCAGGGAAGCAATGATGGCATGACCCACTTCATGGTACGCCACAATTTTTTTCTCGGTATCATTAAGCACCCGAGATTTCTTCTCCAGTCCAGCAATGACACGTTCGATCGCTTCCGCGAAGTCTGCCATCACCACTGCCTGGCGACCATTGCGGGCTGCCAACAGGGCGGCTTCGTTCACCAGGTTTGCCAGATCTGCACCGACAAATCCAGGAGTGCGAACTGCGATCGCGCCCAAATCCACATCGTCTGCCAGCTTCACATTGCGGGCATGAACTTTGAGGATGGCCTCTCGCCCAATTTTGTCGGGACGATCGACCACCACTTGCCGATCAAAGCGACCGGGACGACGCAGCGCTGGGTCAAGTACTTCTGGACGGTTAGTAGCTGCCAGCAAAATTACACCTGTATTGGCTTCAAACCCATCCATTTCAGTCAACAACTGGTTCAGGGTTTGTTCCCGTTCATCGTTGCCACCGTACATGCCACCCTGAGCCCGAGATTTGCCTAATGCATCCAACTCATCAATGAACACAATACAGGGTGCTTGTTTTTTCGCCTGGTCAAACAGGTCACGCACGCGGGAAGCACCCACGCCAACAAACAACTCAATGAATTCAGAGCCGGAAATGCTGAAGAAGGGAACGCCCGCTTCTCCCGCGATCGCTTTTGCTAGTAGGGTTTTCCCCGTTCCCGGAGAACCAACCAGCAATACGCCTTTAGGAATCTTGGCACCAAGACTGGTGTACTTATTAGCGTTTTTCAGGAAATCTACAATTTCTTGTAATTCAGCTTTTGCCTCATCCACACCTGCCACATCCGAGAATTTCACCCCGGTGCTGCCTTCGGAATAAATGCGGGCTTTGCTCTTGCCCACCGTTAACGATGCCTGTCCGGCTCCTTGACGGTTGATCAAAAACGCCCAAATGCCAAAGAAGATCAGCGGCGGCGCTACCCAGCTCAACAAAGTGCCAATCCAACCGCTATTGCTGGGTGGTGGTGCACCAAATTCAACGTTATTATCTCGGAGAATCTTGGGCAAATCCAAATCCACCGGGACGGGAGTGGTTCTATACACTCGTGGTGCTTGTTGAGTTTGGCTAGAATCGGTGGTTGGGTCGGGCTTGAGGGTAAACTCGATCCGGTCTGGGGTAATCAAGGCTTGAGACACCTTACCCGCCTGCACCTGTGCCACAAAATCGCTGTAAGCAATCTGTGGAGTCCGTGGACCAAAGAACGAGGGAACCACGAAATTTAGGAGCAACAGTAGCGTAAATAAGATTAGTAAACCTCCCCCAAACTGTCTGGAGCGAGGCGCTTTCATTTTGTTATTGGTTTCAACTGGCATACGCAGATAGCTCCTTGTCCGTCTATCGCTATTGTAAGAAGTCTGCTGCGATCGCTCGATTCGGCATTCACCCCTTGCTAGGTCGTGAAATCATGCTTAGTACAAGACTCTTATGGTAAGGGATGGATTACCAGATAGGTTTAAATCTGGGTTTCCCTCCAACAATCCTCAATGAGACATGTCATGAGTTCAATCGTTGAACGCAACTCATGCTGTAGCTACTGACGTTCTTGGCTAGTTGCCTCACTTATGGTTGTTATAAGTCGAATCTGAGCGCTTGCCCGTGCGCTTGAGGGTTCACTTTGCCGTTTTCATACACGACTTGCCCACCAACAATCGTCACTTTTGCCCAGCCTGTCAGGCTCCATCCCTCAAACGGACTCCAACCACATTTAGAGAGGATATCTTCTCGTCGCACTGGGGCGTAGTTGTTCAGATCAACCAAGACAAGATCCGCATCGTACCCAGGAGCGATCGCGCCTTTGTTGGGAATTCGGTATGCCTTTGCTACGGCGGTAGACATCCAATTAGCAACCTGTGCCACCGTGCAGCGTCCTTGTGCTGCCTGAGTTAGCATCAGCGCCAGCGAGGTTTCCACTCCCGGCATTCCCGATGGGCTATTAGGATACTCCTGGGCTTTTTCTTCCAGCGTATGGGGCGCGTGATCCGTGGCGATGAAGTCAATTACGCCGTCCAGCAATGCCTGCCAAAGTACTTGATTGTCGTAGGGCGATCGCAGCGGCGGGTTCATCTGTGCCAACGTCCCAATCGTTTCATAGGCACTTGTATTCAGCAGCAAATGTTGTGGTGTTACTTCGCACGTCACCCAGGCAGGCTTATCGTGTCGCATTAATTCCGCTTCTTCCGCTGTAGACATATGCAAAATATGCAGTCGTCGTTGATATTTTTTGGAAAGCTTCAGCGCTAACTGTGTGGCTTCTAATGCGGCTTGATTATCTTGAATTTGTGAGTGAATCGCTGGATCATGAATGCCTGCAAACTGCTCTCGGCGTTGACGAATTCGTTCCTGATTTTCGGCGTGAACGGCAATCAAGCGACTTCCCTGCGAAAAGATTTTGTCTAACAGCGGTTCCTCATCCACTAATAAGGGACCATGCATTGACCCCATAAAAATCTTGATGCCGCAGACGGGGTTTGCCTCTAGCAAATCGGGCAGCATTTCGGCGGTTGCACCAATAAAGAAGCCGTAGTTAACGACGCATTTTTTGGAGGCGCGTTGGAGCTTGTCATCCAGAGTTGCCTGCGTAGTTGTCAGGGGGCGAGTATTGGGCATTTCCAGAAAAGACGTAACCCCCCCTCTGGCGCAGGCGTAACTTGCTGTAAATAGATCTTCCTTGTGTTCCAACCCTGGTTCACGAAAGTGTACTTGTGGATCGATGACTCCCGGCAACAAAATTAAACCAGTTGCGTCAATTTCTCTAGAGCTATTGTTTAAAGGAAGCGCCAGATGAGGTGCGATCTGCTGAATCTTGCCGTCTTCAATCTGTACATCTCCTATCCTGAGTTCACCATCAGGGTGGAGGATTTGAGCCTGACGAATCACTAAAGACGAATCAACTGTCATGATCATGTCCGCAGATTAGAATACAAATGAGCTTTGCCAGAATGAGGCGATCGCAGTTCCGGTTGTGGACAACGGTTAGTTCTTATTGTTGAGCATAGGTGAATGCTACACTCTAATACTTCGCAATCCTTTTTGTAAGTTCACGCCCTTATGTCACAAGTTAACAAGCCAGAGCCAGACGACGAAAAAAAGTCTCCTCAATCCGCTCGCGAAAACGCCTGGGTCGAAATTCTCAAAACGCTGGGATTGAGCGCAGTCTTGGCGTTTGGAATCCGAACTTTTGTGGCAGAAGCGCGTTACATTCCATCCAAATCGATGGTGCCAACGTTGCAAGTGAACGATCGCCTGATTGTGGATAAAGTCAGTTATCACTTCAAAGACCCACAACGGGGCGATATCGTCGTTTTCATGCCGCCTGATGAAGCGTCTGTCGTGTGTACTGGGCCGAGAAACCCTGGCAGTTCACCTTCTTCATCAAAGGATGCTTACATCAAGCGAATTGTGGCTTTGCCAGGAGAGAAGTTTGAAGTGCGGCAGGGGCAGGTTTATATCAACGACAAACCCTTAAAGGAAAACTACCTGGACGAAATTCCCGAATATCAATATGGTCCGCGGGTCGTGGCTGAAAACTCCTATCTCGTTTTGGGAGATAACCGCAACAATAGCTGCGATAGCCGTTATTGGGGCTTTGTTCCCCGTGAGAATATCATCGGTCGAGCCGTTGTCCGCTTCTGGCCCCTCGATCGCCTGGGTGAGATCACGCCAGAACCGGACTATGCGAAGTAGAGGGGAGATGGAGGTGTGGGAGTAGATGAGTGGGCAAGTGAGCGAGTGAGTGAGAGTTCATCCACCTACTCCCCCACCCACCTACCCTATCCCCTATTCCCTACCCGCTTATCCTTGCCCTGCACCTAAGACGTATAGGCTGATCAACGTGCCGCTGTTCCATAAGCTATGGAGCAGCATGGAGGCAAGCAGGTTGCGCGATCGCACGTAGACGAAGCCCAGTACCATGCCCAACACGGTGAGCGGTAACACTTCCGATAGGCTGAGGTGGGCGATAGCAAAGATCAGGCTACTGAGAGCGATCGCACCCCAGATGGAGATGTAGCGAGTTAGGGATGACAGCAGAAAGCCTCGGAACAGGATTTCTTCAAAGATGGGGGCAGCAATCGCGGCTGTACCAAAGAAGATCAGCAGGGCAAGGTTGTTTTTTTCTTCTAGTGCGATCGGCAAAATGGGATTGCTACCGCCCTGCCCCTGCCAGATTTGCTGATTGATTAATGAAACCAGAATTACTAACGGCAGCGCCGCAAAGTAGCCGCCCAACCCCCACCAAAACCAATTGCCTTTGAAGTCAATGTGGAACCAGCCTTCTGGTAGCGGCAAAAATGGCTTGACCGATAGATACAGAACAGTCAATCCACCTGCTGCTAGAAGCAAATAATTGAGCAGGATCAACACTGCCCGTCCCCATTCACTTGTACTTGCAGCAGTAAATACGCTGGTTTGGCGCAGTACAGCAAACACCAGCGGCAGGATGATTTGTCCCACCAAAAAGAAGCCGAAGACCAGCACTTGCCAGATGGTTTCGCCATCCCAGGGGGTGAGCCACCCATCCATCGTTTCCGCCGATAGCAACGCCTGCTTGCGCTGCACCAACCATTGCCCAATGAGAAACAACAGAATTCCTGCGCCAATTAGGCAACCGAATACTGGTACGCCAGCAATCAATGCCAAACTTTGAAATGCTTGCTCTGCCGCTTGTTGCTGAGTCAATTCCAATTCTTGTAGGGCATCCTGTCGCTGTTGCAAGGTATACAGTTGCGCCAGTGCCCGATTCTCAAACCAGCCATCCAGGTTCTTTCGCAATGTGGGTTCGGCATCGGGCAAGAGTTGGGGTGCAGGATTCCATAAACCGCTCAAGACGTTTGCTGTTTGATTCAGGCTGGCTGGCAAACCTTGAGTGGTTGCGCGATCGCTGGTAGATGTCCAGGTCTTTAGAGCGGTTTCAATTTGCCCCTGCTGTGCTTGCAAAATGCCGCGATTCAAGTCTAGTTCGGCAATGAGTTGTTCCAACTTCTGACGGGTGGCTTGCAGTTGCGCCGCTTCATCCGGCTGAAGCGATCGCGGTTCTGACTGCACCAGAGCTTGGGACTTGTCTAAATTCTTCTGTGCCTGCTCGCGCACATCGTCGTATTGTTCCAGGGCAGACTGAAGCGGTTCACTGCCAACGATCGCTCGCGCTGCCGAAGTCATTCCCGCATCCGGCGATCGCAGTTCCGTCACTTGCAACACCAGGTTGGTTTGATACAGTTCAAGCCGACTTTGAATTTGGGGCTGATTCAAACTGCTCCACAAATCCTGCCCAATCAGCGCGATCGCAAACACCGTCAATACTATTAAAATCGCCCGTTTAATCGTCATGAACTTTCCCAACCTACAGAGTGAGCGCAGCAGACAAGCTAAAATGCTTCTGGCTTGAATTCGCCCTTTGCCTTTTCACAGGATATACTGCCCCTCGATTTGTACGTACCCGCCTCGCTCCTATTTCCGATACCCTATCCCCTATATCCCCTCCCCTAAACTATGGTTACTCGCGTCATTTTGGTTCGTCACGGTGAGAGCACCTTTAACGTGGAACGCCGTGTGCAAGGGTTTCTAGATGAATCAACCTTGACTGCCGCTGGACAAGCAGGTGCCCATCAGGTGGGTGCTGCCCTCAGCGAGATTGCGTTTGATGCCGTTTACAGCAGCCCCTTACGGCGAGCCAAAGACACTGCGGAGATCATCTTATCTTGTCTGAAGCAAGCCCCGAAAAGCCCCTTCCAAACGGTGGAAACGTTGAAAGAAATTAACTTGATGCTGTGGGAGGGGATGCTGTTCAAAGATGTGGCGCAAAAGTATCCAGACGAGTTTGAGCAGTGGAACAACCGCCCCCACGAACTGCGGATGACAATTCCCACAGACGATGGCACCAGGGATTACTTTCCTGTGCTGGAACTGTATGAGCGGGCAAAGCGCTTCTGGCAGGAGTTTTTACCCAATCATGCAGGCAAAACTGTATTGCTGGTGGCTCACAGTGGCATCAATCGCGCCCTCATCAGTACGGCGATCGGGCTGGAACCAACGGGCTATCAAGCCGTACATCAATCGAATTGTGGGATTAGTGTGTTGAATTTTGCAGGTGGGTTGGATGATACGGTGCAAATTGAGTCGCTCAACCAGACAGCCCACTTGGGACATCCGTTGCCCGAATCGAAGAAGAATTACAGTGGTCCTCGTTTACTCTTGGTGCGGCATGGCGAAACCGACTGGAATCGGCAGAAACGGTTTCAGGGACAGATTGATGTGCCGTTGAATGACAATGGGCGATCGCAGGCGGAGCAGGCGGCAGCATATCTCAAGCAGATTCCGATTCGCTACGCAGTCACCAGTCCGATGCTGCGCCCTAAAGAGACGGCAGAAATTATCCTGCAACACCATCCGGATGTGCAGCTAGAACTGGAGGATAATCTTCGAGAAATCAGTCACGGCTTGTGGGAAGGCAAATTGGAATCTGAGATTGAGGCGGAGTTTCCGGGAGAACTGCAACGCTGGCAAACCAACCCCGAAGCAGTGCAAATGCCCGAAGGCGAAAACTTGCAACAGGTATGGGAACGGGCGATCGCAGCTTGGGATGCAATTGTTGAGTCTGCCGTCAATCGTCCAGAACTCGGCATGACGCTGGTAGTGGCACACGATGCCATTAATAAGGCGATTCTTTGTTATGTCCTGGGCTTAGGTCCGGCAAACTTCTGGAATTTCAAGCAGGGCAATGGTGCCGTCAGCGTCATCGATTATGCCGGAGCCAATAGCCAACCCGTCCTCACCTGCATGAACAGCACTGCTCATTTGGATGGGGGGGTGCTCGATAAAACCGCTGCCGGAGCCTTATAGACAGGTCTAATGGTTAAGCGTCAGACAGTATGCAAGAACTTCTACAACAGGTACGAATTCTAGATCCCGCATCGCAAACCGATCGCGTGGGTGATGTTTCGATTGAAGACGGCGTGATTGCTCAAATTGCGGATGCGATCGCCGATATTCCCAGCGATGCCACTGTCATTGAGGGGTATGGGTTGGTACTGGCACCGGGTTTAGTCGATGTGTACAGTCACTCCGGCGAACCTGGTTTTGAAGAGCGCGAAACCCTCTACTCTCTTAGATTGGCGGCAGCAGCAGGCGGCTTTACCCGAGTCGCCGTTTTGCCCACTACCCACCCCCCCATTGATAATCCTGCCAGCGTCCACTGGTTTTTCGATCGGCAGAAGGCAGGCTTCGGTGCGAGCGCTCAGCCGAGCGGAGGCAGGCTTCGCCCTGAGGCTCAGCCCGAAGGGAGGCAGGAGGCAGAAGGCAGGAGTGATAAGGGAGGTAAGGGAGACAAGGGAGATCGAGGAGCAGTATCTTTCTCATCCTCCCTATCTTCCTCATCCCCCCTCTCCCCTCTCCCCTCCCTCTTCCCCTGGGCTGCTTTAACCACCAACACGCAGGGGCAGCAAATGACGGAACTGGCGGAACTGGCGCTGACGGGAGCGGTGGGGTTTACCGATGGTCAGCCAATCCCTAACCTGCTACTGGTGCGGCGGATGTTGGAGTATTTGCATCCGTTAGGGAAGCCTGTGATGCTGTGGGCGTGCGATCGCGAACTGGTGGGTAATGGGGTGATGCGGGAGGGTCCCGATTCGATGGTGTTTGGTTTGCCAGGAATTCCCGCGATCGCGGAAACTACCGCTTTAGCAGCGCTGCTAGAGTGTGTGGAAGAAACGGGAACTCCGGTTCATTTCATGCGGTTATCAACAGCCCGCGGTGTGGAACTAATTCGATCAGCAAAGGCTCGTGGGCTACCCGTGACTGCCAGTACAACCTGGATGCATTTACTGCTGAATACTCAGGCTCTTAGTTCCTACGATCCCAGTTTGCGGCTCTTGGCTCCATTGGGTTCCCCCGCTGATCAACAGGCATTGGTGGCAGCGGTGCAACAGGGTGTGATCGACGCGATCGCCGTGGATCATGCTCCCTTCACCTATGAAGACAAAACTGTTGCCTTGGCCGAATCACCTCCTGGTGCGATCGGCTTGGAGTTGGCGCTACCGCTGCTCTGGCAAGCGTTGGTCGAAACGAATCAGTGGTCGGCATTAGATCTGTGGTCTGCCCTGAGTAGCCGCCCAGCTTGTTGTCTTCAGCAAAGTCCAGCGGTTATTAAAGCTGGTGAATCAGCGGAAATGCTTCTATTTGATCCACAACAAATGTGGATCGCAGACGCGCGATCGCTGCGATCCTTATCTGCAAATACTCCCTGGTTTGGGCAGTCAATTCAAGGGCGAGTCGCAAAAATCTGGTGTTAAGTGATGCAGTTAGTGGAAACTGTGCCTAATCGAGCATTAATAAATATAATGGGGAACGATACAGTAATCCTTAGTTAATAACTTTGCTAGTGTATAAGATTTATTGAAATCTAACTCGATCTGGGTAAACTCCCTAAAATAATGAGCAGGTGTTCGCGTGACTCAAACTGAAGGCAGTCTATTGGTGGGCAGCATCTCGCTTGTAAGGCGTTTGTTTTTTATAGATTCTGGTAACATCCAGTTAATTTTTATCCAGGAGTAGGTGAGTAGCAAAACATGAAAGAAACCAGCGCCGGAAGTCACAGACGATTGCTGCTAATCGACGATGATCCGAACCTGATTCTGTTAGTTAAGGATTACCTGGAGTTTCGCGGTTACGAAGTCATTACGGCAGAAAATGGTCGAGAAGCCCTGGAAGTTTTGGAACATGACACTCCCGATATGATTATCTGTGATGTCATGATGCCTGAAATGGATGGGTACTCCTTGGTGCGACATGTCCGAGAAGATCCTCGCACTAGTTGGATTCCGGTTTTGTTTTTGTCTGCAAAGGGGCAAAGTCAAGATCGGGTTAAAGGGCTAAACACAGGCGCAGATGTGTATATGGTGAAGCCTTTTGAGCCAGAAGAACTGGTTGCCCAGGTAGAGTCTTCACTAAAGCAAGCTGCGCGAATGTCTGAACGTCCTGGCAGAAGCACTGAAACTGCTCCGAAGATTCAAGTTCCGTTTGATGTTGAACTAACCCCAACTGAGTTGAAGGTGGTGCAGTTTGTGGCGCGGGGGATGGCAAACCGAGAAATCGCAGACGAATTGAATGTCAGTCAGCGGACGATTGAGAGCCATGTGAGTAATATGTTGGGAAAAACAGGCCTACACAACCGGACTGAGTTAGCTCGTTGGGCGATTGAGAACAATATGGCGTAGTTGTTTTGCGATTGCGAATCGAAGCGTTCAATAAGAACGCCTTTCATTTACCTGTTCCATTGAGAAAACGGGAATCTGGCAAGATTGGCGTTGTAGTAGCGAGGATCGTGCGAAACATCCGCTCCAATCCATTCTGGAAGGTTGATTGCTTGATCTGCATCTGTCAGTTCAACCTCTGCCAGGATTAAGCCGGCATTTTCACCTTCAAACTCGTCAATTTCCCAGAGTAAACCGTTCCACTCTACTTTGTACCGAATCTTCTTGATAAAGGGGCGATCGCACAGAGTTTCCAGCATTTCCTGAGCATCCTGGACGGGAATTGGATACTCAAATTCTGATCGTGCAATTCCCTGAGTAGCTCCCTTAATCGTCAAAAATCCCTGCTCACCCACAATTCGCACCCGAACCGTTTTTTCCTGGCTCGACGCAATGTATCCCTGGCAATAAGCAGATCCTTTCCCCAGATCACGCCAGCTATCACCCACCACCAGAAATTTGCGCTCAATCTCCGTTCCCATCTCCTCTCCCCTGTGACTTCCACGTTTTGGAACCAAGCCCCTACTGATTCTTCCTGAGAAAATCGTCTACTTCATCTGCCGTTGGTTGAGCCGCGATCGCGCCTGCTTTCGTTGTTGTCAACGCTCCCACAACGCTGGCATAGGTGATAATTTGCCGTGCTTGCTCTGGATCTGCAAGACTCTTCAATCCGCGTAGGGCAAGTTGGTGAATGAAGCCTGCCACAAAGCTATCCCCTGCCCCAGTGGTATCCACAACGGACATTTGGAAGGCGGGAATACTCCCCTGATTCTCAGCCAGGTAGTAGGCACAGCCCTTCGCACCGGCGGTCACCAGCACTCCTTCGGCGGTTTCAATCCGGTGAGCGATGATGCCGGGGTCAGTCGTTTCAAACAGTAATTCGGCCTCTTCGTCTGAAAGCTTAATAAAGTCGGCGTGTTGCATCAAGCGGTGGATGATGGCTGGAGCCTCCGCCGGATTGTGCCAAAAAACGGGTCGCCAATTCACGTCTAACAGCACTTTGGTGTAGTACTGGTCGGCTAAAGATAAGGCTTGCAACATGGCATCTCGACTTTCTGGATAGGCCATTTCCAGTGTTCCTAGCACCAAAAAATCTGCTTTTTCAAACAAATGAACTGGAAGTTTATCGGCTTGCAGATGAGTATCAGCAAATTCGCTTGTGTCGTAATGCCCAAATCCTGCAAAGGCGCGATCGCCTGCCTCTGAGCGAACAACATACACCCCTCTGGTGGGTGCGGTGGGGTGCCGTTGAACGCCTTCTGTATTTACCCCAATTTCATTCAGCAAATTGACCAGCGTATGTCCGGTTTCGTCTACCCCCACAGCCCCAACAAATCCGCTGGAAGTTCCCAACTTCGTGAGCGCACAGGCAACATTGGCTGGGGCACCACCAGGATAGGGTGTCCAGGATGTGACCTGCTCATAGGGCACACCGGGTTGGTTAGAAAGAAAATCAAATAGAATTTCGCCGAGGCAAAGAACACGGGGATGATTCATGAAGGGGGTGCCGAATGGAAATATAGCGATGGTCAGTCAACTTAGGACAATAACTGCCGTCTCAACCATTGATTTGGGGAGGCTGACTGACAGCCATTGTCCTATCAAAGATGGCAACGGCTATAAAACAACAGCGATCGCGCCAAGTTGCATCCATTCTATTAAATCGGAATTTTGGTAATAATTTTGGAGCGATCGGTGGACATCACATCTACAAAGGCAGCAACCCCATGAAAAAGACCCTTTACATCCTCATTGGGCCCAAAGGAGCGGGTAAAACCTACATTGGCAGCAGAGTCGATGCAAACACTAGCATTCAGTTTTTAAGAGTTGAACCTATCTGGTTGAAACTGGCACCAAATGAAGAGGGCTGGCAACGGGTTGAGTACGAAATTGATCAGATGTTTGAGCAACACGATCAAATCATGATTGAAAGCTTGGGTGCAGGCGAAGGATTTAACCAGATGTATGCTTCGTTGAAGCAGAAATATGAAGTCAAGTTGATTAAAGTCTCAACCGATTTAGATGAATGTTTGAGACGGGTGAAAACCAGAGACAGCTCAAATCACATTCCTGTATCCGATGAGAAAGTAGAAGAATATAATCGGATTGCTGCCAGCATTGAACATCAATGGGATGCAGTGATTGACAATAACAATCTAGCTACAGACCAGGAAATTTTGAGTGTGATTCAATCGCTACCATCATGACCACCAATCTCGTCCCGTTTCTAATTGGGGTAGGAGTTTTACTTCTCTACTTGGTGTTCTCAGCTTATACAGAGATGGGCACGAAATTTCCCTGGAAAAAGTAGTTTTTCTACAAAATTCCAACATAAATTGGGGGCAATCACTTGAATGCCCCCTTAGTACCAACTAATTAACGCTTACTTAAGAAACTTACCAGCTTGATTTAACAACACCTGGCAACAGACCTTCATGTGCCATTTCGCGCAACTGGTGACGAGACAAACCGAAGTCACGATAGTAACCGCGAGGACGACCCGTTACCCAACACCGGTTGCGGTGACGGGATGGAGCACTATTGCGAGGAAGCTGTTGCAGTTGTCGATGAATCGTTAGCTTTTCTTGCTGAGAGGTAGCAGCCGAGAAGGCTTCTTTCAGCTCTTGTCGCTTTGCCGCATACTTTGCGATTAACTTCTCGCGCTTTCTCTCGCGCTCAACCATGCTTTTCTTAGCCATGAATCATCCCAACGCTTTTAATGCTAAAGACACAATTCCTAACTATACCTCAAGAAACGGTTGATTGACAATTTTAAGATTGCTTGGCGACAGAGACAGTTTGAGCAATTTGGGGAAGGGATGAAGCAACCTCGATCGCGCCTACAGGTTCCAATGATTGCTCTAACTCTGGGGCTTCCAAAATCACGGGTTTTTCAGTTAGCGTGGCGGAGGGGCAGAGATCAGCAAGAGTGCAGCGATCGCAGTCGGGTTTACGGGCATTACACACGGCTCGACCGTGGTAGATCAACCGAATCGACCAATTCTCCCAATCGGGACGGGGCAGCAGTTTGATCAGGTCCTGCTCAACTTTGATCGGGTCGGTGTGTTTGGTTAAACCGAGGCGATAGCTCAACCGTTTGACGTGAGTATCAACCGTCACCCCCATGTTGATGCCAAAAGCATTTGCCAGCACCACGTTGGAGGTTTTACGGGCAACACCGGGTAAGGTCAGCAACTCTTCCATCGTTTGCGGTACTTCGCCGCCAAAACGCTCCATGATCAGGCGGCAAGCGCCCTGGATGTTTTTGGCTTTGTTGCGGAAGAAGTTGGTGGATTTGACCAGGTCTTCGATTTCTGCCAGGTCAGCAGCGGCGATCGCGGCCGCATCGTGAAAGCGCCGAAACAATTCGGGAGTCACCTTATTCACCCGTTCATCGGTACATTGAGCCGACAAAATCGTGGCAATCAACAGTTGAACCGGAGTTTCAAAATCCAGCGAACATTTAGCATCGGGGTAGAGGGCTTTGACCCGCGCCAAAATTTCCAGCGCCCGCTGCTTGGTGGAAGGTTTTTTCGTTCGAGTACTCACTGTGGAATCAGATTAGCGGTATCACGAATAATCAAGAAAATTCCCAAACCCAGCAACAGCATCAAGCCTGTTTGCATCACCCCATCTTGAATCTTAGTGGGAAGGGGTTTGCCTCGCACGCCTTCAATTAGCAGAAAGGCGAGATGTCCGCCGTCGAGAGCGGGTAACGGCAAAATATTAATGATTGCCAGGTTGATACTAATTAATGCAGCAAATTGGAACAGGCTGGCGGCATCGGATTGGGCAATTTTTGCTCCCACTGCGACGATCGCCACTGGTCCTGCCACCTGATCCGCTACTTTACTGAAACGGCTGATTAACTTACCAAACCCATCGACGGTATCTACTACGATGTTTTGGAATTCTTCCGCCGCAACGCTAAACGCCGCGAAACCACCCACTCGTTGGCGCTGAAACTCCCCGTTTGGAGATAGTCCTACGCCGATGGTGCCTTCGTTGTCGGCATTAGCAGCGGGGGTAATCGTCAGCGGTAGCACCTCACTGCCTCGCTGCACTTTCATTGCAACAGGGGTGTCAGCGCTTTCTCGAATCGTGTTTTGAAAGATTTGAATTTCTCGGATGGATTGTCCAAAGGTATGCCCGTTGAGCGACAGCACCACATCCCCCGGCTTCAATCCGGCTTTAAGCGCAGGGGTGGGAGCGATCGCAATTCCAGTCTGCCCTTTTCCATCTGCACCTATTGGAGAATTGAGGGTGATGGTTTTGGGCTTCAGTTTGCCGCTTTCATCCTTTTGCCCAATCTGAAATTGAGCAGGACTCGTTGTTGCCACCAATTCCGCAGAATTGGTCGCGGGGTTATACACCACATCAAACTTGCCGCGATCTTTGTCGCCATCGATAAATAGGCTGTCTCCCGGTTGAACACCTGCCTGCGCCGCCTGGGGACTGACTTCGCTGACCTTAAAAAATCCATCGATCAAAATGCCGGGTTGGCTGACCTGCTGCACACCGACGGTTCCCACCTGCACGACGAGCACCAGGTAAGCAAAAATCAGGTTAGCGATGACTCCAGCACTGATGACGATCGCCCGATCCAAAATGGGACGATTTCGCAGCAAGTTGGGGTCGTTGGGGTCAATATTACTGGCTTCTGGGTCATCATCAGGAAACCCCACAAACCCGCCTAGAGGAAAGGCTCGCAGGGCGTATTCGGTTTCCGGTCCCTGATATTTCCACAACACCGGACCAAACCCGATGGAAAATTTGTTGGCGTAAATTCCCTGTAAGCGGGCTGCCATGAAGTGACCGAGTTCATGCACCACGATCAGAATTGCGAGAACTGCGATCGCGGGCAGCGCAGAAAGAAACCCAGAAAGTGCCATAAAAATTTACAAACACGCTTGTCGAGATGTTCATCTATTCTAAGGCTTGAAAATCGAATCCAGATGTCCAGGTTCAATCCTCCAGCCCAAATTTCTACCTTGAGACGGGGTTGATGAGAAGGGACTCTTATTTCTCCTCTACAACCAACGTGGTTGAAGCCGATCGCCCAAATTCCTCTGGTGCGTACTGCAAGTGGGCTTCGGCACCAGGGTAGACGAAGGTTCCGGGCGTGACTGAGCGCACCAGATAGTGCATGGTGTAAACGCCAGGATTAAGCTTATCGCCGAAAGCAACCACCCGATCTTTGTACAGAGTTTGATAACCTACCTGCCAGGAATCTCCTTTGGCTTTGAAGTAGGGCGTAGAGGTTTGGAAACTGTTATCCACGGCTTCAAATCCCGCAGGCAGCGGATCGGTGATGACGACATGATCAACCGCGCGATCAGCGATGATTTCCAAGCCAATATCGTAAACCTGCCCAACGGGCACTTTCAGGGAGTCAGTGGCATACAGTCCTGTGGTGTACAGACCGTTTTCCTCGTTGGCTGGGCGGATGGTGCGGGTCACCCGTAAGCCGTTTAAACGTCCAGGTTGATTCCCCTGCGAGCGATAGCGGTAAGCTACCAGGTAATGCAGAATGCCATTGCCAGACTTTTTGAGCACCAGGTCGTTTTTCTCACGGGGAAGATTTGCCATTGGCACATTCACCATGGTACTGGGCTTTTGGTAGCCCTGGAACTGTGCGGTTGCTAGATTTTTCCCTGCCAAATCTGCCGTTGCTGTGAAGTTGGGCGGCGTGGGCTGAAGCTGGCTGTATTCCACCAGTGCCGTCAGCGCTTCAGCATTGTCATAAGTGGTTTGCCAGGTGCCGTTGCGTCGTTGCGCCAGCAGACCTTGCGCCAGTTTATCAATGGTTTCGGGTCGGGCCTTTTGGGCGATCGCCAATCTTAATGCCTCTGCCTGCGTTGCTGTGCCGGAGCCAAACCAGCGCCAGCCTTCTGGCAGGTTGACTTTGGCATTGCGTCCCGTCTCGTAGGTGCTTTCCTGCAACTGGGATGCCAACGTTTTGGCTTCTGACTGCCAGTCGGGTAACTGAGACAGGTATCGTGCCAGACGTAGTTGATCCATTGCGTCCAGTTGATCCCGTTGGGCGTAAATATCCGCGACAAATTCAGTCCGGCGATCGCCCAGGTCTGCCAGCGCCAGCAGTGTGTTCAGCCGTACTTGATTCTTACAAAGCGTTTGTTTGCAAAAATCGTACTGACCTGGATCTGCCAGTAGCTTGCTCAGGTAGGTTTTAAGTGCTGAGGTTTGAGTACTGAGTGCTGAGTCTGCAAACACCCTGTCTGCCTGCGCGATCGCCTGGGCTGCGTAAGCTGTGACAAAGGGGTCAGACTTTGGTGCGTTGGGGTGAGCGGCAAAGCCACCATCCGGTTTCTTCAACGCTTGCAGGCGATTGAGTGCTTGAGTTGCTTGCTGAGTTGGGTTGAATCCGGCAAAGGTCTGTCCGTAGGTTTTGGACAGGGTTTGCAGGTTGGCGGCAATGCTCAACTGGCTGGCGGCTGGCTCCAAAAAGGGCAGATCTTGCTCATCCAGTACTTGTTGCGCCGGGGCTGTGAGTTGGGGAACGAGGGAACTGGCAAGGGAAAGATCCAGCCCACCCGCATCATTAGCGACGTTTTTATCCACATTGATTGGGATGGCTTTCTGGCTGTCCGTTGTGCCGGACTCCACCACTTGCTCCATTACCGTGAGCGGTTTCACCTCCAGCGGCACCTCGAAGGCATCGGTGTTGCCGTTGAGTTGGGAGGAGAATTTGACGGTTGCAGTACCAGGTTGATCCACCAGCACGGGGAAGCGGTAGGCGTTGGTGCCTACTCCGGCTCTTGCCTGCTGCGAACCAGAATTGTTATCAAATTTCAGTGGGGCAGCCACGTTACCTGTAACCGAAAGGTCACCTTCTGCACCCGTGTTGTTGGTGACGGAAACTCCTGCCTGGAAGCGATCGCCGGGTCGGGCAAACTGCGGCAGAATTGGGTTCGATACCACAGGTTTGCTGGTAACAAAGGTGGCATCGGCGTTGCCGAAGTTGAAGTTGCCATCGGTTGCCACTGCCATGACTCGCCAGGTCGTGAGGTCATCGGGCAGTTGGAAGGTGACTTTCGCCTTGCCGTTGCCATCGGTGACGACGGAGCCGTTGTAGTATGCTACAGGTTTGAAATCTGTGCGGGTGCGCGTGTTAGCGGCTCCAGCCGAAAGTCCGCCGCCGTAGCCCCAGCCTTTTTGCAAAGGAGAGGCGATCGGAGTCAACACCACATCTGGACGGTTATCGCTCAGGCGTGTGGAAATCGGTTGCTCGGCAAACACCGTTTTCACCAGATCAGGGGGACGGTAGCCGCTCAGTTGCAGCACTGCTTCATTTACCACCATCACGGTGAACTGCCCTTTCACTGGACTGCCCACATTATTTTTCAGTGTCAGTTCCACGGTTTGGTTGCTGCCTGGTTCCAGCATGGGTGCACCTTCTGCACCTCCGGCAGGCTTCACTTCCAGGTTGAGGTAATGTTCTTCCGTGCCAATTGTGAATGGCGCAAACCCAATCCGCACCAATCCATTCAGGCTACCGGGTTCTGTTTGCTCAAGTGGCTTACCTTGCCGTACTAATACTGCTTCTACAGCCGCATTGGGAGCCATATCGGGTGTGACGGTGAACTGAATTTGGGGGGCGCTGCCGTTGACTTTGGTGACAGTTTGATAAATTGTGTCGTGTCGCACTACGGCAAAGTAGAGTTCCGCATCCGGATAGGGGGATTGAATCAGGACGGTTGCCAGTTCACCCGGACGGTACGCCTTTTTGTCGAGCTTCAGTTCCAGCCGATTGTTGCGGTAGCGATCGCCCCAAAAGGTGGCTTCGTTCCCGGTTGCCCAAATTTGCAAATCGGTGGCACTGGCTTCGCTGCTGCCTGCGATCGTGGCGCGAATGCGGTAAGAACCGGAATCTGGAACGGTTAGAAACGCGGTTTGAGCTGTCTCTTTAGAGTTAAGTTCCTGGGCGGCAACGGTTTGATACTCCACCTGGTTTTGGGATGTGCCACTGCCCTCCACCACGCGCGTAATGTTGCTGTAGTTCATCTTTTGCAACTCGATCCGCACGTTTTGATTGGCGATCGCGGTTCCCGATGGATCGGTGACAATCACCTGTACCGATAACTCCTTGCCCGCATTGGCGACGAAATCGGTTTTGAGTCCAATCAGGCGATCGCTGGGCAGTGCCACAAAGGTTTGGGAATCCGCCACAGACAGGTTCGACACATCCGACACCTGAGCATCGACACGATACGTCATCGGATAGGGCAAATCTTTTTCAACCGTGATGTTCTGGGTTCCCTGTCCCTCATTGCTGAGAATCTGGGTGGTTTGCAACACATCGCTGGAAACTTCCGGGGTTTCTTCGGGCCAAAACCAGCGTCGTCCAAAGGCATAACCCTCCCAACCTTGCGGGGCAAACTCGGTTTGCTGACGAGTTACGTAGTACTGCGCCTCACCTGCCTGCACGGGGGGACCAAACAGGTAGTTACTTTGCACCTTCGCTTCTACACTTTGTTCGGGTAGGGCAATAGGTATAGAGGCAGGCGGATCATCTGGTGAAATTGGCAACAAATCACGGCTTCCAGTTCCCGATTGTCCTTTGCTGGGTGCATTCAGGGTCAGCGCAACTTTGAAATTGGGGGGCTTGAATTCGGCAACTCGGAACTCACCCGTAATTTCGGCTCCATTCTCGCTTTTTGCTTGAACAGTATAAGTTCCCAATGGTTGAGTTTTTTCGAGTGTGATGGGTAGGGAAAAGGTGCCAAATTGAGTCGTCGTTTGCGTCCCCAATTCTTTCTTCTGTCCATCGGGGCGTTGCAGCGTGATGGTGTATTTGGCGTTTTTGTCTTGCTTCAATTCGCCCGCTTGCAAATAGTACGCAGCCCCAGTCAGGTACGCCGTTTCGTTAGGCTGGTAAAGCTGGCGATCGCTAAAGATCGTACCCCGCGAAATCGGTTTGCCACTTTCCCATCCGGCATCAATGCCGTAGTCATAAGCGCCACTGTATTCATAGGTGCGGGTAAACGCCCAATCTTTGCCTTCTTGAGCAATCACCAACAAGGGAGGAGCCGTTTCTGCACCAGGATTGCGACAACCTTGAAACTGACTGTTGTTCAACATCAGCATTCCGCTGGAATCTGTTTTGCCAGTAGCACAAGGGGACGGTGTTGACCGATCTTTGGACTCTAACTGGGACTTATAAATTTGTACAGGAGCATTCGCTGCTGGAGAACCATCCGACAAATGATGCACTCGCACCAGACCCGCTTCGGGAAACCATTGAGCAAACACACCCAAATTCGTCAGTTGCACCATGCCGTAAAAGGCTGGTTCCCGAAACTTCTGCTTTCCATCTTCCTGATAAGAGTTGGTTCGCGCCTGCACGCCGTATGCTAGCATTCCAGTCGATCCGCCGAGTAATTTCTGTAACGGCACGGTTGTTTCTACGGATTCGTTCTTTTTCGGTTGGACGTTCGACTTTTTCCAACGACCGGGGTTGGGCAGAAGATCAGTGCCGTTCCCTTGAGGATAGGCGGAATTGACATACACCAAATCAGTCGGTTGCACGACTTCAAACGCCGATTTGTACTCCGATAAATTCACGGTGGAAATGTTCAACTGCAAAGCTTTATCGGCGATCGCACTGGCTGGGAAGATGTTCAAATCCGTGGGTGCCCAAATGTCGGGAGCCACATCCCCTGTTTCATAATCCACGGTGACGGGCCTGCCGAGGGTTTGCCCAAACTTGTCTTTAATGTCTGCCCCAACGGTGACGGTGTATTTTGTAGTAGGTTCGAGTGCCCAGGGGTTGAGGTTAATGACGCGATCGCCCTCGTATGCCCGCACCAATGGTACATCTTTATTCTTCGGTTCTGGGCTGATGGAGATGTTCGCCAGCGCTGATTCCACATTGAGGGGATTGTTGAACTCTAACTGTCCAGACCCTTTCACAAACCGCCCGTAGGTGCCACTCGCATCCGGTTGCCCGAAATACTTCAGGGTTTGATACGCCAGTGGAGAAAAGGTTTCGACCTGACTGGCAAAGCTTTCTTCGGTTGGCAAGTTGCCCTTGGCAGAACGCAATCCTGGCGTAAATTCCAACTTGTATTGGGTGGCTTTGTCCAGCTCTCGCTGTGGCTGCAAAGTATAGATCCAGCTACGGGTGGAGGGATCAAAGCTTTTCTCTGGATTGGGCGTGTCTGGCTCAAATACTTCGGGTTGCTTTTCCAGGGTTACGGCAAGGGAAACGCTATCGTTTTTGCCGTTTGGAATCAGTTTGGCATGTTCTTTTAGCGAGGCTTGGTCTAATTCGGTGTTGGCATACACCTTGAGCACAGGCTTGATATTCAGCGGTTCAGTCACCTCTTTGGGATTATCGGCTGAGTAAGAGGTGGGGAGGTTGGTGAGCTTGATGCGATCGGTCTGGAATGTCCATGCCAGATCCTGATCCAACTTGTGATTTTTTAGATCGGCTAACCCGGCTTTGAGGGTTACCCGCACCCGTGTTGCCAACGGGGTTGCTTCATCTGCCTGGAAGCCTACCATACGCGGAGTTAAGAAGCGAAACTGCCCCTTCAGGGGTGGCACAACCTCAAATTTTTGCAGCAGTTGACGCTGATCGTCGCTTTCCAAACTTTCGACTGGAATCAGCGGTTCCTTAAACCGCACCCGAATTTGTGCTTGAGTTTTGGCATTGCCGAGTGGGCTAATTTCCTCAATCCAATCTGGCAGGTTTGGTGCGGGCAGTTCCGCTACTTCGACGGTTTGTGGGGCATTGGTGATATTCGCAGTGCCGCAACCGGCAAATCCAACGGCAATCAACACTCCCAGCAAAAACAATACGGGCACTATGAAGCGTTTGCCCAATCTCATAATTCTCTCCCCACAGTAAGCAGACGAACAGTGACAACCCTCGCGGTTACACCATTCCTACCCTTTGTCGTGGGGGCATTTCTGGGAACTTCAATAATTCTTTACTTCAGCGATCGCGTTACACGGGATGAAAGTAGAAGGCAGCTCCCAAAATGGCGTAGGTTGCTAGCAGCAGCATTCCTTCCAGCCAGTTCGATCGCCCATCCAGGCTAATTAAATTAGCGGTGATGACCGCGATCGCCACAGCAACCACTTCAAACAGGTTGAAATTCAAGTCCATTGGTTGACCGATGAGCAAACCAATGATCACCAAAATGGGCGCAACCAGCAACGCCACCAGCAGGCTCGATCCCATTGCTACAGAAACCGACAGATCCATGTTGTTCTTCAGCGCCACTCGGACAGCAGTGACATATTCCGCTGCGCCACCTACCAGCGGCAGCAAAATTACGCCTGTAAAGAGGGGAGTCAAGCCTAATCCGGCAGTAGCTTCTTCTACAGCGCCCACAAAAATCTCTGAAACGATCGCCACACCTACCGTTGCTGCCACTAAAATGCCCACCCAGAACCAAAGATTAGGTTTGCTGTGTTCACCGTGTTCTTCGCCCGCTTGGGCTACCTCGCCTTCCAGTTCCACGACGCTCACGTCATAGAGGTAACTGTGAGTTTTAAGGGAGAACAGCAAGGTAAAGGCGTAAACGATGATCAGAACTGCTGCTACAAACAGGGATAGGTTTTCAATCGCGCTTGGTTCTACCACGTTGGAGGTTGTAATCACGGTGGCAGGTAGGACGATCGCAATCACGGCAAGTGTCATGGTGGAACCGTTTACCCGAGCAACGACTGGTTTGAATTCCTGTTCTTTGTAGCGCAGCCCACCCAAAAACATGGACAGTCCCATCACAAGCAGCAGGTTGCTGATGATGGTGCCAGTGATGCTTGCCTTAACGATGTCTACCAACCCTTCTTTCAGGGCGACGATCGCAATAATTAACTCGGTTGCGTTGCCAAATACTGCATTCAATAGCCCACCAATCGCGGGTCCTAAACTCACCGCAATTTCTTCGGTTGCTGTACTGAGCCAAATTGCCAGCGGCACGATCGCGATCGCCGAGAGTCCAAACACGGTTAACGCGCCCCACTCTAGCTTGTCAGCCGCGATCGCGATTGGGACAAAAATCAACAATCCAATAGAAATCAGGTTTTTGGTTGGCATAGGTTTCTGCAAAATCCCCCGTTAATCATAATTGGGCTGCGGCGATTCTGGTTGAACTATCATTTATCCCTCACAAACGCCAAGCGATCGCATCTGGAAGGAGCGATCGCTGACATGATTGAATTTCAAACTGAACTGCAACCAGATGCTTACAACTTCAGTTCTGGTGCTACCAACTTCACCGTGGCTTGCTGCTGAGTTACAACTGGCTGACGGCTAACTACAGCAGATTGGAGAATGGGGGTTTGTGCAACCGCGTTGTTTGCCAGTGTAAACAGTGGGTTAGAGAGAATGCCCGCGATCGAGGTTGCTACCAGGCTCAACACAATTCCAACTTGCAAGGGACGCATTCCTGGCAAATCCCAGCGTACTTCGGGATAGTTCTTCACCGCTTCAGACATTTCCTGCGGCTCCTTCACCACCATCGCTTTTACCACTCGAATGTAGTAATAGATGGAGATAACACTGGTGATCAGTCCCAAAATCACCAACCCGTAAGCCCCAGCTTGCCAGCCTGCCCAGAACAGGTAGATTTTTCCGAAGAAGCCCACTAGCGGCGGAATGCCACCTAAAGACAGCAGGCAAATGCTCAAGCCTAACGTCAGCAAGGGATCTTTTTGATAAAGTCCCGAATACTCGCTGATTTGATCAGTGCCGGTACGGAGAGAAAACAAAATTACACAAGTGAAGGCACCCAGGTTCATGAATAGATACGCGATCAGGTAGAAGATCATGCTGGCGTAGCCATCTTGCGAACCAACCACCAGACCAATCATCACAAAGCCTGCCTGACCAATGGAGGAGTATGCCAGCAGTCGCTTCATGCTGGTCTGCGCCAGAGCAACTACGTTCCCCAAAATCATGCTGAGAATTGCCAGGGCGGTTAAGACAAATTGCCACTGGTCAGTTAGCAACGGGAAGGCAGTAACCAGCAGACGAATGGCAAGCGCAAAACCAGCGGCTTTAGACCCGACGGATAAAAATGCCACAACGGGAGTCGGTGAACCTTCGTAAACGTCTGGAGTCCATTGATGGAATGGAACAGCGGCAATTTTGAAGGCAATCCCGGCAATCACAAATACCAGAGCAATGACCATCCCGATCGATTCACCCAACCTGGCTTGAGCCACACTTGCGGCGATCGCGCCCAAATTGGTTTCTCCCCCCGACAAGCCATACAACAACGAACTGCCATAGAGGAAGATAGCAGAGCTGGAAGCCCCAATTAGTAAATACTTCAACGCTGCTTCGTTAGAGCGAGGATCGCGCTTCGTGTAGCCCGTCAATAAATAAGAGGAGATACTCAACGTTTCCAGGGATACAAAGATCATGACCAGCTCGTTTGACCCAGAGAGGAACATCCCACCGAGTGTGGCTGTGAGCAGAATGGTAAGAAATTCTGCCAGAGCGGTACCAGATTGCTCTACGTACCGAACGGACATCAAAACTGTCACAGCCGCAGAAAGCGCAATAATTCCCCGAAAAACGATGCTAAGGGCATCACTGTTGAAGCTCCCCAGAAAAGAAATTGGATTTGAACTATCCCATTGCAGGTAAAGAGCTGCAACAGCGGCTAACAGCCCAATGATGGAGAGATAGGGAGTCCACCGGGAGGATGCAGTTCGTCCTACGATTAAATCGCCCACTACTACTACCATCAGGGTGGCAGTCACAATTAGTTCGGGCAGGATGGTTCCGGTGTTTAACTGGGCAACAAGACTGGCGAAATCCATGAGCCTTTTTCCAGAGGTAGCAATTTACGAAATCTTAATTAAACCTTGTTCACATCCAAATTCGTAGTTTTTCCTGAGCGGAGCCTCTCGTTTTTGAGTTGAACGTGGTTTAACCGTCCCTAACAGACTCTATTCCACCAGGGGAGTTGAGAAAGAGTTCTACAGGGATTCTACCTTGCAATCTTCTCATCCTATGGACATTCCTTAATTTTTGAATTTCGATGGCTTCTATTAAGGGATGTAAATGGTAATCGAGACTTCAGCGCCAGCGGCGATCGCTACGCTCGGAAGCCTGAAAGTTAACATCAGCCGATGTTCTAAACTCTGTCAGAGCATTTCACGTCGAGAAATTTCCCACTTGCCCGTTGTATTAAGAAGGATGATCCGCATTGAAATAACGCAGCATTGTTGGGTAGTTAGTGAATATTGGCTATAAGAGACATTTGGCTATAAGAGACATAAGGTAAGCTTCAAGATGAGGAAGCGTCTACTGACAACTCAACGATTGATGCATACTGTTGAAATGGGATGACCGTTGAAATGGTTTTGATCGCTAGACATCTGAGTCAGGTATTCATGAAATCTTGCGATCGCCCGTTCCAGTCAAGCGCTACCCTGAAAACATCTTGATTTCACTGCCTTCCGCTTTCTACGATTAACGATTCCATGTCAACCCTTGTCATTGTTGAATCTCCAACCAAAGCTCGAACTATTCGGAACTACCTCCCTGCGGGCTACCGAGTCGAGGCATCCATGGGGCATGTACGAGACTTGCCCCAATCGGCAAGCGAGATTCCAGCGAGCGTAAAAGGTGAGAAATGGGCGCAACTGGGCGTAAACGTTGATGAAAATTTTGAACCGCTATACGTGGTTCCGCAGGACAAGAAAAAAATTGTCAAAGAGCTAAAAGATGCTCTAAAGCAGGCAGATGAACTCGTTCTGGCAACTGACGAAGACCGCGAGGGAGAAAGTATTAGCTGGCATCTATTGCAGTTGCTTCAGCCTAAAGTGCCAATCAAGCGCATGGTGTTCCACGAGATTACCCAGGAGGCGATTCAGGAAGCAATTCAAAATTGCCGAGAGGTGGATGAACGCCTGGTTCGTGCTCAAGAAACCCGTCGTATCTTAGATCGCCTGGTAGGATATACGCTCTCGCCGCTGCTGTGGAAAAAAATTGCTTTTGGTCTGTCTGCTGGACGGGTGCAATCGGTAGCAGTGCGTCTACTAGTGGCACGAGAACGGCAACGGCGTGCCTTCCGCAAAGGCACCTACTGGGACCTGAAGGCAACCCTGGAAGCGCGGGGAATCACTACTGAAGCACGAGGATCATTTGAGGCAAGACTGATTAGCCTAAACGGCGTAAAGGTTGCCTCCGGTAGTGATTTTGACGAAGCCACGGGGCAGGTGACGGCTGGACGCAATGTGGTACTGCTGAGTGAGGCGGATGCCAGAGCACTGCAAGACCGGATTCGCGATCGCCCCTGGACAGTCACCAATCTGGAAGAACGTCCGGTTGTTCGCAAGCCTTCGCCGCCATTTACCACCTCCACCTTGCAGCAAGAGGCAAACCGCAAACTGGGACTTTCTGCGCGAGACACGATGCGGGTTGCCCAAAGTTTGTATGAACAAGGCTATATCACTTATATGCGGACTGACTCGGTAAACCTGTCAAAACAGGCGATCGCCGCTGCCCGCGCCTGCGTGGAAGAAAAATACGGTACGGAATACCTCAGTCCTCAGCCACGCCAATACTCCACCAAATCCAAAGGCGCGCAGGAGGCTCACGAAGCCATTCGTCCTGCTGGCAACACCTTCCGCACCCCGCAACAAACTGGACTCAAAGACCGGGAATTTCGCTTGTATGACTTGATCTGGAAGCGAACCGTTGCGACCCAGATGGCAGAAGCCCGCCAAACCAATATCACGGTGCAGATCCAGGTGGAAGATGCCGGGTTCCGTGCCAGCGGCAAACGCATTGACTTTCCTGGTTTCTTCCGGGCTTACGTAGAAGGATCGGATGATCCCGATGCGGCGATCGAAGATCAAGAAGTCATATTGCCAACCTTGCGAGTTGGAGACACGCCAGCCTGTACCGACCTGGAAGCGATCGGGCACGAAACCCAACCCCCCGCCCGCTATACCGAAGCCTCTCTTGTAAAAATGTTAGAAAGTGAAGGCATTGGTCGTCCCAGTACTTACGCCAGCATTATCGGTACCATCATCGATCGCGGCTACGCTCAAATGGTTGGCAATGCTCTAGTTCCTACTTTCACAGCTTTTGCAGTCACCTCCCTTTTAGAGCAGCATTTTCCCGACCTGGTTGATACCAGTTTCACTGCCCGCATGGAGGAAACCCTCGATGATATTTCTACGGGCGAAGTTGATTACCTCCCCTACTTAAAGCAGTTTTACCTGGGAGATAGTGGGCTGGAAACTCAGGTCAAAGATCGGGAAAGCCAGATTGATCCCAATGAAGCTCGAACCATTGAGCTGGAGAATCTGGATGCCAAGATTCGCATCGGTCGCTATGGAGCATTTCTGGAAGTAGAGGGAGATGAGGGGCCGGTGAAGGCTTCGATTCCCAAAGACCTTACTCCCTCTGATTTAGATCCCGATCAGGTAGAAACTCTTCTACGGCAAAAAACAGAAGGTCCTGATAAGGTTGGTTTCCATCCCGAAACGGGCGAACCGATCTATGTCCTGATTGGTGCCTACGGTCCGTATGTGCAATTGGGCGATGTTACAGACGATAATCCCAAACCCAAGCGAGCATCGCTGCCAAAGGGGGTTACTCCTGACAATGTGACCCTAGAACAGGCAGTCGGTTTGCTATCGTTGCCGCGACTTTTAGGAATGCATCCCGAAACTGGCGCAAAGATTCAGGCAGGACTGGGAAGGTTTGGTCCTTACATCGTGCATGACCAGGGCAAGGATGGGAAGGAATATCGCTCCCTTAAAGCCGGGGATGATGTTTTAACAGTAGATTTGGAGCGGGCGCTGGCAATTTTAGCTGAGCCGAAGACGGGGCGTGGTCGTCGCGCTGCCGCCAAGCCGTTACGTGAACTGGGTGCCCATCCTGGGGATAAGGAACCCGTCAACATCTACGACGGTCCCTACGGTCCTTACATCAAGCATGGTAAGGTGAACGCATCCTTGCCGGAAGGGCAAACGGTGGAAGGTATTACTCTGGAGACAGCGGTTGAGGCGATCGCGGCGAAAGCAGGCTCCAAAAAGTCCGGTAAATCCACGAAATCGACCAAATCCACCAAATCTAGCAAGAAAGCGGCGGAGCCTGGCGAGGCTGACGAATCTACTACCAAAGAGAAGAAAGCAGCCAAGAAAACCACAACAAAACGGAGTGCCACCAGCAAAACCGCAGCCAAGAAAACTACTAGCAAACGAACCACAACCACCAAAGCCGCTTCCTAAGGTTTACCAATTGAATGAATTCACAATCTTAAGAACAATCTTATAGCTTTGGTCGGAACGCTTAGGACAGGAAAAAGTGGCAAAGCCAATGCTGGGTAGGCGTTCTGACTCGCCATAGCCACGTTACAGATGGCTACGGCTATAAAGAATGAGAGTTAATGAAAAATTAAAACCTTAAAATGGCTTCCAGTAAGGCTTTCCCACTTTGAAGTTTACGTTTTGAGTGCTTCATCGTCCTCAAAAGCAGCGGATTTACAAAAATCCTTCCTGTTCCAGATCCTCAATCAACTGCAACCCCCGTGGATCGCCCACCCGCAACAGCGCTGTTCGGGCATCTTCGCGCACACCCAAATCTTCATCTTCGACGATGGTTTCTAACAGTGCATCGATCGCAGTTGCATATACTACATTGGAAGGTAATTCACGGCACAGCAACCCAACTGACCAGGCGCAATTACTCCGCACGGCTGAGATAGGGTCGTTTCGCATGGCTTCAATCAGAGGTGGGATCGCGGCAACCACTGACTCATACCCAACGGATGCCATTTGCGCCAGCGAACTGGCTGCCCAAAGCCGTACAGCGGGAATATCGGTTTTCAGCGCGTCGATCAGGGTTACCAGCGTGCGGCGATCGCGGCAATTACCCAGCGCCCAAACGACCCCTTTCCGCACATACCCGTTCCAATCAGTGTTGTATTGCTGGATCAGCGACTCTACTGCTTCCTGACTAGGATTACGCCCCAACCCATAGGCAGCACTCACCCGCACCAGCGGACACCCATCTTGCAGCAAGCGAATCAAGTGGGGAATTGCCCGTTCATCCTGAATTTCGCAAAAAGCCCTGGCAGCCAACATGCGCTGGTTGGTGTCGGCGGCTTCTAGCAACGCCAACATGACCTCTGGATCAGGCTTGTCTGCTGGTTCTGCATCGACAGGCTTGAGTTTATCCAGAGGGCTTTCCAGCTCGTCAGCGCTGAGAAGTGTTAGCTCATCATCTTCATCGTACATAAGTCAACTTTACAGCACAGAGGGGTAGCTGTTTGATCGTCAACTTATTACAACAAAGTAAGGTTACATTTCATCAGGGCATTGCCTTTGTATAACGCCCCCTGATTCATTTCTCATGCTCTTGCTTTTCAAAAATGACGATGAATTGATCGTTTAAGGATTGCTGCTGAAAAAACCTCAAGTGTCCATCCGCATCCGAGCGCCTACGAAAACGAGCAACCACCTCAAGCGTTTTGTCGGTTTTAATCCGGGCGATCGCCCAACGATTCAAGCGGTCCTTATAGGAGGACGTGGATGGATTAGGGAGGGTTGCCTCAGGCTCAATGAAGGGCGCTGACTCCATCTCACCCGATTTGGGGGGATTGATCTCGGCGTTAGTTAGCATATAATGATGATTCCCAAAAGAATAATTAGGGTGTCGTGCGTCTCTTGGCGGGGAAACACGGCATCCTATGAACAGGATTCAACCCTGATTTTTTTCAATCAGTCAATTGTCAAGGCTTGTTTATTTGAAATCTTAAGTTGGCAGTTCACTTGGCAGATCGTTTGGACGGTTGAACTACCAACGGGCAGCAAAATCAGCTCAGGCAAAGGAAGACAGCCTCTTGAATCTTCCTTCACTGATGTCTCCACTGCATCAATGAACCCTTTTCTGCCCAGTCTACTTTATAAAATGATGATGAAGTAGAGCAAACCCAAAAAATTTACGACTAAACCAGTTTGAATTCCTGCAAGGCGGGTAGAAAGTTGCGATTTTCATGACTAGAGCGACTGAGCTTGATCAGAGCAAACCGTTGCAACGGGGTTAGCGATGCCCACTGTTCAGGCGAGATCGCAGCTCCAAGCTCTGTCGCTTTTTCTTGCACACTTGTTGGAATAGTTGTGGCATCTATCCAGGCGGGTGATGAGTCAATCTCAAGGGTTGAGGCTTCCACTCCCGTCCGTTCTCGCACCAATCCTTGCAGGGTGGTGCGATAGATTTCTACGTCAGATTCTGTCTCACAGGGGAGATCAACTAGAAGCTGGCGATCGCTCTGGCTGAATTGATTCCACTGGGGTAGCTTCAGCTTGATACCACACGTATCTAACTTCATCCGAATTTGCATGGGAATGCAGCGTAGAGACTCAACAAAGTCTGATTCAAACTCGAAAAACTGAGCCATAAAACAACTTTTTAATTTAATGAAGATTCGAGTCATCAGATTTACGAGCTACATGCCGCACAATCCAATAACTGCTAGCTAAGGCAAAAATGGCAAACGCTAGCCCAATTAGCTCCAATGCGGTTTTCTGGTCTAAGTCTAAAATAATAATTTTTCGCGCAACCGCAATCAGTGAAGTAACAATGACTAACTCAACCTGAATCACATGCTTTTTCAAATAGGCTGTAATGTTTTCCAGAATTTCCAGGGCAATGAGCACATTCAAAAATAGCCCAAAGATCTTGAACAGGCTGACGCTAAACCGCCCAAAATCTGGAGACATGACTTCAGGAATGAGAAAGTCTCTGACTAGAAAAATGGTGAGATTATACACGGCGACCAAAATCACCAAAATCATGGCGATCGACAACACTTTGGATACTAAAACCTCAACACCGCTCAGCGTCTCTAAAAAGTTGTCATCCTGAAAGCGATCGCGAATCATGCGGGTCAACCGTCGCAATGAACTCATCCTCTCTACATATCCTCACGTGTTCTCAAGTCAGACACTACAGGAGCATACTAAACAGATGGATCAGCGTGCAATCAAATGTTGCAATCACAACAATCGTGCGTAACCTATTCCTTCTAGCATCATTGCAGGTGTGATTCATCGCCAATTCTCAAACCCGATCCTGTCTACATTACGAGTGCAACAAACATGGAAAACTTAGGGACTCAACTGAGTCAGTTTCTAGAACCGATCGCGGCTTGGTTCCGCACCCTCAACACACCAGAACCCATCGTGCATTGGGGGCATCCTGTGATGATGGCGATCGTTGCTTTCGTCATGGGAAGTTATGTTGCTTATGCTGGCTGGCAAGGGCGAATTTCCCAGGACAAAGACAAGCAGATCAAAAGTCGTGCCGATCACCGCAAACTTGCTCCACTGATGACGTTGTTTATCACTCTGGGCTACACCGGTGGCATTTTGTCGCTGGTGATGCAAAACAAACCCATTCTGCAAAGCCCCCACTTTTGGACAGGTTCCGCCGTAGTGCTGCTGCTCTGGACCAACGGTTTAATTTCTCTTAGCGGGTTTGGTGGAGACAAACCAGTGTTACGCATGACCCATGCCTATTTAGGTACCCTCGTCATGCTCCTCCTGATTGTTCATGCTGCGTTTGGGTTGAAATTAGGGTTATCGATCTAAACAATCTCCACCCGTCGTCTATTTTTTATTCGGCTTAGGGAATTCTTACATTAGCCTCAAGCAATGCTTGGGGCTTTTTCGTAGTCAGGGGAATTTCTTGGGGGGCATCATGGGTTCCGCAAGTGCGGCTACTGTTTGCTGGGCATTCATTTTGGGATTGCTGTTTACCGCCATTCCCTACGGTGGCTGGATTCTGCTCAGTATAGGAGTTTTGGCATCGTTACTCTTTTCCCGTTTTGGGAAAAGTGCTCTGCCTGGAAACCACTGGGCGATCGCGGGTGTAATTGCATTGCTGGCAACCGTGTATTTTCAACTGCGAATACCCCAGCCCCCAGCTTACGATATCAGCCGATTGCTGTCTCCCACAGAAGATTCTTTAGAGGTGTTAGTGGAAGGTGAGGTTACTAGCCTACCCCGCTTGACCCGCAACCAAAAGGCTCAATTTTGGCTACAGGCGCAAGGAATTGCACCGATTGGTGATGGCAAAGTTGTGACTGGCAAGGTGTATGTCACCGTACCACCTGACCAGGCAACGACTTTACATCCAGGGCAACGGGTGAGCGTTTCCGGGTCGCTCTATTTACCCAAACCTGCGGTGAATCCTCATGGGTTCGATTTTAAGGAGTTTTTACAAAAAGAAGGCAGTTTTACTGGATTGCGGGGCGATCGCGTGGAACTGCGGCAAGATGTCAGCGGCTGGGGATGGTGGCAGATTCAGCAGCGCATCGTGCAGGCACAGCAAAAGAGCCTGGGTACCCCGGAGGGCGCATTAGTCAGCGCCATGGTTTTGGGCGGTCGCGCCGTAGACTTACCCTACCCCGTGAAAGATGCATTTGTGCGGGTGGGACTTGCCCACGCCCTGGCAGCATCCGGCTTCCAGACTTCACTCATCTTGGGTGTGGTGCTGGCGTTGACTCGTCGCTTCTCAGAACGGGTGCAGTGTGGAATTGGAACGTTGGCGCTGGCGAGTTTTGTCGGCTTGGCGGGCTTGCAACCAGCCGTGTTAAGAGCTGCACTGATGGGATTTGGCGGACTGGTGGCGCTGGGGCTGAATCGTAAAGTGAAACCGTTGGGATCCATGCTGCTGACAGCAACAATTCTGCTGATTGTGAACCCATTGTGGATATGGGATCTGGGATTTCAACTCAGCTTTCTGGCAACGTTGGGATTGCTGGTGACCGTGCCGCCTTTATCAAAACGACTGGATTGGATGCCCTCTGCGATCGCCCCTCTGGTTGCGGTGCCCATCGCTGCCTACCTGTGGACATTACCCTTGCAATTAGGTGCGTTTGGGGTGTTGTCGCCTTACAGCATCCCAGCCAACCTGATCACAACTCCTTTCATTTCTCTGATTAGCCTGGGGGGAATGGCGAGTGCGCTGGTTGCCATCGTTTGGATAGATGGCGGTAGTGGATTGGCATGGCTGCTCAAATATCCGACTCAAGCGCTGATTGCAATTGTGAATGGGTTCAACCAGTTGCCCGGAAATGCTTACGCGATCGGTACCATTTCAGTGATTACGGTGCTCATTCTTTATGGACTACTCGGTTTATCCAGCTTTCATCGTTGGTGGCAACGGCGCTGGTGGATGGCATTCGCGGCGAGCCTTGTGCTGTTATTGCTGCCTTTGGGGGCTGGGGCAACCTTAACAAGCGTCACAATTCTGGCAACAAATCGTGAACCTGCAATGGTGGTGCGCGATCGCGGTCGAGTGTTGGTTATGGGGGGCAGCGATTCCCAGACAGCGCAGTTCACGCTACTGCCCTACCTCCAAAAAAATGGCATTAACCAGATTGATTGGGCGATCGCGTTAGATTCGCAAGCTGCCACTAACTGGAACACGGTGGCTCAAACGGTGCCCGTCAAATATCTGCTACAGCCACCCTTTGTTCCAGTTAATTTTCAGACGAAGCAAAATAAAGCACATTCTCAACCCGTTCTCGCACCGCTCACACTCAATCAACCCGTGAAAGTTGGCTCAACTCAAATCCAGTTGTTGAGTGTAGATCCCGCGATCGCACAGTTTACTATCCGCGATCAAACCTGGTTGTGGTTGGATAGGTTGAAAACAGAACAAGCAAAAGGGGTACTAGCCACAATCCAGCTTCCACGCGCTCAAGTTCTATGGTGGGCTGGCTCCTCGATTCATCCAAAAATTGTGGAAGTAATCAAACCTGAAATCGCGATCGTCTCCAGTCACAAAGTTGAACCAGAAACAATTCGATACTTGCAACAGCAAGGAATTCGGTTTTCTATTACTGGGCAAGATGGAGCGATTCAATGGACTCCATCCGAAGGAATCATCACACCAGGAGATGCAGTCGATCCAGAATAACGGACATGAGCGGGCGAGAGGCGAGTACAATAATGTAGAGTCACTTTTTGGAGAGGTGGCAGAGCGGTTGAATGCGCTTGACTCGAAATCAAGTTTGGGGCAACCCAACGGGGGTTCGAATCCCCCCCTCTCCGTTGATAGGTTCTGCTTATCCTTCCAGGAATGTTCAGGCGGGTAATTGCACCATCTGATGTCGGAAGTTCCAGTAGAAATTAAGATTTAAGAGTGGATGGCTTTTGGTGAAAAGCACTATAATCAAAAGTGCGTTCTGTCAAAAGGTGCTTTAGATTTTGTTTACTGCTGCTCTCCCAACAACCAACTCTTCTACCTTAAATTGGGTTCCGCTTGACCTGTTTGATGCGATTCGTGATCTCAAACGAGAACTGAATGCGGTCATCCTGGCGCATTACTATCAGGATCCCGATATTCAAGATATTGCCGATTACATCGGTGATTCGCTGGGGTTGTCTCGCCAGGCAGCAGAGACCAATGCAGATATCATCGTGTTTGCTGGGGTTCATTTCATGGCTGAAACTGCCAAAATTTTGAATCCTGATAAGTTGGTGTTGTTGCCCGATCTGGAGGCAGGTTGTTCTCTGGCAGACAGTTGCCCACCCGATGAGTTCGCTAAATTTAAGGCAGCTTATCCAGGACATTTGGTAATTTCTTACATAAATTGCACAGCAGAAATTAAAGCGATGAGTGACATTATCTGTACTAGCTCCAATGCAGTGCAGATTGTGAACCAGATTCCCAAAGACCAACCGATCATCTTTGCGCCCGATCGCAACCTGGGCAAATATGTGATTGAGCAAACCGGGCGCGACATGGTGCTGTGGCAGGGAAGCTGCATGGTACACGAAACTTTCTCTGAGAAGAAAATGGTGCAGTTGAAGATGCAGCACCCTACCGCTGAAGCGATCGCCCACCCCGAATGTGAACCTGCGGTGCTGCGGCACGCCAGCTATGTTGGCTCCACCACTGCCTTGTTGAAATACGTTCAGCAAAGCGCCAGCCGCGAATTCATCGTCGCCACCGAACCGGGGATCATTCACCAGATGCAAAAAGTGGAGCCGCAAAAGCGCTTCATCCCTGCGCCACCGATCAACAACTGCGCCTGCAACGAATGCCCCCACATGCGGCTAAACACCCTGGAAAAGCTGTATCTCTGCATGAAAAACCGCACTCCCGAAATCACCCTGCCCCCAGCAACCCAAGCCGCCGCTCTAAAGCCCATTCAGCGGATGTTAGCCATGAGCCGCACCGTGGGCAGTTAGCCCCTGGTCACACTTCAAACCCTGGCTAAGCCGACAGGTAGGTGTAACGGCTCAAACTGCGTTCATAGTTTTGCAAGAGCAATTGGGATTCTTCGATGGTGATGCGCTTTTCTTGCAGGGCGTGTTCTGTTTGTTGACGAATGCTTTCAACCAAATCTTCTGAATCATACTGCACATAGCCCAACACCTCGGTCATGGTGTCACCCTTCACCACATGGTCGATGTGATAGCCCTTTGGCGTAAGGGTAATGTGGATGGCGTTGGTGTCGCCAAACAGGTTGTGCAAGTTGCCCATAATTTCTTGATAGGCACCACTGAGGAACATCCCCAGATAATAGGGTTGATCAGGCTTCAGGTCGTGCAGTTCCAAAACGTGTTTGACATCGCGCAAGTCGATAAACTGGTCGATTTTGCCGTCGCTATCGCAGGTGAGGTCAGCAAGGGTAGCTCGTTTGGTCGGTTCTTCATCCAGGCGATGAATCGGCATGATCGGAAAAAGCTGGTCGATCGCCCAACTATCCGGTGCCGATTGAAACACCGACAGGTTGATGTAGTAGATCGATGCCATGATCTTTTCCAGATCTTCCAGGTCATCGGGGACGTATTCTTGCTGGCGGGCAATAGTCAAGATTTTTTCGCAGCACGCCCAGAACAGTCGTTCCGCCCGGGCACGTTCTGGCAAACTGACGTAGCCAAAGTTGAACAGACTCACCGCTTCTTCTTTAAACTGCGCCGCGTCGTGGAACATTTCTTGATAGTTGTCCACGTTGATTGAATCGTAGGTTTCCCAGAGGTTGCGGATGATGAGATGTTCGTCGTCGCGCAGGGGTTCAGGTGCTCCAGTGGGAACGTCGCTGGTTCCCAATACGTTAAAGACGAGGACGGATTGATGGGATGCGATCGCCCGCCCACTTTCACTAATCAAGGTGGGAACGGGAATTTTTCGTTCGACACAGGCTTCTTTCACTTCCGCCACAATATCGTTGGCGTAGTTTTGAATGTTGTAGTTTTTAGACGCATAGAAGTTGGTTTTGGAACCGTCGTAATCTACGCCTAAACCCCCACCCACATCCAGGTAGCGCATACTAGCTCCCAGTTTTGCCAGTTCTACATAGATTTGGCTGGCTTCCCGAATCGCATCTTTCACGACGGAAATTGCGGAGATTTGAGAACCAATGTGGTAATGCAACAATTGCAGCGAGTCCAGCAAATTCGCTTCCCGCAGCATGTCAACAGTCTGGAGAATTTCAGGAATCGTGAGTCCAAATTTGGCGCGATCGCCCGCCGAAGTCCCCCAACGTCCAATCCCTTTGCTGCTAAGTTTTGCCCGCACTCCTACAATCGGCGGAATCCCCAGTTTGCGGCTGGCTTCAATCACCATCGGCACTTCTTCAATCTGTTCCAGCACGATGATGGCAATTTTGCCCAACTGCTGCGCCAGGATTGCCATTTCGATGTATTCCTGGTCTTTATAGCCGTTACAAATTAGCAAGGCTCCAGGCGTTTTCAGGGTTGCCAGGGCAATCATCAACTCCGGCTTGGAACCAGCTTCTAGCCCAAACTGGTAGGGTTTGCCAAATTTCACCAGCGATTCCACCAAATGCCGTTGCTGATTGCATTTGACTGGAAACACGCCTTTGTAAACGCCATCATAGTTGTAGCGGGCGATCCCTTTGGCAAATGCCGCATTCAAGCGCTCAATCCGGTCTTCCAAAATGTCGGAAAACCGGATCAACAGAGGCAGATTTAGATTCCGCCGTTTCAACCCATTGACGAGTTCAAACAGATCCAGCGAACCGCCGCGATCGCCCTGCGGCGAAACGGTAACGTGGCCGGCGGCGTTAATAGAAAAATACGGCTCACCCCAACCTGTGATGCGGTAGAGTTCTTCGCTGTCTTCGATTGTCCAGGATTTAGAAGGAGCAGATTCACTCGTTGTCACTTGCAATGAATCCTGCTTTGTCTGTGAGGAATGCGTCTCTTCCTCACTATCAACCGCTTTAGACTGACGTTTCGCCTTTGTAGATGCGAGTTTATTTTGCTTCATGTCTTCTGTGTCAGCCGCAGTTGGGCGTGCTCCCATTCCGGTTCACCTCGTCAATCAAAATAGTCAGAAATGCAAGTGTATCGCATTCCATCCCAAAGTGTAGGTAAGACAGAATACTCGATTTATTGCCATGCTCGTTTGGCAGATGACATCCTATCCTCTATCTCCTATCCCTACCTCAACAGGCTTTTACTTAAGACTCTGGCGATTCAGCTCCAGGCACTTTGGGTTCATTCAGCAATCCTTCTGTGTCAAAGGGAGCGTCTTCGGTTGGAGGCTGGGTTGAAACGATTGGCGTTTCTACATCAGAAGTTGTTTCTGAAGGTTCTGGGAGCGCCATTCCTTCGGCAGGCGGGTTGGTGATTGGTCTTTCCAGAACTGGGGCTTCTGCGATCGCCACTTCTTCGAGGGGGGTGTCTGCGATCGTGGATGCAGGACGGAAAGTAGGTTTTGGTGGCTCTGGGAGGACTTCCATTCCCAATTGTCCTTTTGCGGTATTCAATGCCGCCTTCAAACTTGCCTGGGTTGCGGCAAGCAGGGATTTGCCCGTTGTGGTTAGTACGTCGCCAGGTTCAGCATTGGTCTCTGCAACGTGTGTTGTTTTAGTTTGCAAATCGGTTACCCAAATTCGGGCATTTTGCCCGGCTTGATAGGAGTATTTCCAGAACCAATCGCCTAACACCAGTACCAAACAAATGACCAACCACAACAGCAGCCCAGTCTCTTTGAGAATGGACCAGGTGAGCGCCAGAGTCTTTTGATACACCTCACCCGTTGCTGGGTTGGCAAGGAGTTGCCAGAGTTTATCTGCCTGAGCCTTCAGCTTATCCATAATCCATTCTTCTCCCAAATGACCACAGGCTTTAGCATCTCTAACCTAGCGTCTCTCAGTCAAGATTGAGGGCACACCTGGATACAATGGATGGAACAGCTTATGGAACGTCTGGACTCATGACTGCTCCCTCGGAACTAGAAACAGCGTCCACTCAGGATTTGGCGACTCAGGAAAACGGCTCAATAACGGAGTTGAGTACGGCTTCTACGGATGCAGATTCGCCCAGTTACGACGATGAATTACCCGATGAAGTCGAAATGTCGCTGTTCGACCATTTGGAAGAATTGCGGCAGCGGATTTTTTATTCGTTGATTGCGGTGGTGGTGGGCGCGATCGCCTCCTTTGCCCTTGTCAAAGACATTGTTCGCCTGCTGGAAATTCCTGCCCAGGGAGTGAAATTTTTGCAACTCGCACCGGGCGAATTTTTCTTCGTCTCGATCAAGGTGGCAGGCTATAGCGGCATTCTGGTGGCTACGCCTGTGATCCTGTATCAAATTGCGGCGTTTGTGCTTCCAGGTTTAACTCGTCGCGAACGGCGTTTACTCGGTCCAATTGTATTCGGCTCCAGCATTTTGTTTGTGGGCGGGTTGTTTTTTGCCTACATTGCGCTGATTCCAGCCGCGCTCAACTTTTTCATCAGCTATGGTGCTGACGTAGTGGAGCAATCCTGGTCGATTGAAAAATATTTTGATTTTGTCTTGTTGCTGATGTTAAGTACGGGCTTGGCGTTTCAGGTGCCAATTATCCAGGCATTGCTCGGTCTGCTGGGCATTGTGTCGTCGAAGCAAATGTTAGCTGGCTGGAAATTTGTGCTGTTGGGTTCTGCGATCGTGGGTGCGGTGCTCACCCCTTCCACGGATCCATTGACGCAGAGTTTGTTAGGCGGCGCGATGGTGATGCTGTATTTTGGTGGGATTGGGCTGGTGAAGTTGTTGGGGAAATAAGCCAATGCCGCACGTTGCGATCGCCTTTGACACAATGCCCATGACAGACGAGCAGTTTTTTCAGCTCTGTCAGGCAAACCCTGAAGTCAAGTTTGAGCGAAATGCAAGCGGGGCAATTCTGATGATGCTGCCAACAGGCGGAAGAACGGGTAATTTCAATAGCGAAATCACGGCAGATTTTGTTTTTTGGAACCGCATTAGCAACTCAGGAAAAGTGTTCGACTCTTCGACGGGGTTTATTTTGCCCAACGGAGCGGTGCGTTCTCCCGATGTTGCCTGGGTTCGTTTGGAGCGCTGGGAGGCACTCACACCAGAGCAGCAAAGCCAGTTTCCACCGTTATGCCCTGATTTCGTGCTGGAGCTGCGATCGCCCACCGATTCCCTGACTGATTTGCAGGCAAAGATGCAGGAGTACATCAGCAACGGTGCTCAACTCGGTTGGTTAATCAATCGCCAAGCTCAACAGGTAGAGATTTACACACCAGTACGGGAGGTTAAGCGGCTGCAAGCGCCCCCATCAATTTCTGGCGATCCCGTTCTGCCAGGTTTTGTGCTCAACCTAGCCTGGCTGTGGAACTAGTCAGGAACTCTCCAGCAAGCTGAGGACTGCCTTTAACACTAGCTGCGTGGCACCCGTGAGAAAGTCCAAATCGAGTGTGTCTGGGGTGTCACTGGGCTGGTGGTAGTTGGGATTGCGGAAGTTGGCAGTGTCGGAAACCATAACTGCACCAATATTCCGTGCCCAAAAGGAAGCGTGGTCGCTCCGTAGTACATCGGGTGTGAGTAAGCCTTTGAATGGGATAGGAACGGTGACGATCTCTGGTAGAGTGGCATCACTGGCAACTTGAAAGGCGCGCAGCAAGTCGGGATGTTCAGCATCGCCCACAATCCCTAGAAAATCGCCGCGATCGCTGGGTGGGGTAACGGGTAAGCCTTCAGGAAAGGTTTGGCAACCCGGCATGTTACAGGTATAGCCCAACATTTCCAGGTTAATTACCCCCATTAGATTGGCGAGATTTGCTGGTTGAGTAGTGTAAGCCAAGCTGCCCAATAATCCGGCTTCTTCCTGGTCAAACAAGGCGATCGCTAAATTGTGCGTTGTTGGGCGCGTTGCCAATAATCGTGCAATTTCCAGAATGGCAACCACGGCGCTGGCATTATCATCCGCACCGGGCGAATTTCTGACCGTGTCGTAGTGGGCAACCAGCAGCAGCGTTTTTGCAGAGGAACTAGGAGTTTGCCGTTGCGCGGTCAGGTTTGCACCATTGGTAAAGGGCTGAGTTTTAACGTTCCAGCCAGATTCTGTCAGGGTTTGAGCCAGGTAAGCACGGGCGCGATCGCGATTTTGGCTGGAATATCGCTCAAAATTCAACGCTTGCAGGTGTTTAGCCAGTCGTTCTCGCTCAACCGGAGGAACGGTTGCAGGCGGCGATAGAGTGAGTGTTGGAGTTGGAGAGGGGGAGGCTTCTGGAGTGGCAATGGGTGATGCTGGAGGCAGGCGATCGCTGCTGTCCAATCCATCGCATCCTATTAACAGCAGGATGAAAACGATCGCGATCGCCCACGTTCTCAGGATTACAGCTCTCACGCTTCACCATGCTCTACCATAAATACATTGGCATAGAGGCTGGCGGTAATTTGCTGCCCTTGTTGCGTCAGCGTCAAATACCTGAGTGCATCTTTAATGTAGGGATAGACCGTTTTCCAGTAAAACTGGGGATAGTTTTTCCGCAGATCTCCTGGATTCTTGTAGCCCAACACCTTATTGGCTCCGTTCTCCTCAAACTCGTAGAATAGGGCTGTGATTTTCTTGAGGTAACGGGGATCGCTGAGTTGCCCAATCAAATCCGAAGCTCTGACTAAGCCAGGGTAGTTGGTTGTATCTTGATGATCTTCTTTAGAGGGTACGGGAAACCGAGTCAGTTCAATATTATGCTTGATTGTTGCCGCATCTAGTAGCTTGTGCCCGCCAAAGCGCTCATCGATAAACAACTTGCCGCGATCGACGTGGTAGGCAGTCAGGGCAGCATCGGTTGCACCAGGGGGCAACGCAATCATGGTGTTATCAATTCCGGTGGCGCAGAGGTTTCCCCGATCCTGGCGACACACGCCGCGTACATAGCCAATGTCGTGACACGCCAGAGAAATGATGAAATGCAGCCAGTCTTCGGGTAAAACCCCACCTTCACGAATATGACGACCCCGCAGCACCTCTTGCCCTACCAGTGTTACCAAAATGGTGTGTTCCACATCGTGATACAGGGCATCGCTGTTGGCAATGTTTTCCAGCGCCATGCTACCAGCCCACGCAATGATGTCGGCGTAGTCTTCTTTAAGGTTGCCGTAGGTCTTACAGTATCCTTCCTTCAACTTTTGAACGAAGGCGTTGATCAGAATTTCGGTGGCGTTGAACATAACCGGGATGAGGGCGATCGCAGTTCTCTTCCTACTATGCCGTGTTATCCCAGCTTATAGGAGTTGTATCGTTAAAACAGTTGCAGTTGCGCTTTTCCGGGAAATGTTTAATTTCAACTGGCAAAAAGTGGTTCCCTACCGACAGCCAGCAACGGATGCCACATAGGTATTCCCAATTGCTTCTACGCCACCGACCGATAAATTCACCTGATAGGGAGCGCTACCAATGCGAGTCGTGCCTTGAATCCGGTAGGGTTGTCCCTGTTTCAGGGTAACTTTTTCATCAAATACCTTATCTACAGAGTCGTTGGAATACTTCAGGTTCATCAAGATCGTGTAGGTTCCGCCATTTTTTGGAGTGATGGTAGCAACGTAGGAACGGTACCCCTGCCTGCCAACAGAGAAGTCTGTGTTCCAGTTATCTCGTACAACAGGACCTGCTCCCGGAGGCGACACCGTCTTTTCAACTCGTCTGCCAGAACCACCCACTACTGGCAAGGCAGCGCAGGTTTGGGCATTGACGGGGGAGCTAATGAGCGCGATCGCACCCGCAAACATGACACTTCCGATCTGCTTTAACATGGCACCCTCCAAAGTTCATCAGGAGTTATTCGGAGCTATTTTTGGCTTAATTCTAAGGGTGGCAGGTTCAACTATCCCCTACCGTAGGTCAGAATTGAAATTGGCTACTAAAATCGGGGATGCAAGCGGGGGTGCAGCAAGCGATCCACAGGTATGCCTTCTTGCAAGTGCTGCTGCACAATCACAGGCACATCTTCGGGCTTAACCCGGCAATACCAGGTTTCATCCGGCAACACTCGTACCGTCACGCCCATATTGCACTGCCCCTGGCATCCCACGGCAATTACTTCAAAGTCAGATGTTGCGATCGCCAGAAACGCCTCTAAAACGTCTCTTGAGCCATTAGCAACACAATTCACATGCTGACAAACCAGCACTTGCCGCTGAGACTCTTCATCATTACCCACGCTTCACCTACTTGCCAAATCCCTTTCCAGCACTGCTGGCAGGCGTTCCTAAACAGTGCTCAATCTGCGATCGCAGCGTGTCGTGGTCTAAGCCCTGCCCAATCAGCACCAGTTGGTTTTTGGGTGCCCCTTTCCACTCGCTGTCATCTAAGGAAAAACGTTTGCCGCTGAGGTGGAAAATATGGCGTTTGGGGCTTTCCTTAAACCAGAGAATGCCTTTGGCTCGGAACACGTTTTCGGGAAGTTGATTGTCTAGAAAGTACTGGAATTTCTTGATCTCAAAGGGGCGATCGCTCTGGAATGACACCGACGTAAACCCATCTTCCTCTAAGTGATTGGAGTGGTGATGGTCGTGGTCATGATCATGAACACAATGCCCATGATCGTGATCGCAAGCCGCATGATCATGATGTTCGTGACCATGATGTTCGTGACTATGATGCTCGTGGCTGTGATGCTCGTGGCTGTGATGCTCGTGCTCGTGATGGTCGTGAAGCTCTGACTGCTCAGACTCAAAATACTTATCCGACTCAAACAAGCCCACACTCAGAATCACAGGCAATGGCACTTCTCCTTTTGTCGTCCGCAGAATGCGTGCCCCTTCCTTCATTTCTCGGATACGAGTTTCCAATTCATCCAATTTTTCGCTGCCAACCAGATCGGCTTTGTTTAACAAAATAATATCGCCGTAGGTAATTTGGCTATAAGCCGCCTGACTATTGAACAGATCCAGGCTGAAGTTTTCTGAGTCAACCACCGTGACGATGGAGTCGAGTCGAGTCATGTCGCGCAGTTCCGTACCCAAAAAAGTCAGCGCTACTGGCAACGGATCAGCCAGCCCCGTTGTTTCTACCACGAGGTAATCGATGCTATCCTGTCGTTCCAGAACTTTGTAGACAGCTTCTAGCAGATCGTTGTTGATGGTGCAGCAGATACAGCCGTTGCTCAGCTCCACCATGTCTTCGTCTGTGGCGACAATTAGCTCGTTATCGATCCCGATCTCGCCAAATTCGTTGACTAGAACAGCAGTCTTAACTCCCTGCTGGTTTGTCAAAATGTGGTTAAGCAGAGTGGTTTTGCCGCTGCCCAAAAAGCCGGTGATAATCGTGACGGGTAGACCCACTTTGGGGGCATCCATTGTAGAAGAGGATTCTGAAGTGGCTGCTGATTGCATGGCGTTGAGGTTCAAAACATCAGAAAATATCAGGAATGAAGCGGTAGTTAGCGGAGCGAGGCTATGCTAACTCCAATGCATTAATGGCTGTTGTCAGTCAATAGTAACAGCCTACGCGTTCTTTCATTATTGCCCATCTACGTCTGGATGAGTTTGTACCATGTCCCTGACAATTTACAACACGCTGACCCGCAAGAAGGAGCCGTTCACCACGATTGAACCGAGCAAGGTGCGGATGTATGTGTGCGGCGTGACAGTGTATGACTATTGCCATTTGGGACACGCTCGTTCGTACATCGTATGGGACACGGTGCGACGGTATTTGCAATGGCGTGGATATGACGTGCGCTATGTGCAAAACTTTACCGATATTGATGACAAAATTATTCGGCGATCGCAGGAAGAAAATCTGCCCTGGCAAGACATTACCCATAAATACATCGATGCCTACCTGGAGGATTTGGGACGACTTAATGTCAAACCTGCCGATGCCTATCCCAAAGCCACTGAAGTTATCCCGCAAATTATTGACTTCATCAAGCGCTTAATCGATCAAGGTTATGCCTACGCAGCGGATGGGGATGTTTATTACGCAGTGGAAAAGTTTCCCACCTACGGCAAACTCTCTGGACGCAAGCTTGACCAGATGGAAGCGGGAGCCAGTGGCAGGGTGGATGAGGAAGCAGAAACCAAGAAACGTCATCCCTTAGACTTTGCTTTATGGAAAGCGGCAAAACCGGGTGAACCGGAGTGGCAGTCTCCCTGGGGACTGGGTCGCCCTGGCTGGCATATTGAGTGCTCGGCAATGGTGCAAGAACTATTGGGCGATCGCATCGATATTCATACGGGCGGCGAAGATCTGGTGTTTCCCCACCATGAAAATGAAATTGCCCAGTCAGAAGCTGCACTGGCAAAACCGCTGGCTACCTTCTGGATGCACAACGGCTTCGTGAAAATTCGTGGCGATAAAATGTCTAAGTCGCTAAAGAATTTCACCACCATTCGATCGCTGCTGGAAAACACTGATGCAATGGTGGTGCGGCTATTTGTGCTGCAAGCTTACTACCGCAGCCCCATTGACTTTACCGATGAGGCGATCGCCGCTGCCGAAAACAGCTGGAAAACCCTTGAGGAAGCAGTTCTAGCAAGTGCTTATTTCAAGAGCCTTCCCGATTGGTCGAACGCTCAGTCAGAAGCCCTCGATGAGGAGTCGGTGAAGCGATTTAACGAAGCAATGGATGATGACTTCAATACGCCCATTGCTCTTTCTGTTTTGTTTGAATTGGCAAAAGAACTCCGCCGTCAGAGAAATCTGATTGTTCACACGGGTAAACCTGACTTACCCACAACCCAAATTCACCAAAAATTTCAAACTCTTATTGAGTTGATGACCACGCTTGGGTTGAAGATGCTTCAACCTTCTGCCTTAGAAAATGCAATCAGTGCTGAAGTGTCTCTCAGCATCACCGACGACGAAATTGAAGCGTTAATTCAGCAGCGGCAGGAAGCCCGGAAGGCAAAGAATTTTGCGGAGAGCGATCGCATTCGTAATGAGCTGCAAGAGAAGGGTATCACCTTAATTGACGACAAAGGTGGGATTACCCGCTGGCATCGCAACTCAGAACAATGAATATTAATTGATTCCCATTCCTAACCGCGATTGCTTACCCTGCGTGTTCCTCCAACCAGCGCTCTAAATCGCTTAAGTCATTGAATTTTAGTAATGCAAGACTCAAGGGTTTTAAGCGATCGCCAGGGAGATTAGCAAGGCTGGCTTGAGCAGACTGGGGTAGCGTACCAAACAAACTGGTGAGTTGTTCCAAAATCAGCGATCGCTCTCCTTCCTCACGCCCTTCCTCACGTCCTTTCTCGCGTCCTTCTTCGCGTCCTTCCTCGCGTCCTTCTGCTTTAGCTTCCTGATAAACTCGTGTTTCTTGCAGGTTCAACCCCAGCATAGCTTCTACCTCCACACGACTCATCTGCGTAAACTTGTAGACCATGATCGTGGTTACCATGTCTATTATGGCGCGACGGGTTGTGTCATCTGAGGATTCCTGGCGCGATCGCTCAAGCAGGGTTCTGGCGATTTCTGGCGCGGTAGGTTCTTCAACAGTGGTCAACACCATTAACGCGACTCCAATCGGTAACTGCTGAATGTCGCCCAATTCATTCAAATAAACTCGATGAACGCGATCGCGACTTTCAAGCAACTCTCGGTAAGGCTGAATATCGCTCTGCTCAATATTGCGAGAGGGGTAAATGACCACAGCCCGCCAATCGCTAAAACGTTCTCGATTGCGGTAGAAGTATAAAAAAGATTCACCAAATAAGCGTTCGTACAGGCGTTCATCCTTCTGAAACTGAACTTCGCAGAAGAAGACGATACCTGACTCACTTTCTGGTGGCAAAAAGACTCCATCGATTTCAAACTTGGGTTCTTTAACCGCAACCGAATCAAACTGGTAGTCACTAGCATTTTCTGGAGGATTCACCAGCAACTCAAACAGCAAGGTTGGGGATTGCCGAAACAGGTAATAAAAGATGGAATCTCGCCGCATTCTATTGAACTGCTAAGGATTTCACGTCCAAAGCGCGCAAAAATATGAACCTACTTTCCGCCGTAGTAGAAAGCAATTTCCTTGTCTTTGAGTGGGGCAAAGTCAGCATTGATCAGCATCTGGTTGAGTTCATCCTGGGGAATGTGTTTAGCACCAATGCGGACAATCCGCGATCGCATCGTGTTGCTAACTCCGCTGCGTTGCCGACCTGCTTCTAATGCCATGACGCTGTTGTAAAGTTCGAGTTTGGCAGTCGGAATTGGGGTGCCGTCGAAATCAATGCCGTTGGCGATCGCGACATCAACCGCATCTGCGCCAAGCGTTGTTTGAGAATCTGCTTCGGTGGTCATAACGTTTACAGGTCAGGTACAGGGGAATTCTATCAAGAGATGCGATCCCACCTTTGAAAAACAGTGAAATCAAACCTGCAAAATCGGGTTAAACTTTGGTCTATTGCCGACGTAATTAGTACCCAAGTACTCAAAGATGGGCGCAAACCATACTTGCAAGGAATTCTGAACCATGCCGCGTTTTCTTCACGTTGCGGATGTGCATTTGGGGTTTGACCGCTACGACAGCAAAGAGCGAACCCTGGATTTTTTCAAAGCTTTTCAGGATGTGCTGCGGAAATACGCGATCGCTGAACAAGTGGATTTTGTCATCATTGCTGGCGATCTGTTTGAGCATCGCGCCCTCCAGCCCAACATTTTGAACCATGCCAAACTGTGCTTGCAGGAAGTACAGGAGGCGGGAATTCCAGTGATTGCGATTGAGGGCAACCACGACAACCGCCCCTATGGCATCAAAACAAGCTGGCTGCGATATTTGGCAGAGTGGTACAACCTGATTTTGCTGGAGCCGGATGCATCCCCTACCGGAGAACTCGTATTTGAACCCTGGAATTGGGAGGAGAAGCGGGGCGGTTACATTGACTTAGACTGCGGCGTGCGAGTGCTGGGTTCTCAGTGGTATGGAGCCTCTGCACCCACTGCGATCGCCCAACTTGCCAACGGCATTCAGCAACTTCCTTCCCACGATGGACAAACCATCATGCTGTTCCACCACGGGTTAGAAGGACAAATCGCCCGCTACCAGGGAGCTTTACGCTACAACGATCTGTTGCCCTTAAAAGACGCTGGCATTGATTACCTGGCACTGGGACATATCCACAAAAACTATGAAGAACAGGGATGGGTGTTCAATCCTGGTTCGATTGAAGCAAACAGCGTGGAAGAAGGTACTTTTAAGCGAGGCGCGTACCTGGTGGAAATTGATCGTAACGGGATCTGTGCTGAACTCAAGCAAGACTATTACCAGCGCTCGATCGTGCGTCTGAAACTAACTACTCGCGGCGATGAAAGCGTGGAAACGGTGGAAGAAAGCGCGATCGCTCAAATTCAACACGCCATCCAATCCCAAAAACTCAAACCAGAAGCCCAACCCATCGTTGAACTGAAAATTACGGGGCAAGTCGGCTTTGATCGCCTGGAACTGGATACCCGCAAACTTCAGCACGACCTCAAGCAGATCAGCAACGCCCTGATCTTTTTGCTCAAATACGATGTGGACTCTACCGAATACGCCACACCCCTGACCGATGACGCAGACCGCTTCCAAATTGAGCAAGAAGTATTCACCGATCTGGTAGCTGCTCATAATACCTATAAGAAAAACGCACCCGCTTTAGCAAAAGGCTTGATGGATCTCAAAGACTTGCAGTTTGAGGGGCGATCGGAAGCAGACTTGTACGACTTCGTGCAAATCCTTCTGAGCCAACCCGCCAAACCTTCATCCACAATAGAGTCATAGACTTCACTTGACTTCCCACTCCCAAGGAAAGTCAAGAATGCAGCGTTTTGCAGCAAGAGGTTGATGAATGGCGCTTATGCAGAAATGCGATTGTGCATGGGATAGTGAAATCTTATCCAGGTTCACAAATCGAAGACATTGAAAGTTGTTTGGAGAAAGCAAAGAATTCAGCACTAAAAGGTGAAGAATTGGCTCGTGCTGTAGACCGGTGGTGTAGGAAAGCCAAAAAATAGAAGAGTCCGAGAAGCTTAAGAAATTACAGGCTACATTTACTACAAATTCCGGTGAGTGAAGGGTTTGGCGTTGGAGCCTGCGTAGGTGGCAACGATGTGTCCATTGCCTTCCAGTTGATACTTGTAAGTTACCAAGCCTTCTAACCCAACGGGTCCGCGGGGCGGCATTTTTTGGGTACTGATGCCCACTTCTGCGCCAAAACCGTAGCGAAAACCATCAGCAAAGCGCGTGGAGCAGTTGTGATAGACCCCTGCGGCATCGACTTGCGCCATGAAGGTTTTTGCTGTCTCTGCATGGTTTGTGACGATCGCTTCCGTATGTCTCGATCCGTAGGTGTTGATGTGGGCGATCGCGTCCTCCAACGAATCGACAATTTTGATCGCCAAAATCAGGTCACTGTATTCGGTTGACCAATCGGCTTCAGTCGCGGGCTTGATGTTCAAAATTTCCAACGTGCGAGCATCTCCGCGCAGTTCTACATTTTTGGCTTGCAGAACGGTGACGGCTTCCAGCAAAAAATCAGTCGCGATCGCTTGGTGCACCAACAAGGTTTCTACGGCATTGCAAGCTGCTGGATATTGAATTTTGGAGTCTAGCGTAATGGCGATCGCTTGCTGAACATCCGCCGTCTTGTCTACATACACATGGCAAATGCCATCGGCGTGCCCCAACACAGGAATGCGAGTATTATCTTGCACAAACCGCACAAACGAATTGGAGCCTCTGGGAATAATCAAATCTACGTACTGGTCGAGTTTCAACAATTCCAGGGTTTCTTCTCGCGTGGTCAATAGTTGCACGACGGCTGGATCAATGCCAACCTGTTCCAAGCCTTGTTGAATTGCTTTTACCAGTGCTTCACAGGAGCGAATCGCCTCCTTGCCACCTTTGAGGATCACGCCATTGCCAGACTTTACTGCCAGACTGGAAATTTGCACTACCGCATCGGGGCGGGCTTCAAAAATCACGCCCAACACACCCAGCGGACAGGTTACTCGTTTCAGTTCCAAGCCAGTATCCAGTTCACGATGGAGTTGAATGGTTCCAATGGGGTCGGGCAGTTTAGCCACATCACGTACACCCGCGATCGCACCCTTCAGCTTTGTGTCGTCCAGTTTCAAGCGAGCATACAGCGCACTGGGAATGCCATCTGCTTTTGCGGCTTCGCAATCTGCCTGGTTTGCCGCCAAAATCTCCGGTGCAGACGCTTCTAATGATCGCGCGATCGCTTCTAATGCCTGATTTTTCTGTTCGGTTGGCGTTGTTCCTAACAAACGGGCACTGGCTCTGGTGCGTTGAGCCATTTCGACTAAAGATGCTGTGGAATTTGGAGCAACCGTTGCAGGGGAGACCATCGCCAATCACCAACTTGATAACAAAAGCAGACTACTCCAGTCTACGTGAAAAATTAAAGCGACTTCGATGCTGAGCGACTGCCGTAAGCTTGACTAAACTGAGTAACCACCTGATCCAGTCCCACAGCACGGGATGCTTTGAACAAGAGGCGATCGCCGGGTTGCACCAAGTTTTGCAATCGCTCGACCACTGCCGCATGATTCGCAAATTGTTCAGATGGGACGGTGCCTGCGCCTGTTTGCATTGCAGTCGCTTCGGGTTCTTCTGCCAAAATTAACAGGTGATCAAGCTGGAGTTGCTGTACCAATGTGCCGACTGTGTGATGAAATTCCGGCGATCTCTCTCCCAATTCTTTCATCGTGCCCAACACCGCAATGTGACGTTGACCGGACGTTTGTGCCAGCAGATGCAAGGATGCCAGCATCGATTCCAATCCAGCATTGTAGGTTTCATCCAAAATCACTACATCGTTCGGTAACTCTAACCGTTTCGCCCGTCCCCCTGGCAACTCAAGTGATAGCCCTGCGGTCAGCGGTGCCCAATCTAGCCCCAGGACTTTTGCAACTGCTAACGCTGCCAGGTAATTGAGCGCATTGTGACGACCGGGAAGTGGCAATGGTAAATTCATGCCATCGACTCGTAGTAGATCCGGAGATACTAGCTGCCCGTGAATATCACCGCCTTCTAAGCCAAACGTCACGGTTTTGCCTTGCCAAACAGATTGTGCAGTTTGGAGCAGTAAGGGATTGTCATGATTCAGAATGGCGACGCTGTGGGTTGGCATTTCGGCCAATAGTTCGCACTTTGCCTGGGCGATCGCTGCTTCCGATCCCAACCGTCCAATATGTGCCGTTCCCACGTTCGTAATCACCGCAATATCTGGCTGGGCAATTTGGCTTAACAGGGCAATTTCTCCCCGTGCCCGCATTCCCATTTCAACGATCGCAAAATCATGTTCAGATCCGAGTTCTAACAGAGTTTTAGGTACTCCAATCTCGTTGTTAAAATTTGCCTGACTTTTGAGCACTTGCGGGGCTATGTCTGAACCATGAGGCACGGATAAAACCGCTGCAATCAGTTCTTTGGTTGTAGTCTTGCCCACGGAACCTGTGACGGCGATAACAGGGTTTGTGAACTGAGTACGCCACCAATGGGCGATCGCTTGATAGGCGTTCAGCGTATTTGGAACTTGAAGTAGGAGATGGGGTCCGGGCAATTGGGAATCAGAAATCGGGAATGAAGAATCGACAATTGTAGCGATCGCGCCTTTCCCAAAAGCGGTTTCAATAAAAGTGTGACCATCAAAGGTTTCTCCTCGCAATGCCAAAAAGACCTCACCAGGTTTGAGGCTGCGGGTATCGGTAGTAATGCCAGTTGCAAGGGTTGCCAATACAGCATCTACCCCATTGATGGGAGTCGCATCCAGGAGAGAAATAAGCTGAGCAGGAGTTGCCTGACAAGTCATGATCGCGCTGCTAAGGGTCTAGGTGCCATTGAACGTTGAAGCGTTGTCTCTTTGCAAGCCTCGGCAACTAAAAAAGTGGAGAACGGGTAAACCCGTCTCCACCGCTCTCACCTCATCTCTAAACAAAGTTGTTGCTTAGATGCGGCTCAGGGCGCGATCTTGTTGCACAACCTTCCGCTGTTGATAAGGTTGATAGAACATAGTCCGTACACTCCAGCGCGCGCCTAGAGCTTCAAACACCAGCGTGATAATTTGATCAACCTCGTCCAGAGTCATATTGGCAGACATGGGCAACCGCAAAATGCGATCGCTAATATCATTCGTAACAGCCAAATTGCCTGCTGTACGCCCAAACTTTTGACCAGCGGGCGAACTGTGCAATGGGACATAGTGAAATGTTGCCTGCACGCCGTGCGCCTTGAGGTGCGCCAATACCTGCGTCCGAGTTTCCAAACTATCCAGCATCAAGTAATAAATGTGAGCGTTGTGTTGGCAATGGAGGGGAACATTTGGACGTTTTACCAATCCCTCAAAGTCTAGCTTTGCAAACGCCCAGTGATAGCGATTCCAGCATGCCAATCGCCGTTGAGTAATTGCTTCGCCTTGCTCTAATTGAGAATACAAAAAGGCAGCCGTTAGTTCGCTGGGGAGGAAAGACGAACCAACATCAACCCAAGTATACTTATCAACTTCGCCCCGGAAAAACTGGCTGCGGTTTGTGCCTTTTTCCCAAATAATTTCTGCCCGCTCAACCATTTCGGGATCGTTGATTACGAGTGCGCCGCCTTCCCCAGAAACAATGTTTTTTGTTGCGTGGAAGCTAAAGGCAGACAGATTGCCAAACGTTCCCAGGGGCTTGTCTTTGTACCGAGCGAAGGAACCTTGAGCTGCATCTTCAATCACAGTCAACCCGTATCGATTTGCGATCGCCAGGATCTCATCCATTTCGGAGCCGACCCCAGCGTAATGCACCGGGCAAATTGCCTTTGTTTTTGATGTGATCGCCGCTTCTACCTGCGCCTCGTCTAGGTTGAGCGTATCAGGGCGAATATCTACAAACACAGGAACGCCACCCCGCAACACAACAGCGTTTGCGGTAGAAACAAACGTATAAGATGGCATGATGACTTCGTCACCTGGCTGAATATCTGCCAGAATGGCAGCCATCTCCAGCGCAGCGGTACAGGAGTTGGTCAGCAAAACCTTCTGGCTGCCAAAATGTTCCTTCAACCAGGACTGACAACGTTTTGTAAATGAGCCATCACCGGCGATTTGACCACTCTCAATAGCTTGTTGCAAATAGGTCAACTCATTTCCGGTAGTATGCAGTCTGGAGAAGGGAACGCTTAACTTTTTCATAGCGGTTGAGGTGTTGATAAAAGGGGGTTGACAGGTACGAGAGAAAACCAATGCAACTGGAACAAAACAACTCAGTACTCTCTGGAAACTATCGCCTCAAGCGTAGATTGCATAGCAAACTGCCATAAAACCAAGCTCTTTGCTTGCAAGTGATCAAAAGCACACAGGCGATCGCATCCAATGAGTCTTTGAAGGTTAGGTGAGCCTTAGGTTAATTGGGATGGCTTAACGCAGCAAAGTGAATATACGTGGCTGCAAGCTTACCTTTCTGAACTTATGAATTGGTTAACAAAACACGGATGGGAGGAATCCTTAAAGGTGCTCTTCATGGGTTATGTGCTTTGTCAACCTCACTCCAAGTAGTTTTGCTTAGGTGCGCGCTGCGAGTAACGCGTCGCTTCAGAGTTTTAACCTATACACTATTCAGAATATATACGTAGAATTTTCAGTCCTCAATGAGGCAAATTGTCTTTTCACCTTAACTTTACTGAGGCATTGAAGTTTGTATAGATGGAGAATGCAGAGGATTTAAGGCAGATACCTTGAATTCATAGCATTTTGATGTTTGTACGGGTGTGCTAAAGATTACCCTTTGCTCCAAATAAATTCTTCACAAGTTCATCAAATAAGTGTTCAGCCGCTCAAAATGAGAACTAAATGATGCAGAACTGCTGTCTAGTAAGGAGATTGGGTGACCATTCAAAGTAGGAAATGCAGGCAAATCATTGAATCTTCTCGATAGATCTTGCTAAAAGCTGACCTGATTCAGAGCGACATGACGTACTCTAGGGATTGATTCTGTTTATAGCTTTTTGCCCCATGCCTCTGACAATATTGGTGGCTGATGATGATCTGGGGACACGTTTAGCAATCAGTGATTACCTTGAGGCTGCTGGTTATTCAGTTGTTGCGGCTGAAAATGGTTCTGAAGCGATGAAACTTGTGGATGAATTTCAGCCCCACTTAATTGTTACCGATGTGACAATGCCGCAAATGGATGGATACGAGTTTGTGCGGCAGGTACGGCAGCGTCCAGCGTTGCGGTTGCTTCCTGTTGTTTTTCTAACAGCGCGAACTGAAACGCGCGATCGCATTCGTGGTTATCAGTTAGGCTGTGATGTTTATTTGCCAAAACCGTTTGAACTGCAAGAACTGGGAGTGATTGTGCGAAATTTGCTGGAGCGGTTGCAAATGATCGAGGCAGAATGGCGATCGCGAACGGTATCAGCGCTAGTCGCGACCGATAGTACCACTGCGCCCCAACTTTCAACAATGCCAATAGATATAACCATTGCTTTCACACCCCGTGAGAAGGAAGTGTTAACGCTTCTGTCAGAGGGGTTGTCGAACATGCAAATTGGTGAACGTCTGCATCTCAGCCCGCGAACGGTCGAGAAACACGTAAGTAGTCTGTTACATAAAACTGATACCAGTAACCGCTCCGAACTCTTAAGGTTCGCGGTAGATCATCACTTAGTGTGAAGGGTAGGTAATCTCGTTGAGAACGTAGCCCAACAATCCCTCACAAGCATCCATGAGCAAATCTAAGACTTGATTAAAGCCCTCTACCCCACCGTAATAGGGGTCAGGCACTTCTTTTAAGCTGTGACGGGTACAAAAGTCACACATCAGCCGCACTTTGTGTTGGTAGCTGCCTGTGGGGTCGAGATAGCAGATGTTGGCGAAATTCTCCCGATCCATTGCCAAAATCAGATCGAACTCCTCAAAGTCAGCCTTAGTGAATTGGCGAGCACATCCTCGCAATTTGATTCCAAGTTTACTGGCAGCCGCAGCCGTCATGCGGCGATCAGGCGGATCGCCCGTGTGATAACTCGAGGTTCCGGCTGAATCACAAACAATTTTATCGCTCAGCCCTGCCTGTTCAATCAGATGGTTCATGATGTTTTCGGCGGCGGGCGATCGACAAATATTTCCTAAGCAAACAAACAAGAGTTTGTATGGCATGAGAGTTATTACCAGTTTACAAACGGAAACCGGGGAAACCCCCGGTGTCTCATTGCATCCAATAACCGTCAACTGAAATGGATGAAGGTTACATTCCGGGCAGGTTTAATCCGCCAGTTAGCTCTTCCATCCGCTCCCGCATGGTTGCAGTTGATTTGTTGTAGGCATCCTTCATTGCTGCTGTAACTAAGTCAGAAAGGACTTCAGCCCCTTCTGCCAAAACGTCAGGTGAAATACTGACCCGAAGCGGTTCCTGGTTTCCACTCAGTACGACTTTGACTGAGCCACCGCCAGATTCACCTTCAATTTCCATCTGCTCAAGCTCTTCCTGAAGCTTTTTAGCCCCTTCTTGAACCTGTTGAGCTTTCTTAAAGGCTTCTGCAAGTTCTTTCATCTTGCCAAGCCCGAAGCCAAATCCCTGTCCTTGTGACATAATGCGCTGTTGAGGTAAGAGTTCAAAATTAGCAGTTGTCCCATTATGACACTGCTGATCCATCCAAGTTTAGCTTTCGCAAAATTAGGATAGGAGAAAGGCGATCGCTGGAGGCAATTGCCGATTGTTCGTTAGATTGGCTGAAACTCGCCTAAAATTCTAACTTCTGGCTCTAGCCGTAGCCGCCATTGTCTATCGACTTCCTGTTGAATATGGCGAATCAACTGAAAGATGTCTGTGGCAGTGGCAGAGCCGCAGTTTAGAATAAAATTTGCATGACGCTGAGCAACCTGAGCACCGCCAATCTGGTATCCCTTTAAGCCAACTTGCTCAATCAACCAGCCTGCTTTATATTGTCCTGGATTCCGAAAGACGCTGCCGCAACTGGGCATATGGTAAGGCTGGGTTGAACGACGATGATTGAGATGATTGCTGGTTTCAGCCGTGAGCAGAGCAGGGTCATCGCCTGGCTTGAGTTGAAACGTTGCCTGGGTTACTGTCCAATTTTTGCCCTGCAAAATGGACGTTCGATAGGCGTAGCCCAGTTCCGCTGTCGTTAATGTTTTAATCATGCCGTTTGGCATCAGCACCTCAGCACTGACGAGGTGATCGGCCGTACAGCCGCCGTGTGCGCCTGCATTCATCACAACTGCCCCTCCAACCGTGCCGGGAATGCCAACTGCCCATTCCAAGCCTCGCCATCCTCGCTCCGCGGCTTGCCATGCCAGTCGGGGTAATGGTTCGCCTGCGCCAACAGTGACCTGTCCGGTTCGGGTATCAAAGTTTGACTGACGAAGACGACGAGTACCAACGACCAGACCCGGTAAGCCGCGATCGCTAATCAGCAAGTTAGAACCCGCGCCAAGAAATGTAATGGGCAAATCCTTTGCTTTAGCCCATTCAAAGCTGGCTTGCAACTCTTCTAAGCTAGAAGGAGCCACATACCATTCCGCCGGACCACCTACCCGAAACGAGGTTAAGTGTGCCAATGGAATGTTGGATTTGACCAAACAATCAGTCCGTGGTAGCCGAATTTGAGTGTCAGGATTGGAGAACACAAACTGGCAAGACAGGGGAGTTAGGTTTGAGCCAGGAGCGGCTACTTTGGGGGGGTCGTATGAGAGAGTCATGGTTGCGTTAAACGAGAATGCCCTTTCCAGAAACGGTTAAAGATCTCTATCGAGAGGTGTGACGAGCAACAATCTTTTCAAATCAACTCAGGCGTGGTTACGCCATCCACGGGAAAGCTCTTGTTCAACACCCTGATAAAACGCCATCACTTCCGGAATAATCTGGTTCAGGTTTCCAGCACCCAAGAAGAGAACAAGGTCACCTGGCAACAAGATTTCCGTCAGTAGTTGGCTAACCGATTGAAGCGAGGAGCGATAGAGAACGTTTTCATGATGTTTGGCGATCAGGGCTGCAACCGATTCACCGCTAAGGTCGCTTGATTGGGGTTCACCAGCACTATAAATATCGCTTAAAACAACCAGGTCTGCATCTGCAAAGGATTCTGCAAATTCAGATAGGAAAGCTTTGGTTCGGCTGTATCGATGTGGCTGAAAGACAGCGATTAAGCGTTTACGGCTAGAAATCGGCGAGTCTTGAACTTGCAAACGGGCAGCGGCGAGTGTTACTCGAATTTCGCTGGGATGGTGAGCATAGTCATCTACAAACAGAATGTCGTTAAATGTGCCACGCCGTTCCATCCGGCGACGTGCCCCTTCAAAGGTCGCGATCGCGCGGGAAATAGTGAGAAAATCAAGACCCAACAATCGCCCAACTGCAACAGCCGCCAGCGCATTGCTCAAGTTATGTTGACCTAACAGCTTCAAGTTCAACCGACCGAGAATGACACCCCGTTCCCACACTCTAGCCGTTGTGCCATCAGCGCGATAGGAGACACAATCGACGGTGTAGGTGGCATCAGTAGCGGCATCCAAACTGTAGGAAATCGCAGGGTTCAGCCGCTCCTTCACGGTTGGACAGTCAACACAGCCAATCAACGTTTGACAATTTTCAGAGAACGTTTGGAAGGTTTCAACGACTTCATCCAAACTGTTGTAGTGGTCGATATGGTCCAATTCAATATTTGTGATAATGCCGATTGCCGCCGAGAATTTAGTTAATGAACCATCTGATTCATCTGCCTCTGCCACAATGTAGGAACTTTGTCCAACGCGGGCATTTCCCTGCCAGGCATTAACTTCACCTCCCACAATAATCGTGGGATCGAGTTCGGCTTGCAGCAACAAATACCCAATCAGGCTACTGGTTGTTGTTTTGCCATGAGTTCCAGCAACGGCAATGCCCTGCCCTTCACTCATCAGAGCCGCTAAAATATCCGAACGGTGAAAAATTGGGCATCCCAGTTCGCAGGCAGCCTGGTACTCAGAGTTGTTTGCCCGAATTGCTGTAGAACAAACGACTTGGGGTAAGACGCTGGCAGTGGATTGAACCGAACGCCGAGTTTGACCGTCTAAACCCTTGAGGTTAGATGTACCAACTGCGATCGCGCTTTGGGGATGAGTCGATGCAGACTGAAAAAACTTTAGATTGCTGGCATCCTGGCTCCAGAAGATGTGAACTCCGTTTTCTTGCAGCCGTTGAGTAATGTGACTAAGGCGAAGATCAGAACCAGAAACAGGTAAATTTCTCTTGGCAAGGATATACGCTAGCGCAGACATCCCGATTCCACCTACACCAATAAAATGAAACGGTCTGCCGCTGAAATCAACGGAAGTCGGCATCTTAGAATCCTCACAAACCACACCAATGTCACGCGCTATCATATCAGGAATCACCTTTTCGGCATACAAATTAATTCATTGTTTCTGGCTACATTTAGTGCTAAAGGTGCTAGTCGCAAAAGCCATCCAAAAGATTAATCCACTTTTGAGTTTTCAGCATTTAGCCCAAATTCTGTAAACCCTCAGAACCGTCGCTACAGGAACCGAGGTAACTAGAATTTGATAGGTCTGAGCAAATAGGGATAACCCCATCTCAAAAGAATTCCCTTCAAGAGGATCTTTGTTTAGATGGCAATGTTTTGAGCGTCGATGTTGGTTGTTTTGGTTGTTAAGGTTCACTGGGTTTTTGCTAGGCATCGCAGCTCCTTGCACCTACAATCCATAGAATACAAAGCGTCTTCAAACCATTCCGGCTTTTAATCGAACAAGTTTAAGCGCTAATTAAAGGTACAGCATAGAAAATTTTTTTAAATCTGCATCTAGGATCGAATTTGTGAGCAACCCTTCCGCAAAAAAGGTGGGAATCTTTGGTGGTGCATTTAATCCTGTCCACATGGGGCACCTGCTCATGGCTGAGACTGCTTTGGAGCAGTTTCAACTTGACCAGGTGATTTGGGTGCCAACCTACCAACCTCCCCACAAAGCGGGTGAGTTGTTGGCATTTAATCACCGTTGGGAAATGCTGCAACGGGCGATCGCCGATCATCCTGCCTTCATCGCCTCAGAGATTGATCAAAAACGGGGCGGAATTTCTTACGCGATCGCCACCTTCACAGACCTTCAGCAAATTTATCCAACTGTCTGTTGGCATTGGGTGATAGGCGTTGATGCTTTTCAAAGTTTGCCCCACTGGCGAAACGGTGTAGAAATCGCGTCCCAATGTACGTTGCTCATTGCCCCACGCAATCAAAAGCCCGTACAAAACATTGCTTTAGAAGTCGCAACCGTTCTAGCTAAACAATCGGTTCAACTTCAGTGGTACTTGCTGGAAATGCCCCAAACTGAAATCTCCTCCAGCTTGATTCGCCAGTATTGCCAGGAGGGGCGATCGCTCCGCTATCTTCTGCCAGAGTCTGTGAGAGCATACATCGCAACGCACAAACTTTATAGAACGGAGTGAACGATCAGCCCTAGAAACCTAACCACCTGAAAATCAGGCTCCTTACTAGTCAGAAGCAATTCGTTAATCTCCAATAACCATCGAGATTTGTTGCGAAGGGATCACCTTGCAACGTATGATTCCTTATATCGACTAGGTATTTATTACAGAGGGCAAGACGCAGTGATTAGAGTAGCGATCAACGGCTTTGGACGTATCGGACGAAATTTTACGCGATGCTGGCTGGGTCGGACAAATAGCCAAATCGACCTAGTTGCGATTAACGACACCTCCGATCCCAGGACAAACGCGCACCTTTTGAGATATGACTCTATGTTGGGCAAACTGGACGACAGCGTTCAGATCAGTGCTGACGACAATAGTATTACTGTTAATGGAAAAACAATTAAGTGTACGTCTGACCGCAATCCCGAAAATTTACCCTGGAAAGAGTGGGAAATCGATCTAATCATTGAATCAACTGGGGTCTTCACCAGCAAGGAAGGGGCAACCAAGCACATTAACGCAGGCGCGAAAAAAGTATTGATTACCGCTCCTGGCAAGAACGACGATGGCACCTTTGTAGTGGGTGTGAACCATCAAAACTACGACCACGCCCAGCACCACATCATCAGCAACGCAAGCTGTACCACAAACTGTCTTGCCCCCGTCGCCAAAGTGCTGCATGAAAACTTCGGCATCATCAAAGGGACGATGACCACCACCCATAGCTATACGGGTGACCAACGCCTACTCGATGCCAGCCACCGGGATTTGCGCCGAGCACGGGCAGCCGCAATGAACATCGTTCCCACCTCCACCGGAGCTGCTAAAGCCGTTGCCCTGGTATTGCCTGAACTGGCTGGCAAGCTCAACGGAATTGCCTTGCGCGTTCCTACCCCCAACGTCTCGATCGTTGATTTGGTGGTTCAAGTGGAAAAAAGCACGATCGCCGAACAGGTAAACGAAGTGTTAAAAACCGCTTCTGAAACGTCGATGAAAGGCATTCTCAAGTATTGCGACCTACCATTGGTCTCTAGCGATCATGCTGGCACCTATGAATCTTCAATTATCGACGCTGCCCTGACGATGGTTATGGGTGGAGATATGGTGAAGGTCGTTGCCTGGTATGACAATGAATGGGGTTATAGTCAGCGTGTCGTTGACTTGGCTGAAGTCGTTGCTGAAAAGTGGGTTGCCTAGTTTCTAGTCACGCCATTAACAGCTATTAATCATTGATTGTATTTAAGAGGTAGCGAAAGGCTACCTCTTTTGTTTGAGCTGTACTCATTCAGCCATAGGGCTTAAGCCCTTACAAGGGTTTCCTAATTTTGCCCAGTTTGGAAACCAGACCAGGTTGGAGCTAGTAGACAGAGTATGGACCCATAAACCTTTTGCTGGTTTTCCTCAACCAAATAATGCCAACTAGGCAAGTACATTATTCCGTGAAAACCGAGCAACTACTTTGAGAATAACGTTTGCGTTGACCTGGAAAATACTGGTATTTAACCAACACCTAAAAATAAGTTCAGATAAAATAAATTGAGTCGTTTATTGAGATCAGTTTAATTATTGAATGATCGATTGTTTGATGATTAAATGCATCAAAGAGTTAGGTTTAAGTACTAATGCGGCTGGATTTTAGACGTTTGAAAATATTAGAAAATTCGTTTTACTTTATATTTGCTTTGAAAGTTTAACTGAATGCAATGAATTGATGAAGCATGAGAGGTGATTGATAGTTATCGAGGCGGTTGGTAAATCCTTAACCTGTAGTCTCGTAGAACTTCATCATAGAAGTATCTAGTTATGAACCTGAAGCAGATCGTCACAGCGGCCGGTTTCCTGGCAACTGGATTTATGTTGTCTAGCTCTCCCGCTCAAGCTTTCTCACTTTGGGGGTGTCTGGAGCGATCGCAGGCATTCAGGTAAGGGCAGATGCTTCTCACAATGGTCCTGACTTTAAGGTTGTTGGTTCTGCTGAAGCGGTACCTGAACCTACCACGATGGCAGGTTTAGCATTAGCAGGTGCTGGTTTTGCGGCAGCGCGTCGCCGCAAGAAGCAGGCGGCTCAGTAGTGATAGCCGCCGCAAATTCTCAGCGCTTCTTTAATTAGAAGCCAGGAGTCAGAAGTCAGAATTAGGCTGCTGACTCCTGCTTTTTTAAGAGAACAGAAGCCGAATTCGTTTGACCTTTGCCTTCTGGCTCCTCTCCTACTTGTTATTCACTGCAAGCACCCGTTCCGCTAGTTTATCGGGCACTTCTTGCAGGTGATCATAATCCCAGTTGAAGAAGCCAACGCCCATTGTCAGCGATCGCAGCTCTACAATCAGGTCGTGCATTTCTGCCTGGGGAATGTAAGCCACAACCTCATCCCATCCTGTCCAATCAGGCTTGGCATCATAACCGAGGATTTGTCCCCGTCGTCCACTCGTTAACCGCAACACTTTTGAAGTAAAGTCGGTTGGCACTGAGATTTTGACATTGAGGATTGGTTCCAGCAGGGTGGGTTCACACTTGGTTAGCCCTTCTTGCATAGCGATTCGGGCGGCTTGCTTAAATGCTTGCTCTGAACTATCGACCGAGTGGTAAGACCCATTGGTTAAGGTGACATCCACATCCACCACTGGAAATCCTAATGGACCATGCTGAAGATACTCGCGCACGCCCGTTTCAACTGCGGGAATATATTGGCGAGGCACGACTCCACCTACAATTTTTTCGTGGAAGTTGAAGCCTTCACCCCGCGAGAGCGGACGAATATCCAGGTAAACGTCGCCAAACTGCCCGTGCCCTCCAGTTTGACGCTTGTAGCGACCGTGAATTGAGTTAACGGTTTTACGAATCGTTTCTTTATAAGGTACTTGGGGCGGATGGGCAGACATGGGCAGGTTGTATTTGCGGTTCAGCCGATCCATCGCGACTTGCAAGTGAATATCGCCCTGTCCCCAAAGAATCACTTCATGGGTGTCGCCGTGTTGCTCCCAGGCAAGGGAAGGATCTTCTTCTAGGAGTTTTGTGAGTGCGCCTGAAAGTTTCACTTCGTCATTGCGTTTCTCGGCGGCGATCGCCAGCGCAAAAACGGGCGTTAGTTTTTCTGGTTTGGGCAGTTCACCCACTAAAGCCAGATCGCCATTCATCAGCGTATCTCCAGTCTTAATGCCTTCCAACCGTCCCAACGCCACAATTTCTCCGGCTTTGGCTTCGTTCAGGCTTTGCTGCTGCTGCCCCATGAGGCGATAAATGCCACCCACCCGTACTCCATTGAGGGTCATGCCATCCGTGAGGGTGCCCTGCCAAACCCGGACGAGCGAGAGTTTGCCGCCCGCTGTGTGATAGGTCTTTAGCACCTGAGCTAGAGGAGCGCTTTGGCTCAGGGTAATGCCGCGATGCTCTGCCATAATTTCGGGTTCGGGAGATTCTCGCAGCAGGGCTTGCAGCAGTGGGCGCACACCAAAATCGCGATCGGCAACGCCGACAAATACTGGCACGATCTGATCCGCACCCAGTTCCATTTTCAAATCTTGTAAAATCTCTTCCTGGGGCGGTTCGATGTCGTCAAGCAGTTCTTCTAAGAGGTGATCATCGAAGTTTGCCAGGGTTTCTAGCATTTCATTGCGGGCAGCTTTTTCCTGCTCTCTCAATGTTTCTGGGAGCGGTACGGGGTCTGCGGGTGCACCGGGATGGTAGTGATACGCTTGCTCAGTGACCAGGTTAATAAAGCCCACGAGCTTCTCACCAACCCCAATCGGGTATTGATGGGCAACCAGGGGTCGGCTTGATACCTTCTTCAATGCCTGTAATACATCGTTAAAATCAACATCGGCGCGATCCATTTTATTGATAAACACCAGATGTGGAATTTCCCAATCATCCAAAAATTTGAAGAGGGGAGCCAGGGTGAGGACGCGATCGCTAACGGCTTCACACACCACGATCGCCGCATCAACCCCAATTAATGCGCTTAACGTTTCCTGGGCAAATTCCACCGATCCAGGACAATCTAAAAACGTAAAACGAACGCCGCCATATTCAGTACTGGCGGCGTTTACTTCAACACTCATCTGGCGATCGCGGGCTTCTGAAGAACCATCACCCACCGTATTTCGGTCTTGGACTTTGCCTTTGCGAGTGACGGCTCCAGTCACAAACAACAAACTTTCAAGTAAAGTTGTTTTTCCGCTTAAATAAGGACCCACGATCGCCACGTTTCGGGTACCCGACAAAACGTTTTCGTTCATAAAACCTCGCTGGTTATACACGAGTGAACTTGCCTAGCTAGAACGTTGGCAACCTCAGCTACACTCCTTCCAGCTAGCCAATTTTGTAGTTCCAGATACATTGGAACTCTTTGTTTTGATTGTCATCCCGTTACGGGATCACGGAACAAAAATGCAGCTTATCTTAAGACGAAGTTAAACAAGCATTAAGTAGCGCAACAATCGGCTGCATTTCACTCAAATTCGTTCATCAACCAACCGATTTTTGTTACTTCTGGGCTTAAGCAGGTAACGGGCAAGGGGCAATGGGAAAAAGGTTCCACCAGATTCTTGTGTTGTTTCCTGATAGCACCTGTAGAATAGCGAGCATTATTTAGCAGAACGTCTTGCAGGAATAGTGTTGGTATGTAAGAATCAACGCTCAAGTCAATCTCTCGTGTGCAAGTCCGTGGGGCAAGTCTTACCATTTCGCTGGTTCAAAGAGGTTATTACGATGCAGGTGTGGCGAGGGAAAAAAGCTGGATTGATAGGAATATGGTTGCTCAGTAGTAGTGTATTGGTATCTGCAATCCCAGGTGTGGCAGCGCCCGCTCCTACTCAAATTGCTCAAAATCAGAACCAAACAGCAGAAGCGGCAGTCAATCAAGGGCTGCAATTTATTCAGCAAGGCAAACTCACGGATGCGATCGCAGCCTTTCGGCGGGCGGGGCAGCTTGACCCTAAGATGGCGGCGGCTCACTACAATTTAGGGCTGGCATTGCGACAACAGGGACAGTTGCAACCAGCCGCCAGTGCTTTTTATCAGGCAACTCAAGCCGATCCTCGATTTGCTCTGGCTTATGCCAATTTGGGGGCAGCCCTGCTGGAAGGAAACAACGTTGCCCAGGCGAGAGATTACCTCAAGCGAGCGATCGAGCTAGACCCTAAGTTAGGACTGGCTCACTATAATCTAGGGTTAGCACTGGAACAACAACGGGCTTATGACCAGGCTGCGATCTCCTTCAAACGCTCATCAGAACTCAGCCCCAATGCCCCCGAACCCTTTTACCATTTGGGTTTGGTCTATCTCCAGCAAAACAAGGACTCAGAGGCATACACTGCCTTTCAACGAGCTATTCAAATTAATCCCAAGTATGCAGAAGCTTACTACAACCTGGGTTCGCTCCAGTTCAAGCAAGGCAAACTGGAAGAGGCGCTGGGTTCTTTTCGCAAATCTGCTGAAGCCAACTCTAACTATGCCAACGCCTACTACGCCGCAGGTTTAGTCTTTATTAAGCAAGGTAAGTACAAAGACGCGCAAGTGGTACTCAAATATGCGAAAGACCTGTATGCCAAGCAAGGAAACTCTCAGTGGGCCGCGAAAGCAGAGCAAAATTTGCAGAAAGCAAACTCAGGTCAGCAGTAGGTAGCCTCTACACAAATGAATCTAGATCAAGCGCTTGAGAACCCCCTTGCTCAAGCTGTGTCAGAATTTTGCCAAGCTGTGACCATACTAGAGCCGCAGTTCCAGCCGTTAGGGGAATAGAAATGGCGTAGGCAAGTTGAGAAGGAAATCCAAAAATAGTCATCCCAGAAGACAAGAACACACAGGAACCTACTGCGATTCCCAAAAATGGCAGCATCAGTTGCATTCCTTGAAGGTTCGCCAGAATGCGTGTTGAGCGATTTTTAGACCAACTTTGCACCGATTGCTTTAAGACTGCTTCAAACGCGGCACCAGAAGTGATGCTGGTAAACAAAGCGGCAAACAACAAGAAATAAGGTGGCTCAGGGAAATAGTACATATCAATCGAAGTAGGAGAACTTGAGTAAGGATGGCGTTATTTTCATAACTCTTTACATTCAACCTTACACCGTTTTGAACCGGGTTCTCTCCTTCCGCGTTGATTTGCAAATCCCTTTCCTGAAGAGAGATTGACTACACGCAACCTGGCTACCCAGCTTAAGCTAGAGGAAAAGCGACACGTTTCCTCTCATAGCGAGGTTCAGATGCAGATCGGTGTACCCAAAGAAACGAAAGATCAGGAATTTCGGGTTGGGCTGAGTCCTGGTAGTGTGCGATCGCTGACAGAGAAGGGACATCAGGTATTTGTGGAAACGGGAGCAGGAAGCGGGGCCGGCTTTACGGATCAGGATTATGTGCAAGCGGGAGCCGCGATCGCCCCCACCGCTAAAGATGCCTGGGATCGAGATTTAATCATCAAAGTCAAAGAACCCCTCCCGCCGGAATACGACTTTCTGCAAAAAGGGCAGTTGCTGTTTACCTATCTCCATTTGGCAGCCGATCGCCCTTTAACCGAGCATTTGTTGGACTGTGGCGTGACTGCGATCGCCTACGAAACGGTAGAATTGCCCGATGGACGGCTTCCCCTCCTGGCACCCATGAGCGTCATTGCCGGACGGCTTTCCGTTCAATTTGGGGCCCGCTACCTGGAACGGCAGCAGGGTGGACGCGGCGTGCTTCTGGGTGGCATTCCAGGTGTGAAACCAGGCAAGGTTGTGATTCTGGGCGGCGGCGTAGTGGGGACAGAAGCAGCCCGAATCGCCGTTGGCATGGGTGCCCAAGTTACCATTTTGGATGTGAATGTCGATCGCCTCTCCTATCTAGAATCTATTTTGGGTTCACGCGTGGAACTACTCTACAGCAGCACAGCTCAAATCGAATCTGTCGTTCCTAATGCGGATTTGTTGGTTGGAGCAGTTCTAATCCTCGCCCAAAAAGCACCAGTTCTGGTGTCTCGCGAGTTAGTTCAACAGATGCGCCCTGGCTCCGTGATTGTGGATGTAGCGGTGGATCAGGGTGGCTGCATTGAAACGGTTCGCCCCACTTCCCATTCCCACCCTATTTATGTTGAAGAGGGAGTGGTTCACTACGGCGTACCCAATATGCCAGGAGCCGTACCCTGGACAGCCACTCAAGCACTCAATAACAGCACCTTGCCCTTTGTTCTCAAGCTGGCAAACTTTGGTATGGCAGCGTTGGATAAAGATCCCGTCCTTGCAAAAGGCTTAAATGTACAGAACAATCACCTGATTCATCCTGCCGTGCAGCAGGTATTTCCCGATCTAGTACAGTAGTAGCAAAACTGCTGGCAGAAGTTACCATCACTCCTGCCAGCAGTCATTTGTTGTTTTGATATTTGAAGCTGGAATTACGCGATCGCCATTTCAGCTTTCACATCCTGGCAATACGCCTCATACACGCCGTCTAAAAATTGCCACAAAGCATCAGCCGCTTGAGTTGCCGCTTCCAGTGCTTCAGCTTGTTTTTCAGCCGTATCTGTATGTTCCTCAATCAGTTTGAGTTCTGCTTCAGCATGATATTCATCGGCTGATTGATGCACCGTGAAAAAGCGATATTCGCTGGCATCAGTCATGCCATAAAACCGCTTTAGCCCATCAATCTTGGTAGTTGCAACGGCTGGAATCTGAGACTCGTAAGCGTACAAGGCAGCGAGTCCCGCATAGAAAGGAGAGTTGAGGCAAACGTTGCGAAAGGTGGATATCAGATTGTGGGTCGTGGGCAGAACTTCGGTTTCGGTTAGTTCTACATCGGTTGCGCCCAGAGATTGAGCAAATCTGCGCCACAGTTCGGGGTGATTTTGGTTGCCGCGCTCTTCTTCAATCAAGTTTTCCAAAATTTCTTGCCGAACGGCGATCGAGGTGCCAAAGTGGGGCGTGTTGAAATGCACAGCGCTTACATAAGTTGGGAATGCCAGCACATTTTGGAAGTACTGAATTGCGTAGTGCTTCAAATGCTCACGGGTGAGCTTGCCTTCTGTCCAAGCAACATAGAAGGGATGCTTAAGCAGATGCTTTTGTTCAACAATAGATTGCAATTGTTCACGAAGCACCATGAGTCCTCCAGTTTGAGTAAAGTCAAACGGTGTACAAGACACCAGTTCACTCAAGATACGAAAAAATGGAGAGTTTTGGAATCGCTTCTAAGCACTTTTCCCGACTGGTTTTAAAACCTGATCAAGCAAGGTTCTGGCGGGTTGCGCGTTTGCCAGAGCCGTTTGATGGTCGCTGTAGGCTTTCACCAAACGAAACAAGCCACCCACTCCAGCTTTGAGGTGTTCCAACTCGTCGCCAGACACCACTTCTCCATCCAGCATTCGGATCAGTAAGGGTTTGATGTCTCCAACGTCTTGTCGCACTTTTTGCAGTTTTTCAACCGTGCTGAGTAAAGTTTTTAGTGCGTTTAAGCACTCATCAATATCCTGTGTGCTAGATAATGCTTCTGGCGATGCTGCACCTTCGTCCTCAAGGTCTTCATCATTAAGGGCTTCAGCCTCAAAGTCTTCATCATCGAGATTTTCTATATCTTCATCGTCCAGGTCTGCTTCTAGCCCAGCCTCTTCTACCTCAGCGATCGCAGGAGGTTTTTGTGCCGTTAATTTGGCCGCGGCTGATTCAGTTTTGGCTCCGTTTGTTTTTGCCATCAGCGTTTCTCTTAAGAGGTGTCCTTAGTGTATCGCAACCCACCAAATCGGTTGCATGAGCGGTCATTCGGTTGGTAGATTTTCCTCGGCTTCATCCAATCGTAGGATGAAGCACCTCTGCTTTGTGCCCTATAGCTATGGATGCACGGTTGCTCAATTTGTGGCGATCGCAAAGTATCACAACCTCATCTATCGAAACTATGTCGTTCAATATCCCTGCTCTCAGGTCGAAAAATTATCGGTTGTTTTTTGGTGGGCAGGGCTTGTCGTTGATTGGCTCCTGGATGACGCAGGTTGCTACAATCTGGCTCGTTTATCAACTGACAAATTCTGCACTCATTCTAGGGATTGTTGGTTTTACTGGGCAAATCCCCAGTTTTGTTCTGGCTCCGTTTGGGGGCGTGCTAGTCGATCGCCGGAATCCTCATCAAATCCTAATAGTGACCCAAATCTTGGCAATGCTGCAATCGCTGGCATTAGCTACTTTGACCCTGATGGGTGTGATACAAATTTGGCACATTCTCATCCTTAGTTTTTGTCAGGGATTGATCAATGCGTTTGATGCACCTGCCCGCCAAACTTTTGTGAAAGACCTGGTTGAACGACCTGCTGACCTGGCTAGCGCGATCGCGCTCAATTCTTCATTGGTGAATGGTGCCCGATTGGTTGGCCCGGCGATCGCCGGAATCATCATTGCCCGTATTGGTACAGGGTTTTGTTTTTTGGTTGATGGCATTAGCTACATTGCTGTGATTGCAGCGCTATTAGCCATGCACCTTCCCCGCAGACCCACGGTTAATCAGGGAAAGATTGACGTACTGCAATGGATTCGAGAAGGATTTGAGTATGCTTTTGGGTTTCCGCCCATTCGAGCCATTCTCTTGCTGATGGCGATCTTCAGTTTGTCGGCCATGTCCTACACAACTCTGGTTCCCATCTTTGCAACTGAGGTATTACAGGGAGATGCTCACACACTTGGGTTTCTCATGGCAGCCTCCGGGATTGGTGCCTTAATGGGAGGAATTTATCTCACTACCCGCACGACAGTAGTGGGGTTGGGCAAGGTAATCATGGTTGCTCCAGCATTGGCAGGGGCGGGGTTAATTGCATTTGCATTGTCTCGCAACCTGAGTTTATCGCTGCTGTGTTCGCTGGCGATCGGGTTGGGATCAATTCTGCAAATTGCTGCCAGCAACACGGTGTTACAAACCGTCGTGGAAGACAGCAAGCGCGGACGGGTTTTAAGCCTGTTCACAATGGCATTTCTAGGGGTGGTGCCCTTTGGCAACCTGTTATTTGGCGTATTAGCAAGCCGTATTGGCGCACCTGCCACTCTGGTCTTGGGGGGAAGTGTTTGTTTGCTTGCCTCGTTCGTCTTCAGTCAGCAACTGCCCAATTTAAGAAAACTGGTGAAACCCATCTATCAGCAGGCTGGAATCTTGCCATGAATTATCTCCTATCAAAGAAGGCAACGGCTGTAACTATGATTAATCGGGCAAGAAAAGACCGGCATTACCGCAAGGTTGGGCTGAGACACGAAACCCAACGCCTGTATGGGTTAGCGTAGCGTAACTCATTCTACAAATGATTGCACTCGTTTTCCAAAACCAGTAAAACCGTTGGGGTTATCAATTCAAAGGATAGATTTGTGATCCAATCAATGTTGTTTTTCATGCTTGCGGGGTTATGTGAAATTGGGGGCGGTTATTTAGTCTGGTTGTCTTTGCGGGAAGGCAAGAGCCTTTGGCTGGCCCTGCTTGGAGTTGTAATACTGGGGGTATATGGGGCAGTGCCAACTTTGCAACCCACCCACTTTGGACGTGCTTATGCGGCATACGGGGGTGTTTTCATCGTGCTCTCAATTTTGTGGGGCTGGCTAGTCGATCGCGTTAGCCCAGATAAGTTCGATTTACTGGGCGGGTGGGTTATTTTTCTGGGAGTTTTGATTATGATGTACGCTCCCAGACAGTAAGTCCGTCTGTCCTTGCGAGGTGTTTAGATATTGATACTGTTGGGGATGCGGGAGGGAAGCAGGTAGGGATAGTCTATGCCCCAGTCTAGGAGCCTTGCACGATTGCGATCGCCAATTTTCCGCTCAATTTCCTGCAATTCATGCTGAAACTGACTGAGAACAGCGCGATCGCTCAGATCTGCAAAGGGAATTTGAGCCGAACTGCCCAACGTTCCCCAGCAAATGCCGCTGAGAGCCAGGGTCAGTTCCATCTGTCCCAACTGCTGCTCTAAGGGGGGTAGAAAATCGGCTAAAGCAGTGCATTTATCGGGTGGGCAATAGGCAGCCAGCGGTGCATTGGGAGGATAGCCGACATAATCGAACTGGCTGAAATTTACGGCTGCGTGTTGCGGTCCACAGGTAAAGATGATTTGGGTGGTAATGTCGATCAGGTGTTGTAAGTTAGTTAACTGAGTAGGAAAACCTGGTACACGGGGATGGGTGGGGAGATTATTCAGGTTTAGCTCTACCTCAGTGATCAGGTCTGCGGGCATCCAGGCAGGAGCTTGAGGAAATTCACCAGAGGGGCGAGTATCCAGGGGTGCTCCGAGTTCGGCTGCCCACGCTTGTAAGTAGGGATCTTGTTGAATAGCAGCGTCATCAGGGTAGTACCGCTGTAAGAAATTTGTGGTGTATTGGGCGATCGCCTGCCACAGCAGCAGCGCATCGTCGCGGTAGGGAAAGTTTGGCAGAACGTCGGCGGTAACTCCTCGCTGTTGGAGATTTTGGGGTAAGGCGTAGTCCTGGAAGGGGCGATCGCGGTAAGCGCGATTAATCAACTCCAACGAAGCCGCACGGGTGGGAGCCATGAGGTTATCAATTGCGGCACCCTCGCCCAATAAGATGGTATTGCCACGAGTGTTGATCGCTAGCAAAAACTGAAAATGAGGTTTTAACAAACGGTAAACCGGATGATTGATTGGCAACTGCCGCGGAGTCGCGATCGCAAATGCTTCCATTGCCAGGTGTGTATCAGCCAGGTGAGCAATTAGTTCGTGGTGAGTTACATCTGCAACCTGGACATAGAGCTTCGCTCGCATCCAGGCATCCCTATCCGGCTCTGGCGTTAAAATGCTACCCGGTTGCAGTTGAATCAGCACTGGCTCCAAGCCTTGAGAGGAGCGGTAGAACAATGCTATCGGGCTACCCACATATCGACCCGGTTGCAGGTCAGCCGGAGTCAGGTTTGCCAACAAGGGATAATCCGCCAGAAACAAACGGTTCTCGTTCGCTGCTTGCACCAGATGGATCGATTCTCCCGTTGCCAGAGTGTAAGCTTCAGCCCAGGTTTGCAGTAGAGGTTGGTCAGTTGAGCGAACTTGGCGCAACACCATTGGGTTTTGTCCAGCCAAGCGCTGACGGGCAAACTCGCGATCGCTCAATCCTCCATCCCGTTGATGAATTGACACGGTGACTGGGGTAGAGTAGCCATGCGGTTTCAAGGCAGTGTAGAAACGGGATTGGGCTTCTGGCAGCGAGGGGATGTTTTCTGACGCTTTTTGAGCATCCCGTACTGCATTCATCATCACGCGGCGAGCCTGGACGAAGTTGGAATCAAACTGCTCGTCTGGGGGCAAATCCAGGTTAAACCAGCCAGACTGAAAAATTTTGAGATCGACTAACTGAGTAGTGAGGAAGTACCAGCCTTTTTCCAGAGCCTTAGCGCCTTCCTCAAGCTGGTCAGATAGTAAATTCCAGGGCTGAGACAAACGCCCTTGATTTAGCAGAGTGCGTCCGAGGCGAGTCATTACGTAACGCAGTAGCCCGTCTTCTCCGGCATAGGGAAACAACCGGGCGGGACCAGCCTGGTTTAGAGCCGTTGGGTCATAGCGATACTGTCCCTGTTTCAGGTGGGGCGGGTGATAGAAAGCCATAATGATGCTTGCCTGTGGAGGATGAGAGGAAGGCGCGATCGCCGCGTTCTTTATTTCTACCTGATCTTCAAAACCTCATCCGGTGATTCCAGATCGGGACAGTGGATGCATTATTTAGCGCCGGAACTCAAGAATTTGAAAAAAAATCGTATTCAATGTCACAATATTCTGATGTGAATTGAACCTGCATCAGGCTCAATTCCATAACCTATCGGCGTTGCAGAGCTTTATCAGCGTGATCAAAGTTTCTCGACAGGGATCAAGATCCGCTCTAGACTGAAGTTTCAGGCATTAGTGCAACATTCGATACAAAACTTTATTCTAGGACTGGCGAGGATTTTGCTGTGCAACTTCAACGTGTAGCTGTTCAACGGGCAACGGGTGCTTACGCATTGATGGATAGCTTGAAGCGCCACGGTGTCACACACATTTTTGGCTATCCTGGTGGTGCAATTCTGCCAATTTATGACGAACTCTATCGCTTTGAAGCTCGCGGCGAACTGCAACACATTTTAGTGCGGCACGAGCAGGGCGCAACTCACGCGGCAGATGGTTACGCCAGGGCAACGGGTCGAGTCGGTGTTTGCTTCGGTACATCAGGTCCCGGTGCAACTAATCTCGTCACTGGAATTGCCACTGCCCACATGGATTCAATTCCAATGGTTGTGGTGACCGGGCAAGTGCCTCGTCATGCGATCGGCAGTGATGCCTTCCAGGAAACTGACATCTACGGCATTACCCTGCCTATCGTGAAGCATTCTTACGTGGTGCGTGACCCGCGAGACATGGCACGAGTTGTGGCAGAAGCCTTTTACATTGCCAGTACAGGTCGTCCCGGTCCAGTCCTGATCGATATTCCCAAAGATGTGGGAACCGAAGAATTTGATTATGTTCCGGTGGAACCGGGTTCGATCAAACTGCCGGGCTATCGTCCAACGGTAAAAGGGCACCCCAACCAGATTGCCAATGCGCTGAAGCTAATCCGTCAGGCAAAACAACCGTTGCTTTATGTGGGTGGAGGCGCGATCGCGGCGGGTGCCCACGCCGAAATTAAAGAACTGGCAGAACTGTTCAATTTGCCTGTAACCACGACCCTGATGGGCATTGGTGCATTTGACGAACATCATCCCCTCTCAGTGGGAATGTTGGGGATGCATGGCACGGCTTACTCCAACTTTGCCGTGATGGAGTGTGATCTGTTAATTGCCGTTGGTGCTCGCTTTGATGACCGAGTAACAGGCAAGCTGAACGAATTTGCGCCCCATGCTCAAGTCATTCACATTGACATTGACCCCGCCGAAGTTGGGAAAAACCGTGCGCCCGAAGTGCCGATTGTGGGAGACGTGCGGCATGTTTTGGTGGATATGCTGCGGCGCAGTCAGGAAGACGGCGATCGCCACGAACCCGATCGCAACCAGGCATGGCTTAACCGCATCAACCGCTGGCGGGAAGACTACCCCCTGGTTGTGCCCCACTATGCCGATAGCCTCTCCCCGCAAGAAGTGATTGTGGAAGTAGGAAATCAGGCACCCCATGCGTTTTACAGCACAGATGTAGGACAACATCAAATGTGGGCAGCTCAGTTCTTAAAGAACGGTCCTCGCCGCTGGCTCTCTAGTGCCGGGTTAGGCACAATGGGCTACGGCATGCCTGCCGCGATGGGTGCAAAGGTGGCAATGCCGGATGAAGAGGTGATTTGCATTAGCGGTGATGCCAGTATTCAAATGAATATTCAGGAGTTGGGCACGCTGTCCCAGTATGGCATCAACGTGAAAACGGTAATCATCAACAATGGCTGGCAGGGGATGGTGCGCCAGTGGCAGGAAGCCTTTTATGACGAGCGCTATTCCCAATCCAATATGCAAACGGGAATGCCTGATGTGGTGAAGTTGGCAGAGGCTTACGGTATCAAAGGTATGGTGGTGCGATCGCGGGATGAACTCAAAGGTGCGATCGCTGAAATGCTGGCACACAACGGTCCTGTCTTGCTGGAAGCCCGCGTCAAAAAGGATGAAAACTGCTACCCGATGGTACCCTCCGGCAAAAACAACGCCCAGATGATCGGCTTACCAGAACACAAACGTCTAGAAAAAGTAACAGAACTGATTCATTGCAGCAATTGCAGCGCTAAAAATTTGTCTACAAACCGCTTCTGTCCCGAATGCGGCACAAAGTTGTAATTGCAGTCTGAACCGTATCCAACTCGAAATCTGGAGGTTCTTCTAAATCTGACCAAAGCATATTACTTTAATCAGTTCAAAGGGTGGGATTCTCTCACCCTTTTTCGTTAGTAATTCAATCAAAACGATCTTCAGATTCGGCTACAAAGTCAGTTCTTACTGCTGCCTGTCTTTTTTCCTCTAAGAGTACCCTTAGGGGGGAATGCTGAGGAAGAAGCGGCGCTGCCATCATAGAGACATGACAAGCAAAGGAGCAAGCGACAAAGCTCAAACGCCCATCCCGCAAGGCTTGTCAGTTAATCAAGAGTCTGAAAATCACGAGGAAAATTTGATGTCTTTGGAAATCGAAGCAATGGCAATGACTGCTGAACTGAAGGGAGTTCCCGGACAACCTGATGAACTCACCAACAGCGAAACCTACTCCCGCAGCATCGTTGGTCCTGTTTCTTTCAAACTATCTAACTTGAATGTTCGCGGTAGAAGCACCAAGCCAGCGGCTCCTGCCAATTCTCCTTACATTATTGCGGCTGACGAAGCTTACGACGTGAGTGTTGACATCGAGTTCAACCGTGCACCTTTAACAGAATTGTTAATGTGTCTGGGAACCCAAGTGACCATCTACTTCGCGTTTGAAGGACTTGGTCGTCGTGCAGTTGAAGTTGACCTGTCTCAAACCATCCTGACCCGCAAAGATGTTTACAGCTACCGTGTTACCTATAGCGGCGTTCCTGCCCGCGATGGTTTGACCTCTGGTCTGTATTCCATCTCTGCAACGGCTGAAGTTGGTCCTGTTCGTAATGCGTGCAGCACCAAGATCTTCGGTCATGGCTACATCAAAGAAGTTCTGCTTCAAGTGTATCCCGCTGGTGCAGAAATCTAAATCTGCGGCAGTCATGCTGTGTATCTAACCCATCACCGTGCTCCTATGGTACCCAGGAAGCGGTGAGAACCGATTCCAAGCTCTATGGAGAGGTTGTGATAACTTTAACCAGCAGCTTGGATAGGTTCTTCCCTGGTAGGTTACTAGTGCCTACCAGTGTTTCTCTAAAAAGCTTTTGAACATTCATTGCTGACTAAGCAGCAAATAACGTAAGGGAATCAATACAACAGGATGTTGCTGATATGAGTGAGTTGCCAACAAACCAAGCTGTAGATAATGGGAATGGAAAGCAGTCGCAGGGATTGACTTGTATCCGAGGTATTGGCTCGACAAAGAAAAAATGGCTGGAATCACTTGGTATTAAAACCATTTATGCACTCGCTCAAGTAACTGTTGTAGAACTAAGAGAGCAATTAAAAGAAATTGGTTATATAGTGTCGCAAAGTGAAGTAGAAGGGTGGGTGAAACAGGCACAAATTTTGACGAATTACATCCCCAGCAAAAGCTCATTTCCTGAAGTGGAACTCGATCAAGAATGCCCGAAGGCGATCGCGTTCGATGTGCCGCCTCCATCCACTGCCCAACCCAGAGATGAATGGAACACGGTTACTGGCTTCAACATTGAAGTGCAAACCCGCGAAGTGAACGGTATAAAAGAGCAGCGCACTTTGATTCAACAGCTAGAAACTGGAATAGTTGAGAGTTGGGCAGGCATTGCCGAAGACCCGCTGCACCAGTGGCTGCACGATCGCTTGACTGAAACGCTAGAAGCTAATGGAGGAGCAATCGTGGCATCTGCGGAACCCATCGCGATTGATATTGCTGAAATCCGGATCTTTCAGGCGGGTTTACCTGATAGCCCAATGGTTGCAGGCAAAGCCGATCCACTGATGGCTGACAGTTTGGTGACCAACGTTCCTTTTGCAGTGGAATTAACGGTAGGAATTGCAGCTGATGCGATCGCCAACTCCACTAATAAATCCATCGTCTACCATGCCAAAGGGCAAGCACGCCATCTAGCAACAGGCGAAGTTACAGACCTGGGAGAAACCCGCATCACAGTGCAACTCCAGGATGCGGCAAAATGCACTATCTTGTTGCCTCAAATCACCTTAGAGAAACCAGGGGCTTACCGTTTGTTGGCATTTGCTTCTATCGAAAATTTTGCCTCTGTGACAGGCTATTTCAAAGTGCCGCTATTGCAACTGCAAAGTGCCACTCCAGCTAACTACCAGGTTGAGGATTTGCAAATGAGTTGTGGAATTTAGAAGCATTCTGCCTTTAGAGTTAGGTCAATCTTCAGAAAATCTCCTCAAAGTTGATTGAGTCATTGCCCGTAGACTTGTATACTTCCTCCATTGTTCGCTACATAAGACACGAACTATGGAACTTGCTAACCCTGTATACCCTTTACGGGCGGTTATTCGGTGTAAAGCTAAACAACAGTTGATGACAAATTTGGATGGCACAGGTCTCAACGAACGATTGGATGAGGAGCTGTTTTGTGAAATTGCTCAAACGCTTTTCCAGTCTGAGGAGTGTGACCCAATTTATGTACCCTATGCCACACGAGAAGCAGCCAGTGCAGTAGAAGACGGGGTGGCGCTGGAGTTGGCTGTCATCTATCAGCGCATTGTCCAACAGCGACAATGCCCGGTAGTGCAGAGCTTAAACGCGTTACTTTAAGCGATCGCGGAACCAGGTCTACCATCGTGGCATCATAATGCAGAGGAATTGATTATCTGCTCTACATGTATGCCTAATATTGCGATCGCGGCTCTTTCTGTTTCCTTCCTGGTCTCAGCTACCATTTCCCAAGCAGGTGTCGCTCAAACAGTGGTTGTGCCTATTAGCACCTTTCAGCAAGCGCAATCGACTGGTGTTTGTGCGAGTAACTTAACCAACACTTTAAATCGCATTGTGACTCGAACATCGGGAGTGCGGTGGGGCGTGTTAGTGCAGACCCAGGGAGCCGTCGGTAGTCGCAGAAGTTTGTATGCCTGGAATCCGCGAACTCAATTGATTCCAGCCTCTAACAATAAGATTTTTACAACCGCTGCCGCGTTGCAACGATTGGGCGCTGCCTATCGAATGCGAACCATTGTCACAGGCAACAGCACTAGCGCCAATCTTTCAACACTGCGAATTTTGGGGCAGGGTGATCCTTCCCTCACCACCGCTCACATGACAGTGTTGGCACAGCGGTTGAGTCAACGTGGCATTCAGCAGACTGCTTTGCTGGTGGGGGACGACACCTATTTTCGGGGAGCCGCGATTAACCCCAACTGGGATGCAGATGACACGCTAGCAGGGTACGGGGCACCTGTGAATAGCTTAATGATTAACCAGAACGGCATTGGTGTTACTCTCTTTCCACAGCGAGTGGGGCAACCGTTGCGGGTACAGTGGGATGATCCCAGCGATGCCCAAGACTATCGCCTGAATAATCAATCAGTGACGGTGAGTGCTAGCCAGGGAGAATCGATTGATGTTTATCGCGATCGCAACTCTCGCGTAGTTAATATTGAAGGGCAACTACGGGTTGGGTCAGTTTCTGAGCCTGCGGCAGCGGCAATCAACAATCCTGGCAATTACCTGGTACAGAAGTTTCGCAATGCTTTGACTGCTGCCAAAATTACCGTAAATCAAGCAACCGTAGTAAAAAACACCCCCGCGCTACCGGGAGAAGTGGAATTGGCAGTGGTGGAATCTCCCCCCCTATCAATGTTGCTGAACGAAACCAATCAAGAGAGCAACAATATTTATGCCGAAGCATTGTTGAAAACGGTGGGCAAGGCTCAAAACCCGAATAACCTCGATGCGACAGCGGCAGGCGTGGCAGGCGTGAAAGCCGTGCTCACACCGTTAGGAGTAGATGCCAACCAATACACAATGGTCGATGGCTCCGGCTTAGCGGCAAATAATCGTGCCAGCGCAGAAGCGTTTGTGCAGACCCTCCAGGCAATGACCCTGATCCCTGATGCGGCTACTTTTCGAGCATCGCTGCCTGTTGCTGGAGTCAGTGGTACGCTCAAAAGTCGGTTTCGCAATACCGCTGCACAGGGTCGGGTACAGGCAAAAACTGGGACGATTTCAGGCGTGGTTTCACTGTCAGGTTATGTCGCCCCGCTTAACCACCCACCCCTGGTTTTCAGCATTTTGACTAACGCTTCGGGAGTGTCCGCTTCCACGGTGCGAAATGCGGTAGATGAGATGGTGCTGGTATTAGTGGGGATACGCCAGTGTTAGCAACGAAGGTTGAGAGTTAACGTTCACCACCGCCTACCCCAATGCCGCTGCCATAAATATCAGCGCCTGCAAAATTAATGTTGTTCAAGTTAGCCCCAAAGGTCAACGCGTTAATCATGCGAGCGTTGGTGAGGTTCACGTTTGCAAGGTTGGCGTTATTAAACACCGCGTTGGTGGCAAAGGCACCCGTCAAATCAGCGTTTTTTAAATCTGCCCCAGCGAGGTCTGCGCCTTCCAGGTTGGCATTTTTTAGGTTTGCGCCGCGCAGGTTGGCATTTCTGAGATCAGCTCCAATCAAATGAGAGCCTTCCAGGTTTGCCCCTTCTAAATTGCACTGAGCGCAGGCACCTGTTTCTAGGAGTTGCTTGACATGAGCTGGATTTTCCGCATTGGCAGCCATCGGGAGCGCGATCGCAGCCAGTAGGGCAAACGTCGAAATTAGACTGGTTCTCATCACTGCCTCCTGGTGAATGAAGCGTTTGGGATTAACTACATTCCATCCCCTACCAATTTCGGAACTGTAAAGCAGATGGGTTAAGAATGTATCCGATCAATCGAACTGTTTTATGCGCTGCTCTGGATTTAGTTTCCCACCAATGCTTAATCTTGTCCTCACTCTGACGGTTGACCAGGTGGGTGAGGGATTCAGGTCAAGAATCATACCAACAGCAGGATGGCAATTCTCGCGCTAGCCTGGAGGTAACACTATTTGCCCCCTGGCAAACTTCGCTATGCGCTACATTTCTTGCAGTTTGATGCTTTTCACTTTCTCGATCGCCAGTTTGATGGCTTTCGCAAGTACTGCGATCGCTCGTCCCAATGGTGCCATTACGCCCCTATCCAATCTGCAACTGAATCGGCTTTCGCGGGATCTCACGCCCTCCGCCGCTGACGAATTTTTTAGGCAGCGACGGCTGAAATTGGAACGGGAGTTGCGGCTGTTAGCAGAACAACGCAAGTTGACAGACAAAGGCTTGCTGAAAGTTGCTCCAGATGCACAGCGGTTGCCAGATACCTTGCCAACAACAGAGCCAAACTTCACTCCTCAGCCATCCCAACCCTAACCATTCCACAATGCCCAAATATGCCTGAATACCAGCTATCCCAACAACAAAAAAACTCCTTCAGCAGAACACCGAAGAAGTTTTTGAGTGAGCCGATGGTTCTAAGCTGGATAATTCACCACCAGTAGATCGTTAAGGGAAAACTTGTGCCTACCCTTCACCGGGCAGGGCACCCAGAAGAGATGCTCCTACAGTCAGAAATCCAGACTGTTTTTCCTGAGCGATTTTGGTGTTGCTGATGTGCTAGGGGCTTTGGGGATTTTCTTCAGTGCTCCTGAATCATGCAGGCTAAACCTGGTGCACGTCCAAATTCGTTCCAAAAACCTTCAGGTTCCGAGTTGAATGGGGATTCAACCTCTTTTGGTCTGCGAAAAAAGATTGAAACAAACTCTAGGAACCAAACTTGTCGAGGTAAGCTCTTTCCAGATCAAGCGTTGCGGGTTCGTTAACAGTCATATTTTGAGTGGAAGGTTTTTGCTCGGCGATCGCGTTCGTAGCAATCAAGGTAGAAAGAACAACACCCGACAGAACGGTAGCAATGGTGCGTTTCATAGTGGTTGTCTCCGTGAATGGGGTCGTGAATCACTTGTTTTGGGTGAATCACTTGTCTTGATTGTTAGAATCGCAGCCCACTCTGAGCCTAAACGGCAAATTAACTGAGAAAGTCGCAGGAAGTTTCTGAGAAGCCGCTGAGATTCAAGCAACGGCCACTCAGAATCTAGTCCATCAAGCGTTCAAACTCCATTTGCAAGTCTCGAAAATCAGCCAACCGAGCAATCAATAAATTCTCTTTGCCTGCATCGTTGAGCCGCTGTTTCCAGTGTTGAACCGCTTCCACATTGTTCAACCAGAAATTGACAACCGTATCGACTGCCTGATCGAGTTCCCAACCCCGTTTTGGCGACACCGTTTCAACCGATTCGATAAACGCGTCTAGGGTACATTTGTGAGAGGCTAAATACTCAACTCCAGTTCCAGATGGATGATGAGAGACTTTCTGCTGATAGTTGAAAAACTCAATCACTGGAGATACACCGAGTAGCTCGAATGTAAACGCCATGTAACTGCTCCAAAATCAAATGTGATGGAATTTGACCAATGAGTTTAGTGAACTTTCATCACAGAAATCGTCTCTTCTAAGACAGATTTAATGGTGTCTAATCATTTGTTTGAGAAATGATATGAATTGTTACTTAGGGATTGATTTTGGTACTTCTGGGGCACGGGCGATCGCAATTGACGATGATGAACAAATGGTGGCTGAAGTTAGCGAGCACTTCGGTGACAATCCCTCCGCCCAATGGGCGAATTGCTGGAAAACCATGCTGTTTACGCTGATCCAGCAAATTCCTGCTGTCATTCGTGCCCAAATTCGAGCGATCGCGATTAATGGAACCTCATCCACCGTGCTGCTATGCGATCGTACTGGAGCCTTGCTTGACGCTCCTATGCTGTACAACGATGCTCGTGGCGCTGCGCTAGTTGCTACCCTTCAATCACTCTTTGCTCAAGATGCATACTACCGGGCACCCTGGCAGGCAAACGTGGTGAGTGCTACATCCAGTTTAGTCAAGCTGTTGTGGTGGCAACAGCAACCGTTTTTTACCCAGGCTGAGTATTTCATGCACCAGGCGGATTGGCTGGCATATTTGTTGCACGGTCAACCCGGGGTCAGCGATTATCACAATGCGCTCAAACTGGGCTATGACGTTGCCCAACTCCGCTATCCCGATTGGCTAGAAGCGTTGGGGGTGATGCGGTTGTTGCCAACAGTATTGCCACCTGGTAACGCGATCGCCCCCATCCAACCCGCGATCGCTAATGAAGTAGGACTTCCCCCAACCTGCACAATCCGTGCCGGGACCACCGACAGCATTGCTGCATTTCTGGCAAGCAAAGCCCATGCCCCCGGCGAAGCCGTCACCTCTTTAGGCTCCACTCTGGTTTTGAAGTTACTCAGCACCACTCCGGTTGAAAACGCCGCTTATGGCATCTACAGCCATCGTCTGGGTGACTTATGGTTAGTTGGTGGAGCGTCGAATACGGGTGGAGCCGTGCTGCAACAATTTTTTTCAACAGCAGAACTGATTCAACTAAGCGATCGCATTCCCGTTGAGCAAACAAGTCCGCTCAACTATTACCCCCTGACGAAACCAGGCGAACGCTTCCCCATCAACGATCCTCACCTGCCGCCCCAGCTTCATCCCAGACCCGACGATCCCGTCGCATTTCTGCACGGTCTATTAGAAAGCATGGCGCGGATCGAAGCACGAGGGTATGAACTGCTGCAACAGTTTGGGGCAACACCATTAACGAACGTTTATACAGCCGGAGGTGGAGCCTCTAACTCTGCGTGGACGGCACTTCGAGCCAGACACCTGCACGTTCCCGTGATGGCATCTCAGCAAACAGAAGCCGCTTATGGCACCGCCCTCCTAGCTCGGCGAGGCGGAAATTAACGACTTGCGGACATTGTCTACTTGAATTATTCATTGCTCTTACTTGCGTGTCCGTCTTGCTTTTACAATAGCGGCATTCAATGTCTGCTTTGAGAATGTTGTATGAGAGATAAATTGATTCAAGGGCTGAATTGGGCGTTAATGATTAACGTGTTTTTTGTCCTGGGATGTTTTGCCTGGTTTGCGATCGCCGTAATTGGGCGCAGTGCTGGTGTTACCCTCGGCTTAGATGTCTGGTACTCCCTCTGGACTCCTGTGATGCAACCCGCGATCGGCATTCTCATGGCAGGCGCAATTTTGAGCGGCATCACTAGTTGGGTCAGCAAACGCTTGAACCGAGCAGGATAGGAAGTTTGAGATGGCTGATTCAAGATTGCAGATGTTCGTGAGCCTCAGTCGAGCGATTAAGGAGTTGGAAAATTTTGAATTTTTAAAGTTTTCCCCTAACTATCCTTCAGCACCTCTTCCAGCGCAGATTTGACTGTCGAATACTGGTATTGAAAGCCCGATGCTTGAGTGCGTTTGGGCAACACTTGCTGCCCTTCTAAAACAACCTGTGCGCCGTCTCCCAGCAACACTTCTAGGGCAAACGCCGGAACTGGCAGCCAGGAGGGGCGATTCATCACGGTTCCCATCGTTTCGCAAAACTCTGCCATACGAACTGGATTGGGAGCGGTGGCGTTGAAGCTGCCTTCCATCTGAGGCTGGGTTAAAGCATACAGAATCAGATTGACTAGGTCGTCTCGATGAATCCAGGAGAACCATTGTTTACCAGTGCCAATGGGACCGCCAGCAAACAGTTTGAAAGGAGTTACCATTTTGGCGATCGCGCCCCCCATGCCCAGCACAATTCCAGTGCGTACAATCACCAACCGCACTCCCGCCTCTTTCACCTTCTGGGCTTCCGCTTCCCATGCCTGACACACCTCCGCCAAAAAATCGCTGCCGGCACCGCTCGTTTCGTCAAAGGTGGCTGTTTCGCTGGTGCCGTAATAGCCAATCGCCGACGCACTCACCAACACTTGAGGTTTGGGGTTTGCCTGAAGAATGCCCTCCACCAATTTCTGAGTCCCAATCTGACGGCTTTCAAGAATGCTCTTTTTCCGCTCGGCTGTCCATCGTTCAGAAATCGGCTCTCCCGCTAAATTCACTACGCCATCACAGCCTGCCAGGTTCCCCTGCCAAGCGCCAGATTGCAGCGGTGTGTACGCCAGAACTTCGACATTGGGGAACGCAGATTTGGGAAAGAGTCTGGTTGCCCGTTCTGGATTACGCGCCAGCACCAGCACTTGATGTCCCTCTGCTTGTAGCCGTTCTACCAACCGACTGCCCACAAACCCAGTTGCCCCTGTTACTGCGACTTTCATGACAAATTTCTCTTAGACCTGCACCAGCAATGATTTCAACGTTCTGATTCTATTCTCCTGGTTTTCGCTCCCCATATTCCATCGCGTTGGCGGCAGCGTACCGTTCCATAAACCGAGAAAATCGCTCCCAGTGGTCATCTTGCTCCAGTTCAAAGCGGCACTCCATCCGCTCCAGTTCATCACCCTCTGGCCCACCAAAATAAAACTTAACTGAAGAGGGTTCAATGCTGATCTCGCCTTCAGAATCTACAAGTTTCAGGCACTGAGAGAAGCGATAGCGAAAACTGTTGAATTGGGCGATCGCTCTCAATTCTCGAAACACCATCACCACAATCCGAGCACCAGACAGGCGATTGCGCCTCAGGCTGACATTGTCCAGTTCCTCAGAAATTCCGTCAAAAAATTGGATAGAGGGTGGTGGAGTTGTCATCGGCAATACCGAAAGCGGTAAACCTCAGTATAGGAGAAGTTAGGAGTCAGAAGGGGAGGGGAAAGACAGGAGAGGGAAGGCGTAGGAGTTGGTCTTTTGCCAACCTGTTCCAAAAACCATTTACGTAAGTTGGTTCGGTGCCGATTGGTTGCAGGATTCAGAGAGGATTGGGAGTGGGGAAGATGAGGGTGAGGGAGAAGAGTGAGAGAATGGAAGGAAGTATTGGGCGTGTGTCATAGCGAATGTCTCTGTCGTCCTGGTTTGTAGTTCCTATTCCCATTTGGCTCCAGGTGGGGATAGTTTTAGCGTGGGTAGGACTGGTGGGGCTAGTAGCAGAGTGGCTGTATCGCTCCAAGCAAGCCAATTCGGAAGTGGTTCGCAAGGTTGTTCACATTGGGGTAGGAAACGTAATTTTGCTGGCGTGGTGGCTGCAAATTCCTGCATGGATTGGAGTGGGAGCGTCAGTCATCTTTAGCGCGATCGCACTGCTTTCCTACTACCGCCCGATTCTGCCAAGTATTAACAGTGTTGGGCGTAAAAGCCTCGGTACCTTTTTCTACGCCATCAGCATTGGCATTCTGGTTGGCTGCTTCTGGCTACTGGAAGTGCCCCAATATGCTGCGATCGGGATTTTAGTCATGACTTGGGGAGACGGGCTAGCCGCAATAGTTGGGCAGAAATTTGGGCGACATCCCTACATCTTGTGGGATATGAAGAAAAGTTGGGAAGGTTCGCTGACAATGGTAGTTGTTAGTTTCGTCGTCAGCAGTGCAATTTTATTCAGTATTGATGGTGGAAGCTGGCAGATTTTAGGAATTGCATTTGCCGTAGCGGCACTGGCAACCGGGTTAGAAGCATTTTCTAAATTGGGGATTGATAATCTGACTGTGCCCTTAGGCAGCGCCTTTTTAGCCTTTGCTTTAACTCAGTGGCTCCTCTAGAAGGCAGGGAGGCAGGCTTCGCCCTGAGGCTCAGCCCGAAGGGAGGCAGGAGGATAGGGGAGGTGGGGAGACGGGTAGAAGGGTAGAGGGAACTTCACTCCCTTAGCAATTCCCCCACCCACTCCTCCACTCCCCCACCCCCCTACTCATCCC
>JACYLN010000006.1 GCA_015272515.1 Leptolyngbyaceae cyanobacterium C42_A2020_001 | reverse complement strand
GAACTCCTGACTCAAAGAGGTTTTACTCCTATCCTCCCTTAAGAGACCAGTGCCACCATGCTGACGTTTGGGTTTTTAGTCATTACGCCAATTCTGCGCCTGCGAGATGATTTGATCGCTGCGGGTGATGCGATCAGCAAAGACTTATCTGACCCGGCGTTTCAGTCTTTGAGAACGCAGCGACACGATGAACTGGGGGAAGTCATCGTAGCATTTAGCCAGATGTTTCAGCGAGTACGGCAAGAAATTAGCACTCGGCGGCAAACAGAAGCAAAACTCCGGGACGAACAAGAGAAAGCGGAACGATTACTGTTGAATGTTTTGCCAGCCGAAATCGCGGCACAACTGAAGCAAAATCTCAGCCCTATTGCCAGCCGGTTTGAGGCAGTTACGATTTTGTTCGCGGATATTGTGCGCTTTACTGAACTTTCTGCTCGCATTCCCCCGGTTGAGCTGGTTGATCAACTGAATCAGATTTTCTCTACATTTGACCAGCTTTTAGAGAAGTATGAGTTGGAGAAAATTAAGACGATTGGTGATGCCTACCTGGTAGTTGGCGGGTTGCCCACTCATCGCCCCGACCATGCGGCAGCGATCGCCCAGATGGCGCTAGATATGCAACAAGTCATCTCTAAGTTCCAGACGGATCTGGGAGAACCTTTTCAACTCCGGATTGGTATCAATACCGGAACTGTAGTTGCAGGTGTGATTGGACTGAAGAAATTTAGCTATGACCTGTGGGGAGATGCTGTGAACTTAGCCAGCCGCATGGAATCTCACGGGATACCTGGGCAAATTCAAGTCACAGACGCAACCTACCAACAGTTAAAAGATCAGTTTGACTTGAAACCACGAGGCACCGTTTCAGTTAAGGGACGGGGCGACCTTGTGACTTACCTGCTAGTAGGCAGGTAAGGGTAGCCATTTTCCATCACCCAAACTCCCCAATTTGGGTGTTTTCTCACGCCTCAAAAAAATTGAAACTAAAGGAACGTTCAGGGTGAAGTCGGGTATGGTTAGTAAAACGCTGTTCACGATTTTACCCAAGCGGGTGAGTGCGCTAGACACGGGTTGTAGGGCAAACTCTATAACGAGGCTAGTTAGAACCGTGGGACGGCAACTGTATGATGTTAGCTGAGCAAATGACACTCGCGGAAGAATTTTCAAACGAATGGCGATCGCGCCTGAAAGCGGAACTGCCAGAACAAAGCGCTGCTTGTCAGGAGAGTATTGTGCGATGGCTGATTGGCGAAGATATTTCCCGGTTTGATGGCTTAAACCCAATGCAGCGGCAGATTGTTGAGCAGGCGATGGATTATCGCTACCGGATCTTGCGCCAACGTTACTTGGGGATGTCTCCAGAGCGGGCTTACAAAGGGTTAATTCAGCGTCTGAGTAATCTATTTCTAATTCGCAACAAAATTCGTACCTGGATTGCGCTTTCCCGCGATCGCCAGCGTTCAGTTGTAGACGTGTTGGAAGAAGTAATCCAAGAACTGTTGCAAAACGATCGCTACATGCAGCAACAGGTTGCCTGGATCGCCCAATGCACGCGCGACACCCGTTTACGCAATGCCCTGCTACTGGCAAGCACGGAAGAGTATTGCCTGCGTCCAATTCGTAACCAGCCGCTACTGTGCTATCGCTTTGTTAACTATCTGCGGCGTTCCCAAAAAGGCGGCATGACGCAAGTTCCCGCCGATGACTTTATCCGTTTGGTGTCTCAAGAAGTGGCTCCTGACGATTCTGAAGGTGCCGTAAGTCTGCTCGATGCGCGGGCGATCGCCGAGTATCAAGATGCTCAGGCATCCGAGGAACAACAAGAACTGCGGAAAGCCGTGCAACAACGATTTGAGGCGTATCTGCTGGAAAAGAAGGTAGACCCCTCTGCGGTAGATTGGTTACGGCTGTATCTTCAGGGACGATCGCAAGAGGCGATCGCCAAAGAACTCAACATGGATGTGAAGCAGGTTTATCGATTGCGCGAAAAAATCAGCTATCACGCCACTCGCGTTTTTGCACCTAAAGCCCAGCCAGATCTGGTATCAAGTTGGTTAGGGAACGAAGCCGAATCGTAAACTTTTTTATCGTTTTTTTTCAGGGTGGTTCAGTTGACATCACAGCCCAGCGTTGTCATCAATTAAGATGAAGGGCTAACTATTTTTCCTGGACAGTGCCTCCAATGGGTGATCAGCCAGAATCGCAGGCTTCTGCATCCGCAAAACCCGCTTCATCCAGCGAACCCAAGCTTGATTGGATGAGCCAAATTGATGCTGAAATGGCATTTCGGCTGGTAGACAGCATCCTGCCGTTTGAGGCATGTCTATACCATCAAATTTTGCCGCTTTCCTTAGAAGGCAGTCGTTTGAAGCTGGGTATGGTGAACATGGATGACACAGCGGCGTTAGATTACGTTCGTCGCATTCTGGCATACATGAATTGTTCACTTGTGCCGCAACCTCTCGCTTCTGATGTGCACTATGCGGCGCTTTCTGCCTATCTTAACTACTCCGATCGCCAGAAAAAAGCGACTCCCGCCTCTCAACCTGTTGCCCGTCGCATTGCCAAAAAGCTGGCAGAACATTCTGCCAAACGTGCCGCTGAAACCCCTAGCGATCGCCCCAAAGATCTGCACTCAAACCCAACTCTGGTAGTAGACAGTCCCTCTGAACTGCCCCTACTCGCGATCGAAGAAAAAACCTCCGTAGATGGCACAAAAACCGACCCAACTCTGGTTGAACGCTCTCCTGAAGCCATCCCAGAAAGCCCGCCTCTACTGATCGTTAATCCACGGTATTTGTCGGAACCACCAGAGTTTTTGGCAACACTGCCGCCCGATGAGCTTCTAGAAGAACTACTGGGACGAGTGCTCTCCTGGGGAATTGGGCGGCTTTATTTAGAACACAAGGCTCACTATGGACGCATCGTTTGGAGTCAGAGTGGGGTTGTGCAAGCGGTGCTAGAAGAGTTGCCAGTGGAGACATTTGCGGGGGTGATTCAGGCACTCAAGCGGCTAACTCAAATGCCCCTGGTACCCGTACAAAAGCCGAAACAGGTAGAGGTTGATCGTCTCTATCAGGAGCAAAACCTGCTATTGCGCCTGCGAATTATGCCAAGTAAGCAGGGCGGAGAAGAAGCCACGCTTCAAGTATTGCGAGGAGAGGCGTTGCGGTTTTATCGGCAGCAGCAGTTGGTGAATTTGGGGCAGGAAGCTCTGGCGATCGCCCAGCAATTTCAGCAGAAAATGAGCGAGATTCAGAGCTACAGCCGCTCCCATGCAGTACCGTTCCCCGACCATCTCAGCATCCTGCCAGAACTTGATCGCGCCTTAAAACGAATCAACTACCAACTTGCTGAAATTCAGGCGCTTAAGTTCGATGATCCTTCTGTTCGAGAAGAGTAGATGCTTAATACAACCGAATTTGGATTTCATCTCCTTTGCCTAGCTTTGGAACTGGTTGCGGCTCAACGACTAGTGTTTCTGGTAAGACCAATGGACGAACAATGGCAAGCACCGCATCCAACTTGGCTAACCCCTGTTCCGTGTAAACCACTTGCACCATGCCGGGGGCAAGGGGTGCTTTGACCTCAGTTAAATCAGTGCTGATGGTTTTGGTAGAAAAGCCGGACACAATCAACGCTTGTTCTATGGTGACTGCTTGCCCAGCGTGGCGATCGCGATACAGCACACAAACCGTACAACGGCTGACAACGGGTTCCGCCGGAGGTGGGTCTTTCTCTGGTGGCTGAACAGGAGCAGGTGTGATCGGATTGGTGGGGGTGGTGGTTGCGGGGTCAGTGTTAGATGGGGGCAGGCTGTGATCTGAACAGGGTTGCACATAATTGGCCCCGACCCAGGCTTCAGTCGCAGTTTGGTGTTCTGGGAACAGTTTATTTTTGACGGAAAAGAGATCAAGCTTTAACCAGCCGGAGGAGTCTTCAACACCTCCTGATAGTTCGTCTCCTTCCGACAACACACCAATTTGTGGGTAGCTTTGACCTGCCCCCCCTCGAATATTCAGAGAAGAAGTTCCCACCACGCGAAAACAGCGTTCTGGTGGAATGGTGGGGTTGTCCGTTGGGCTAGCGATGGGGGAAGTGGAGGGATCACCCGATGGTGTAATGGTTGGGGTTGGGCTGGACGAGGGAAAAGGGACGAAGGTTTGGCTGGCAACCAGCCAGTAACCCGCCGCACCAGACAACAAAGCAATCATGAGGATGCCTATCCACGTCCGGGTGCGATCGCGTTTTTGGGGAGCATCGTCAGTTACCGGGCTGGGGCTGGGGGCGATCGCTTCAGCTAGAGTGGGTTGAACGGGTTGAGGCGGGGGTGGCAGGTGAGATGCAACGTCGCCAGATGCCACTGCATGGGCAAACTGCACCTGTTGAGCTACCTGATTCGCGATCGCTGCCACATCATTCGGCTTTAACTTCCAGCGTTCCTGAAGTTGGCGAAATTTTCGCTGAGTTTGTTCACTGAGCGGGTTTTCGTTTTGCAAGGCTTCGCTTAACGCCTGACGGTACTGCTCCAGATTTTCCTGATATTCCCAGTAAGCTTGCTGAACAGCGGCCTCAATCACGAACGCATCGGCAGGCAATAACCCCAATTGAAGCTGAAGTTGGTTTAACAGGCGGCGATCGGCAAGAAAGATTCTGCCATCGTTGGTGACGCGCTCCACTTCCCTGCGATAGCGCAACTTTGGATCGCTGATGGGGGCACTTGCCAGGCGAATGCGAAAGCCTTCACGGGCTGCGTAGATTTCGGGTTTCATCACAGGCGAAGCTTCCTGCACTTTCTGCTTGGCGTAGTCGTGCAGTTCATCGACTGAAATTGCGCCGTCATTGTCAAAATCGGCGGCTCCCGTTTCAATGCCTTCCACCAAATATTGGGTATAAATGGACAGATCGGTATTTTTCTCCTCAAAGGAATACTGGGTGGAGGTGGAAGAGGTGAGCACTGCTCGCCCTTCTGAGCCAAGCTGGTGTTGAATGTCAACGGAGCCATCATCTTTGGCGGTCATGTCTTCGGCAAAGGCACCGCTGAAGCAGCAATCCAACACCACGACCTGGCGCTTAGAACGACTGTTGTTCATCACTTCCAGCACAAAGTTGGAGGGAACTGCCGTAGAGCGGACTAATTCACCTCGACGATTTTTGCGCGTGTTGCGGGTCGCAAAATATAATTTGCCACTGTCATCTTTAACGCCATGCCCAGAAAAGAACAGCAGCACCAGGTCATCTTTGGCGCGATCGCAAAACAGATTTTCCACCTCGGCTTCCATGGTCACCCGGTCAGGGTTGGTGAGGGTTTTCACGTCATCAAATCCCCCCAGGTCGGCATTTTTTAAGACGCGCTGAACCGCCTCCACATCTTTCACTGCCTTTGGCAGCGGATTCAGTCCGGGTTCGTATTCACTCACCCCGATTAACAATGCAACTTTCGCCATAACGCCCCCTCTATGTGGCGACGAATTCTTGAGCCGCTTTGATTGCGGCTGCCAACTCTTCCTGACTGCTAGCTTTCACTTTTAGCTTTTTGCCGTTGGCTTCTACTTCCAGCTCAATCGGCTTACCACCGAGGCGATCGCTGACAAAGCCAAACAACCGTTTGACATTGGCCGGGTTAACTTCTAGCAACAGCAGATTCACTAAAAATCCGCCTAATGCCTTGTTGCCTTCTGGCGGAGCTGGATCAAGCACTCGCTCGGCCCGCTCAACCTCATCCAGTTCTTGAAATTCTGTCAGAAGCTGACGCACCACTCGATCTTTTTCCTCATCGTCCAACTCGGCATCGATCAGGGCAATTGTTAATCGAACCGTAGATGCAGTGACCATCGGTTTTTCCTCCGAGCCATACTCTCGACAGGAACAGGAAACCTCTTCCTATCTTTATTCTTTGATCGCTGCCAGGAAATCGTCCCGGTTTTGACCAGAAGTGATACATAAATTTTCTTTTGTCACTGAGAGATTCGGCATTACCCGTAGGGGTACTAAAAGGCATCCCAGCAGAAGGGGGGTTGCGTGTTCCAGGCGCTATCGAGTTGGGCTAACAGCGCATCATCGCCTTCCAGTTCCAGTTCGCCCGTCCAGTGGAGTTGCTGCGATCGCCGCAGTCCGCTAAACAACTCCGCCAGATGATGTACTGAGGTTTTGAGCACGGTTGCCGCAGGTCGGGAAGTAAGCTGCATTGTGTCGTTGGCGAACTCTACTGTAAACTGCTCATTGCCAAATACCGGATCGGCGATGTCAAAGCTGAGGGTAAAGGGGGGAACGGGTTGAATGGGGCGGAGAGCGATCGCCCGTTGAACATCCACCAAGCGCCACATAAACCCACCAGACAGCAATCCAAGCTGATGCATGTAGTTGAAATCAAACGGTGGCACGGTCAGGGCTGGATCACGCTGCTGCTCTTTTAGCAGGTAAGGAAACGGGTCATCCGGGAACGTGTTCCAGACAATGGTGGTGATTTGGTCGCGCAGAGATGCCAAAAAGCCGACGATGCCACGATATGCTGCTGCGTTCACTGCCACCCATTCTCGCACCACGACAGCAAGCTGTTCTTTCTCCGGCTCCAATTGAGTGAATTCCAGCACCACGTATCCCCGTAACTCTTCCGCTTCCGCGTAACAGTAGAGTTCGCGCCCACCTCTGGGTTTAAAGAAGTTCTCCCACCACCACGATTCTCGATGCAACCAACCGTTATGCTGCATTGCAACTTTTTCGTAAAGGGCTTTCAATGCTGCTTCCTGGCTGGGTTGGTAGGCGGCGATCTGGTGACGCTCGGTATACAGGGGCAAATGCCGACTTGATACCGGAAATTGATAAGTTGCTCCCATCCACGTCCAGCCTAATTTGCGGTAAAACCCATGCTGAAAGGGATATAGCATCGAGAGCAGAATTTCCTGTTCGCGAAAATCTTTGAGTGCCTGGGTGAGCATCCACTGTGCCAAGCCTTTACCCCGATGCGCGATCGCCACGGCAACGCCCCCCACACCTGCCACCGGAAAACGGACTCCCTCAAAGAATAGTTCAAACTCTAAATGGCGATAACGCGCTACTAGGTTTCCGGCAGCATCTTCCACTACCCAGCCCTTACGACCAGGAGGATTAATGGAAGATTCGCCCCACTCCTGTTCTGCATCCGCCAGAGTCATGGTTGGCATAAACGAGAGCCGTGCCAGGTTAATAAATTGAGTGCGATCGCGCTCCTCAGCCAGGCGAAAGGTCAGGTTGGAGTGATCAGTCATAGCGGCAGCAAGTCAATGGCAACTCTTCGTTGAGTAGGGTAACGGTTGTCCTGAGAAAAATCCAATCCTGGAATGCTTGAGAAGACACTTGATGCAGTATCGTAATCCGTGGATGGTTTCGGGACTATTCTCTATGCGTTTCTCGCTGCCCCGGTTTTTGGTTAAATTTTTTCTGGGATTATCGCTTGTTGGAGTGATGTATGCGTGTCAGGCTTCAACCGCGCCTCAGGTAACTCCCCCCTCAACCATTTCCACCAAATCACCCCCTACAGAATTACCGAGTGAAACAACCGCCATCCTGAATCAAGCCGGTGGGAAAGTATTGAACCCACCACGAGGCGATGTTCGCTTTCTGGTAATTAGCGATCTAAATAGCGCTTACGGCTCAACCAGCTACGACCCTGAGGTGGATAAGGGCATTAAACTTGTGCCTTTTTGGCAGCCAGATATGGTGTTGTGTGGTGGCGATATGATTGCAGGTCAATCTCCTAGCCTCTCTGCCGAGCGCTTAAAGGAAATGTGGGAGGCGTTTGATCAACAGGTCGCAGCGCCGCTGAGACGCATACAAATTCCCTATGGTTTCACCATTGGAAATCACGATGCATCGAGCGCGGTGACTGCATACGGTAAGTTTTTGTTTCCCCGCGATCGCGCAGCGGCTACTGAATACTGGCAGAATCCCGCACACGATCCGGGCTTGCAGTTCGTTGATCGGTTTGAGTTTCCCTTCTACTACACCTTCGAGTTCAAAGACATTTTCTTTCTTGCATGGGATGGATCTTCTAGTAGTATCCCTGCTGAAAAACTCGCCTGGGTGGAAAAAGCCCTCGCCAGCGACAAAGCCAAAGCCGCTAAGTTGCGAATTCTAATTAGTCACTTGCCTTTGTATGGGGTTGCTGAAGGACGCAATCAAGCCGGCGATGTGATGGACAACGCCGAACAACTGCGAGCCATGCTGGAGAAGTACAACGTCCACACCTACATCAGCGGACATCATCACGCCTACTACCCTGCCCATCGCGGCAAACTGCAACTGCTCCACATGGGAATTCTGGGTTCTGGACCTCGCCCCTACATTGAAGGCGGGCAGGCTCCTCGCAAATCGCTGACGGTGATTGACGTGAAATTTAACTCCCCCGAACTCACAACCTACACCACTTACGATATCCAAACCCTGCAAGTGATTGAAAATCAAGAACTGCCGCGAATGCTCGTAACGGTGAATGGCATGATCCTGCGGCGAGATATTGAAGCACAGGCACTTTCTTTAGAAGAACGCCAGTTATGTGAAAGCCGTTTGGGGGTTGAGGGCTGTCACGCGTAAACCATTCAATTGGTTTGGTAGGTTCCTTACCATTTGAGGGGTTGGAAAAACTATGGCATTGGGCATATTGCTTGATGTAGGTTTCAGGAAATTTTTTGCAACTTGTAAGCATTAAGGCGTTATGGAAGAGTTTGGCACTCAGCAGCATGATTTAGATCCGGCGCAATTGATTACTGACTACGCAGAAGCTCTTCAAAGTTTGCCTTCTGATTCCAAGTTGTCTTCTTATCAAGTTCTTAAAATTTTGCGATCGCGCGATCGCATTCAGGCAGCGATCTTCAACAGCACTCCGTTTGATGACGAAAGCTTGGCAAAACTGGTTGATCTTGACCTAACCCTGAAACAACACGCAAATCAGATTTGTAAAGTGGAACATCTGGAGCAACTGCGCCAGAGTTTGGAACCGCCAGAATCAGCCTGGTGGTGGCATCTTGAACCTATTGCACCCTCCTCTCATAAAAAACCCCTTTCAGACAAATTCGACTGGCTCTGGAATGTCGGCACTGTCACCTGTTTAGTCATTGCGACATCGTTTATTACCCAAACCGCGAAAGCTTTTTCAACCGAAGGTTTTGATTTTTTAGGAACTCTGACAACGATTGGTCAAGGGGCAGGGCTAGCCTTTATTGCGGGCGGCGCACTCACCGACAAAGGCAAACAAGTGGTTTCACAAATCCTGAATAGCGTTAAAGTGCCCGACTCTCTCCACGCAGAAGCAACCTTTGGAGCCTCTCTGATTCTGTTAGGAAGTGCTTATGGCTTCAATCAAAACTTGCATGTCGTAGGCAACTGGTATTTTGACCAGGCTCAGCATCATGAGAAACAGGGCGAATGGTCACAGGCATTCAAAAGCTATCAGCGATCGCTAAACTTTGCCCCTGATGATTACAAAACTCAAATTGCGGTCGGCTTTCTCTACGAACGACTGGGCAACTTCGAGCGGGCAATTGAAGAATACAAAAAAGGAACTGCCTTTGGGATTCCAGAGTTTTTGAATGCTCAAGCACGCGCCATGCTGATGGCTGGATTGCAGAAAAATGATTGGCAGGGAGGCATCGACTCCCAAATTATTCGAGATGCAGAAAGTTTACTAGAACGTGCCGATAAAACCACCATTGATTTTAGCCGCCGACTGAATGAAACCCGACAAGATCAACGCCTTGCTGCCGATATTCGGATTAATCGAGCGATCGCAAAATTGGCAAGCATTCCATTTGCGGAAAGCCTCAATGCAAAGAGCCGAACTACATTGAATCAGGTAATAGACGAACTGCAATTTCTCAAAGTCTCCAATCAGAAAGAACAACCTGAAAACACCACCTCATTAACCACAGCATCCACCTTAGGAAATGCGCGTGCAGAGTGTTTTTCTAAAAAAGCCGTTTTGATTGGGCAAATCTTAGACGCTCCAAGTACCTACGGAATTGACCATCCCATCCACAATCAAGATGAATTCTATGCATGTTTTCCATTCCGATTCGATTCTAAATTGGCAATCTTGCCCGATGCTTTTTTACTAAGAAACTATAAGTTTTCAGGATTTGCGTTGAGTGATGCCCTCAGAGATACCTTAGAAATTGAAGACTCCACATCCCTCGCTTACTTTATTTACGGTTTTCCGGTAGCAGATTTTATTGGAATTAAACCACCCAACTATGCCAACAGAGTTATCCTGATTCAAGATTCCAAAACGTGGAAAAATTTAGCTGAGCAACTAACTCAAAAAATTCAGAAAAACTTCGTTAAAGCAGAAAGCAACACTAAACAAAATGTGATTTGGCGTTTTCTACTGAGCCAAGATGGACAGATCATCACCTATTTTGCTTATGATGAGGCTTCACGGGAGATTGGCAATACCCAACCATTCATCCAGGCAGCACTCCAGAAAAAAGTAATCAACCAATTGATTCCAGGTTTGAAAGCAGGTGGAAAACTGGAGTTTGCAGATTTCAAAGTTGTGTTATCCCAGGATGGCAAGATTTTGCAGATATTACCCTGGCAGATGGCATATACAACCAGGAGTGCAATTGAGTGTGAAAAGAAGTGTAAGAATTTAGCTTTAAATCCTCAGGTTCGGTCAACGTTTCAACCCTATACTCCCGATATCAAGGATCCAGCAGAATTAGGTGCGCTAAGTGCGGTTGTCACAGCGAATTCCTACACATGGGGAATTGATACAAATGGTGGCATTTACTATCGGGAACCTGGCATTTTTAAGTTAAAAATTTCATCGGATGGGCAAGTAATATCTCACCAGGCAATGAATCAAGTTGCGATTCAAAGATTTGGCAAAAGCTTTCCATTTCTTGGTGTCAATTTCCCTCAATTTCCTAAGCTAAAAAAAGCTCCCTATGCTGAGTTAAAACTTGAATTCAGTGGATTAGGGTATAGATTTATACCCTGGTCAGAAACCCAGTGATTTGTAACCCTGCTGATGGGTCAATTTTGAATTAATTGAGCGATCGCGCGATCTCGCCCAGCATTTCCCAAAAGCAAATACCAAGCAGTGAAGCAACTGATACCTCGCAGTTTCAATCGCTGATCCGGAGAAATTGCACAATTCGTTACAAAAAAAGAGTAGATCATTTCGGAATGGGAGAAAAAGCATCTGGATCTAGAACAGTCCCCAATTGGGAGGAACGGTTATGGTGCATTTCTATCCTCGCCTGTGGCGATTACCCAAGAGACAGGCAAAACAAGTTGAATCGAAGCCTTCCATTCTGAATAAGCCAAGTAACACTGTCGATCTCATTGTTCAAGAAGAGGAGCTTGAGCATGGGCGATCGCGTGATGCGATCCATCAAATCAGCAAAACCTATTCTCTAGAACGTCGGACTTTCTTGTAATCCTAAAGGGGCGTATTGCTACGCCCCTAAAACACTTTTCTCAATTGCTTCAAAGCGGACTGAATCTGCTCAATTTCTTCAACACTGAGTACATTTAAGCGCTGCTTCAAATAGTCAATATGCTCCGGAAAAATCTCTTCAAACAGACGGTGCCCTTCTGGAGTCAACACAATGATGAAACAACGGCGATTTTCTGGGGGCACTTCGCGTCGTACCAAGCCTTTTTGCTCCAGGCGATCAACAATTCCAGTGAGTGTTCCTTTCGTCACCAGGGTCTTCTCGGCAAGCTGGCTCATCATCATGCCAGAGGTGTTTCCCAACGTTGCAATCACATCAAATTGAGGCAGCGTTAACCCTAGTTGGCGAACGTGTGCCTCATCATAGGTATAAAACGCTTGATAGGTTCTAACCAATTCTCTGAGTAATGCGAGAGCTGGCTCTTTTGCCGCTTTCTGGCTAGGCGTTAAACCTTCATCAAACGGTTCAATCTGGGTGGGAGAAACAGATTGTTTAGACATTGAATGATATTCAACTGTATGACTATAGATATTATGTATGCAAATCATTCTAGCACTTTCCCCTCAAACCGGGTTTGAGCCGATGTGTTTCCACTGTCCCCATTCCCAGGTCTTCTCCCAATCTTAGGAGAACGGAGCAAGAACTGGTCGAACTGCCTCCTCGCTTAGATTTGGGAGAGGAAGGTGGGGGAAGCAAGGGCAAGATAGTGGCACTTCGCGTAGAGCAAATCCTCAGTCAATCTGCTCGCGCACCACCATCGTTATTGCGGTTGTACAAAGCGGCACACCTGCTGCCAAACCTGTTCCAGCAAACTAGGGGAATCTGCATCAAACCACTCAATTTCTGGTGAAGCGCGAAACCAGGTGCGCTGCCGTTTGGCAAATTGACGGGTGTGCAAAATCGTCTGCTCTATTGCTTCTTCTTGAGAACACTCACCGAATAGATATTGTTTGAATTCAGCATATCCCAGGGTGTTTAGCAGAGGTAAATCGCTCCCATACTTGCCACATAGATATTCCACTTCTGCTACAAACCCATCTGCCACCATCTGCCGGGTGCGTTGAGCAATACGCTGTTCTCGCCTGGCTGCATCCTGACAATCTAACCCGATCTGCAAGATCGGGTAGGACGGTGGATATTCACCTTGCTGCTCAGACATAGGGCGACCTGTTGTGTAGAACACTTCCAGCGATCGCAGCGTTCTCACCTGATCATGGACATGAATTTTGCTGGCAGATTGCGGATCAACTTGTTGCAACAGGGCATAGCACTGCACCTGCCCCAATGTTTGAAGCTGCGATCGCAACTCTGCCTGTGGAGGCACTCGCGGGATTTTCAGCCCTTTGGTAATTGCGCGGATGTATAGCCCGGTGCCGCCCACGAGTAGGGGATAGGGAATTGGGAATTGGTAATGGGTGATTGAAGAGGGGGGAGGGGGGAGGG
>JACYLN010000143.1 GCA_015272515.1 Leptolyngbyaceae cyanobacterium C42_A2020_001 | reverse complement strand
CCTATCTTAATGGACAATTCTCAAAGTGAGTCTTGCAAAACTGGGATGCACTCAATCTAAAGAAGATTGATCATCGATACAGCATTTTCAATATCATTCTGGGCGCGATCGCCACTTTTATCGCCGGACAGTCAATTGTGTTAGAAAAAGCCCCCGTGGGCACCTGGCGCAACATGACCACTATCTCCTCTCTGTTTGCCCTGGGTGCAACCGTTGCCTCTGGGCTACATAAACAACTCGCCTCCCCCGACCTTCTGGCTGAAGCCAGCCAGTGTGTTGCTAAACTCAAGGCGCTCAAGGTAGAAACGATTTCTTCAACCTTTGAGGTGGAAAAGGTTAGCGAAGAATATCAACAAATCCTTACCGAATTCTCCAAGATTGACTGTTAATTGGAAGGTGCCGAGCGATCGCATTTCAACAACCTGAGCATGGTGCGTTTTAGAATCAATTAACGAGGCAGTAGGGTTCTTTTAGGGAACACAAACTGTAGGGGTGGCGATAATCATAGGGCGACGGAAGCTGAATAGGTCGAGAACATCACCACGAAGCGTATCGACGAGCCAATCATCTACTGCAATCCTTAGTTCTTGATCTTCCGCACCGGAGATCACAGTGCTATCAATACTATCGAGCGGTAAAAACACAATCAAATTCAGAAGCTTGATGCCATCCTTCACCATATTGAGCGATCGCTCAACCAGAAGTGATGCCTGCTTATCTGCATGGAGATCGCTGCGTTCCTGAAACTGAAACTCTCATAGCAGTTCCTCTGCGTATCTTTTTGGTGATAACCGCCAGTACCTGTTTTGTCAGTTTAACGTCCCAAATCAGCGTCAGCAGAGAGCTTTAACCCAGTACCGATGGCGATCGTCCACTTCATTTGAAGGGGTATGCCGCTGTTCAACGCCGCAATGCTTTCAGTCCCAGGTTGGGAAACAACTGGCTTGCAACAGCAAACTGCACCCAAGCGGTCGCGAGGGTTTCTAATGTCCGGGCGACGATGAGTTTTCCTGCATCTACGGCTTCATAGCCACATGCTTCGATCAGACCCGCAACAAGCTGCTTCGCTTCACTATCATCCCCACAGTAGAAAACGCTAGGAAACTCTGAGCCGAATTGTCTTGAATCTGAGGCAAGAATTTCTGCAAAGGTCGTATTGAATGCTTCTACAACTCTGGCGTTGGGAGCCAATTGTTGAATCGTTTCAGCCACAGAAATGGTTAAGTCAGTGGCGAGTCCGATCGTCTGTCCTGTAAAGTCTGGCTGGATACCGCTAACACAGGTAATGACGATCTTGCTGTCTAACGGACCCACTGCATGAATCACCTCTGCCAATGAAGGTGCCCAAACTGCAAACAAAATCACATCACTGTGAGCAACGGCTTCCTGCGGCGTGCCAACTTGAGCCGTCTTGCCCGCTGATGCTGCCAGTTGACGAAGTTTATGCTGATCTCTTGAGTAAGAGAAGATAACCTCATGCCCAGCTTTCGCCCAAATTTTGCCCAATGCTGCTCCCATATTGCCAGCACCAATAATTCCAATTCTCATGTATGACCTCTAAATGACAGCGCAAATCATCAGCATACTTCCCACCGCAATTACCCCAATTGCACTAATAATTGGGATATAGGGTTGCAAAGGTTGAATCCATGAAATTTGCTTCAACCAATAATGAGCATAGATAACGATGAAACCAATCCCTATCAATACGATCGCCAATCCAACACTAAAGGCACAAACTAATAACAAACCGTAGACCGTTTGATGCAATGCGATCGCACTTAACAACAACACCAGCGCAGATGGACAGGGAACCAACCCTCCCGCAATTCCTAATGACACCAGCGATCGTAAGGTGATCTGAGGAAGGGAGTGGTGATGAGTATGACCGTCAGAATGATGTGTGTGATCAGAACGGGAGGAAGGATGCAAAACCCGATCGAGCAACCAGAAGCCAATCCCGCAAACCAGTAAGCCACTGGTCAAACTGAGAAACGGATACAACTGCTCTGGCAAAAAGTATCTAGACAGGAGCAAGGCGAGAATCCCCAGGGCAAAGACACTGATTGTGTGGGTCACGGTTGTTACCAGTCCCAACAAAACGGCATGTTGAGGTGTACCCCGTGAGCCGATGAGATAAGCAGCGACCATTGTTTTTCCATGTCCTGGGGAGAGCGCATGTCCGGCTCCCGCCATTAAAGCAATTCCCATTCCACTCAGCATGAATGTTGGCGAGAGGTTCATTTGAGCCAGATTTTGAGTCAGAAAGCTACCATGCCCGATATGAGCGAGAACTGGGTGATAGGGCAATAACAGGATTGGTACTGCAAAACTGGTGATCACAATCAGTCTCCTACTCTGCTGCTGATCGAGACGCGCGATGCAAAAAATAGCCAATCAATGCCAGAATTACGCTCACTGTTGCAACGGTTACATTGGGATAGATGGGAATGCCTGCTATGACAGGCGGAGCTTCCTTCAAATCGGCTTGCAGGCTGGTTCCAGGAACCACCAGTGTTGTAAAGAAAAAGGGCGACCAGAACACAACAGGTACGAGCATGGCAACGGTATAGGCAATATCGGGTTCTGTCGATCGCCGCCACAATAACCACAGCGCCATCATACTCATGCCACTGAGCAACCATAGCATCACCACATCATGAAACTTGGCGTGCGGATGCCATTCGGGATTGAAAATATGAGTGGTGTTCCAATCTACCGCGACAGAAACGACAGCAGTACTGACGAGTACAACCGAAAGCAAAATACGACTAATTCTCTTCATCAATTCTCAGACCACGAAACGGTGCGGAACGAGCTATTTCACCCGATGACCTCTCTAGTTTGCCAAGTGAAGAAACCTGAAATCCATCTGGGCTGAAAAGCGCCTACAGAACGATACATCGCGCCTTGTAGCGTAAGATAGACATTTCTTGCTAGATTTGCCCGGTAGTCTAGATGATTCTTGCTATAGCAGATTGCCTATTGCTTCAAAAACGAACTGGGTGTAATACCAAAATAGTTTTTGAAATACTTAGTGAAGCGACTTTGGTCCGTACATCCGACCAATACAGCAATTTCTGCAATCGTATGTTTTCTTTGTTGTAAGAGTTCTTTTGCTTTTTCCATGCGTTGCTGAAGCACATATTGATAGGGTGCCATTCCGATCGACTGCTTAAATAGTCGGCAAAAATAGTACTGGCTGATGCCTGAAACCTCTGCTAGTTCAGCCAGGTGCAGCGGTCGATCCAAATAGCTGTGGATATAGTCCAACACGGGCTGAAGTCGAGCCGAGGGAAGTTCTTGGGGATGGCTGGGAATTTTGGGATGGAGCACACAGTATTGCCTGAGCAAATGAATGATGAATACCTGCGCCAGAGACTCGGCATAGAGTTGCCCACCCATACTCTCGGTATCCAATTCTGCTTGAAAGAGATGAGAGATCGCGTCAATTTGAGGATCGCGAGCACCAATCGTATTCACCAATTCAACCTGATTGACATCCAACCCACTCATCTCTGCTGCGGTTTGGCTTAAGAGGCATGGATCAAGCACAAACATCAGTGATTCATCCGTGCTATCCCATGCCCAAACCCCTGATGTTTGAGCAGAACAAATCCAGAACTCTCCCTTGAGTTGAGGTTTTTCAGATTTCTTTGCACCAATGCGAGTGATTTTCTGTCGATTACCCTGGCTCAATAGCAGACAAAATAGATGGTGATTGCATCCAGAGAACTCAAGCTCGTTCGGTTTCGAGATATGGCGATCGACAGTCAATCCAGGGAGTTGCAGTGTACGGCGCTCAGAAATCCAGGGTTCTTTCATGCAAAGTTGATCCGTTCATCAACACTCAAGGTACGACGAAGCAAGTCTCCTTTATTGTGAGCGATCGCACAGGATATTGAAGTCAGTGATGTAAAACACCAAAGCAACTTCAAATGCTGTTTATATATCTGGCTTGAGGCTACCTGAAGAATCTATGTAAGCCGTAAGGGTGAGAGAGTAACAAACAACCACACCAAAACCCCCTCACCTTCTAAGTCAACGAAATGACACATAATTCTTCGGTGATGTTTCTTCTAAGAATTGGCAGCTAAAAAAACTTAAAGCCTGATCTTGTAAAGCTTTGAGGCAAAAAGCGATTGTGACATTACCGCCCCCTTCCAAGAAGCGAAAGTCTAGAAAGCGTGAGCAAGATTGTCATTCGCGATCGCGGGTATCTATCACCCAATTCACCTTTTATTGCTCTATTTGTGGTAGAGATCCAATTTGGTGGAAGGGTAACTATCTTGCCTGTCTAGCATACGGTTCTGCGGCAATCAACGATCAATGACTGATCATCCTAAAGATTGCCGCGCAGTGCCTGCTCACCCCATCTCAGTAGTGGCAGGCGACAGCTATTCTGTCTGATCATCCTAAAGATTGCCGCGCAGTGCCTGCTCACGTTCAAGCGCAACAAATAGAGACTTGAAGTTTCCAGCTCCAAATCCGCGTGAGCCGTGCCGTTCGATCACTTCAAAGAATAAGGTGGGGCGATCGCCAACGGGTTTTGTAAAAAGCTGTAACAGGTAACCGTTTTCATCTCGGTCAACCAGGATGCCAAGTTCTGCCAGCTTTTCAACTGGAACATCAATTTCCTTTACCCAGGGTTCCAGATTTTCGTAGTAAGTTTTGGGAATCGGTAAAAACTCGACACCACACCTTCTCAGATGAATAACGGTTTCAACAATATTTTCAGTAGTCAACCCAATATGTTGAATTCCAGGACCGTTGTGAAACTCTAGATATTCATCAATTTGAGACTTACGCTTACCCTTCGCTGGCTCGTTGATATTGAAGGTAGTTTTATTGCCGTTTTGCAGCACTTTTGACATCAATGCCGAATAATCAGTCGAAATTGCATTATCGTCAAAATGCATTTGCACATCAAAGCCCATTGCTCTGACGAAGAACTCAACCCAACGGTTCATAGCGCCCAGTTCAACGTTGCCAACAACATGATCAATTGCTTTGAAACCTGCGGCATTTGTGGGTACAGACGCTTTTGCAACAAAACCAGGCGCAAATACTCCACTATAATCGCTGCGATCGATGAACTTGATCGTGGTGTCGCCAAAAATCCGGATGGCCGCATACCGCAACACACCGTATTCGTTCTCCTGTTCGGTTGGAGGAATGGCACCAATAGCACCTTGCGCCACTGCATGTTTGTAAGCACTAACCACATCAGATACTTCCAACGCCACAACAGCAATGGTATCTCCGTGCTTCAATACACTCTTGGCAATTGGATGGTCTGAAAGAAGTGCAGAGGTAATGACAAAACGAATGTCTCCTTGCTCCAATACGTAGGAGGTTGCTTTACGCTCACCCGTTTCTAAGCCAGAGTATGCCGTGGTGGTAAAGCCAAAACAATGAGAAAAATAGGCAGATGCTTGCTTAGCGTTGCCAACATAAAACTCTAGATGATCAAGTCCCATAATCGGGCAAATATTGCTCACCGCGATTTCTCCTGAGGCGTTAAGTGTTTAAGAGAGAGTCCCAAGAAGCCACTGATGCTTGTGTAGCACCCTAACCTATTCCTGGGTTATGCCTTTGGATACAAGTCTATTGCTCTACCTACTGAATCTGCTAGTAAAACTACGTAGTCTTCATCGAAAATGACTGCTTTATTAAGCTTTCGCCCAGGAAAAAATCCGTATATTCAGAATGATTGCTTATATAGATATCCAACCTGTAGGTGCTATCTACAAGGCAGTCGCTGCGTTCTGCCAGGAAAACCAGGGTGATTCTGTGAAAACCGATGAGTATAAAAAACTACGCCAAACCCGATCTAGGTAGTTACCGATACTTTAGTTCCTTAACAATCACGCTTGACTTGTATTTTTCTGATGAATTACGTACAAGAATACAGCTGTGCTCAAGAAGCCTATGTTACCTTGCCGTAGTAAGTAACAAAGCAGATTGGCTTGATAGCTAGTAGTATCCAACGTCTACAGTACTGATCCCTGTGGAAAGCTACAGTCTATGACTATCTCAAAACTAGGGTTGCCTCACCTAACTTTCAATGTACCGATATTGGTTGAGATTAGAGAATTACAGGCTGGTTGCGGTTGCTTTGATGAAATCATTTTCTTCGAGTACGAAATTGAATTATGGGTCTTGAACTAACTTCAGAAGTTGTTGAGTCATCACTTACCGCATCTACACAGGTGAAGGTAGGTCGTATTCAGCGTCATTCGCAGACGACTCAAACTTTCATAACCGAAGCAGAGTTGGCAGCTTTTCAACTCCCTGGCGACTTTCTTACAGCGCCTTCTGGTGATTGTGAGGCAGAGCACTATGTGTTTACGTTACCAGCTAATCTGACTGATTCGACTCAGCGATCGCTACTCATAGGCGCATTCAATGTTTTACTCTACCGCTACACGCAGCAAGAAATAACTGACTTAGAACTCACCCTTGCTGATGCTGAAGTTGGTTCAGGATATACAGCGCCGATTCATCTCGTCACTGATGTAAATTTAACCGTTCAAGCATTTCTCCAGAATGTTGCAAACGCGTTAGCATCGGTTCAGGCAAAGCTTAATGACTCACAGTTTCCATTTATTGATCATTTATCTACTCACACAGCACGCTCATCTATTGCTTTAAGTTTCATTGATAATATTTCCCAGCTTGAAAGTGAAAAGCCCTGGATCACCACATTATGGCAGGCGTTATTTGGGCAGTTCAATCGCTCCAATCTGCATCTTATTGTTCTGCCCCGGGGGCAAACAGCTCAGGGAATTTTAAGATACAATGCCAACCTGTTTCATTCAGGTATCATTCAGCGGTTCGTTGAGCATTTGCAAGTTGTGATCGAAGGGATGGTTCGCCATCCAGAAGGCGTAATTGCTACGTTGCCACTGTTGACTCAGGCAGAAGAGCGTCAACTGTTAGTTGAATGGAGTAGTGGTTCTGCGGATTATCCACCAATTCCAGTCCATCAATATATTGAGGCTCATGCAGTTCGGCAACCCGATGCGATCGCCCTTACATGCAACCAGCAGCAGCTTACCTATACAGAACTCAACCAGCAGGCGAATCGGCTTGCACGTTACCTGATGCAAATGGGCGTTGGGGCGGAGACACGAGTTGCGGTATGTGTGGAACCATCGTTAGATATTTCCATTGCATTGCTGGCAATCTTTAAGGCGGGCGGCACCTATGTTCCGCTCGATCCAACTCATCCACTGGATCGCCTCACGGCAATTCTAGAAGATACTCAACCTAAAATTCTCCTAACTCAGTCTCATCTGTTATCAAATTTACCAGCGATTTCGGGCTATCGCTTCTGCCTGGATCAAGACTGGGAGCATATTCAACACCTGCCAACTCATAACCTTGACACTAACATTTCGCTTGATCAAACAGCTTACCTAGTTTATACCTCTGGTACCACTGGCAAACCCAAAGGTGTAATGGCAAGCTACGGCAATTTGGTGAACTACATTCTGGTGGCGCAGGAGCAATTTGGCTTTGATCGGCATGACGTGATGCCCGCGATCGCCCGCTTCACCTTTAGCATCACCATGTTTGAATTGCTGTCGCCCCTAGTTGCAGGCGGAACATTGGTGATTCTAGAACGGGAGCACATTTTAGACTTCAAGCGCATGGTGCAAACCTTGCAGCAAGTCACCGTTGCCCATCTTTCCCCCAGTCTGCTGCGAAAACTCGTCGCTTATATCAAAGATACGGGCGTAGACATTCAAACCTTTCGGGGACTCAAACACCTCTCATCCGGCGGAGACATGGTTTCTGCGGACTTGCTGGAATCCTTGAAAGAGATATTTCCGTTTGCCGAACTGTACGTGATTTACGGATGCAGTGAAATTAGCTGTATGGGTTGTTTTTACCCTGTGCCGATGGATCGCACCGTAACTAAAAGTCGGGTTGGCAAACCCTTTAAGAATGTGTCAGTGCGGCTGTACGATCCCCACCAAAACCTGGTGCCTGTAGGGGTTGTGGGCGAAATTTACTTTGGCGGCGCAGGCATTACTCAGGGTTACCTCAACCGCGAAGAACTGACTCAAGAGAAGTTTGTTGTGATCAATGGACAACGCTTCTACCGTACAGGAGATTTGGGACGGTTCGATGCTGAGGGCAATCTGGAAATTCTGGGTCGTTCAGATTTTCAGATCAAGTTGCGCGGTATTCGGATTGAACCAGGCGAAATTGAGACGGCTCTACGTCAGGCTCCAGGAGTACGCGATGGGATTGTGATGGCACGCGAACTAGGAACAAGCGAAAAAAGCCTGGTTGCCTATGTGGTGTTCGATCCTGCCCAAAAACCTGCGATCGATACCATTCGGCGCTTCCTGCAATCCAAACTACCTGACTACATGGTGCCCGTGGCATTTGTGGTGTTGGATGCAATGCCCGTCAACATGAATCAAAAAATCGATCGCCGCGCATTGCCATTGCCTACCCCCGAAAACTTAGCAGGCTTCAAGCCCTTCGTTGCTCCACGCGATGAATACGAGCAGCAGCTTGTTGGCATCTGGGAATTTGTTTTAGGAATTTGCCCCATTGGCATTCAAGACAACTTTTTTGATGTAGGCGGAGATTCGCTGCAAGCCGTAGTCCTAATGGATCGCATTGAGAAGACATTTGGCAAAGCACTCCCGTTGAGCACTCTGCTAACAGAGCCAACCATCGAACAACTGGCAGCCGTTCTCAAGCAATCTAAAGAATCGGATATTCACAAATCATTGGTGTTGCTGCGAAAAGGTGGTGCTAAACCTCCGATTTTCTTTATTCACGATGGAGAAGGCGAAACGCTGCTGTATCGCAACCTGGCGTTCTGTCTGAAAGATGATCATCCTGTGTATGGTTTACAGCCTTACAGCCGTGATGGCTTCCCGATTTTGCATACCCGAATTGGGGAAATGGCAGACTATTACACTGAGCAGATTCTTCAGGTGCAACCAGAGGGACCCTACTTTTTGGGTGGGCTGTGCATTGGTGGATTCCTGGCATTTGAAATTGCTCGCCGGCTGCAAAACCTCGGTCATGCTGTTGAGATGATTGCCCTGATTGATACGGCTGATGTACAAGCCACTGTACGCACCGGACTAGTTGCCAGCCAACGGTTAGATAGTTTCTCCAAATCCTTAAGCCAAAGCCAGCAAATGAGTCGTCCTCAACGAGTCTTCCATCTGCTGAAAACGGTTGGCAAAAAAGCTCGTAATTTGATTGCTTATGAAGTGCAATCGAGAACTGTCAAGTCTCAAGCCCAGATCAAAATGCAGCTTCTGCGATACTACCTGGATCACGGACTACCGCTACCATCATTCCTACAAAACATTTCGGTGCGTGTGGCTTTAAAGTTTGCTGAGAAGCACTACGCTCCAGAAGCGCCCTTCCGGGGTGAAGTACTCTTGTTTCGGGCAACCCAGAGAAGCAGTATTTTTGATGGCACCGAGATTGACGACACGCCCTACTCTGAAATTTACAGTGATCCCCTGTTGGGCTGGGAAAAGCGAGTCACTGCGGGAGTGAGAGTTTATGATGTACCCGGTGGGCACTCCAGTATGCTTCAGGAACCCAATGTCCAGGTGATGGCTGAAGAAATGCAGACATACATTGATGCCGCGATTGCACACTATGAACACTAATCTCTCTTACTCTGAGCCGTGCTCATTGCTTATTGTCATCATTAACTACCGTACTCCTCAACTTACCATCGAGTGTTTACGGGCGCTTGCCAGCGAAATTCACTCGGTTCCAGGTACTCGCGTCGCTGTGGTAGACAATGATTCTGGCGACGGCTCCGTTGAAAAAATTGGGGCGGCGATCGCAACGGAAGGTTGGGAAAATTGGGCAACCTTAATGCCTTCCAGTCTTAATGGTGGTTATGCCTATGGCAATAACTTTGCAATTCGTCCAGCGCTGCAAAGCTCCAATCCGCCTGCTTACTTTTGGTTGCTGAACTCAGATACTCGGATTCGTCCTGGAGCAATCAAGGCACTGGTTGAGTTTTTAGAACAAAATCTAAAAGTAGGAATTGTGGGCAGCAGTTTGGAGAATCCAGATGGAACATGCTGGTCTACTGCGTTTCGTTTTCCGTCGCTGTTAAGCGAATTGGAGGGAGGGGTACGGTTAGGGATCGTTTCCAAGCTATTGTCCAACTGGGTTGTTGCTCAAAAAATGGGCGATCAACCTCAACCGGTGGACTGGTTGCCCGGAGCTAGTATGATGATTCGGCGGGAAGTGTTTGAGTCGATTGGCTTGATGGATGAAGAATACTTCCTGTATTACGAAGAAACCGATTTTTGTCTTCAGGCAAAGCGAGCGGGCTGGTCTTGCTGGTATGTGCCCGACAGTAAAGTGATGCATATCGCGGGGCAGAGCACAGGTGTAACGGCGAGAGATGCTGCACCCAGGCGATTACCGCAGTACGTCTTTGATTCCCGCCGACGCTACTTCGTCAAGAATCATGGATTGGTGTACGCTGCTTTGACCGACTTTGTCTGGTCGCTCGGCTTCACTATTTGGAGGCTGCGGCGCGTGGTGCAGCGCAAGCCGGATACTGATCCGCCCTATTTATTATTGGATACGTTGCGGAACAGCGTATTTTTGAAGGGCAGTAAATATGTGAAGTATGAACCAGCTAAAAACTAGCGGCAATTAGGTATTAAGGAACTGTTAAGATTGGTCAGAGCGATCGCAGAAACAGTTGCGTAAAGTAATACGTATTGGCTCTCTGCCAAACACCAATGCCAGTTTCGCGAAATTCGGCGCGAAGAATGTTCTCCCGATGCCCCTGACTTTCCATCCAGCCTTGTACTGCCACAGGTGCTGGCTGAGGGATATTGGTACTGGTGAACAAGTTTTCGCCCAGTAAGGTGTAAAAAATTTTGGCAGAGCGCACCCGTTGTACCATCGTGTCTCCTTGAGGACTGGTGTGAGCAAAAAAGTTTTGCTCTGCCATGCGGCGGCTGTAGTTTCGCGCCACCTGCGCCAGCTTAGGATTCTGCTTGAGTGTAGTTAAACCTTGCTGCTGCCGAATGATGTTAATTTGCTGATGCACCTCCGCCTCCATTTGGGCAGTGGTCGTAGATTGAGCAGGTTTCGCAGGAGTTTGCTGTTGCAGCCGAGGTTTTAACGGAGGTAGAGAGTTTGGAATCTGACTGAGCCAGTCGCAGCCCGTCAGGAGTAGCGCGATCGCTATCAACCTTGTGGAAAATTTAGGAATTTTGTGAATTGACATTCTAATGAAATTTAGCTGGGTTCAAGTCGAATGAGTTGCCCATTGGGTTCATCGGTCAAGATGTACAGCAAGCCATCCGGTCCCTGACGCACATCTCGCACCCGTTGACCGATAGTGATTTGCTGCTGGCTTACGACCTTGCCAGAGGCATCCAGGCTGATGCGTTTTACATCCCGCGATACCAACCCTCCGGCAAACAAGTTACCTTGCCACTGCGGGAAGCGATCGCCTGTATAAAAAGCTAGCCCCGATGGAGCTTTAGCAGGTGTCCATACGGTTTTGGGATCGATCAAGCCTGGACGCGATCGCTCATTTGAAATTTCTGGTCCAAAGTACTCTTTGCTGTAGGTGACTAGGGGCCAACCGTAGTTTTTTCCGGGTTGTACCAGGTTTAGCTCATCACCGCCCCGTGCGCCGTGCTCAGTTGACCATACCCGGTTAGCGGTGGGATCAAAGGCAAGTCCTTGAATATTGCGGTGCCCGTAACTCCAAATAGCGGGATCAGCATTTTTGTTAGCAGCAAACGGATTATTTCGGGGAACAGAGCCGTCATCATTTAGACGGACAATTTTGCCAAGATGGCTGCGAAGGTTCTGAGCCTGTTTCCGAATCAAATCACCGTTGAGTTCCACGGGCGGATTACCGCCATCGCCGATCGCCACCAGCATCGTGCCATCCGGCAACCAGAGAATGCGCGACCCAAAGTGTTGCCCATCCGATTTTGTTTGAGACACCTCAAAAATGACTTGCACATTTTGCAACGATTTGCCATCAAATGTGGCACGAGCAACCCGCGTTCGATTGGCATTTCGGGTGCCGTGGGAGTAGGTGAGATACACCAACCGATTCTCAGCAAAACGCGGATGCAGTGAAACATCCATCAAGCCCCCCTGATTAAAGGCAAGCACGGTTGGCACGCCTGCGATCGGAGTGGGGTCTAACACGCCATTCCGAACAATTCGCAGTCGCCCCGGACGTTCAGTAATCAACATTGCCCCATCGGGTAACCACGCCATACTCCAGGGATGCTCCAAGCCATTGAGGACAGTTGTTTTGAGAAAACTGACTGCCGCGATTTTGCCTGGAGGTGAAGCTTGAGGAGATGTTTGCGGGGCGGGCGAACTGGTTGTTTGTGCACTGGATACATCGTTTGAGGTGGGGCTAAAGGAACAAGCTGCGATCGCTCCCAGCGCAATTCCGTTTGCACATAACAACGGCAGCAAGCTTTTGACTTTCCTGATTCCCTCAAAAATGATTGCCTTCATTTGCGAATTGCCTCGTGACCAATCAACCCTCTACGATTTTGATGTTGCCACATCTCACCCTGAGTTGTGTTGTGTAATGCTGCTTTTCAAAACCTTTCACGACAGGTAAATAACAGGTAAATAAACTCTAAACTCGATTCCTTTATCGGAGGGCTAGTTACCTAAATTAAACCCACCATGACTTTTTACAATTGCCAGAACCAGTCACAAAAAAGACGAGTGGAACAAAACTCAGTGTTGCTTGAATTTCCGCCTCAATGTGCTTATTGGTACGTTCTAATAAGTGAGAATTGATCCGTGTCTGCCTTTGAGACTGGGCTGCTTTCATTGACTGTTTTCTAATTTGAAAATTTTTGATGCGTTCAATATGGATGATCAAATAGTGCGGGGTTGTCAACCATACTCATAGTAGTTCGTTCCTAAAAGGAATTGAACAAGCACGATCGCGAGTTAGAGTGCTCTCCTCAAGGCAAAGAAGATAAAACATCTTCTCTCTCCTGAAAAGCACTTTATAGCGGTACTGCTGTAGATTAGGACTATCGAACTGATGAAAGTCTTGAAGTGACTGGATTGCATTCTCAGCACTCAGTCCTCATTACTCAG
>JACYLN010000105.1 GCA_015272515.1 Leptolyngbyaceae cyanobacterium C42_A2020_001 | reverse complement strand
TTCTGATGAAACCCTACCCCGCTACTCCTTTCAAGCTTTTTGTCCCGTACTGAGAAGTTCACCATCCCTCTCAGAATTTGATGGTAGCATTTAACTAACCACTAAATTAGCTATTTGTAGCGATTTCAAATAAGTTTTGACCAGACAAGATGCCGCAAGGCATTTTGTTAACTATATTGCCGCTTCGTAGTCAATTTATATCGCTCTATGGCTTTTCGTGGAGTTACCTGCGTTCTCTTCAAGGAGGCTGGCTCCAATGTTTTCTAACACGTTTGAAATTAAGCCTGGTACTCGCAATCATCGCGGCTTTTTTATTAAAGAAGTTCCCTATAGATTTGTGGATTTAGACTCTTCTGGCTGGGCACTTATTTGTATGAATGACGCAATTTGCTATTACGTTGATCCAGACAATTTGGAACAATCTGCCAGCCCAGAATCAGAGGATAAGTAATTATTAGCTATTTAGGGAAATTACATTTCGATTGATTCGAGTATTCAAACCTCCGATCGCGTACAGAAATCGGAGGTTGAGGAAATGGAGCGATCGCGCAAACTTACTTTCTATCAGGCTGTTTGCGTCTACGAGCCAAGAGAACTCCTGCGGCTGTCAATGCCCCCAACATTGTAGCGGGTTCAGGAACAGCGGCAGATTGACTGAAGAACAACTCAGTGCTCTTGAAAGATAAGTTATTGAAGCTGGGATCAAACGATACCAAAACGTTTGGTGGCGAGTTGGGAATCACTCTGAGTTGCCCTTGCGTGTCTCCCGGTGCTGATGCTACATCTACCTCAAGCGCCAGAGGTGTTTCAGGAGAAAAGTCTGGCTCGTTTAAGTTGATCGCCGCTACCATATCCCACAGGGGATTAGGATTCACATCTCCACCCACCACTACCAGCGAGAAATCAAGTAACTGAGCCGCCAACGTACTCTCTGGAGTGCCAGCCGCCAACCAAGCCTGGTAATCGGCGCGAGTAAAGGCAATTTTGTTTGTGGCATCCAGCGGAGTTAGTTGAATTTTCAGTCCATTGTTGCCTGCATCAAATACTTCTTTTGAGGCAACTGGATCAAGCCAGATATTAAATTCAGCAACCATGTTCGTGGAGAAAGGCGGTTCTGGAATCACTCCCAAGTTACCGGGCGTGTAGATTGCGCCTCCCATAATTTGCAACACGGCAATGTTGCTGATGATTGTAGGGTCAATTCGCAGGGCTTCAGCGATGTTGGTCATGGAACCTGCGGAGAAAATCGCCACGGGTTCTGGAGAGTTTTTAATGGTATCAACAATCAGTTGCGCCGCAGACTTAAACTCAATTTCAGGTACTTCTTCTGGCAACGTGACGAATGGGGCATAGAATTTGTCCGCATCATTCCGAATAAATGCCGGAAAGGCGTTGGTTCCTTCCAGTGGCAGCGATCGCCCAATTCCAACGGGAATATCCGTGATATCAAGATAGCCCATCATGCGTTTGAGTCCCGTTTGAAAGCCAGGATTTTCGGGACGGGCAACCCCATGAGACATTGTAATTGCTTTGATATCAAATTTGGGACTGGTTAGTAAGTAAGCCAACGCCGCTAACCCATCCTGACTGCCATCGTCATCTATGATTAATGGGGTAGGTGTAAGCGATGCAGAAAAAGCAGACTGCCCTTGCATCAGGATAGAGGTGGTGAAGTTGAGAACTGCCGAACAAACAGTTAGAAACAAAAAACGCTTCTTCATTGCGTGTGATCTCAAGAAATGCGGTTGAACTCAAGCTGAAATATATGTAGAGTCGAGCAAGAATAGCGTTGATCAACCAGCTTGGGAATGACTAATTAAAAATGAAGAGTTCAAAATGGCTCCTAATCAGGCTTTGCCGCTTTTAATCTTACATTTTGAATTATTCATTGTCCTTAGTACTAAATTAGGATAACCAAGCTATTAGCCTGGGCAAGCTGATTGATAGGCGTTGTCTTACTAAGGCTGACAACAACCTCGACGCACATCATTTTGATTAGGGGGAATTTGTGCGTAAAGCCACTAAGTAAAGTGGGAGCATGTCACCTTTGCGCCCTCACCCTAAATCCCTCTCCCAAGTTTGGGAGAGGGACTTTAAGCTTTAACTCCCCTTCTCCCAAGTTTGGGAGAAGGGGTTGGGGGATGAGGGCGAATGCAGAGACTTGCAAGACTGACATGCTCCCAGTAAAGTATTCGGTTTGCTCGCAGGCAGTAGTGATTTTTGCTACAGGTTAAGCATTTCTTTCAACTAGTAATGGGAATTGCTACCTTTGGATGACCAATTGATGACCAATCGCTGACAATCGAACCCTAGTAATTCACTATGAGTAAAAGTCCACCGTCTAATGCTGTTCACCCTCTGACCCGAGCTGAGTGGCGGGTTTGGCTAGAGCAGCACCATACTCGGACTGAAGGAATTTGGCTGATTAGCTACAAGAAAGCAACGGGTAAGCCCCGGTTTGAGTATGACGAGGCGGTAGAAGAAGCCTTGTGTTTTGGTTGGATTGATAGTAAGCCTAATAAGCTGGATGAGGAGCGATCGCTGCTGTGGTTTGCCCCTAGAAAACCGCGAACAGGTTGGTCGAAACTTAATAAAGACCGGATTGAACGACTAATTGCCGCAGGCTTGATGATGCCTGCGGGGTTGGCAAAGGTGCAGGCAGCTAAGCAAGATGGTTCCTGGAATGCTTTGGACGCGATCGAGGCGCTAGAAATTCCATCTGATCTGGCAGCCGCACTTGCTATCTATCCAGAAGCCGCACAAAATTTTGGAGCATTTCCCCGGTCGGCAAAGCGCGGCATTTTAGAATGGATTGCCTCTGCTAAGAGACCAGAAACTCGCGCGAAACGAATTGCAGAAACTGCCCAGCTAGCCGCACAGAATTTACGGGCAAATCAGTGGCGTGAGGCGGGACGATAGAATCCCAGGGCAGTCTTAAATAACAACGACAGAATGTGTAGTTCTCCCTTGAGTCCTTTGATCTTGCTGGGAGTGGGACCTTGTGCCGGATAGACCCGTGAGACGGGCAGTTCTTTGACGCGATAGCCCAGTTTGGGAGCCATGACCGACAGGTAGTAGTGCAGGTTGTAGGTCTCAAACACGTGGCGGAAGGGTTGCAGTCGGGGATCCAGCAAGAATTGGCGACTCACTGCCCGAAATCCATTTGTTGTGTCGGTGTAGCGAAAGCCAGCCGCAAGGCTAATCACGGGCGCATGGAGAAGAACAACCGCCAGTTTACGAGCCAGGGGCGTATTTTTTTCCACCCCACCGGGAATGTAGCGGGAGCCTTGCACATAATCCCAGCCTTGTTCTAGTGCCACGAGAAAGTGAGGGATGGCTTCTACTCCGTCTTTGTTATTGCCGTCGATAATCACCATGCCTTCGTAGCCTTCCAGCAGGGCGTAGGCAAAAAACATTCGCAGTTGGGCGCTGAGTTTGCCTTTCCCCGTTTTGGTTAACAGGGTGCGAACGCCAACAGGAACCAGGCGATCGCGATCTGTAGAACCATCGATACTGCCACCATCGGCAATCACGATGTCTGCCAGGTCGTGCAGTCCTAAATCATGCATCTGCTGGAGCTGTTTACGGATGCGTTCTCCTTCGTTGATGATGGGAATGCCGATGCAAAAGCGAGTTTTGCGGGGGGCAAAACTTTGTACCGTGAAGGTGGGTACTTCCCAATCGGGGGGCAACTCTGGAGTAGTAGATACCGGATTCCCTTTGCTCATACCACCTCGTAAACGTTTCTCACCGTTTTCAACGCTTGTTTCACATCGTCAATCGGTTGTTCGGTTGCGCGCATTTCAATCGTCACCCAACGATTCCAACCGATGGCTTGCAAGGTACGGGCGATCGCGCTGTGATTTACCTTTGGCTCGGCAAAGCTACCCAGATTTGGTTCGCTGACGTGGAAATGGGCAAGGACATCGGCAGCGGCTTCAATCGCTTGGGGAATGTCTTCGCCAGCCAGATACATTCCCGCCGCATCCAGATGCAGACGGAAACCGGGGGAGTTTACAAGGCGAACCAGTTGCGCCCCTTGTTGACTATTAGTGATGAAGTTGCAGCCGTAGTCAACCGGGTTAGGTTCCAGGCAAAGACACACGCCTTTCTGCGCGCAGTAATCGCCAACCTCAGCAAACAACTCTGTGGCGTGATGCAGGGCTGTTTTCTCATCCATGTTGCCGCGATCGCGATTTTTGGGTGCACCAAACACCATAGGTTTAGCCCCCAGCACTGCCGCCAGATCGGCAACTTTTTTCAGGTGTTCCACCAGGGCAGCGCGTTGTTCTGGCGTGCCAAACACTTTCAGGTCAGGTTTCTTAAACAGAATTGCTTGCAACGAGGAGCAAACTAACCCCTGGGATTGCAGAGTTTGACGATAGCGATCGCCCGCTTCTGGGGAAATATCCCACTCTGCCCAGATCCGTGTTGGCGCGACCTCAATTGCAGACACCCCTTCACTCGCCAGCAGTGATAGTACCTCGGCATCCGTTTCCTCCGTCCAGGCAATATTAGAAATGGAGAGTTTCATGGTGTTTGCCCCCGCTCTACTGCCACAAATCGCCCAATATCCTCTAGCACTTCTGATTTCGAGAGGATGTACCCGTCTTTGCCACCAAAAACCTCGGCATACCGAGTCTGAACATTGTAATAAACTGGCTTTCCAGCGGCGGTTCCAATGGTTGACTGAGGGAAGAATCGGGTTTGAATGTCGGCGGTTGCTACGGGTTCGGTTGCCAGCATCACCAATTGCAACTCATGGGCGATCGCCCGCTGCACATCGTTCCACAACCGGGTTACGTCGTACCATTGGAACTCGCTTTCCGGCGTAATTTTTTCAATGTCATTCTGATGAATCATGTCAAAAATTACGTTCTTTCGCAGTCCCGGACCAAACAATCCAGGCAGTCGCAAGATGTAGGAGCATGGAAAGTGTGCTGTGACGAACTGTTCCAACGTCAACCGATTGCGCCCATAGGCATGATTTGTCAGACTGGTACAGTCGAAACTCTCGTCCACATCCGTAATTTGTGGAAACACATCAATCGACGAAATTAAGACAAATTGCCAGGTTTGCACCTGCTCCAGATGGTTGATTAATTGCTGAATCAACTCCAGATCGGTTTCTGGATTTTGGTTTGCCCACCATTTCTTGGCTTGCGGCGCAGCACACACTAGCTGCTCAAAGGTTCGTCCACGAATATCGGCAATATTTTGAGTGTTGTAGAGTGCATCAAACTTGGCAGAACGCGCTAAGTTGCTCCCCACAAATCCTGTATATCCAATCAACCCGGAAGTAGGCATCGACTCAATCCTATGAGGACTTTTCAGATTTAACTGTGCGGTGATTTGACAGTTTAACTGCTACCAACATCAGCAGTATACCGACAAGCGCGACCCCGTAGGACATGCGTAAACCGGGAGGAACATAGGTCAATTGATAAACGGTGCCTGCTCGAAATTCGCCCTGCCATGCATTAAAGGCTCGACAAAATTTCGACGCTGCCGCCCCCTTGAATTGCCAACCCAGTGAAAATGCCTGCAAGGAAACCAGGGTCCCCTGTCCAGCGCGATCAAGTTCAAAAAACAGATCATTTACACCTTTCCGAAAACTCAGCGGTTTGCTAATGGTGGCTGCTTGAATTGCTGCGATCGCTTTTGTGTAGTCTCGCTGCTCACACGCCGTATTAATAGACTGCGTTGAATTGACTAAAAATACTTTTGGCAGCGGATCGTTGACTTTCATAAATTCTGGACTGAGTTGCGTAATGTTAGCGCCAGTTTCAACTTTATGGTTATAAATGGAGGTCACTCCAATTAAGCGGAGAATATCAATTTGTCTGGAATTCAAGATGACATCTGGCATCACCTGGTTATGCAAAACTCCCAGAAACACTCTGAAGTTTTCGACCATTAACAAAGTGAATTCTTTATTTAAGATGGGATCGAATACTCCAATTTGTTCATAGTTCCTTAGTAGATTGGAGTTTGCATGATCGGCGTTAGAAAGAATGCGTTCTTGAGATAGATCCAATCCTTCAACTGGAAATGGAGTGTGTTTAGCATAGGCTTTTGCAAAGCCATAGGGCTTGATCAGGAGCGAAACAATCAACATCAATCCAAATAGTAACTTCCATTTGGGTGAGTTTTTGCTGGCAAGTAGAACATATAAACCTGCCAACACCGCCAGAATTGAACCACCCCAAATCATCAGAAGTTGATCAAGTCGTTGGGAGTTGAATTGCCAGGCTGGATCTGTGACATTAAAGTGGACGATCGCGCCCACGATCAAACTGAATGCAATAAATGCCAAGACTGCACAGCGACGACGGATCTTTAGGGGTGACTCTAGTGCCAGTGCAACTGCGATCGCGGCACTGGCAGCAAAGAACAGATGAATATGATGAATGTACTTTGGGTAACGCAGTGTGTTAACAAAAGGAATGTGCGCGAGGATATCTCGAAATGGGCTGAATATTGTAGTATTAATTAAACTTGTGAAACCAGCTCCTAGCAAAATTAAAAATAAAATTTCTTTGCGTCTGTTGGCTGTGCGATCGCACACAATGATGAACATTCCAACTAGCAAGAAATAGATGAACAAAGGATGTGCTGCAAAAACTGCATAGTCATCGCCTGAAAATGAAGTTTGGCGATACCAACCGGAGGTTGTTCCATTAATATATTGAATGACCCAACCCAAAAGCCAGGGAAAGCTAATTGCAATTGCGGAGCGATCGGGAGATTCTACAGATAGCAGCAACCCTTGCCCCTTGCTAACCACGTACGGAATTACAGATGGTGCGGCAATCAAAACCCCTGCTAAAAGTGACAGCAGAAATATTAAGTTAGCTCGCCACTGAAATCTTCCTGATACAACACTTTCTGCCACAAAAAACACGCAAGCTGTCATCAAATCAAAGAAACTTCCTTGCGGGTTTCCTGCTGTAATTGAGCAGATAATAGCGCCTACTGCAATCAATACTGGAGCAATTGTATAGTTTCCACGAGCCATTTTTACGGCTGCCCAAGCAATCAAGGGTGCCCACACAAACGACCGATAATGCACCATATTGATTGCTAAAAAGGTTGACCAGCCAAATGCCATAGCAAGGGCTAGAACTAGAGCAAACTCCCAACGAACGTAAAGCTTAAATAGAACAAAAGAGTTGATGAGAAGGATAAGAACATGTAGAACTGAAAATAAATCGAAAAATTGGGAGGATGATAAATCCATGAACACTAATAGAATGTTCAAGGGATACAATACTCCCGATTGCAGGGATTCTAGTAATGGAGTGCCAATTCCATTGTCCAAATTAATCAGTGGGATTGAAAATTGTCTCAGCGAGTGCCCAATTTTGGCTAACCACGGATGATCTTGAAGGCTCCCTGCCAGGGGATCTAAAACAGGAAGTAAGCGACCAAATCGTTGATTAATATTTGCTGCAACCTCATTATTTGAAATCGTAAAGTTGCCAAAGATAACATCAAAGTAAACTAAAAAAGGAGAAAGCAGAAATAAAACAATATAGGTGTATTGATTTTGTGCTATTTTTTGAGCCAAGTGTTTTATTTGACTTAAATAACGTAAAAACTTTTGAGACATGAGAGACAGATAAGATAGCGATCGCACAAGAGTATTCCTGCATGAGAAAGTGTATCTCATCTGGAACTTTCGTAGCACAAGCATTTTACCCGTAGACGGCGAGACGTTCCTCTACAACTCCCCCCAAAGCGGCTATACTAACGCCCCAGTAACTTGTCTCGCAGGTTTTTGATTTTGTCGCGAAACTCTGCTGCTTTTTCAAACTCCAATTTTTTTGCCGCTTCTTTCATTTGGGCTTCAAACTGAATAATCAGTTCAGGAATGGTTTCCATTGGGATATCGCTGGCGTGCTCGTAGGCAATATCTAATTCTTCTGCCTTCAAACGACGAGAGACTTCCAGAAACGCCAGGATGGAATTGCTTTGTTTCTTAACGATGGGTTGTGGTGTAATTCCGTGCTTCTCGTTATAAGCTTGCTGAATGGCACGGCGACGCTCGGTTTCAGAGATGGCACGATCCATGCTGTCGGTCATGTTGTCGGCATAGAGAATTGCCTGCCCATTGATGTGACGTGCGGCGCGTCCAATAGTTTGAATCAGCGATCGCTCTGCCCGCAAGTAGCCTTCCTTATCCGCATCCAGAATTGCCACCAGCGACACTTCCGGCAAGTCCAACCCTTCTCGCAACAGGTTCACCCCAATCAACACATCAAAATCACCATTTCGCAAGTCTTGCAAAATTTCGATGCGCTCAATTGAGTTAATTTCTGAGTGCAAATAGCGCACCCGAACTCCCCGCTCTTGAAAGTACTCAGTTAAATCTTCTGCCATACGTTTGGTAAGCGTAGTGACGAGAGTACGTTCTCCACGTCGGCTGCGCTCCTGAATCTCGCCATACAGATCATCCACCTGCCCCTGCGTGGGACGGACGAAAATCTCCGGATCGAGCACTCCGGTGGGACGAATAACCTGCTCAACCACACGACCCGTTCCCGTCTTGTAGCGCTTGATTTCTTTTTTGTCCGTGTTGATCACGTCAAACTTGCCGTCCGAGACTTCCAGTTCCCAGGTTCCCGGTGTTGCCGACACAAACACACACTGATTCACTTTTTGCCAGAACTCTTCTGCCTTGAGGGGGCGGTTATCTGCGGCGCTGGGTAGACGGAAACCGTGATCAATTAGTACCCGTTTACGAGATTGGTCACCGTTGTACATACCCTGAAGCTGGGGCAACGTCACGTGAGATTCATCGATCGCCAGCAGCCAATCTTTGGGAAAGTAATCAAGCAAACACTCCGGGGCTTCTCCGGCGGCGCGTCCTGCCAGGTGACGGGAGTAATTCTCTACCCCATTGCAAAAGCCCACTTCCCGCAAAATTTCTAGATCGTAGCGGGTGCGTTGCTCCAGGCGTTGTGCCTCCAGTAGTTTGCCTTCTTTTTCCAGCACTTCTAGGCGATCTTTCAACTCTTGTTCGATCGCTTCACAGGCTTCTTTCAATCGATCTTCGGGGGTCACAAAGTGGCGAGCCGGATACACGTTCACCCCTTCCAGGCTTTGCAGGGTGCTGCCCGTCACGGGGTCAATATAGCGAATTGCATCAATCTCATCACCAAAAAATTCCACGCGAATAATTCGGTCTTCGTAAGCGGGTCCAATTTCTAGCACGTCACCCTTAACGCGGAACTTACCTCGCCCCAGTTCCAGATCGTTGCGGCTATATTGCACCGATACCAGATCGCGAATCACGCCGCGCAAGTTGATTTCTTCCCCCACTCGTAGTGGAATCGAGGCTTTCAAATATTCTGAGGGAATCCCTAAACCATAAATGCAGCTAATCGAGGCAACGACAATCACATCCTTGCGCTCAAACAGCGATCGCGTGGCGGAGTGCCGCAACATATCAATTTCTTCGTTGATAGAAGAGGTTTTGGCGATGTAAGTATCGGTAACGGGGATATAGGCTTCGGGCTGGTAATAGTCGTAATAGCTGATGAAGTACTCGACGGCGTTGTTGGGGAAGAACTCGCGCAACTCGTTACACAATTGTGCCGCCAGGGTTTTGTTGTGCGCCAGCAGCAGCGTTGGTTTGCCAATTTTATCGATGACACGGGCGAGGGTATGGGTTTTTCCGGTTCCAGTCGCGCCTAACAAGGTTTGGTAGCGATGTCCCTGCTGAATGTAATCGGTCAGTTGAGCGATCGCTTTGGGTTGATCGCCCTTTGGCTCAAACGGTGCTTGAATCTGAAACTGCGGCATAGGTTTCTTGATCGGCAGCGAGGGAATACGTTGGCTCTACCAATCTATGATGACGGATATGGCAAAAATGTGGGGAGACTTACCGAACAAGGCGTTAAATATGGGTCATCTGTTAAACCCAAACAAGCGGCGGTAGACAAGGGCTTTCGCGGTGTACTCTATCACCCTCTAGGGGTTGAGGTGTTGGTTTGTAGCACTGCAAGTTGGACCCATCGCTCAAACGCTGGCTCAAATGCCACAGTGCCATTGAACCCGTGATTGGATATAGCAAACACAACCATGCTTTAGGGCGCAACTTTTTGTAGGGTACAGTTGACGACCGTATTAATGCGCTTCTGGGGATTGCGGGCTAAACTCGTGCAAACTGTTGCGCTTCTTGTTGTCTCATCCCGTGATTGACTCTCACGCGATCGCCTCAACTCCGGTCTTTCAGGTTCAACTAATCTAGTTTATGCGTTCTCACTGAAATCTCTAAGGCAAATCAAAACGACCCAAAATTCTAAGCACAATTGCCGTAAGGACAATTTGCACAACCACTTGCACGGGTGATTGAGAAGGAGCAGAATCTCCCTGACCTCCTGCTGATGCCTGTACTACCAACGCATGAGTTGTACCCAGTAGCAGCACAGTACAAAGAGTCGTTCTTAAAAACTTAAGTAACATACGATTTAGGGCAACAAAGAAGTGGAAACAGTTGAAGCTTCTGCACTCTTGCGTTGAAAGTAAGTGTAGCTCATCTCTGGAAAGGCAAATTATAATTCCTCCGTGCAGCCTCTTGATGGGTGTGATGGATAACTGGCAGGTTCAGTTGGGCAAGCCAAATGGGCAATAAAATTGAGCTTAAAACCAATATCACATAAAGAAGCGGTGGCAAAATTAAGGACAATAAAACTTTCACTCTAAGCTTTGCTTCAGGAGCAATAATGTTGGTTCGATTCATCATTCAAATCGTCTAGAATTAATCGGTGAAAAACAATCAGTAGGGAACGGAAATTCCGATTTCCTCGTCCTAATTTGCACCCTATTCTGTAAAACCAAATGCTCACTCAACAAAATCAAATGATTTTGGCTCAGGTTCAGTGTGCAAGTTTCGCGCCTTTTGCAAAATAAAAAATGCAAGTAATGCCCCAAAAAACAAATAAGACTGAGCAAGATTTAATATAGGGGATCCTGCTAGTCTATTTGCAGCTATTAAATAGTTGCTTGTTAATAAATAGCTAGCTAAGAATAACCAAGCGATCAGTGTTCTCCCAGAAAACTTTTGATGTAATAACCAGGGAGTTAAATAGGCATAAACAGGTAAGAGCACGGTGTAGTTCAATTCCCAAACAACCGGACAAGCCATGGTACTTGCAAGAATGATACTTAAGAAATCGGCTGCACTCGTCATTTCACTAGTTTTACGGAAAGCAAAAAATGCGATTCCTAGAAGAATTGCTGAACTAATTATTGACGACCAATAGACTACTGGATGGTAAGGCGGAAAGGAATCTGACCAAACTAAGTTATTCCCATTAAATAAAAGCCTATTTAATAATCCGTTAACAGACTGGTTAGGATAAAAACCTTCACCATGTCTAGCTACAAATGCGAGAACCTCAAGAAAATTAATATGATTCAACCATCCAAATAGCAAAATCGAAAGAATCAAACCTATTCCATAAGTAAATATACCAGTCAATGAAAAAACTTTATGCCTGCGGATTACTCCCCATACAAAGACTGCCAAATATTGTGGCTCAACTAAGCACACCAACCCCATTAGTGCTCCTGAAAACTTATGCGATCGCTTCAGCCACAACCAAAAGCTTAATGTAATAAAGAAGGTAACCCATATATGAATTTGCTTAGCTTCATAAGCTCGCAAAAGTGGGTAAAACGATAAACTCAAGCAAAAGATAACAATGCCACTAACAATCTGGTCTCGTTTCGATACAAAATTCGATTCACCTACCAAATATCTATCTTTACTTAGGTTAAAAATGCGAATCACTAGATAGATCGTAACAATAAGAAGCACCCAAGAAACAAGATTTAAAACTTTATACAAACTGACGCTAAAAATTTCCAATCCATTAGCGACAATTGGTATCTTAAAGGGAGAAAGTAGCAATAAAGTTGTAGGTGGATACTGAAGTTTTATCTTCTTATCAAAAAAGAATTCAGAATATACAGGTTTTTGAAAATGAGATGAGACATAATCGTAGGCTGAAGATAAAACTTCCCAAGTGACCGACCCACCCTTAACCAGGAAAAAAGTCTTTAGCTTGCTGATAATAGTCTCCGCAACAGGTGTAGATAAAACTATTATTAGGAGAAGATTAATGACAATAAGATTAACTAGTGCAATCTTACAAAGAAGTCGAGTCGCAGGAGAAAGCTCTTTCCAAACATTATAAACAGTTTTTATCATTGAACCTACTTGTCGCTATTTTGATACCGGTCAACCTTAACGCCAACAAAGGATTACCAAAAATCGTTCTAAACTTAAAATCTACTTTCAATGAACTCTATTCGTATTTGAACGAGAATGCCTTTACTAGAAGCTTAGCATCAAGTTATACAGTCTTTTTGTGAATCATATAAGCATAAACAACTAACTCATAAATCTTCGGTGAAGGTTTCAATTACTAAACGCGATTGAGTAAGAATAATCCTCCCCTACACAATCAATTGTTTACTGTTTGAACAAAATTGAACACAAGATTACTTATCAGGGAGTAGATGGCTTTTCGTAGAAAAACTTAGAATTTCTAGCTATGAACCAACGTGCAGCTAGTAAGGTGGAGAGTAGTGTTAGCCCCCCGAGGAATGAGTAGGAAACTAGAAATCTAATGAGTATATTTTGAGAATCAATATGAATAGATGGAAGGGAGATTAGGAAAGCGCTAATTAAAATAGGTATTCTCCAATTCTTGCCTTTCGGGAAGGCTAGTTGATCACCCAAATAAAGGGACAGAGGAACAAGTAGATAAAGATAGTAGTGAGTCCAAGAGATTGGGGTGATAAGAATTGCAAGAGATAAGACAATGCAAAATTCGAGATTCTCCTCTTCGGACGTAGTTGGTCTAGGCGATCGCCAAAGAACCCAAATAACCACACCAACCAAAAGCGAGAGTAAGACATACCGCACCAACTTGAAATCCCATCCCAGCTCAACTGGAGGCCACCAAGTTGTCAAACTTACATCACTTAATAAACGTCCGATGAAAGCATCTAAAGATTGGTTATTGAAAGCCACCATCACTTTTCCAAAATAAGGGCGGATGCAAAAGTCAAACCAAGCTCTGTGAATATCGATTCCGAAAAGCAAAATTGAACTTCCTACAATCGTCAAAATTGACAAACAGAACCCAAATCCAACCTGCAATCTTCTCCTAACAAGAAAGTAAATTCCTGTCAATAGGAAAAGAGGTTTAATTAATGTAGCAATCCCTAACATTACTCCAGCCCAAAATTGTTGGCTTCGAGTGCATCCCAGTTTTGCAAGACTCACTTTGAGAATTGTCCATTAAGATAG
>JACYLN010000126.1 GCA_015272515.1 Leptolyngbyaceae cyanobacterium C42_A2020_001 | reverse complement strand
CTACCCCCCACTTCCACGCCCCCCGTCGTTCGCGAAATTCCTCCTTTCAAGCCAGAACTGTTTAGCCTGGATGACTCCACTGAAAAGCTACCTCCATTTCGGTTAGAGCAGTTAGATAACCTATTTGTGGATGCGACATCTGGTACAGGCGCTCCTCTACCGGGAACAGTTCCTGACAAGCAATCATTAGATGCAGCGTTTGAGAGCTTGCTAGGAACGCCTCCATCTTCTGCTTTAGAAGGAAACATGCCGCCAGCGGCTAGCCGCCAAAAAAAAAAAGAAGTTTCCCAAACGCCCTCTCTGAATAACACAAACGCCAACTTACAACCGGACAGTTGGTATTTAGGGATTGATATGGGTGCAACGAGCCTCTCAGCAGTGCTCTTCAACGCTCAAACAAGGCAGCAGTACGCAATTTACTGGATCGATAGCCGCCATCCAACGCCCGAACCCTTCTACAACCTTTCGCTCGCGTCCGATGGGTTGGCAACGGCGCTCAATGGGATTGCTGCCGCTGTTACGCCTGAAACTAGTGATTCGGGGCAGCCTGGGCAAGTACCTCAATCTGCTGGCTTTAGCTTATTACACCGCTTTAAACCCTATTTGAACGTCACGATTCCCTTCTTGTCTCCTCAAACCCAGCGCTGGGAGCCACAGATTCGCCAGTCTGAAACGCAATCGGTGCCGTTAATGCAAATTCAACAGGGACTCGTGACTCTGCTATCCACACTGAATCCTGCTAGTTCGTTACCTATTCACGGTCAAGCTGATGGCTTCAGTGCGGATTTGTTTCAAACGACGATCGCGCGATTAACTGGGGTCATCCTCAATCAGCCCGTTGGTTCATCGGATGCTTATCGTTTCAACTTACGGGAGGCAGTACTCGCGGCGGGTTTGGTTGCCGATCCTGCCCGTATCTTTTTCTTGGAGGAAGCGATCGCGGCTCTACTGCCAGAATTGCCCGCGGCAACCAACGCCGCCTCAACAGGTGGAATTCTAGTGGTGAGTGCTGGAACTTCCTCAACTGAACTCGTGCTAGCCAACCTTGCAGGTTCAACACAACTAGTATTACGTAGCAACATTTACCTGCGCCGCGTTCCCTACGCCGGGAATGCCCTAGACCAGGATATTATCTGCCAGTTGTTGCTGCCAACGGCGAAGGGTTGGGAGAGCCTGAAATTGGACACGCTAAACTTACCCCTGCCAGGAGAACCTGACCTGGAAGCACGCTACCGGCTCCAACAGCGCCTGGAAAGTGTGCCATTGGGACAACAATTGTTGAACGCTGTGCGTCAAATGAAACCGCGATTATGTCAGCAGGATATGTCGTTTGATTGGGAAGGGAACCATTGGGAACTGCGGCACCAAGACTTAAAGAGTTGGGTGCTTGCGCCCTATCTACAACAACTCAACCGGGAAGTTAATTCGCTGTTGAATCAGGTAGGGCAGGTAACGGATGCGATTCACAAAGTAATCTGTACAGGTGGAACCAGTGAGGTGGGGGCGATCGCGTTGTGGTTGCAGCGTAAATTCCCTCAAGCAACTCTGATTCGCGATGATGCGCTGGCAGATAGCACCAAAACCAACCGCTATCAACGAATTGCCGCTGGTCTAGCCCGCCTACCGCTGTTTCCAGATGTGCTCGATCCGATTCGACATCAATACAACGAATATTTTTTGCTGCGAACTATCTTAAAGACGTTACCTGTCCAAACTGGACTCATTTCAGCCGCCCATCTTCAAGCCTTGTTAGAACAACAAAATATTCCAGCGAATGCGTGTCAACCTTTTATCAATAACTTGCTGGAGGGACAACTGCCTCCAGGTTTAGGGGTAACAAAAGCCAGCGCCATGCTCCTAGCAAGCGAATCGCTCCATAGTGCTGATTATCAAGAGTTAGCCGCCGCCCCCCTCTTTTCTCGGCAGGGGAACCAGGTTTACCGGGTGAGCCGCCAGCAACGCGATCGCCTCTGGAATCATCTACAAATTATTCTGGCAAATACCCACCAAACTTTAGAAAATCCATTGGCGATCGCGTTGCAATCCGCCCCCATCAACCAGTAATTGGGAACTCCCCGACTCAGTACTTTTCTAGTCCTCAGTTGGCAAACCTAACTGTTTTTTGGCTGTTGTAATGGTAAAGTCCAAACTATTTTTGCCAGCGGAGAGGAGAGCTTTTCCAGTCTCAGACGCGATTTGCTCGTTCGAGCCTTCTAAGTTGTCGAACCAGGCGCGAGTATTGCGTCCTGCGGCGAGGGAATTGTTCCAAAACCACTCAAACACGACTAGGGTTAAGCAAAGGGTTAGCCAGATCAGCAAGCCTGTTTCGCGCAAAATATTCCACGTTACAAGCACAAAATTCTTATAGGTGGCGTAGGTTTGTGGCTCTGTTACGATTTTTGAAAGCTTATCGGCTTGAGCCTTAATCCGATCCATCTATATCTCCCTCCTATCACAAAGGTTCGTCTAAACAGCAGCAAATGAACTTACTAAACTATACGCACGGAAAAGCCAGATGTGAAATGCTGCGATGAACTTTTAGCTAAAACCTGCGATCGCCTATGCTAATTTTTATGAAGATCCTTAACACCCCTTCTTCTTATGAGTACTGCGATCCCAGAGTCCGTGAAAGTTTGGAGTCAATTTTTTCACCCAATTCTCATGTGGGTAATCTTTGTGCTGATGGGTTATGCGCTCTACCTCGGTATGAAAATTCGGAAAACTCGTTCAGCGGAAGGTGACGAGAAAAAAGCACTGATTAAGGGCAAGTTCAACGTCAAGCACTATCAGTTGGGTTCAGTGTTGTTAGCCCTGATGGTGTTGGGTTCAATTGGCGGTATGGCGGTTACCTACATCAACAACGGCAAACTATTTGTCGGTCCTCACCTGTTAGTCGGCTTGGGCATGACCGGGTTAATCGCCCTGTCCGCTGCGCTCTCTCCATTTATGCAAAAGGGGCAAGACTGGGCACGATACACCCACATTGTTTTGAACGTGGGCTTGTTGGGATTGTTTGGTTGGCAAGCGATTTCGGGCATGGATATTGTGCAACGCATTATTAGCCGTCTGTAATTGATTTCGCTTGGGGTTTTTGCTTTTGTGTACAAATTTAACTTGCTCAGCGCTGAGCACTAACTTATTCCGATCCCATCTCTCACTTTTTGCTGAACGTTAATTTAGTTCAATAAGTTCTAGCCTCTTGTTCCATCCAAGGAGCAGAGGCTTTTTGGTTGTTGATCTGGTCATACCGATTAATTAGGTTTTTTGCCGCCGATATTGGTGTTGCCAACCCAGTTTTGTTGCTTAATAAGCCTTTGTTTACGCCAATTACCTGACCTTGCGCGTTCAACAACGGGCCACCAGAGTTGCCAGGGCTGAGTAAGCCTGTGCTGGTCTGCAAACTCCCATGCTCGGTAATGCGCGTGAAGGTGCCAGTAGTCATGGTGCCAGCTTTGCCACCGGGACTACCGATCGCGTAAATGCGATCGCCCGCTTGCACTGCCGTCGAGTTTGCCAGCATCACAATAGGCAGGTTGAGATTTTGCCCTTTTAGCCTAATCAGAGCCAGATCGTAACGCAAGTCAAAATCTACAACGGTTCCGTCGTAGGTGGCTCCAGTGGCTGTCTTCACTTTCACAGCAGCCACATTATCAATCAAGTGTTTGTTCGTTAGAAGTAACCCATCGGGTCGGAGAATCATCCCTGAACCCATGCCATCTGCTCCATAAACCGTCACAACGGCTGGACTAACTCCCTGATAAAGTGCCTCGGCTGTCTGAGTAGTAATGTCTGTGGTAGGCGAATGTTTGCTAGTAGGATTGGGTTGATTATCTGAGTAAGATTTGTTTTTTTCTCCACTCAGTGTTTGACTAGAAAATTGCAGGGTTGGGTAAGCTGCCAGCCCTATCCCTACCAATAAAACAACAGCCGTAGGCAACCACCAACGTTGGATTCTCATACTTGAAAGCGTGATTCCTAACTCCATCCTTTAGATAAGGATAGCGGCTTATTCAATGAATGTTATCGCCTCAAAAGTGTTCTTCACTACATACGCTTATTGATCACAAGCCTTAGACCTTACTGCTTACTAGAAAGAGAAATGTTTTGTTCTGTGAACTGAATGGCGTACTTTGCGAGAGCGAAAAGAGCAACGTAATTTAGCAAAAGCATTCCTTTAAATCAGCGATATGTATGCGCGATCGCGGTAGCTCGGTTAAGATTTACAGAGTTTTACAGGAACCGTTTAGCGTTAGATGCCAATAGCAGAAAACGAAGCTTGCTTAATCTTTTATTACGATCGCATTAAAACTCACTCTTTCGGGTGACTGACCCTCAAAAATTAGAAAAGACTCAACAAAAAACAGTGAAGACTTGCATTGGGCTGGAGATAGTCATGAACAAAAGTATGACATTTACACTCTTTAACATAGGGTGTTGGCTAAGTTTTGGTATCACAGGATGCAGTTCTCTACAGCCGCAGGAAACTTCAGGTTCCAGCCCTGTACCTACCACGTCGGCAGCTTCAACAACCACATCAACCACCAAACCATCCGCACCAAATTCAACGACCACTTCCCAAAATGGCAGCACTGCCAAGCCCACCCAATCTCCCACAGCCCCAGCTTCTGGTAATGTTCCATCTCCGTCTTTAGACCCAAAAATTACGGCATCAAGACCTCCCCTCACGGTCGAAAAGCTCAAGAATGCAGACTATTACTTTCTGGCTAAAGGACCAATTAAATTAACTAACGGAACCTATGAGGATAAAGATGCAAAGCGAACCTATACCATGAGCGATGTTGTTGCTTATGGAGATATCAACAAAGACGGAATTAAGGATGCAGTCTCCGTCTTAAAGGTAACGATTCCAAACATGGGTGACTTTTCTTATTTGGTAGCATTCGTAAACGAAGGTGGGAATCCCAAGAATGTCTCTACTGAGTTTATGGGACCTCAAATCAAAGTGAAATCCCTTAAAATCAATGCTGATAACTCTATTGAAGCGGTGATGGATCAATATGAAGCTGGAAGTCCAGATCCGAGCCTTGCCATTACTCGAACATACAAGTTGCGAAGTAATCAAGCTCAAGCCCCTGCAACACCTAAGAAGTAATTAAAAGTCGTTGTTAAACTCTGATTTGCTTGGTGAGCCGAGCTGAGTCTGCGAAACACTTAAGCATTCAAAGGTGTTTCCTAAGGTGGTGGTTTGAGTGAGTATCCGCGGCAAAAGTACCATCTGACTGAGGCAAAACTCTGCTTGTTTCAGGTTGATTGGCTAGGGCTTTCAACCTTTCTAAAGGAGTTGCTTCAAAGTTTGCACGTCTTTAAAGTGGGACAATCCAAAAGTAGGAAAAGTGTTGAAATGATAGTTTTTCCTATGTGCCTATGATAGACTTAGGTATCATTTTCATCTACACAAACGTTCTTGTTTCCCATGTTTGGGCAGCTAATCTGTTGGTGTTTAGATGACTATGAAATCAAACAACGCTGCAAAGTTCTCGTGAAGGATATTGCAGACATTTGTGTATGCGATCGCTCTTTCATGGGGTAGGCAGGAGACGATTAAGCGAACGAGGAGCCTATGGAGTTACTAGCCTTTGTTCACACTGCGGTCAACTATGAGGATCCGAATCCCGACCCAGAAGTGACACTGCTTAATGGAAAAGATCTGAAAATCTCAAGTTCTGCTGGAGTCGCGTTAGCAGGCGTAGCGATCGCTATGGCTGCTGTGAGTGCATCGCCTAATCAGGCCCTAGCGGCAACTTCTTCAATCGGGCAAGGAAGCTCTGGAGAAGAAGTTACCCATATCCAAAAGGCACTCGGTATTGAAGCAGACGGTCAGTATGGGGCAAAAACCGAAGCTGCTGTGATGGATTTTCAGATTCGCCAGGGATTGAAGCAAATCGATGGCGTTGTTGGGAAAGAAACCGCAACTGCTCTCGGTTTGGACGAGAAATATCAACCTGTTGATCTGGGTTACGTTGATACCTACAGCGGTATTGGGCTGAATGTCCGCTCTGGTCCTGGGCTAGACTATCGTCGCATTGGTGGTTTGAGCGACGGAACCGTTGTAGAAACCTACGGCGAAGTCATTGACCGTTACGGCTATGAGTGGCAACGACTGGATAGCGGAGCTTGGGTTGCAACAGATTACGTCTCCTACTACGAAGATGTTTCGTATTACGATGACTACGATTGCTACGACGAGGTCTCCTACAGCCATGACTACTATCACGACGACTACTACTACGATTATTACTACGATGACTATTACTCCCCTGTCTCCTACGGAAGCGGTGGCGTTGTAGATACCTACAGTGGCATCGGGTTGAATATTCGTTATGGTCCAGGGCTGGATTACGGTGTCCGAACAGCCGTTTCGGATGGTACCTACTTGGCTGGAACCGGCAGAGTTGAGTACGAAGACGGCTATCGCTGGGAACAACATCCCACTGGGTACTGGTACGCCTCTGACTACGTTGATTAATTTCAACCAGTAAGGATCTCAGTTTCAACGAAACAACATACGGAGAGAGATAGTTGCTAATCCCTCTCCGTTTTTGTTGTTAACAACTGACTTAGCTACCGTCACTTAATATGGGTTGCGATTTGTGCCAGAGGCAGAGGGTTGATTCTGCTGAATAAATTCGTTGGCGATCGCAGAACTGGTGGCAAAACTAATACGCTCTGACGTTGGCAACATGGAATAACTGCTGCTACGTCTGCCCCGGCGATCACGGGGGGCAACGCCTTTATTCACGCCAATCATCTCACCTTGAGCATTGATCAACGGTCCGCCAGAATTGCCTGGCTGTAACTCCACGTTTGACTGCAAATCGCCATTAGGCAAAATTCTCACCAAGCTTCCCTGCGTGACCGTGCCCGCCTGCCCAAACGGGCTACCAACTGCACACACCGCTTCACCAATAACCGGGGTAGAAGATGCCGCCAACCGCACAGTTGGCAATGCAGTCCGGCTTTCTAGCTGAATTAGAGCTAAATCGTTGCGCCGATCGCTGGCTACCACTTGCCCTGAATATTGGGAACCATCTTGAGTTTGAACGGAAAGGGGGCGATCGCCTAAGCGCTTGACCACATGATGGTTAGTGATCACGATGCCATTGGTGCTCACAATGCTGCCAGAACCAATTTCTCGCCCAGCACGGACTGTCACAACGGCAGGTTTTATTGCATCGCACACACTAGAGGCACTTCCTGAACTGGCTTTTGGCTGCACTGGCAGAGGTTTACTGGCAACGGGTTGCTCATTGTTCGTCCAGTCTTGAACCGGGTTGTTCTCATTGCGATCGCCTGGAACTACTGATTCATCAGGGTAAGAGTTATCTTCAGTTGGCAGCGAATCAGCAAACTCTGGCTCAGCCTGGGGAGTGGTAGCTTCAGGTGGTAAAGCTGGCGGTTCTACAACAGCGATCGGTTCTCTGTTTTTAAATTCACTGACTGTGGCAGATCGTCCAATTTTCTCCCGATCAGACAGGTAAGAGTTCACCCCTAATGCGAGAATCGCAGACAGGAGCAACCCTTTAGACAGCCAGAGATTCATCCCCATAGGTCGCGAAGAAACCCCGCAGCAAATAGTGCCATTGTACTCGCTTCTGCATCAGATGCGACCGTGGAACGGTGTATCATTTCGGCGGTACAAAGCAGAAAACACTACTCGTTTGGTTCGCTGGGTGGTTGCAGGTCTAATTCGTGCTCGTGTTTGCGAAAGATTCGGGGTTTTGCTCTTTTGGGTATGGGCAGTCCGTGGGTTTGATGAAAATCTTCCAGCACTTTGCGAGTCAAGCGTCCAGAGACCTGCCGTACCACCTGTTGCAACACGCGATCGCCCGTACTCTGAATCAGCGACTTGGGTAGAGCCTGAATAAAGCGAGGAAATTGAATGAATACGGTTAAATCAAGCTGCCATTGAACACGAGTAATTTTATCGGGTAGGGGCGCTGCCCAGGCTGCAATGCCCTGCCGTTCGCTGATCGGAATTTCCACCAATTCCATTGCAGCTCGAAAATCCACGTCATAGCCCGCTGGCACATTTCCCGGAACCGGAACCGTTTCAATCCGGTAAACACCGTGGTCTTGGGGCAGTAGATTCAAGCCAATCTTGGGTTCCACCTCATACCCAAACGATCCATAACGCCCAATAATTAAGGCGTAGCTGTTGCGATCGATGAGTTCAGCCTGCATGGGGTGAGCACAGCGCCGAAACCACTCCTGGTGGACATCAAAATAGCGGGAAACGGTCGCCAGATCGGCGTACATCTCCATACAGTCAATAAACTGACTGTCAAATCGGGTTGGCTCACTCACAGTCTGAGCAGATTCCTCAGTTGTTGAATAATCACCACCTGACACCATCGACGAGGTGTGTAGCAGACGGTTGGAAACATTAGTGGATGGGTGCTCAGTGGAATGGTAGGACTGCATGAATTTTGGTCTTTCCCGTTTCGATATTGAGTCTCTAAGCCTAAGATTCCCTTTGAGGAATCATTTCTACCGTTGCAGTAGATTCTGATTCAACTTCACCTCAGTCTATAAAGATTACGCAGGGTTCAACAATCAAACATCAATCCAGGGAGCACTGTTGATCACGTTGTCTGCGAAAAAATATCCTCAGCAGAACCAAGTGCAGGCGATCGCGAATCGCTGTAATAATTAGTAACATACTATCCTTGAAGAACACAGGCTTAACCAAGCTTGCTCTGTAATGAGATCGTGAGGATTTGCAATGAAAGCATTTGTGGCAGGGGCAACGGGAGAGACGGGGCAACGCATTGTTCAAGAACTCGTCAATCGCCAGATTCCGGTTCGGGCACTGGTTCGCAACCTGGAAACGGCTCGTTCCATCCTGCCACCCCAGGCAGAACTGGTTCTGGGAGATGTGTTACATCGTGACGGGTTAGAAGCTGCGATCGCTGATTCAACCGTTATTCTATGCGCTACTGGAGCCAAACCAGGTTTTGATCCCACCGCTCCCTATCGGGTGGACTATGAAGGCACGAAAAATTTGACAGACGCGGCGAAAGCGAAAGGAATTGAGCACTTTGTGTTGGTATCGTCTCTCTGCGTGTCCCAGTTTTTTCATCCCTTGAATCTCTTCTTTTTGATTTTGGTGTGGAAGAAGCAAGCAGAAGAATATCTGCAAAACAGTGGCTTGACTTACACCATCGTGCGTCCCGGCGGGCTGAAAAGCGTGGATGCACCAGAACCACCCGTTCATGTTGTGATGTCTTCAGCCGATACCCTGTTTGAAGGTAGCATTCCTCGCCTGGAAGTTGCCAAAACGTGCGTTGCAGCGCTGTTCACGCCTGCCGCCCGCAACAAAGTGGTAGAGATTGTGGCGAGAGAAGATGCGGTTGAACAGCCACTTGTCGAACTTTTCGCAAAAATTTAGTGGCAATTTTGGCTAGCAGCGTTTAAGGCAGAGCAAGCTACTAAGGGTAATGAATCATTCAAAATGTAGAATTAAAAGTTGCAAAGCCTGATTGCAGCCATTTTGAACCTTTAACTTTTCATTTTTAGTTGCTTTATCTACAGCAAAAAGCGATCGAGGGCAGATTTCAATTCCTCAATTTCGGTTTGAATATCACCTGCATTCGCTGCACGGGCAATGCACTGGGTTAAATGCTCATCCAAAATGATTCGTGCCACTCGATCCAGTGCGCCACGAACCGCTGCCACTTGAATCAACACATCAGGGCAGGGACGGCTCTCTTGAACCATCGATTTAATCCCCCGAATATGCCCTTCAATACGAGATAGGCGGTTCACAATCTGCCGCAGTGATGCTTCGCTATGGACATGGGGATGGCTATGGGAACCTTGCTGATGAGAGTGTTCCAGATTTCCATCCAGTAAGTCAGACTCATGCTTACCAGGAAGTTCAGAGGTTGCCATTCATTCATTGCTGTAGACCATTCTAAAATCTTAACCCAAAGCTTCTGGTAGTCCGTCATCTTTCGCAAGGACGGTAACCCCTACTAAATGGAAGCGGACTTCCGTAGTTTTAGACCCTACTAGCCTGTCAAAATAAGAAAAAGATTTGATGGTGATAAAACCGTACCCAGCCGGACAGTTGCAGGTCTAAGTCAGTTTCGTAGGTGATGCTATGCGATTTGTGAACCCTTCCCGTTTGCTACGCCGATTTGTTTTTTCGGCGATCGCCCTTCTAATGTCTCTGTTCTTTGCCCTTGAAGGAATCCCAGAATCCTCAGCCTGGGCAGATACAGGGGCATCTTCAGTAAATTTAGCGGCTGTTAGCTCTGCGCTACCGCTTGCTGAAACGGCAAACCCTAAAAGTTTTGTTGCAACCGCCGTTACAAAGGTAGGTCCTGCTGTTGTGCGGATTGATACGGAACGCACGATCACTCGTCGTAGCAATACCGATCCATTTCTGGAAGATCCATTTTTCCGACAATTTTTTGGAGATGATATTTTTTCTCAAGCACCCCGGCAGGAACGCTTACGCGGACAAGGTTCTGGCTTCATTGTGGATCAAAGCGGCATCATTCTAACCAATGCCCATGTTGTTGACAAGGCAGACCGGGTAACCGTCACTCTTAAAGATGGACGAGTGTTTGATGGCAAAGTTCGGGGTGTTGATGAAGTCACTGATTTGGCAGTCGTTAAAGTGAATGGCAAAGATCTGCCAGTTGCAACTTTGGGTGACTCTGATGCGGTTCAGGTGGGAGATTGGGCGATCGCAGTTGGCAATCCCCTCGGTTTAGACAACACTGTTACCCTGGGAATCGTCAGCACCCTCAAACGCTCCAGTGCTCAAGTTGGCATTCCAAACAAACGCTTAGAATTCATTCAAACTGATGCTGCAATCAACCCAGGAAACTCTGGCGGTCCATTGCTGAACGCTCAAGGTGAAGTCATTGGCATTAACACTGCAATTCGTGCCGATGCAATGGGAATCGGATTTGCGATTCCGGTCAACAAAGCCAAAGAAATTGAAACCCGACTGGCACGTGGCGAAAAAATTGCCCATCCTTATTTAGGTGTGCAAATGACAACACTAACTCCTGAATTGGCAAGACAAAACAACACCGATCCGAATTCACCTTTCATTGTCCCTGAAGTGAATGGTGTGGTTGTGGTTCGCGTGCTGCAAAATACGCCTGCCGAACGAGCTGGCTTACGTCGTGGCGACGTGATTACCGAAATTGATGGACAAGCAGTTTCTACCGCCGAACAACTTCAACGCACAGTTGAGAACAGCCAGGTAGGACAAATGCTAAAGGTGCAAGTTCAACGGGGTGAACAGAGTAAACAGCTTTCGATCAAAACCTCTGCCCTCGAAGATGCTGCTTAGTTGAGGTTGCTCTAGTCATCGCTCCTCACAAAACAATAACCCCCCAAGAAACGGCGATTAATGTAGATAAAGGCGATCGCTTTCTTGGGGAGTTTCGTGTTAAGGAGTTGCCCTAGTTGAAGTCGTGGTCGTTGTGGACGGAGTAGTGGTAGTAGTGCTGACAGCAGGCTGAACAGACGGCAAATCCAGAGGACTGGTGGCTGGAGTCGTAGACACAGCAGCAGGAGTTTGAGTTGCCGCAGAGGTTGCTACCGGAGTAGTAGCTGCTGGCGTAGTTTGGGGAGATGCTGTTACAGGAGAACTATTAACCACCGGAGTTACTGATGGAGTAACGGTGGGTGGCGACTGCACAGGAGGAGTAATCGAAGCTGGAGTTGGTGTGACCACAGGCTCAGTTCTCGTGGGAGTAGTTGGAGTGGCAGGGGTAGAGGTGACTGGGGGAGTTGCCGGAGTCGCACTTACAGGTGTGGTCGTTGTGGGCGGAGTCGTACTCACAGGTGGAGTTGTTGTCGGCGGAGTCACCGTCGGCATATTATTCACAGGCGTTGTCGTAGGTGGAGTCACTGTCGGTGCAGTGCTCACAGAAGTGGGAGTTGCTGGAGATGGAGCCGATGGAACTGGACGAGTAGGTGGACTGACCGCCGAAGGGGTTTGGCTGGTTGGAGGTGTTGATTGAATCGGTTGAGATGGAACCGCAGGCTGATTCGTTCTGGGAGTGGTACTTGCCACCGGAGGAGCCACTGGAGTTGAGGGAGTAGTGATTGGCTCTGGTCTGGCAGAAGGCGTGGTTGGAACAGTTGGCTCTGGTCTAGTAATTGGTTGTGGTTCTGGTCGTACTTCCCGTGGAGGCTCTGGTTGAGAGCCTATCTGCTGTGGCTGCTGTGGTTGACCTGGGGTAGAGGGAATGGTGACGACTGTTGGTGCGCGTCCAGCAGGAAACTGGGTTGCTTCAACTCGGTCAGCTGTTGCAAAATTTTGCTGAGGAGGCACCGAACGATTTTCAGCCAGCTTTGTCCACACTGGAGTGTCATCATACTTGCCTGTAAACGTTTGCTGCCCACTGAGCGCTGCCTCAATCTCTTCTTTTACTGCGACAGGAGCTTCGTTCCAATCAATTTCTTTGAAAAAAGGACTGGTTTCTTGAAATTGTCGTTGATCAAAGTTGTACACACCAATCCGGTCTTGGTAGACGTAGCCGATCTGTCCGGCTTTTAGCGTCACCGTGGTGCCATCCTTGTTGCTAATTTCAATGTCACTGTTGGTTAACGCTCCAACCATCGTTACCTGGGTATCAGGCAAGTAGCGAACGAATAGGGCAGAGCCTCGAATTCCAGCCGCAGCGTTAGGAGTGCGAATGCGCGTTTTACCCTGACCAGGCTGAATCAGTAGGAGAACGGTACCACTGTCAAGTTGAAAATTACGGGTGTTTGACTCAAAGTAGAAAACGGCTTGCTCCCCAATACGGGCTAAAGAATTGTCGTTGAAGCGCAATTCTGCCATTGCTTTCTGGAAGGTTCTGAGAGCATCACCCGGTGTCATAGTGTCAGCTTTCTGAGCTTGCCGTGGTAACTGCTTTTGCTTGAGGTGAAGCTCGACTTTGTTTCGGAGTCGTTGAACGGTTGCTTTTGTCAAAAGCGTTTCTGCGCTGGCAGGAAGGGACAGTACTACAATTCCAGCGCTTAAAAGAGATGATGCAAGAGCAAGGAGGGATCGGCTAGCCATAAGACTCCATGCGAATGGGTGAGCTTATTAAAACTTTATGTCTTACTAAAGACTTTCAGAAGCAAGTTCATCATAACTACGTAAATTTTCTTAAGTGTACCGTGACTGGTATACTTGACCAAATCTTCACATTAAAGCTCAGTACTTTGCTAAGAACAACTTGTAAAAAAGCATTGAGCGCTTCGCATATCCCGATTTAGGGGGATGCCAGAGTTTCAAGAATGCTTACCTAATAGCAAAGGGCAGCAATGCATTCTAGAGGCTGCCACGACTATACGAATGTATCCTGGAATTTGTACTATGGGCAGTA